>JAEWLQ010000001.1 GCA_023457495.1 Pseudomonadota bacterium
GTTAGCGAGGTGGTGCCGCCGACGCGACGATGACGCCCGGCGCTAACTCAGCGATTTCTCACCCGGCACCAACCAACCAACCAACTTACCGCCGGGCGCTGGCTTCCTGCACGAAGAACTTGCGGACCTTCATCGCGTGTTGCAGGCGGCCCTTGCGGACGTAGGCCTGGTAGAGGAAGTCCTTCATCACTTCGAGAAGGACCGCGGCCTGGTAGGCGTTGATCAGCGGCAGATCGATGACGGTGTCGTGCGCGCCCGCGAAGATCACGCGCATCACCACGGCGAACGTGTCCTCGTCGATCTCCGCCATCTCGCGCACATCCGACAGCGAATCGAACAGCCGCAGTTTCGTCGAGTTGCCGAGATCGGCGAACGTCGTGGCCGCGGTGCGCCGGCACATTGCGGCGAACGCCTGGAACTGGTCGTGCGAGTAGCTGGTCAGCGCCTCGCGGAAAAAAATCTCGACGTCCTCGGGCACGTAGTTGAACGCGAACTTCTCGATCGGGCGCTCGACGTCGAACGCCTGTGGCGCGAGCTCGACTCGATTGCTCGCGTACACCCGCGCCGCGAAACGCAGGAACACCGGCGCATTGCACGCGTGGCAGCGCAGCACCACGCCCACCGAGCGCGGCTTCTGCAGCAGCAGCTCGTCGAAAGTTGGCAGCGCGCTCGGACTCATGCGCGAGAACGCGTTGCAGTGAGGGCAGTTGCGCGCGGTCTCGCGCTCGTCGCCGAAGTACATCGCACCCGTCGAGTCGATGAACACGTTCATATTGTCCGCGCCTTTCGGAAAAATGGGGGCATTCCTCGTTTCCCCGCCGTAGGCGGGCAAATGGGGACGTGCCTTCTCAGGCGCGTCCCCATTTGCCAGGAAACGAGGAATGTCCCCATTTTTCCCTTATCTTGTTAGTGGTTTGTACTTGATGCGATGCGGTTGCGCGGCTTCTTCGCCCTTGCGTCGCTTCAGATCTTCCATGTAGTCCTGGAAATTGCCTTCGAACCACACGACCTCGGAGTTGCCTTCGAAGGCGAGGATGTGGGTCGCGATACGGTCGAGGAACCAGCGATCGTGCGAGATGACCACCGCGCAGCCGGGATAGGCGAGCAGCGCCTCTTCGAGCGCGCGCAGCGTTTCGACGTCTAGATCGTTGGTGGGCTCGTCGAGCATGAGCACGTTGCCGCCGGACTTGAGCACCTTCGCCAGGTGCACGCGGTTGCGCTCACCACCCGACAGCTCGCCGATGTTCTGCTGCTGGCCCGTGCCCTTGAAGTTGAACCGGCCCACGTAGCCGCGCGAGGGCGTCTCGTAGTTGCCGACCTTGATCATGTCGAGGCCGCCGGAGATTTCCTGCCACACCGTGTTCTTGTCGTTGAGCGACTGGCGCGACTGGTCGACGTACGCGAGCTTCACCGACGGGCCCATGCGCAACTCGCCCGCGTCCGGCTTCTCGAGCCCGGCCATCATGCGGAAGAGGGTGGTCTTGCCCGCGCCGTTCGGCCCGATGATTCCAACGATGCCGCCCTTGGGCAGATTGAAATTCAGGTTGTCGATCAGCAGCCGGTCACCGTACGCCTTGCGCAGGCCCTTCGCCTCGATGACGAGATCGCCCAGGCGCTCGCCCGGCGGAATGTAGATCTCGTTGGTCTCGTTGCGCTCCTGGAATTCGCGCGAAGCGAGTTCCTCGTAACGCGCGATGCGCGCCTTGCTCTTGGCCTGGCGCGCCTTCGGATTCTGGCGCACCCACTCGAGCTCCTTCGCGAGCATCTTCTGCAGGCCGACCTGCTCCTTCTCTTCCTGCGCGAGGCGGGCTTCCTTCTGCTCGAGCCAGGTCGAGTAGTTGCCCTTCCACGGAATGCCGTGGCCTCTATCCAGTTCGAGAATCCACTCGGCGACGTTGTCGAGGAAGTAGCGGTCGTGGGTAACGGCAACCACGGTCGACGGATACTGCTCGAGGTACTTCTCGAGCCACGCGATGGACTCGGCGTCCAGGTGGTTGGTCGGCTCGTCGAGCAGCAGCATGTCGGGCGAGGACAGCAGCAGCCGGCACAACGCGACGCGGCGCTTCTCGCCACCCGATAGTTTGTTCACCACCGACTCCCACGGCGGCAGGCGCAGCGCATCGGCGGCGATCTCGAGCTTGCGCTCGAGCTCCCAGCCACCGGCCGCGTCGATCGCGTCCTGCAGTTTCGCCTGCTCGTCGAGCAGCTTGGTCATCTCGTCCGGATCGAGCTCGGGATCGGCGAACTTCTCGGAGATCTCGTTGAAACGCGCGAGCTGCCCGAACGCGCCGCCGAGGCCTTCCATGACGACTTCGCGCACGTTCTTGTTAGGGTCGAGCTCGGGCTCCTGCGGCAGGTAGCCGACGTTGATGCCGGGCTGCGGGCGTGCCTCACCCTCGTAGTTCTTGTCGATGCCGCCCATGATCTTGAGCAGGGTGGATTTGCCCGAGCCATTGAGGCCGAGCACGCCGATCTTGGCGCCGGGGAAGAACGAGAGGCTGATGTCGCGGAGGATGACGCGTTTCGGCGGAACGACCTTGCCGACGCGGTTCATCGTGTAGATGTATTGGGCCATGGATCCGGGTGATTTCTCGAGGCGGGAACGGCGCGGAATTCTACATCCACCGCGCGGGCCGCTGTGCTACGTTTGCCCGCAACGCTCGGAACAGGGCGCACAGGGTTCGTAGGGGAGCGCGACTTCTGGCAACGACTGGTTCTTCCGCCGTGGGTTCTTCCGTCGTGGTCGTTGCCGGCGAACGCCTGGCGCGTTATGGGTTCGGCGACGGACATCCTTTCGGCCCCGACCGGCACGCGGCGTTTTTCGCGGAGTTCACCGCGCGCGGGCTGGACCGGCGCGTGCGCATCCTCGAACCGCGCAGCGCCACGCGCGCGGAGCTCGAATCCTTCCACACACCCAAGTACGTCGAATTCGTCGCGCAGAAATCGCTGACCGGCGAGGGCTTCCTCGATGCCGGTGACACGCCGGCCTGGCGGGGTGTGTTCGAAGCGGCCGCCGATGTCGTCGGGGGCACGTTGCTCGCCGTGGAAGAGATCATGGCGGGACGGGCGCGCCGCGGGTTCATCCCGATCGCCGGGCTGCACCACGCCGCGCGCGGTGGTGCGGCGGGCTTCTGTGTGTTCAACGATTGCGGAGTCGCGGTCGAGGTGCTGCGGCGGAAGCACGGGTTGAAGCGGATCGCGTACGTCGACATCGACGCGCACCACGGCGACGGCGTGTATTACGGATTCGAGAGCGATCCGGACCTGATCTTCGCGGACATCCACGAGGACGGGCATTACCTGTATCCCGGCACGGGTCGTTCCGACGAGACCGGCTCGGGCGCCGCGGCGGGGACGAAACTCAACATTCCCGTGCCGCCGGGCGCCGACGACAACACCTTCGACAAGGCCTGGGCCCGGGTCCTGGCCCACCTGCGCAAATATCCGCCCGAATTCATCCTGTTGCAGGCCGGCGCGGACAGCGTCGACGGGGATCCCATCACGCACATGCGTTATTCGGCCGAAAACCACGCACGCGCGGCCCGCGACCTCGTCCGGCTGGCGGACGAGATCGGCCACGGTCGCGTCCTGGGCACCGGCGGCGGCGGCTACAACCGCATCAACCTCGCGCGCGCCTGGTCCGGCGTCGTCGAGGGCTTGCTGGTCGGTGCCGGGTGAGAAATCGCTGAGTTAGCCGCTTCGCAGGGATTGGGTGGTCCGGCGGCGGCCCGCTAACTCAGCGATTTCTCACCCGGCACCAACGCCAGTACAATTCGCGGCCCCCGTGACGACCCTCCCGAGGTCCATACATGTTCAGAACCGCGATGACCATCGGTGGCTTTGACCCCGAGCTCGACCAAGCCCTCAAGAACGAACGCCAGCGCCAGGAAGATCACATCGAGTTGATCGCCTCGGAGAACTACGCGAGCCCCCGCGTGCTGGAAGCGCAGGGTTCCGTGCTCACGAACAAGTACGCTGAAGGTTATCCGGGCAAGCGTTATTACGGTGGCTGCGAATTCGTCGACGTCGCCGAGCGGCTCGCCATCGACCGCGCCAAGCAACTCTTCGGCGCCGACTACGCCAACGTGCAGCCGCACTCGGGCTCGCAGGCGAACGCCGCGGCCTATCTCGCGCTGATCAATCCGGGCGACACGATCCTCGGCATGAGCCTCGATCACGGTGGCCACCTCACGCACGGCGCGAAGGTGAATTTCTCGGGCAAGATTTTCCGCGCGGTGCAGTACGGCATCCGTCCCGACTCGGGTGAGATCGATTACGACGCGCTGGCCGCCCAGGCGCTGGCCGAAAAGCCGAAGATGGTCGTCGCCGGCTTCTCCGCCTATTCGCGCGTGCTCGACTTCAAGCGCTTCCGCGAGATCGCCGACTCGGTCGGTGCGTACCTCATGGTGGACATGGCGCACGTCGCCGGCCTCGTCGCCGCGGGCCAGTATCCGAACCCGGTGCCGTACGCGGACGTCGTCACCAGCACCACGCACAAGACGCTGCGCGGACCGCGCGGCGGCCTGATCATCGCGCGCGCCAACGAGGCGATCACGAAGAAGCTCAACTCGCTGGTGTTCCCCGGCACGCAGGGCGGCCCGCTCATGCACGTCATCGCCGCGAAGGCGGTGGCCTTCCTCGAAGCGCTGCAGCCGGAGTTCAAGGACTACCAGAAGCAGGTCGTGCTCAACGCAAAGGCGATGTGCGCGCGGCTGCAGAAGCGCAACTACAAGATCGTCTGCGGCGGCACCGACAACCATCTCTTCCTGCTCGACCTCTCCGACAAGGAGATCACCGGCAAGGAAGCGGATGCGGCGCTCGGCAAGGCGCACATCACCGTGAACAAGAACGCGGTGCCCAACGATCCGCGTCCGCCCATGGTCACCAGCGGCATCCGCATCGGCACGCCGGCCGGCACCACGCGCGGCTTCAAGCAGGCCGAGTTCGAGCAGATCGCCGACTGGATCGCCGACGTGCTCGACGCCAACGGCAGCGAAGCCGCCATCGAGAAGACCCGCGCGGCGGTGAACGAGCTGTGCCGGCGGTATCCGGTTTACGGACCTTGAGCGCGTGTATGGTCCCTGAGGGTCGCGCTCACACCTGAGGACGGGCCATGCACTGTCCGTTCTGCGGGCACGAAGAGACGAAGGTGAACGATTCGCGCCTCGCCGCCGAAGGGGCGCAGATCCGGCGACGGCGCGAATGCCTGCAGTGTGGCGAACGGTTCACGACGTTCGAAACGGCCGAGCTCGTCATGCCGCTGGTCGTGAAGAGCGACCAGCGCCGCGTGCCCTTCGACGAAAGCAAGCTGCGCAGCGGTCTCGCCAAGGCGCTCGAGAAGCGGCCGGTGAGCCTCGAATCCATCGAGGAAGCGGTCGGACACATCACGCGCAAGCTGCGCGGCCTCGGGGAACGCGAAGTGACCTCGCGCCAGATCGGCGAGATCGTGATGGAAGAGCTGCACCGGCTCGATGAAGTCGCGTACGTGCGTTACGCGTCGGTCTATCGGCATTTCCAGGACGTCGAGGCATTCCGCGAAGAGATCGAGCGCATGCGCCACCGGCGTGGTCGCATCGCGAGCGAGGATCAGCTCGAGCTCATCCCGGGCGGAGTGCCCCCGAAGAAGAAGGACCGCAAGTGAAGTTCAGCGCCTTCGACGAAGTCGCGATGCGCCGCGCGCTCGAGCTGGCGGCGCGCGGGCTGTATTCGACGGCGCCGAATCCGCGCGTCGGCGCGGTGCTGACGCGTGACGCGGAGATCATCGGCGAGGGTTGGCACGAGCGCCCGGGGCAGCCGCACGCCGAGCCGAATGCGATTCGCGAGGCGGGTGAGCGGGCGCGTGGCGCGACGGCCTACGTCACGCTCGAGCCCTGCAATCATCACGGGCGGACGCCGCCCTGCGTCGATGCGCTGCTCGCGGCGGGCGTGCGACGGGTGGTGTACGCGGTCGGGGATCCGAACCCGCGAGTGAACGGCGCGGGAGCGGCGCGATTGCGCGCGTCCGGCGTCGTCGTCGAATCCGGATTGCTGGAGCGCGAGGCGGAGGAGCTCAACGCGGGCTTCATGATGCGCATGCGCCAGGGCCGGCCTTTCGTGCGGCTGAAATCCGCGGCCAGTCTCGATGGACGCACGGCGCTCGCGAACGGCAACAGCAAGTGGATCACGAGCGAGGAATCGCGCGCCGACGTGCAGCACTGGCGGGCGCAGAGCGGCGCGATCCTCACGAGCGCCGCCACCGTGCTGGCCGACGATCCGCGACTCGACGTGCGCATCGAATCGCCGCGCCAGCCGCTGCGTGTCGTGCTCGATCGGCGGCGCCAAGTGAAGAAGAACGCACGCATTCTCGCGCCGCCAGGCGATGTGCTGCTGTTCAGGGGCACGGTCGGCAAGACCCGGGCATCGTCCAAGGACGAGAAGTTGGGCGCGGCTCGCATCGAGCGCGTGCGTATCGTGCGCGGACATCTCGATCCGGCGCGCGTCCTCGCGCGGCTGGCGGAGCTCGAGGTCAACGACGTGCTCGTGGAGGCGGGGCCGCGTCTCTCGGGTGCCTTGCTCAGGGCCGGGCTCGTGGACGAGTGGCTGCTGTATCTCGCGCCCCTGTTGCTCGGATCGAACGCGCGGCCCCTTGCTGCGCTGCCACCGATCACGCGGATCGCGGCGGCGCGGCGATTCGAATTGTGCGAATCGAAGCAGATAGGCCCCGACATTCGCCTACGACTGCGCGTCGCGCGTTAGCCGTCGCGAAGGCAGCGCCATGCGCGGGGCACGACGGAATCTCCGCGCGCATCCAACCTAGGTCTCATTTGAAGCGCGCCCGGCGCAACCAAAAATCGCAGTCCAGCGGTTGTGATGGAGCAACACCGCGTCATCACGTGGGCCAAGGAGGCTTCGATGCGTATCCGTGGAAAATCGGTTCTAACTACCATCATCATGGGTGCGTTTCTCGCCGCTCCCGCGCTCGCGCAGGATCGCGATACCGGCTGGGAACTCGGCTTCGACGTCAACTACTTGCTCGGTGACGACGTCGACTTCGAAGGAGGCTCCGTCGCGGACGTCAATGACGACTGGGGCTTCGCGGTGAGCTTCGGTTACCGCTTCAATCCCAAGCTCGAGCTGCAGACCACGATCGACTGGTCGGACGTCGACTATGACGCCAACCTCGTCAGGGCGGATCTGCCGGGCTCGCTCGGGGTATCGGGCACGATGGAGGCCTTCACGCTGATGGCGAAAGGCGTCTACAACTTCATGGATGGCCCGGTGACGCCGTTCATCTCGGCGGGCCTCGGCTGGAGCTGGATCGACACGAACATTCCGACCGGCTCGGTCCAGGTCGGCTGCTGGTGGGATCCGTGGTGGGGACAGATCTGCGCGCCTTATCAGAACACGAAGTCGGTCGACGGCTTCCGATACAGCGGCGGCCTCGGCCTGCGCTGGGACCTGACCTCCAGCATGTCCTTCCGCGGTTCGTGGGAAATGCACTGGCTCGACCTGTCACACGCGAACGGAACACCCTCGTTCCAGCAGATCAAGGTCGGCCTCACCCGGCACCACCGACGGGAACCTCCCTGTTGGGTATCATCTGCGCACGCCGGATTCCGGCGCGTCAGTCATCGAGGTTCCCGCATCGTGTTCACTGGCCTGGTCCAGGAGGTCGGCCGCATCCGTGCTGCCACCGATCAAGGCGGCGATCAGCGCTTCGAGGTCGAGTTCGGCTCGTTGCCGGTCGAGCGACTGCAGCCGGGCGCCAGCATCAGTGTCGATGGGGTGTGTCTGACCGTCGCGCGGCTCGGGGCGGATTCGTTCTTCGCCGACGTCTCCGGCGAGACGCTGCGGGTGACGACGCTGGGCGCGAAGCAGGCCGGCGCCCGGGTCAACCTGGAGCCGGCGCTGCGGGCCGGCGATGCGCTCGGCGGCCACTGGGTGTCCGGCCATGTCGACGGGATCGCCGAAGTCACGAGCGCCGGCCGCGACGCGCGCTCGCTGCGCGTGGAGCTCACTGCGCCGCGCGAGCTGGCGCGCTTCATCGCGCGCAAGGGATCGGTGACGCTCGACGGTGTCAGCCTCACGGTGAACGACGTGAACGGCAGCAATTTCAACATCAACCTGATTCCGCACACTCTCGAAGTGACGACGCTCGGCCAGCTCGCGCCGGGCGCGAAGCTCAATCTCGAAATCGACCTGCTGGCACGCTACGCCGAACGCCTGTCCACAGCCTCATGAAACCCCTCAACTCCATCGAGGAAATCCTCGCCGACATCGCCGCCGGCCGCATGGTCGTCATCATGGATGACGAGGATCGCGAAAACGAAGGCGACCTCGTGATGGCCGCGCAGAAGGTGAGGGCGGAGGACGTCAACTTCATGGCGCGCTTCGGCCGCGGCCTCATCTGCCTCACCCTCACCGCGGAGCGTTGCCGCCAGCTGCGCCTGCCGCTCATGGTGAGCGAGACGCACCGCGAGCATCGCACCAACTTCACGCTGTCGATCGAAGCCGCCGAGGGTGTGACCACGGGCATCTCGGCGCACGATCGCGCGCACACCATCATCACGGCGGTGAAGCCCGACGCGAAACCCGAGGATCTGCGCCAGCCCGGGCACATTTTCCCGGTGATGGCGCAACCGGGCGGCGTGCTCACCCGCGCGGGTCACACCGAAGCCGGTTGCGATCTCGCGCGTCTCGCGGGCTTCGATGCGTCCGCCGTGATCGTCGAGATCATGAACGACGACGGCACGATGGCGCGCCGTCCGGATCTCGAGGCCTTCGCGGAAAAACACCAGCTCAAGATCGGCACGATCGCGGACCTCATTCGTTACCGGCTGCGCCAGGAGCGCTCGGTCGAGCGCATCGCCGAGCAGACGGTGAACACCGAGTTCGGCGAGTTCAAGTTGCTGGCCTACGAGGACCATGTGCACCGCGACGTGCATCTCGCGCTGGTGCGCGGCGATCTCGATCCGTCGCGTCCGCCGCTGGTGCGCGTGCATCCGATCGACACCCTGTCGGACCTCGTCGGCGTGCGAGGTCTCGGGCGCACCTGGAACCTGCGCGATGCGATGCGGCGCGTGGCGAATTCGGGCTACGGCATCATCATCGTATTGCGCGACCATGCGAGTCCGCGCGAGCTCGCCGATGCGGTCGCCGCGCTGGGCCCCCGGCTCGCGCCCGCGTCCGCGGCGGCGCCGCCGCAGGTGTTGCGCACCTACGGTATCGGCGCGCAGATCCTCAAGGACCTCGGCGTCACGCGCATGCAGGTGCTATCCACCCCCAAGCAGCTCCAGGGCATCGCGGCCTTCGGCCTCGAGATCGTGGGCTACGTGGCCGAATGAGCCCCGCTATACTCCCGCGCCCATGACCGGCTCCCGTCCCAACGAAACGCAATTCGACGCCAGCGATTGGCGCGTCGCCATCGTCGCCGCCCGCTTCAATGCGGGGCTGGTCGACCAGCTCGTCGAGGGCGCGACGCGCGCCTGGAGCGCGCATGGCGGCAATGACGACGGCCTCCTCGTGCAGCGCGTGCCGGGCGCGTTCGAGCTGCCGCTGGCCGCGCTCAAGTTCGCCGCGAGCGGCGAATATCACGCGGTGATCGCGCTCGGCTGCGTGATCCGCGGCGACACGCCGCACTTCGAATACGTCGCGGGCGAATGCGCGCGCGGCATCATGGATGCGGGACTCGCGTCGGGTGTGCCGGTGATCTTCGGTGTGCTGACGACCGAGACCCTGGCGCAGGCCGAGGAGCGCGCGTCGCTCGAGCGGATGAACAAGGGCGGCGAATCGATGGAAGCGGCGCTCGAGATGATCGACCTGCTGGCGCCCTTTGGCGCGCCGCCTGCCGTACGGCCCGCCGCACGCCCGAAAGCCAGGCGCGCGAAGAACAACCCGCGCAAGAAGAAGGGGCGCCGCTGATGTCGCGCGGAAACGGCATCAACCCCGCCTCCGCGCGCCGCGCGGTCGCGCGCAAGCTCGCCATCCAGGCGCTGTATCGCTGGCAGATCAACGCGAGTCCGTGGCAGGACGTGGTGAATGAATTCGCCTCGGACGAGGACATGCGCAAGGCGGACCGCGGCTATTTCAACAAGCTCATCACCGAGGTCTGCACGGGTAGTGAGGCGCTCGATGCTTCGCTCGCCGGGTGGATGGATCGCAAGCCCGCGGAGCTCGATCCGGTGGAACACGCCGTGTTGTGGGTTGGCACGCACGAGCTCAAGGCCGCGCCCGAGGTGCCGTACCGCGTGGTCATCAACGAGGCGGTGGGCCTCGCCAAACGCTTCGGGGCCACCGACAGCCACAAGTTCGTCAATGCGGTACTGGACAAGGCCGCCCGTGAATTGCGCCCGCTCGAGCATTAGTCAGGCGCTGCGCGCCACTCTTCACGTCGTCGAAGCGACGCCGTCCGTGAATGCAATCCGAATTTGAAGTCATCGCGAAGTACTTCTCGCGGCTCGGGGCGAGTCGCGCGGACGTGCGCATCGGTGTGGGCGACGATGGCGCGGTGGTCACGCCGCCGGCGTCGCGCGAGATCGTGGCGGTCACGGACTCGCTGGTCGAGGCCGTGCACTTTCCGGTGGGAAGTCCCGCGGCCTCGATCGGGCATCGGGCCTTCGCGGTCAATCTGTCCGACATCGCCGCCATGGGCGCGGAGCCGGCCTGGGCATTGCTGACGCTCACGATGCCGCGGCGCGACGACGAGTGGCTCGACGAATTCGCGCGCGCCGCGGGCGATCTGTGTCGCCGGCATGGCGTCGCGTTGATCGGCGGCGACACGACGCGCGGCCCGCTGTCCATCACGGTGACGATCATGGGCATCGTGCCCCTCGGCGTCGCGCTCGAACGCGGCGGGGGTCAGCCGGGAGATGCGATTTTCGTGACGGGCTCGCCCGGAGATTCGGCGGCGGGACTCGCACTCGAGCAGGGGCGGTTGCACGTCGCGGATCCCCTGTCGGCCCAGATCCTGCGCGACCGTTTCCTGTTCCCGACGCCTCGCTGCGAAGTGGGGCAGGCGTTGCGCGGCCTCGCGAGCGCGTGCATCGACGTCTCTGACGGACTGGGCGGCGACCTCGAAAAACTCTGCGAGGCCAGCGGCTGCGGGGCGGAAGTCGACGCGGCATCGCTGCCGATCTCCGATGCGCTCTCGAACGCCGTGGGTCGCCAGATCGCGCGTGAATATGCGCTCACGGGCGGCGAGGATTACGAGCTGCTGTTCACCGTCCCGCTCGCGAGACTGGGTGCGATGACGCAGGCGATCGCACAGGGACTCGGGCCGGTGACCCGCATCGGCAGCCTGGTATCCAAAAAAGGCGTCAGGGTTTTCTCACGCGCGGGTGTGATGCAGTTCTCGGGAGCCGGATTCGATCATTTCGCGCGGTGAGCCGTGCGGCCGCCGCCGCGATCCCTTGAAGCGGGTCACACCCCCTCGCGTGTCGCGGCCGTATTCTGCCGGCACCTTACATGCGATCGCGATGTCGCGGGACGACCCGCGGCGGCGCTTCGCGCACGTCGAGAAAGATGCCGCTGCAAGCCACAACGACCGGTACTGGCACCGAAGCGCAGGCGCAAAAGATCCTGGAGAACCGCGTTCCGGACCGGATCGGTAAATATGTAATCATCAACGAGGTAGGCCGGGGTTCCACCGGTACGGTCTATCTATCGCACGACTCCTATTACGGCCGCGACGTCGCGATCAAGGTCTACAACATGGACCCGGATCAGACCGACGAGCGCGCCAAGATCGCCCGCAAGATGTTCCTGTCGGAAGCGCACATGGTCGGCATGCTGCAGCATCCGCACATTCTCCCGATCTACGACGCGGGTGAGGAGAACGGGCGCTGCTACATCGTCACCGAACACGTGCACGGAGCGCGCACGCTCTCGGCCTACTGCCGGCCGGACAACCTGCTGCGCATCGACGACGTCGTCGAAATCATGTTCAAGTGCGCCAAGGCGCTGCACTACGCGCATACGCGCGGCGTGATCCACCGCGACATCAAGCCGTCCAACATCATGCTCACGCAGGATTCGGACGTACGCATCATCGACTTCGGCATCGCGCTGGTCGCCGATTCGGAGATCTCGCGCATCGAGGGCATCGCCGGTTCGCCGTCCTACATGTCGCCGGAGCAGGTGCAGAGCCTCGATCTCACGCATCATTCGGACCTGTATTCACTCGGCGCGGTGATGTACGAGCTGCTGACCGGCATCCGGCCGTTCCGTGCCGGCAACCTCGTCAAACTATTGCATCAGATCGTCTACGCCACGCCGCCGCCGATCCTCACGCATCGCAAGGACGTGCCCGAGGAGCTCGAGCAGATCGTCGTCACGGCGATGATGAAGTCGCCCGACAAGCGCCAGAAGTCAGGCGCGGACTTCGCGGCGGAGCTGACTCGCATTCACCAGCGCCTGCGCGAGCAGAACGCACGCATCGACCAGCAGGAGCAGTTCGACGTGCTGCGCCGGCTGCGCTTCTTCCACGAGTTCTCGCACGCGGAGATCTGGGAAGTGCTGCGCGCCAGCAGCATGACCGACTACCCCGCGGGAGAGGAGATCGTGAAGGAAGGCGAGATGGACGACCGCTTCTACATCCTCGTCAACGGCAAGTGCCTGGTGGAGCGCCACGGCAAGACGATCGGGTCCATCGACTCGGGCGACTGCTTCGGCGAGACCAGTTACGTGCGCGGCGCGCGCCGTACCGCGACGATCAAGGCGGAAACACCCGTGTCCGTGTTGCGCGTGAGCTCGACGCTGCTCGAGCAGGTTTCCGCCGCCTGCCAGTTGCGGTTCAACCGCGTATTCCTGCGCGCGCTGATCTCGCGCCTGCAGGGCAACGATCAGTCCGCGCAGCAGTAAGATTCCCGCGCGCGAGCGCGACGCCTAGAAGCTGTACTGGGTGCGTAGCGCGAACACGTCCAGGTCCTGACCCACCTGCACGCCGAATGGCGGCGTGTTGGGCGGCGCGCCGAAGGGCTGCGTATTGCCGGGCCCCGCGGGATTCAACCGGTCCACGTCGATCAGCAGGTAATTCATCATCACCTTGAAGTTGGCGTTGACGTACCAGTTCACGCCCAGCGTGAGGACGGACTGATCGCCGCCGCGCACGCTGCCGGGGATCGCGGCGGTGCCTTCGAGTCCTGCCTCGTGGTTGAGATTCATGCGGCTGTAGCGCGCGGCGAGCTCCCAGGCGCCGAATCCTCCGGCACTGGCGAACGGCTGCCGCGGACGCGGATTCTGGAAGGAACCCGTGGCCGGGTTGTAGCGGCGGCTCTCGCCCGTGAGCACCCAGCTGCCCTGCGCGTAGTAGCCCTTGAACGACGGATCGTCGAGGCCCGCGGATTCGCGGCGCTCGACGTCGAACCAGAAGTGCTCGCCCTGTAGATAGACGTTCTTCCAGTTGGCGCCGAATTCGAGGCCCAGCACGCTGGCGTGCGAGGCGTCGATGAGGCCGGTGTCGATGAGCCGCGTGCTGTCGACGCGGATCTCGGGCCGATCCCGGAAGCGCAGCGGATTTCTCAACGCCGCGTCCGCGCCCTGGTCCGGCGGCGACAGCACGTAGGTGCCCGAGACGCCGGCGTGTACGTTGTAGTCGGATCCGGTGGCGACCAGAAACCCCGCACGTCCGACGACCGCGAGTTGCGAATCGAATACTTCCGGGTCGTTGACGGTGCGGTTCGTGAGCGTCAGGGCGCTCATCCAGCGCGGGCCGCCGCCGCGCACGCCGAGCCCGATGCGCCCGTCGGCGCCGCCCAGCGAGCGAGACAGTTCGGCAGCGCTGGCGCGTTCGATGAATACGATGTCCTCGGGCGTGGTGCCGTCGTCCATGTTGGAGGGCGGCGAGAACGCGCCGAGCTGGATCGTGAAAGGCGCAAAGCCCGTATACGCGATCCACGCATCGTTGATGCGGGTCGGGCCTTCCGTGCCGGAGCCGCCGAGCTCGAGCAGCAGCCGGTAGTTGAAATCGCGCGCGAGCCTGCCTTCGACTCCGAAGCGCGCACGCCGGAAGTACAAGCCATCCGAGAAATCGCGGGCGCCGGTGTTTTCGCGATTCGGAGTGCCGCCCACCGAGCCGCGCCGGTAGTCGGTCGCGAGCGGACCCGCGGGACTTTCGCCGTACAGGGCGCCGTCGAGCTGCACGTTGGCGCGGAACGCGATCGAGGAGCTTCCGTCCGCGGACGCGATCGTGGGCCGCGCGTTCGCGAGCGTGACCTTGGGCGCTTCCTGCGGCGCGACCGTCGGTTGCTCGAGCCTTTGCGTGAGCGCTTCCAGCTGCTTCTGCTGCTGCTCCAGGAGCGCGGCCTGCGCGGCGAGCTGCGCGCGCTGTGCTTCGATCGACCCGCGCAGTGCCTCGACTTCCGCGCGCAGCGTGGCTTCATCCGCGTGGACGGCCGGCGCGGCGGCGAGGGCGAGCAGGATGGCGAGACGGAGCGTCGGGCCTCGATTCATTGTCGTATCTCCTGGAATCCGGATTTGCGCCACACCGCGGCGGCGTCCGCGCTCCGCAGGTACGCCAGATAGGCGGCCGATTCGCGGTGCGCGCCGTTGACGGCCGCGGCGGGATAGGTGATCGGCGCGTGCGTGTTCGCGGGGAACGTGTCGACTATGCGCACGTTCCGCTCGATCAATGCGTCGGTCGCGTAGACGATTCCGAGCGGGGCTTCGCCACGGGCGACGTACATCATGGCGCTGCGGACGTTGTCCGCCCTGATCAGCCGGTCCGCGACCTCGTTCCATACGCCGAGCGACATCAACGCGGCGCGCGCGTAGCGGCCGGCCGGCACGATGTCCGGGTCGCCAGTAGATAGCCGTCCGCCCCGCAGGGCGTCGACGAGCTCGAACCCCGGCGCGATCCTGAGTGCGACCTTGCTGTCGGCGGGCGCGATGAGCACGAGGCGGTTGCCGACCAGGTCGCGGCGCGAGGCCTCGTCGATTCGACCGCGGGCCTGCAGGTAATCCATCCACTCCTGGTCGGCGGAGATGAAGGCGTCGGCACGGCCGCCGGCCTCGATCTGGCGCGCGAGCACGGAGCTCGCGGCGAACGAAAGCCGGACTTTCACGCCGGAAGTCTGCTCCCAGGTCGCGGAGAGATCGCCGAGCACGTTCGTGAGGGAGGCCGCGGCGAACACCAGCAATTCGGGCCTCACTCGTTCCTGCGAATGCGCCGGCATCAGCCACGCGAAGGACATCGCGGCCGCGAGGAGGCGCCACCAGCCCGAGCGCTGTCTCATCGAAGGTGCCTGAGGAGATCGCCGTTCATGAGAACGCCGCGATCACGCTGCGTTGGTCTCGGCGTCCTTGTCGCGCTCGATCAGCGCATAGGCGGAGTGGTTGTGGATGGATTCGAAGTTCTCCGATTCCACCACGTAGGCGCCAATGCGCGGCTCGTCGTTCAGCCGCACGGCCACGTCGCGCACCATGTCCTCGACGAATTTCGGGTTGTCGTAGGCGCGCTCGGTCACGTATTTCTCGTCGGGCCGCTTGAGGATGCCGTACAGCTCGCACGAGGCTTCCGACTCGGCGATCTCGATGAGCTCCTCGATCCACATGTGCTCGCGCAGCTTCGCCGAGATGGTCACGTGGGAACGCTGGTTGTGCGCGCCGCGCTCGGAGATCTTCTTGGAGCAGGGGCAGAGGCTGGTCACGGGAACCACGACCTTCACCCACATCTCGGTCACGTCCTTCACGCGTTTGCCGGTGAGCGTGGCGTGATAATCCATGTAGCTCTCGACGCCGGAGATCGGCGCCTTCTTCATCACGAAATACGGGAACGACATCTCGATGTGCCCGGAGTCGGCCTCGAGACGTTCCGTCATCTCGGCGAGCAGGGCGCCGAACGACTCGACCGAGATTTCGCGTTCGCGATGCAGGATCTCGACGAAGCGCGACATGTGCGTGCCTTTGAAGTTGTGAGGCAGGTTCACGTACATGTTGAAGTTGGCGACCGTGTGCTGCTCGCCCACCGACCGATCCTTGACGCGCACCGGATGATTGATGTCCTTGATGCCGACCTGGTTGATCGGAATACGGCGGGTGTCGGCGCGGTTCTGGACGTCTTCGACGGAGACGACGCGGGCCTGCGGGGCAACGGCGGTGTTCATGGGTGCCTGAAA
Organism: Pseudomonadota bacterium; assembly: GCA_023457495.1. GTDB lineage: Bacteria > Pseudomonadota > Gammaproteobacteria > Steroidobacterales > Steroidobacteraceae > CADEED01. The sequence goes on from JAEWLQ010000001.1 coordinate 16,092, forward strand.
GTCGGATCGGGGATTCGGGGCCACAGTTTGCGGGCTTTCACGGATCGATCAACCCCCTCATAAGGGAGAAGTGCCGCGAATCGCGCTGGCGGGCGGCCGAATGGGCGTCCGGCGGGGCGATTTATGTCCCGGAGGCCTGCATCCTGGCCGCCGACTGGAGGTCCCACCAGCGGCGGATCGCGCTCTCGAGGCCCGGCAGATCGAGCTCGGCCTGGGCCAGGCAATCCTCGCGAGATCCGTGTTCGACGAAGCGGTCGGGAATGCCGAGCGTGAGCGTGGGTAGTTGCACCGCGCAATTCGCCAGCAGTTCGAGCACGGCCGAGCCCGCGCCCCCCGCGACCGCGTTCTCTTCGACCGTGATCAGCGCCGTGTGCGATTCCGCGAGCCGCAGCACGAGCTCTTCGTCGAGCGGCTTCACGAAGCGCATGTTCACGACCGTCGCGTCGAGGCGCTCGCCGATGATCTCGGCGGATTTCGCCAGCGAGCCGAAGGCGAGGATGAGCAGGCCGCTGCGGCCCTCGCGGCGCAACTGGGCCTTGCCCACGGGCAAGGCCGTCATTTCAGCGACTGGTGCAACCCCAGGCCCCTGGCCGCGCGGATAACGAACCGCAGACGGGCCGGGCAGGGTGGTCGCGGTGTAGAGCATCTGCCTACACTCGTTTTCATCGGCCGGCGCCATCACCACGAGATTCGGGATGCAGCGAAGGAACGAATGGTCGTAGGAGCCCTGGTGTGTCGCGCCGTCACCGCCGACGAGTCCGGCGCGATCGAGCGCGAACACGACCGGCAGGTTCTGCAGCGCCACGTCGTGGATGAGCTGATCGTAGGCGCGCTGCAGGAAGGTCGAGTAGATAGCCACCACGGGCTTGAGGCCCTCGCACGCGAGACCGGCCGCGAACGTGACGGCGTGCTGCTCGGCGATGGCGACGTCGAAATAGCGCTGCGGGAATTTCTTCGAGTATTCGACCAGGCCGGAGCCTTCGCGCATGGCGGGCGTGATGCCGACGATGCGCTCGTCGCGCGCCGCCATGTCGCACAGCCACTGGCCGAACACCTGCGAGTAGGCAGGGCCCTGCGCCTTTTCCTTGAAGATGGTGCCACTGACCGGATCGAACGGACCCGGGCCATGCCACTTGATCGGATCTGCCTCGGCCGGTGCGTATCCCTTGCCCTTGCGGGTGACCACGTGCAGAAGCTGCGGGCCGTTGAGGTTGCGCATGTTGCGCAAGGTGGTCACGAGTTCCTTGATGTCGTGCCCGTTCATCGGCCCGATGTAGTTGAACCCGAGCTCTTCGAAAATCGTGCCCGGCAACACCATGCCCTTCATCATTTCTTCGGAGCGGCGCGCGAGCTCCCACATCGTGGGCATCTGCTTCAGCATTTTCTTGCCGCCCGAACGCAGCGTCGAGTACATGCGGCCCGACAGCACTTTCGCGAAGTAGTTCGAGAGCGCGCCGACGTTCTCGGAGATCGACATGTCGTTGTCGTTGAGTACGACTAGCAGGTTGGTCTTGCGCGCCCCCGCGTTGAGCAGCGCCTCCCAGGCCATGCCCGCGGTGATGGCCCCGTCGCCGATGATCGCGACGACCTTGCGCGGATCGTGTGTCAGCTCCGCGGCGACCGCCATGCCGAGCGCCGCCGAAATCGACGTGCTCGAATGACCGACGCCGAAGGTGTCGTACTCGCTCTCGGCGCGCGACGGAAAGGGCGCGAGGCCGCCGCTCTGCTTGATCGTGTCGAGCTGCTCGCGCCGCCCGGTGAGCACCTTGTGCGGGTAGGCCTGGTGGCCCACGTCCCAGACCAGGCGGTCGTGCGGGGTGTCGAAAACATAGTGAAGCGCGACCGTGAGCTCGACGGTGCCGAGCCCGGCGGCGAAGTGGCCGCCGCGGGTCGCGACGCTGCGAATCAGGTATTCCCGGAGCTCGTGGCAGACATCGCCGAGCTTGCCTTCGGGTTGAGCGCGCAGGTCCGCGGGCGAATCGAGCGTGCGCAGCAGCGGAAAGGCGTCGGAGGCATGGGACATTGCGGGTGGAGTTTACACGCGCTCAATTCATGCGCGCGACGAGGAAGTGCGCGAATTCGGCCAGGTGCGCGAAGCGGGGCCCCAGCGGCTCGAGCGCCGCGATCGCGCGATCTCGGCGGGTGATCGCCTGGGCCCGCGCCCGCTCGAGGCCGAGCACCGACGGGTAGGTCGGCTTGATGCGATCCGCATCGGCTCCCGCGCGCTTGCCGAGTGCGCTGGTCGTGCCCTCGACGTCGAGGATGTCGTCCTGGATCTGGAAGGCGAGGCCGATTTCCGCGCCGAACTCCGTGAGCGCCGCGCGCTCCGGTACGCCCAGGTGTCCGGCAGAAATCGCGCCGAGCAGCACGCTCGCCTGGATGAGCGCGCCGGTTTTCTGCCGATGCATGCGCTCGAGCGCCGCTTCATCGAGAGTTTGTTTGACGGACTCGAGATCGATGGCCTGTCCGCCCGCCATGCCGCGGGTGCCGATGGCGTCCGCGAGGACGCGCAGCATTTCGAGACAGGCGGCCGGAGGAATCGCGGGCGCGGCGCGCGTCAGGAGTTCGAAGGCGCGGGCCTGCAACGCGTCGCCGGTAAGGATCGCGGTGGCCTCGTCGAACGCGCGATGGCAGGTCGGCTTGCCACGCCGCAGATCGTCGTTGTCCATCGCGGGAAGATCGTCGTGCACGAGGCTGTAGACGTGGATGAGCTCGACCGCGGCGGCCGGTGCGTCGAGTATTTCCAGCGACGCGCCCAGCGCCTCACCGGTCGCGTAGACGAGCACGGGACGCACGCGCTTGCCGCCCGCGAGCGTGCTGTAACGCATGGCATCGAGCAGGCGCGCCGTCGCTCCGCCTTCGACTTCGAGCGCGCGAGCCAGCACGCCTTCGATGCGTTGTTGATAGAGCGGAACCCGCGCGGCCAGAAATCCTTGCGACGGGGCGATAGTCGCCTCAGCGCTCGTCTTCGTCATCGACGTCGTCCTCGCCCTCGTCGGCGTCTTGTGCGAAACGCGCAAGCTCCTCGTCACCATTGCGCGCCAGCAACACTTCGACTTTCTGTTGCGCGGTTCGCAGCGCCGTCTGGCATTGCCGCGTGAGCGCAACACCGCGTTCGAAAGTCTTCAATGCGTCTTCGAGAGGAACGTCGCCCTGTTCGAGCTTGGCCACCAATGCTTCGAGCTCGCTCAGCGAGCGTTCGAAGTCGGGCAATTTTGATTTGGCTGTCACGCGCGCGACGTTAAACGTCGCGATGCGGCAGGGTCAACGACAGGCGGCCCTGATTGACGGGCTTGCTGAGGCGGTCGTAGAGTGCGCCCCGCACTTAGAACAAGTCTAAATGAGATTAGTTCTCGACTGGATAACTGAGAGAAGGAGTGTGCCGTGAACCTGAAGGGCAGCAAGACTGAAAAGAATCTGAAGGATGCGTTCGCCGGTGAATCGCAGGCGAACCGTCGTTATCTCTATTTCGCAGCCAAGGCGGACGTCGAAGGTTACAACGACGTGTCGACCGTGTTCCGTTCCACCGCCGAAGGCGAGACGGGTCACGCGCATGGCCATCTCGAATATCTCGAGGCGGTCGGCGATCCGGCCACGGGCCTGCCGATCGGTGAAACGAAGGACAATCTCAAGGCGGCGATCGCCGGCGAGACGCACGAATACAGCGACATGTATCCGGGCATGGCGAAGCAGGCGCGCGAGGAAGGATTCTCCGAAATCGCCGACTGGTTCGAGACGCTCGCCAAGGCCGAGCGCTCGCATGCGAATCGCTTCCAGAAGGCGCTCGATTCGATCTGATCACCCTAACTAGTCGACAATAGTGAGCGCTTCAGAAACCGGCACGCGCGAAGGCAGCCTCCAGGCTCCTTCGCGCCATCCGCTCGAATGGCGCAAGCCTGAATTCGTCGATGAGGACGCGCTCGAGAAAGAGCTCGAGCGCGTCTTCGACATCTGCCATGGCTGTCGCCGCTGCTTCAGCCTGTGCAATTCGTTCCCGACCCTGTTCGATGCAATCGACGCGAGCGAATCGCTCGAACTCGACGGCGTCGACAAGAAGGTCTACTGGGACGTCGTGGATCACTGTTACCTCTGTGACATGTGTTTCATGACCAAGTGTCCCTACGTTCCCCCGCATCCCTGGAACATCGATTTCCCGCACCTGATGCTGCGCGCGAAACACGTGCAGCATCGCAAGGGCGAGCATTCGTTCCGGGACAAACTACTCTCGAATACGCGCGTGCTCGGCAGCATCGCGGGCATTCCCGTGGTCTCGGGCGTGGTCAACGCCGTGAATGCCACGGAAGCCGGCCGCAAGCTGCTCGAGTCGACGCTCGGCGTGGACGCGACCGCGCCCATCCCGAAATATCATTCGAAGACCGGCTCGAAGCGCGCCCGCGCGGTCGCGGCTTCGAACGCCGAGGTGAAAGCCACCGACGATACGCGCGGCAAGGTTGCGCTGTTCGTCACGTGTTACGGCGATCGCAACGAGCCGCACATGCCCGAGGATCTCGCCGTGGTGTTCGAACACAACGGCATTCCGGTCAAAGTCGTCGGCAAGGAAAAGTGCTGCGGCATGCCGAAGCTCGAGCTCGGCGATCTCGAAACGGTCGAGAAGTACAAGAACTTCAATGTCCCGGCGCTCAAGGCGCTGATCGACGAGGGCTATGACATCGTCGCGCCGATCCCGTCGTGCGTGCTCATGTTCAAGCAGGAGCTGCCGCTCATGTTCCCGGAGGACGCGGACGTGCAGGCGGTGAAGGAGCACATCTTCGATCCGTTCGAGTACCTCATGCTGCGCCACAAGGCGGGGCTGCTGCGCACGGATTTCCAGGAGAAGCTCGGCAAGGTGAGTTATCACGTGCCGTGTCATCTGCGCGTGCAGAACATCGGCCTGAAAACGCGCGACGTGCTCAAACTAGTGCCCGAAACGACCGTCGACGTGATCGAGCGCTGCTCCGGGCACAACGGCACCTATGCCGTGAAGAAGGAATACCGCGCGGCGTCCGTGAAAATCGGCCGCCCCGTGGCCAACCGGGTCACGCAGGCGAAGGCCGATCATTATTCGAGCGATTGCCCGATGGCCGGGCGCCAGATCGAGAGCATCCTGTCGCCGGGCGAATCGGGCGAGGTGCGCGAGCCCGAGCACCCGATGTCGCTGATACGCAAGGCCTACGGACTCGAGTGACGCCATGAAGAAGCTCGTCGAATCGGATCTGTTGTCGCTCGAACGTTATTCGCGCGAGCGGCCCGAATTTCGCGCGCGCGTGATCGCGCACAAGAAGAACCGCCAGCTCAATGTGGGTGGCAACACCATGTGGTTGTTCGAGGACCGCGTGACGGTGCAATACCAGGTGCAGGAGATGCTGCGTACCGAGCGCATCTTCGAGGCCGAAGGGATCGTCGAGGAGCTCGAGGCCTACAACCCGCTGATTCCCGACGGACGCAACTGGAAGGCGACCTTTCTCATCGAGTATCCGGATCCCGAGGTGCGCAAGTCGCAGCTCGAGAAACTTCGTGGCATCGAGGACCGGTGCTGGGTCCGAGTGGAAGGATTCGATCGCGTGTACGCCATCGCGGACGAGGATCTCGAGCGCGAAAACGAGACGAAGACCTCGGCCGTGCATTTCCTGCGCTTCGAGCTGGACGACGCGATGGCGGCGAAGCTCAAGGACGGCGCAGCGCTCGCCGTCGGCATCGATCATCCTGACTACACTCACGAGATCGCGGCCGTGCCCGCGAACGTGCGCGACGCGCTGTCCACTGACCTCGACTGAAAAGGCGGCGCGCCCGCAGGTAGCGGG
>JAEWLQ010000002.1 GCA_023457495.1 Pseudomonadota bacterium
GATCCCGGATCCGTCCCCGATACTCCCGACTACTTCGCCGCCTTCGAGGCGGCCTTCGGAATCGTCGCGAACACGCTCGTGTCCCGCCACGCGGGCGCCTGCGCGGCATTCGCGACGCGCAGCGTCAGGCGCTGCACGAAATCGCCGTACAATCCCATCGCACCGAAATCGACGGGCTGGGCCAGGTCATCCGACGGGGCGTGGTAACGCTCCTTGAACCACTGCTCATCGATCTTCTCCTCGGGCGAGCCGGGCGCGAACCCGATCTTGAGCGACAGCGCCGGCACGCCGGTGCGGATGAAGCTGTACTGATCACTGCGGATGAAGCGATTGCGTTCCGGCTGGGGATCCGGGATAGGCTCGACACCGAGCTCGGCGGCGATGGCGCGCGCATCCTCACCGAGCGAGGATTCGTCCAGGCCGAACACGATGACGCGCTTCATCGGGTAGATAGGCATGTACATGTCGCTGTTGAGATTCGCGACGATGTTCATGCCGGTGCGGGCGGCATTCTCGGCGTAGGCGCGCGAGCCCAGCAGCCCGGACTCCTCGGCCGTGACCGCGGCGAAGACGACCGAACGCTTCGGCTTCCCGGCGCCGAGGCGTTTCGCCACCTCGATGAGCGTCGCGATGCCGGTCGCGTTGTCCATGGCGCCGTTATTCACGCGGTCGCCTTCGCCCGTCCCGGAGATGCCGAGATGGTCGAGATGCCCGCTGAGCACCACGTATTCGGCGGACAGCGATTCGTCCGATCCTTTCAGCACGCCGACCACGTTCTCGGAAACCGTCGTCGAGCTGTCGGCAACGGTCCTGGCACGGAGGCGAACCTTGAGGTCGAAGCGCGGCAGGGCCTCGCCCTTCTCGATCTTCGCGAGCAGCTCCTGCTCGGAATGGCCAGTTCCTTCGAGCAATCGCCCGAAGCGCGCGGGATTGAGTCCCGCCCAGACTTGCTGATCGGGGAACAGGTCCGCGGCCGGTGCCGCGAGTCGCATGGTCGGATTGGTGCGCGCGGCGGCGATGCGCTCCCACGGCAAATCCATCGCGTAAGGATTCGGAATGGTGAGTACGCCGATCGCCCCGGCCGCGTGGTACTGCTGCCAGCGTTCGGACGCCGCGCCGAAATGCGCGCCGGCGGCGCCCGGCACGGACTTCGGCGCCGAGGTGATGTACGCGACCACTTTGCCCTTGAGGTCGATACCCGTGAGGTCGTCGTGCCCGTACTCCGGCAGCCGCAATCCATGGCCGATGAAAACGATGGGCGCTTCCACTTCCTTGCTCGCGAAGTTGCCGCGCAGGTTGAGGATCGCGTCGTCGCCGAGTTTCAGCGGTTCCACGCCCCGCGGCGTCACGAGCGCGAGACTGGAAAGATCCTCGCGGATCGCGCGCTTCTCGAGGTTCACGGCCTGGAAGTAGCCCTCCTCTGCGCCCGGCGCGAGCCCGGCCTTCTTGAATTGCTCCGCGACGTATTCCGCGGCGCGGCGATGACCGGGCGTGCCGGCGCGGCGACCCTCCATCGAGTCATCGGCCAGAATCTTCACGTGCTCCCAATCCTGCTGGCCGCGCGCCGTGTAATCGGGTTGCGCGGGCTCACGTGAACCACAGGCGCTCAGCGCAACGGCGACGGCGACCCATCCAAACATGTGCTTCATTCAATGCTCCTCAAAGCGATGCCGTCATGTTCGCATGCGTGCCCGCCGAAATCCGGCCTCGCGCGGTCGCTTCGGCGCGGCATAATCTCCCGCAGTGGCATATCCAACTCTCAGCGACCTGCTGCGCGACCTGCTCGGCATCGACATCTGGCTTCCCTTGCCCACGTTCGGCCTCATGGTCGGCATCGCCTTTTTCGTAGGGATGCACCTGGCGACGCGCGAGGCGCAACGACTGATGCCCGGGCAACCGCCCGACTTCATGGGCAATGCCTGCATCTGGGCATTCCTCGCGGGCATCCTCGGCGCGCGGCTGTTCCACTTGCTCGAGTACCCGCGCGAGTTCCTCGCGCATCCGGTGGAGATGCTGTTCTCGCGATCCGGCTTCACCATCTACGGCGGCCTCATCGTCGGCGCGATCACGGCGCTCTTCTACGCGCGCTCGAAGAAAGTGTCGGGCTGGCTCACGCTCGATGCCGCCGCGCCGGGCCTCATGCTGGCCTATGCGATCGGCCGGCTCGGCTGCCAGATCTCGGGCGATGGCGACTGGGGCATCGCCGCGGACATGGCGGCGAAGCCGGACTGGCTGCCGCAATGGCTCTGGGCTCAGACGTACACCAACAACATCGCGGGGGTGGTCATCGATCCACCCGGCGTCTATCCCACGCCCATCTACGAGTTCGCGATGAGCCTGATCGCGTTCGGTGTGCTCTGGCGGCTGCGCAAGCATCCGTATCGCGTCGGCTGGCTGTTCTCGCTCTACGTGCTGCTCGCCGGCGTCGAACGATTGCTCATCGAGTTCATCCGCGTGAACACCACGTACCACCTGTTTGGCGTGGCGGTCACCCAGGCACAACTGATCTCCGTCGCCTGCATCGTCGCCGGCGCGATCGGGATGTTCCTGCTGTCGCGCCCGCGGGCCGCCGCCCCAACGGACACAACTGTCTGATTAGTTAGACACCTCGAGCTGGGAAATCCGCGCCGCGGGGCTTCGGTCGCGCTGGCACGCTCATTGCTCTGTCTCCCGCAGATGCCTCGACGAGGCCCACTGGGAGATCGAATCGATGAAGTACTCGAGAATTGCAGGCATGTGCCTGCTGGCCGCAACCCTTGCCGGCATCGCTCGCGCGGATGATGAAGCGGGCTTCTACCTCGGCGGCGGATTCGGGGAGGCCCGGCAGAAATCCGGTGCGTTCGAAGGCGACGACACGTCCTTCAGGGTGTTCGGCGGTTATTCGTTCAACCGCTACTTTTCGGCCGAGGCGGGGTACATCGATGGCGGTACCATCGCCAGCCCCGTCGGTGCGTATCGCGTCGCCATCGAGAGCGCAGGTCTCTATGCGACCGGCATCGGCAAGCTCCCCGTCGGCCCGTACCTCGTGCCCTTCGTCAAAGTCGGCTACGTCTACCACGAATCCACGCAAACCGTGGCCTTCGGCCAGCTGCGTCAATCCGACTCCGAAAGCGATTCGGACTTCATCTTCGGCGGCGGCTTCGAATTCAAGATCGGTGAGAACTTCCGGCTGCGCGCCGAGTACGACAAGGTGAACGTGCCGGACGCGTCGTTCGACATCATTTCGCTCAATGCGGCGTACCGGTTCTGAGATGGCCTTCCCACGCACGCGGCCGATCTTTCCGGCGGTCATCTTGTCGCTGGTGGCCGCCTGCGGCGGTGGCGATGACGACACCGACTCGGCCTCGGCGGCGCAGTGTTCGATGTTCACGCCCGCGGCGGCGTCGCCCTACACGCTGCCGTGGTACATCGGGCAGGCATATACGGCGAGTCCGCACCTCGCGCGCGATCCGGGCGTGCAGCGCTACGCGATCGACGTCGGCATGCCCATCGGCACGGACGTACTCGCCATGCGCGCCGGCACGGTAGTTAGAGTGCAGGAAGCGTTCTTCGACGGCGACAATGTCTTCGGACACGAGAACCACGTCTACGTCCAGCACGAGGACGGCACCGTTGCCCGCTACGTCCACCTGACGAACCGCGGTGCATTGGTCGAGCTGGGTGAAGTGGTGACCCAGGGCCAGCGCATCGGCCTGAGCGGCCATACCGGCAACAGCAGCGGGCCGCACCTGCACTTCGACGTCACGCGCAGCTGCTGTACCGGCCCGCCCGACTACAACGCGCTGCCCGCGGGCGAGACCCTGCCGCTGACTTTCCGTAATGCGGCGCCCGACACGAGCTGCGGCTTACTACCCGGCGTTCGCTACGCGGCGCAGCCCTGACTACAGGTGTCCACTTTCGTGGACATCCCGTCCTCGCGGCGACAACTGATACAGTGACGAGGTCGGACATGGCCAACAAGAATCCCAAAGCGGCGCGGTCAGCGCTGTCCTGTATCGCGCTGCTGGCGGCGTTGTTCACTTTCGAGGCTGCCGCGCAGGGGCTCGATGCCGCGCCGTCGGAACCGCTGCGCGTGCAGGAAGTCCGCTGCGCGGGCAACGACAACACGTCGTGTGAATTCATCCGCGAAAAACTCCACCTCGTCGCGGGTGACTTGCTCGACGAAGAGGAAGTCAGAAACGCGGAACTGCGCCTGGCTTCGCTACGCAACTTCACCGCGGTGCACGTGCGCCTCGAGAAGGGCGCCACGCGAGGCGCGGTTGTCGTCGTCATCGGAGTCGTAGAAGCGGATCCCGTCGTCACCGAGTTCATCGCGGGCCTTTCCGATCGCATCACATGGAAGTACAGCCAGCTCGGCGCCCGCGTCGCCCATCAAAACCTGTTCGGCACCGGCAAGTACGCCGAGTTGGGGGCGGTTGCATTCGTTCCGCTGCAGGATGATCCCAACTTCGAGGCGCAGTCGGTGTTCCTGCGCTACGCGGATCCGCAGTTGTTCGACTCGCGCCGTTGGTTTGCGCAGGCGAGCGTTGGTTGGTCCAAGCGTGACTCGGCGACCGAGGACGGGAGTTTCACCCACTACGAAAGCCCGCAGCTCAGTGCTTCTGTCGGCTGGCGCTTCGCTGACTTTTCGTACCTCACGTTGGGTACGACCTGGCGTCCAGGCGTCAAGCAGGTAAGCGGGCTCTGGTACGGGGACGGCACTTTCCAGGTCAAGGACGAAAGCGAAAGAATCGAAAACACCGCCGACATCACGTACGGCTGGAATTCTGAAGATGACCTCCATTTCCCCACGCGCGGATCCGCGCTCCAGTTCGGACTAGCTGTACGCCTCAGAGGAAACGAGGGAGTCAGAGTCGGAGGAGGCATTCAATTTCGCAAAACCTGGAGTGCCACCGGGGGGTATTGGTCCATCGGATTGGGTGGAGAGCCGAGCAATGAATACCGCGGCTCATTCTACGAAAGCCAGCTCATCGCCTTCACGTACGCGCGGCCTGTCGAGCCAGGCCCGAACATCCGGCGTGGCCGCTGGTACATCGAGCCGGGTTTCGACATCGGCTTCCGAACCCCCGAAGGTGATACGCGTTATGGCGCGGGGCTCAAGGTCGGCTGGCGTGCCGAAACACGGCAGTTTGGTGTGGTCAATCTGTACATCCTTGCCAGCACGGATTGGGCCCAGTGAGGCGTCGTGTCCTGGTGATCCTCTGGCTGTGCAGCGCGGGCGCCCGCGCGGCCGATGTCACCGCCTCCATCACCGACGCGACGCTCGGTATCACCGTGACCGCGCTGCAGATGCCCGCGGACTTCGACAAAGAACTCACGAGCGGCCTGACGCACCGCATCTACGTACGCTGCTCGTTGCTCGACGCGAAGACACTCCTGCAGCAGCGCGCCACAGAAATCACGATCCGCTACGATCTGTGGGATCAGCAGTTCATCGTGATCACGACCATGGACAACACCGTTGCCGATTCGCGGCGCCTGGCGACGGTCGCTGACGTCAAAGCCTTCTTTACGCCTTTGCGGCTCACGAACCTGTTCGCTACGACGAGCTTGCCGCCGAGCCGCCCGATGACGGTGCGCAGCGAGTTGCTGCTGAATCCGATCGAGCGCGAAAAGCTGAGCAATATCCGCAAGTGGGTGGCAGCGAACAGCACGCCGAGCATGGGTGTCGAACAAGGCGACTCGATGTCGAGCGCCATCATCAATCGCCTCTTCGAGCAGTACGCTGACGGCAGCGACATCGCCGCGGTGTGGCGCGTCGAGGCGACCTCGGCGCCCTTCCGACTCGACACCCTGGCGCATGACCAACGCTAGGGTGGGATTGCTGCTGACGGTGACCATCTTCGTGATGGCGGTGATTCCGCTGCTCGCTGCGTTCTATCTACTGGAGAACGCGCTGCGCACCAGCCTCGACCTCGGGTTCAACCCGCATATAGTCCGCGTCCTGGATATGTCCGCGGAAAACCTGCGCGAGCTCGCGCGACTCGACGATGCGGGCCGCGACCGGTATCGCGAGCAATTCGGGGAGATCCAGGAGCTCCGGCAGGTCTACGCCGAGCCCGACCTCGTGAAGCGCAACATGATCGGGTCGCTCAAGCAGTACTTCGGGCTCGGCCTCGGGTTGGTGATGTTGTTGTCGATCGGCGTCGCCTCGCTGCTCAGCCGACGTATCGCCCGCAGTCACGCGCGCAACGTCGCAGAGCTCACGGCCCAGCGCGATCGCGTCCGGTATCTGGAGGAGATGTCGTCGTGGCAGGAGCTGGCGAAGATGCTCGCGCACGAGATCAAGAATCCGCTGACGCCCATCGAAGTGCTGGTGACGTCCCTGTCGAAGGCCTACCTGTCCAAGCCGCAACCGGAGTTCCTCGCGCACCTGGAGTCGACGCAGTCGATGATCGGCGAGGAATTGCGGCACCTGAAAGCGACGGTCAACAAGTTCAGCGAATTCGCGCGACTGCCGCAGGTGCAGCTCATGGACGTCGATCTGGCGGACGTGATCGGCCGGCAGCTCGACTCGCTGCCTGAACTGTCCGGGCGGGCCGATCTCGCGCTGCGAGTGCCGTCGGCGCCGATTCGCGCGCGCGTCGACATCACACTGTTTCGCCAGGTGCTGGCCAATCTCATTCGCAATGGAATCGAAGCCAATCCGGGGAACCGCGTTCGGTTCACGGTGACGGTGGAGCAAGGAGAGAACACGACGGTGCGGGTCGCCAACGATGGTGCGCCCGTGTCTGCAGAGATCGCGCCCCGAATATTCGATCCCTACATCTCGACGAAGTCGGGAGGGGACAACATGGGACTCGGGCTCGCCATCGTGAAGAAGATCGTGCTCGAGCACGCTGGCGACATCCGGCAAGAAACGCGCGACGGCCATCCGGAGTTCACGATTACCCTGCCCGGGAAACCCGCATGACCCCCGCGCAACCCGTCGTGCTGGTGCTCGACGACGAAAAGAACATCCGCAACTCGATCCAGATGGCGCTCGAGCAGGAAGGCATGCACGTGATCGCGGCGCACGACATCGCCGCGGCACTGCGTATGCTGCGCGAGCGCATCGTCGACGTAATGATCGTCGACATCCGGCTCGGCGAGCTCAGCGGCCTCGATTTCTTCCGGCGCACGCAGGCAGACGGGATCGCGGCGCCCACGATCTTCATCTCCGGTCACGCCACCCTCACCGAAGCCGCGCAGGCGGTGAAGCTGGGCGGGTTCGACTTCCTCGAGAAGCCGTTCAGCGCCGATCGCATCGCCGTCTCCGTGCGACGTTGCCTGGAGATGACCGCGCTGCGCGAGCGGCTGCGCATCGCCGAAGCGGCGAACGCCGGCGAGATCGTTGGCGATTCCACGGTGATGCGCCGGCTGGTGCAGGACGCGCTGAAGGTGGCGCGAACCAGCGCGAACGTTCTCATCACCGGGGAAAGCGGCGCGGGCAAGGAGCTCATCGCAAACTGCATCCACGCCAACAGCGACCGCGCGCCGCAGCCCTTCGTGAAAGTGAACTGCTCAGCGATCCCTGAGAGTCTCATCGAGAGCGAGTTGTTCGGGCACGAGCGCGGCGCGTTCACGGGCGCGGTCGCCATGCGCAAAGGGTTGTTCGAAGTCGCGCACCGCGGCGTCATCTTCCTGGACGAGATCGCCGATCTGGCCCCAAGCGCGCAAGCGAAGATCCTGCGCGTGCTGCAAAACGGCGAAATCCAGCGCGTCGGCGCGGAGCGGCCGACGCTCGTCGACGTGCGCGTGTTGTCGGGTACGCACAAGGACCTGAAAAAGGCGGTGGCCGAAGGGCGTTTCCGCGAGGACCTGTTCTACCGGCTCAACGTGGTGCCACTGCGCGTGCCCGCGCTGCGAGAGCGCCTCGAGGATTTGCCACTGCTGGTCAGGCACCTGGCGCGGCGCATTCGCGAACGCAACAACGTGGCCGACAAGATCATCGAGGACGAGGTCTTCGACGAGCTGCGCCGCTACGACTGGCCGGGGAACGTACGCGAACTGCAGAACGTGCTCGAGCGGCTCATGGTCATGTCGGGCGATCGAATTACGACGCTGGATCTCCCCGAGGAAATTCTCGGCGCCGAAACACGTGCGGAGGTTGGCGCCGCGGTGTCACCGCTCAAGGAATTCCGAGACCGCGCCGAGCGCGATCACATCATCGCGACTCTGCGCCGCCTCCACGGCAACGTCAGTCAAGCCGCCCTCGAGCTCGGTGTCGGCCGGACGTACCTGCACAAGCGGCTCGCGGTGTTGCAGATCGCGAAGAAGGACTTCCTGGTCTGACTATCTCTCTTCCTGCCATGGAGTCTTGAGCTCGCGCGCGCTCACGCCGAGCCGGCGCGCCGCCGACAACACCGCGAGCACCGACGCCGTCGCGATGTTCGCGTGGCGGCCCACTCCATAGCGCACGCCATTCACGCCTTCGCGCGCGGCTTCGACGATGGCGAGCGCTGATGCGTCCGCGCCCGCGCGCAACGCGCGCTCCTCGTAGTTGTCGATGCGGATCGGCAGTGCGAGCGCGGCGACGGTGGCGGCGATGGGTCCCGAGCCGACACCGCGCAGCTTGCGCCGGTTGCCCGCGACCGTGACCTCGAGCTCGATGCCCTGCTTGTCGCCGTCCTCGAACAGATGATGTGCGTGATAGGTGACGTCGTAGTCGGTCGCGAGATAGGTCGCCTCGAACAGCGCCCAGAGCTGCTGCGAGGACATCTCGCCCTCCGCGGCATCCATGTGTTTCTGCACCAGCGCGCTGAACTCCACCTGCATGCGCCGCGGCATCACCACGCCGTAGTCGCGCTCCAGTAGATAGGCGATGCCACCTTTGCCGGACTGGCTGTTGACGCGCACGATGCTGTCGTAGGTGCGGCCGAGATCCGCCGGGTCGACCGGGATGTACGGCACTTCCCAGAAATCCCCGGGCTTTTGCGCCGCGAAACCCTTCCTGATCGCATCCTGGTGCGAGCCGGAGAACGAGGTGAACACGAGGTCGCCGACATACGGATGACGCGGATGGATCGGCAGGCGCGTCGCCTGTTCCACCTCGCGCGCCACCGCGTTGATGTCCGAGAAATCGAGTCCGGGGTGGATGCCCTGCGAATAGAAGTTGAGCGCGAGGTTCACCAGGTCGACGTTGCCGGAGCGCTCGCCGTTGCCGAACAGACACCCTTCGACGCGCTGACCCCCGGCCAGCAGGCCGAGCTCGGCGGCCGCGACACCCGTGCCGCGGTCGTTGTGCGTATGCAGCGAGATGATCACGTGTTCACGGCGCTCGAGATGCGTCGACATCCACTCGATCTGGTCGGCGTAGATGTTCGGCGTGGCGTTCTCCACCGTGGTCGGCAGGTTGATGATGATCGGTCGGCCGGGTCCGGCATTCCACGCGCGAATCGCCGTGTTGCAGGCCTCGAGCGCCACCGGCAGCTCGGTCATGCTGAAGGCCTCAGGGGAATACTCCAGGCCCCATTCGGTTTCCGGCAGCGCATCGGTCAGCTCCTTGACCAGCGCAACCTGCTTCTCGACCAGCTTCATCACGTCCGGCACCGTCAGGCCGAACACGACGCGCCGCCACACGGGCGCCGTCGCGTTGTAGACGTGGACGATGGCGCGGCGCGCGCCTTTCACCGACTCCACCGTGCGGCGAATGAGCTCCTCGCGCGCCTGCGTGAGCACCATGATGGTGACGTCGTCGGGGATCAGGTTCTGCTCGATGAGGTCGCGCGCCGTGAGGAAATCCGTCTCCGACGCGGACGGAAAGCCGATCTCGATTTGCTTGACGCCCACGTTGCAGATGGTCTTGAACAGCCGTTTCTTGGTCTCGCGGCTCATGGGCTCGAACAGCGCCTGGTTGCCGTCGCGCAGGTCGGTGCTGCACCACACCGGCACGGTAGTTAGTGAACGGCTCGGCCACTGGCGGGTGGGCAGATCGATGGACGGGAACGGGCGATACTTCTTCGACGGATCTTTCAACATGACGGCTTCACTTCGGACGATTTCACTTCAGATCGGGGACGCGACTCTTCCGCGGTTGCTTGCGGCCTGGTCTCGGGTTCCCGTCTTGTAGGCGCCGACGGGTGGCGCGTGTCTATGTGCGGCTAGGCCGCAAGAAGCAGGAGCGAACGAAGCAGCGCCGCGGTGCGGCAAAGGGACTGGCCCGGCTGTTCGTTGCGATTCATGGAGCGAAAGCTAGCACGGTTGCGGGCCGCCTGTACAAGGTTCATGTCGCGATCCCACAGCCTGGATGGCGCGCAAGTGCGCGGGCGGCCGCCCATCAGCTCCCCTGTGCCGCTTCCAGCAGCGCGACCATCAACGCGTTCATCGGCGCATCGATGCCGTGTTTCCTGCCGAGCCGCACGATCACACCATTACGCGTGTCGATTTCCATGGTCCGTCCGGCGCGCCGGTCGGCGACCATGGAGTTCTCGGTATCCGGAGGCGCACGGCGCGCACCGTCCACAATCTCGTCGGGAATGGTGTCGGCGAGTACCGCGCCCTCGGCGCGCCCCACGGCGATGCACTCGCGAATGATTGTGCGCATGAGCTCGGCCACCCCGTCGTGGCGCGAGATTCCCGCACCTTTGAGAAGAACCGCGGAAACAGCCCCCGCACTGTTCAGGCACAGCTTCCGCCAGATGGCGCTGGTGAAATCTTCAGTCTCCGTGGCTTCGAAATTGGTGTGCGCGAACAGGGCCACGAAATCCGCGCCATTCCGGCCCGCGGGCACGACGATGCGCGCCGCGCCACGCTGGACGGAACGCCCGGGCGCGATGCGGTCCGCGGGCAGATCGATCATGACGGGCACCAGGCGCGACTCGTCGATGTGCTTCTCGAAACGTGCAACGTGCTCGACGCCATTCTGGATGATGGCCACGCGCGTCGCCGGGCCCACCGCGCCGACAAACCACTGGGCCGCGGCCTCGCTGTCGTAGGCCTTGGTGGTCACGAGCACCCATTCGACGGGCCGCACCTGCGTGACATCGGTATACACGCGCGGCTTCGCATGTATCACTCCCTGCGGCGTTTGCACCTCGAGGGAGTCGAACGCAGTGCGCACCGCAACGGCAACATCGTGACGATCGTCCTGGGCGAGCCAGGTAGCGAGCGTGGCGCCGATCGCGCCGGGACCAATGAGAAGTATCGAAGCCACGCGTAGAGAATATTCGATCTAACGGACGACTCGAGCCGGCGTGCTCGACGTACTGGCCTTGGTGGCCGGGGGCGGACCAGAGGGCGCATACGAGGCAGGCAGAGTCGTGACGGTCTCATCGAACAGCTTTTCGTCGAGCTCACTGTTGCGCAGCGAGCGGGCAAGTTTGCGGGCACGCGCCGTCAGCGAAGGGAAATCACCCGACACTCGCCTGATGTACTCCTGCGCCGATTCTCCCGACATGCAGCGATTCCGCAGGATGCAATCGTCGCGGACGAATTGCGTACCGGGCCGGCAGTCAAGTCCCTGCTCGCAGGCCGCGAGCTGCCACACCCAGAAAGCCTGCTCCGTGCGCGGATCCGTCGGAAAAAATGCCGGAAGAAGTCCGGCCACCAAGGATGTCACTGCCGGATCGTTCGAGTTCAGGGCGAGCAGGAGATCGGACCGCGCGGTGGCGACGCGCCGCTCGCGCTCCGCCTTCTTTGGCTGAACTCGGGCAATCGCCTGAAGTTCTTCGAGCGCCGTGAAGGCGAGCGCTCGCGGAAATGCAGCTTCATGCGCCCTTCGTAGCCAGGCATCAGACTCGCCGCCGAGGTCGGAGAATTCGGTCGCCAGTCCATCGCAGTGGGAATGCATTTGCCTGAGTTCCTCGTCGCTGCGCTTTCGCATCCCGTCGGCGCAGTACCGCATGAGTACGTACATTGCGAACTGCGCGTCGGCGTCACCGGCGCTCGCGGCCGGAAGGGCCTCCTTCACCACGTCCCCAAAGTCTTGCGCACGCGCGGCCTTCTCCTGCCAGGGGTAACGCTTCGGCTCCGGACCCATATCATTCGTGGGGACCAGCAACTCACGAGGCCTCTCGGTTGACGTTGTATTCGTATCGAATCGTGAGTCTGGTGACTCGCGAGAGGTCGATTGGGCTCCCGAAAGTATCGGTGATTCCCGAGGGGTGCCAAACAGCGACTCCCGGACGATCTTGAAGCTGGCCGTCAGGGTCGCCAGGGCGAAGACGAACACGAACACTTTCTTCATGTGTGCACGGGTTTGCTTGTCCAGCCTCGTAGTAGTTCGTCGACAAACTACCATGAAAAATTCTGGGCCCCAAACGACGCGGGGCGCCGAAGCGCCCCGCGAATTGAAAGGGACAAACTTGAAGTTCGTCAGATCCAGTAGACGAACACGAACAGTCCCAACCAGACCACGTCGACGAAGTGCCAGTACCAGGCCACCGCCTCGAACGCGAAGTGCCGCTCCGGCGTGAAGTGCCCCTTCATCGTCCGCAGCCAGATGCAGAACAGCATGATCGCGCCGAGCGTCACGTGGAAACCGTGGAACCCGGTGAGCATGAAGAACGTGGAGCCGTAGATGCCGGTGCCGAGCTGCAGGCCGAAGTGGTTGTACGCCTCGGCGTACTCGTACGCCTGGAAGAAGACGAACAGGAAGCCCAGCAGGAACGTCAGGGCGAGGAAGATGTTGAGCACGGCGCGCTTGTTGGCGCGCAGTGCGTGATGGGCGATCGTCACCGTCACGCCCGACAGCAGCAGGATGATGGTGTTGAGCGCCGGCAGGCCGAACGCCGGGATGATGTCGAACGTGCCGTCATCGCGCGGTCCGAGGCGATCCGGGCCGCTGGTCGGCCAGGCGGTTTCGAAGCCGGGGTGCAGCAGCTCGTTGCCGAGAACCTTGGTGCCTTCGCCGCCGAGCCACGGCACCGACAAGGTGCGGGCGTAGAACAGCGCGCCGAAGAACGCGGCGAAGAACATCACTTCCGAGAAGATGAACCACATCATTCCCATGCGGAACGAGCGGTCCACGTCGAGTCCGTAGACGCCACGCTGGTTCTCGTCGATGACGTCGCCGAACCAGCCGATGAACATGTACACCACGAGCGCGAAGCCCGGCAGCAGCGCCCAGGCCGGCAGCCAGTGGTTCAGCAGCGCGATGGCGCCGAGCAACAGCACGAAGAACGATGCCGAACCGATGATCGGCCACTTGCTTTCATGGGGGACGTAATAATTTCCGGCTGGTTCTGCGCTCATGAATTGATCCTGGGTGCTAGTTCAACGAGCTCACACGCGTGAACTCGTCATAAAAAGTGTACGAAAGGGTGATCCGCTCGACCGAACGCGGCAACGCGGGGTCGATCACGAAGCGCACGGCCATCGGCCGCTCTTCGTTCGCCGCGAAGTGTTGCGGCGTGAAGCAGAAGCATTCGGTCTTGCGGAAATAACCCGCGGCCCGTCCCGGCGCGATGTTCGGAATCGCCTGCGCGGTGGTGTCGTGACCGGTGAGGTTCTTCGCGACGAATTCCGTCTCGTAGAGCCGGCCGGGGTTCACCTTCATCGTGGCGACGAGCGGGCGGAACTCCCAGTTGCCCACCGACGGCAGGTCGGTGATGAAGTCGATCGTGATGAGGCGCGTCTCGTCCGGTTCTTCGACCACATCGCGCTGCTCGACGAGCGCGCGCTGGTTGCCGAAGCCGGTCATCTCGCACAACACGTCGTAGAGCGGAACCAGCGCGAAGCCGAACGCGAAGCTGCCCGCCGCGAAGCCGAGCAGCTTCAGCGTCAGTCGCTTGTTCTCTTTGGCCGTCTGTTCCGGTCCGCTCATGCCGTCAGCTCGCCCTGGTCACCGACATCACGATGAACGCGATGTAGAACGACAGTGCGATGAGACCGAGCACGATGGCCGAGCGGCGTGCCTTCGCGCGCCGTTCGTTCACTTCATCCGGGCTCATTTCAGACTGGGGGCTCATATGCATGGCTCAGTGCTGCACGCCGCGCGCGACGATCTCGCGGGACGGCGGGGTGGTCCAGCTGTGGTACGGCGGCGGCGAGGAGAGCTCCCACTCGAGGCCGTGCGCACCTTCCCAGGAACGCGCCTTCGCCTTCTCGCCGGCCTTCACGCACTTCCAGATGATGTACGGGAAGAGCAGCTGCGAGAGACCAAAGCCGAACGCGCCGATCGAGGACACCATGTTCCAGTCGGCGAACTGCGTGGAGTAGTCAGGGATGCGGCGCGGCATGCCCGCGAGACCGAGGAAGTGCTGCGGGAAGAACAGCACGTTCACGAAGATCGCCGACAGCCAGAAGTGGATCTTGCCGAGCTTCTCGTCGTACATGTTGCCGGTCCACTTCGGCAGCCAGTAGTACACGCCGGCCATGATCGCGAAGACCGCGCCCGGGACCAGTACGTAGTGGAAGTGCGCCACCACGAAGTACGTGTCGTGATACTGGAAGTCCGCCGGGACGACCGCGAGCATCAGGCCCGAGAAGCCGCCGATCGTGAACAGGAACAGGAACGCCAGCGCGAACAACATCGGCGTCTCGAACGTCAGCGATCCCTTCCACATCGTCGCGGTCCAGTTGAACACCTTCACGCCCGTGGGGATGGAAATCATCATCGTCGACAGCGTGAAGAACAGCTGTCCGGCGAGCGGCATGCCCACCGTGAACATGTGGTGCGCCCACACGATGAACGACAGGAACGCAATCGCGGCCGTCGCGTACACCATCGCGTCGTAGCCGAACAGCGGCTTGCGCGAGAAGGTCGGCATGATCTCCGAGATGATGCCGAAGGCCGGCAGGATCAGGATGTACACCTCGGGGTGTCCGAAGAACCAGAAGATGTGCTGGAACATCACCGGGTCGCCGCCGCCCGACGCCGAGAAGAACGTCGTCGCGAAGAAGTGGTCGGTGAGCAGCATCGTCACGGCGCCCGCGAGCACCGGCATCGTCGCGATCAGAAGATAGGCGGTGATCAGCCAGCTCCAGCAGAACAGCGGCATGTTGAGCAGGCCGACGCCTGGCGCGCGCATGTTCATGACCGTCACGACCACGTTGATGGAGCCGAGGATCGAACTCGCTCCCATGAGGTGGATCGCGAAGATGACCATCGGGAACGCGTCGCCGGTCTGCAGGGACAGCGGCGGATACAGCGTCCAGCCGCCGGCCGGCGCTCCGCCCGGGACGAACAGCGTCGCCAGCAGCAGCGCGAACGCGAATGGCAGGATCCAGAACGAGAAGTTGTTCAGACGCGGCAGCGCCATGTCGGGCGCGCCCACCTGCATCGGGATCATCCAGTTCGCGAGACCCGTCCAGGCCGGCATCACCGCGCCGAAGATCATGATCAGCGCGTGCATCGTCGTCATCGAGTTGAAGAACTGCGGATCGACGAGCTGCAGGCCGGGCTTGAAGAGCTCGGCGCGGATGACGAGGGCCATCAGGCCGCCGATGAAGAACATCACGCACGCGAAGATCAGGTACATCGAGCCGATGTCCTTGTGGTTCGTCGCGAAGACCCAGCGACGCCAGCCGTGGGCGGGGCCGTGATCGTGGTGGTCGTGGGCGGCGTGCGTATCTGCGGTGTGTTCGTGTGCCATGTCTGTCTTCTCGTCTGAAACTTACTGCTGGATCGTCGTCGTGGGAGCCACGGCGACGGTCGCGGATTCAACGGGAGCGGTGGGCGACGGGCCGGCGAGCTTCGCCTCGGCCTTCTTCGCGCGCAGCCACTCTTCGAACTCCGCCGGTGACTTCACTTCGACGACGATCGGCATGAAGCCGTGGTCGCGGCCGCAAAGCTCGGCGCACTGGCCGCGGTAGGTGCCGGTCTTGTCCGCGTCGACCTGTACCCAGATCTCGTTCACGAACCCCGGGATGGCGTCCTTCTTCATGCCGAACTCGGGCACCCACCAGGCGTGGATGACGTCGTGCGCCGTGAGCAGGAAGCGCACCTTCTGGCCGGCGGGAATGACCAGTGGGTTGTCCACGTCGAGGAGGTAGTTGGGAACCTCGTTCGGATTGATGCCCGAACCGAGCTGGCGGGCCGCGTCACTGTCGCGCTTGAGGGTCGAGAAGAGGCTGACGTCCTCGCCGAGGTATTCGTACTGCCACTTCCACTGGTAACCCGTGACCTTGATGTTGAGGTCCACCTCGCCCATGTCCTCGATCTCGATGAGCGTCTTCGCGATCGGCACGGCCATGCCGACCAGGATGGCGATCGGGATGACGGTCCAGATGATTTCGACCTTCGTGCTGTGCACGAGCGTCGTGTCCGGCTGCGCGCCCTTCGAGCGGCGGAACTTCACGAGCGAATAGATCATCACGCCGAACACCACGACGGCGATGACCACGCAGACCCACAGGATGAGCATGTGCAGGTCGTAGATCTTGCGGCTCAGGATCGTCACGCCCTCGGGCATGTTGAGCCCGTCCCAGGCGTTCGCGCTGGAACCCAGCACGGCAAGCAGAGTGGCGGATGCGGCCTGGAAGATCCGGCGCGCGGTGGCGTTCTTCATGTGAAAGCTCATCGATGACCTCAAGAAAACTTCAGTGCTGTGAACCCGTGCGCGGCAGTGCCGGCGATTGGTTCATGTCACCTATCAGGCGCCGAAGATTGGCGGCCAGGTGGTGACGCTCCTCCTCTGTCAGAAACTTCCCTACCTCGTATGCCCGGCCGTGCGACTCGATGACGAGCCGGCCACGCTGGAGGAGCGATTTTGTGCGGAGGATTTTAACCCGTGCCCAGTGGCGCGGGAACACGACGCGGTGCGGAGTTCCGACGGAATACTCGATAACGACTTCGTTCTCGGAAATGTCGATCGATTCGTGCTCGTGGCGTCTTTGCATATTCGCGTACAGCGCCCAGCCGAGCAGCGCCATTTCAGCCCCGGCGAAAGGCAGCACGAGCCAGAAACCGAGAATCGTGGCGACGCCGGCGACCCCGAAGGTGGCGAAGCAGATCGAGGCGAAGAACAACAGCGCGCCACGCGTGCTCAGAGAGCAGTGCGGAGAGAGATCGATGTGGCGGGCGGCGGCGGGCACGGGGCGCGACTATACCAGCGAATTTGCGGGATACCTCAAAGACTTACGAGATTCTTCGCGATCTCCATGGCCCATGGCATCGGCCCCTGCATCGAAGCGCCGTCGTCCCCGGCCGGAACGCTTCCGAGGGGCCTCATTCCGAAGCGTTGAGCGAGCGTTTCGATGTTCTCGTTCACCAGCGGCATCGGCGCCGGCATGCGGTTGGCGATCCAGCCGGCGAAGCGTATTCCGCGGGCGCGGATGGACTCGCGCGTGAGCAATGCGTGATTCAGGCAGCCGAGGCGCATTCCCACTACGAGAATCACCGGCAGTGCGAGCTTTCCGGCGACGTCGGCCATGGTTTCGGTCGCGGAAATCGGCGCGAGCCAGCCGCCGGCGCCTTCGACGATGAGTATGTCGCTCGCGGCGGCGAGCCGGCGCTGGGCGGCCAGTATCGGGTCATGCGAGATGCTCGCGCCGTCGGCGCGTGCGGCGAGATGCGGCGAGGCGGGCAGCGACAACAGCCAGGGATTCACGTCTTCGTAGGCCGCGGGCACGTTGCTGGCGCCTAACAACTCCAGCGCATCGTCGTTGCGCGGGCCGTGCTCCGTGTCGATGACTCCCGCCGCCACCGGTTTCATCACCGCGGTGCGCAGGCCGCGCGCGGCCAGCGCGCGCGTGAGCGCCACCGCGACCAGCGTCTTGCCCACTCCCGTATCGGTGCCGGTGATGAAAAAGCCGCTCATGCGCGCGGATCACGTCTGCGGATCGCGGACGGGGAAATGACGGTTTCGTGCGGGAAATCCGGGCTCTTACGCTCGGCGCCCCACGCGGTCGCGTGGATGACTTCGTACGTCGCCGGCAATGTTCCGTCGCGCCGCAGGGTTTCATATGCGCGGGTCATCGCCGCGAGCCGGCCGCGCCCGGTGAGGCCTCGCGCGCGGCCGCGGGTCATGTTGTGCGCGCCGATTGCCTTGAGCTCGCGCATCAGTTCCAGCGCGTCGGGATAACGCATCACGATGCGGTCCACATCGAGCACCGGCTCGGAGAGGCCGGCATGCATGAGCGCACTGCCGAGCGCGTGCGGATCGAAGAAATGGTTCACGTGAATATTGGACGCGTCGCTCGCCGCCCAGGCCTCGCGCAGCTCGGCGAGCGTGCCGGGTCCGAAGGTGCTGAACAGCAGCAATCCGCCGGGCTTCAGGATCCGAGCGAGTTCGGCGAACACCGCGTCGAGATCGTCGCACCACTGCAACATGAGGCTCGAGAAAACCAGGTCGAACGCGCCGTCGCGGAACGGCAGACGGTATGCGTCGGCGCGCACGCGCTCGAATCGCCGCAGCCAGCGCGACTGGTGCTTCGCCCGCTCGAGCATCCCGGGCGCGATGTCCGCGGCCACGACCAACGATTTGGGAAAGCGGCGCTTGAGCGCGCGTGAGCCGCGACCGGTCCCCGCGCCGAGATCGAGCACCGTTTGCGGGTTCACCTTGAGCTCGGCGACGCGCGCGAGGAGCTCTTCGCGGACCCGCTCCTGCAGCGCCGCAGCCGCGTCATAACCCGCGCTCGCGCGGTCGAAAGCCTGCGCCACCGCGTGCCGATCGAGTGCGAAGATCGTGCGGGGATCGGACGCGTTCATGCCGCCAACGCCTGCGACAAAGCGTCGACGAGCGCATCCACCTGGGCTTCCTCGTGCGCGGCTGACAACGTGATCCGAAGTCGCGCCGTCCCCGCCGGCACCGTCGGCGGCCGGATCGCCGCCACCAGGAAGCCACGCTCCTCGAGCGCCCTGCTCACCGCGATCGCCTTCGCGGCGTCCCCGACGATCACCGGCAGGATCGGTGTGACGTCAGCTGCGGCGATGCCGTCGGCGACGGCGGCTGCCTCGGACGTTCCGGGATGAGCACCGAGGCCGCGAGCATCGAGGGCGCTGCGGAGGCGCGATGCGAGGCCGAGCACCTTCTCGCGTCGCCAGGATTCCCGCTGGCTCACACGCAGCGCGGCGCGGGTCGCAGCGGCGACCGCGGGTGGCAGCGCGGTCGTGTAGATGTACGGGCGCGCCTTCTGGATCAGGAATTCGATGAGGTCGGCATCACCCGCGACGAAGGCGCCGAACGTGCCGAAGGCCTTGCCGAAGGTGCCGACCAGCACGGGCACGTCCGCGCTCGACAGACCGAAGTGCTCGAGCGATCCGCGGCCCGTCGCGCCGAGTACGCCGAGTCCGTGCGCGTCGTCGACTATCAGCCACGCATTCGCCTCGCGCGCCCCGCGCGCCAGGTCCGGCAGCGGCGCGACATCGCCGTCCATGCTGAACACACCGTCGGTGATCAGCAGCCGTGACTTCGCACCCGGCGCAGCCTTCGCGATGAGCTCTACCGCGCGACCGGCATCGCCGTGCGGATAGCGCCGCACCTCACCGCCCGCCAACCGGCAACCATCGATCAGTGACGCATGATTGAGCTTGTCGGCGACGAGAAGCGCCTTTTGATCCGCCAACGCATCAATGACCCCGATGTTCGCCATGTAGCCGGTCGAGAAAGCCAGCGCGCGTTCGCGCCCGGTGAACGCGGCCAGCTCCTCTTCAAGCGCCTCGTGCTCGACGCCGTGGCCGGTGACGAGGTGCGACGCGCCGCTCCCGACCCCGTGTGTATTCGCCGAATCGACGAACGCGCCCACGACCTCCGGATGCGCCGCGAGCCCGAGGTAATCGTTACCGCAAAAGTTGATGAGCCCGGCGCGCGGCATCACGCGCCGCGAGCGCCGCAGGTTCTGCCGCTCGAGATCCGCGAGCGCGGCGCTCAGCGCTGCCGGGTCGCGTTGCATGACTGGCCCGGGCGCGCCGGCGCGTGGCCGTGGGCGCAGCCTGGCCCGTGCACGTGCTCAGCTTCACCGTGCGCGTGTTGCTGGGCGCCGTTGCCATTCGCCGCGAGACCCGGCGGGACCAGCGGCTCGATCCCGAGCCGCGTCATCAACGCGCGATCACGCGCGACGTCCGGATTGCCGGTGGTCAGCAGCTTCTCGCCGTAAAAAATCGAATTCGCGCCGGCGAGGAAACACAGCGCCTGCAGCTCGTCGCTCATGACCTCGCGGCCCGCCGACAGGCGCACGCTCGCCTTCGGCATCACGATGCGCGCGACGGCAATCGTACGCACGAAGTCGAACGGGTCGATGTCCTTCTGTCCCGCGAGCGGTGTCCCCGGCACGCGCACGAGCTGATTGATCGGCACGCTTTCCGGGTGCTGCGGCAGGTTGGCCAACGTCGCGAGCATCGACGCGCGATCGCGCATCGTTTCGCCCATGCCGACGATGCCGCCGCAGCAGACGTTGAGCCCGGCGTCACGCACCGCGGCCAGCGTATCGAGACGGTCCTGGTACGTGCGCGTGGTGATGATCTCGCCGTAGAACTCGGGCGAGGTGTCGACGTTGTGGTTGTAGTAGTCGAGGCCGGCATCCTTGAGTTCATGCGCCTGTTCGGGCGTGAGCATGCCGAGCGTCGCGCAGGTTTCCATGCCGAGCGCGCGCACCTCCCGGATCATCGCGGCGACGGCTTCGACGTCGCGCTTCTTAGGCGAGCGCCACGCGGCGCCCATGCAGAAGCGCGTCGCGCCCGCGTCTTTGGCGGCCTGGGCGCGTGTGCGCACCTCATCGAGCGGCACCAGCTTCTCGCGCTCGAGGCCGGTGTCGTAGCGCACGCTCTGCGGGCAGTACGCGCAATCCTCGGGGCACGCGCCGGTCTTGATCGACAGCAGCGTGCTCATCTGCACGGCGTTGGCCGGCTGGTTGGCGCGGTGCGTCTCCTGCGCGCGGAACATGAGATCGGAGAATGGCAGCTGGAACAGCGCTTCGACCTCGGCGATCGTCCAGTCGTGGCGCACGGTGGTGGCGGTCATTCCCATCCCTTTATCTGTTGATTTGCAACGATTTTCGCCCTAGCCGGAGACGGCCGGACTGGCGAAACTCGGGGCATGTTCCGGAGGGCAGAAGTCATTGTCAACCAGATCAGCCGGTTACGGTTGACGGCGCCGCGGGCACTTTCACGGGCGTTGGCGGCGACGGTGTTTCCGCCGCGCTGTGGGCTGTGCGGCTTTCCGGGGGCGACTCTCGACCTCGACCTATGCGGTGTCTGCCATTCGGACTTTCCGTGGTCGGCCGCGCGTTCCGACGATCGGGCCGGCGAACGAACGATCGCACTGCGTTACGAATATCCCGTCGACGACATGATCCGCCAGCTCAAATATCACCGTGAGTTCGCGCATGCGCGCGTACTCGGCGTGTTGCTCGCGGAAGTCGTGAGCCAGCGCGGTCTTTCACTCCCCCGCCTGCTCGTGCCCATGCCGCTGCACGACGCCCGTCTGCGCGACCGCGGCTTCAACCAGGCGCTGGCGATCGCGCGTTACGCTGGCCGCATGCTCGAGATTCCGATCGCTCGAAACGTCGTGAGACGAACGCGCGATACGCCTTCGCAGACCGCGCTCGACGTTGGCGCACGCCGGCGAAACGTGCGCGGAGCGTTCGCCGTCAGCGGCACGAAAGCGCTCGGGAAGTTGTTGGCCGTCGAACACGTCGCCATCGTCGACGACGTGGTGACCACCGGCAGCACCGTGAATGAACTGCGCTCGACGCTGCTCACCGCGGGAGTCGGCAAGGTGGACGTGTGGGCGGCGGCTCAGGCGCCCTGAACTCGCGGCCAGCCGTCGGTCGACAACCGCACCGAACTCACGCGAGCCCGGCTTTCTTCAGCGCCTCGAGCGGAGGTCCGTCGAATCGCTCGAGCGGCACGTTGCCCGTGTAACCGATGTCCTTCATGCCGATCGGTGTCGTATAAAACCCGCCGGCGGTCAGATCGCGGAACTTCGCGAAGAACTTTGCCGCCGCCGCGAACTGCGGCGCTGCCTTCGCGGCCGAGCAGATGTCGTCGGCGATGGCCACCCGCTGCGCATCGCTTGCCTCGTGAAACATCTTGCCGAAGCGCTTTTGCGATTCATCCTGGATCCACGCAATTCCCGCCAGGACGATCTCACGATCGCCGCGTTGCTGCGGATACGGCGCACTGATCCACTCGTCGATGAAATCGACCACGCCCACGGCCGACGCCGCGGGCGAGGATTCGTCCGCCGGAATGATGAGGTCGCACAATGTGGCGGTAGTTAGGCGGGCCTCCTCCGACAGCGTGAGTGGCCAGGGCCCGCCCGGCTTCCACTCCTTCATCAGGTCCGGATCCGTCCCGTAACCCGGCTGGTCCGCCGCGACATCGCGCGCCAGCGGCTCGCCCGCCTGCAACCGCAGCGATTGCGTCGCCGCGGCGACGGCCAGCATCCACTTGATCGAAGTACGCCGGTCCATGTTCAAACTTCCTTCCGCTTCATCAGCGACAACATGTGATCCGACGCGCGCCAGGCCAGCGCCATGATGGTCAGCGTCGGATTCTTGTCCGCGTTCGAACACAGCGTCGCGCCATCGGTGATGAACAGGTTCTTCATGTCCCAGCTCTGCCCGTAGCTGTTCGTCACGGAAGTCTTCGGATCCGTGCCCATGATGGCGCCGCCGACTTCGTGGATGATCACGCCGCCCTGCTTGATCGCCTTCTCACCCGACTGCGGCGCGCGTGGCAGCCGGCCGCCCATCGCCTCGATGATCTCCGCGCCCATCTTCTCCATGTGTGCAGCCTGGCCGATCTCGTGCGGCGACCATTTCCAGTGGAACCGCAGCACGGGAATTCCGAAGCGGTCCTTCACCTGCGGATCGAGCTCGGCGTAGCAATCCTCGTTCGGGATCATCTCGCCGCGGCCGGAGAACCACACGAACGAACCGTAGTAGCGGCGCGCGTCCTCCTTGAACTTGCGGCCGTACGAACCACCCGTCAGCCATTCGAGTCCCGCGGCCGTGCCCATCTCCGGCATGCGGCGTCCGCCGCCGAACTCGAAGTGATAGCCGCGCGCGAAGCCGAGCTTCCCGGCGAGTTGCTCCTTGTACAGCCACCACGGCGTATAGAGGTGTCCGAAGTCCGCGCCGTCCTCGTTGTGCAGCGGCATGTTCTCGAGCAGCGGCACCTGGCCGCCGATGCCGGCGCCGACGGTATCCATGATGTATTTGCCGATCTTGCCGCTCGAATTCGCGACGCCGGAATTGAGCAGGATGCGCACCGACTCGAGCGCGCTCGCAGCCAGCACGACGAGGCGTGCCTTCACGCGATGCTCGGCGCCGGTCTTGCGGTCGATGTAGAGGACGCCTTCGGCCTGCCCATCCTTACGCTTCGTGACCGCGCGCACCATCGCGTCGGTGACGATGTCGAGATTGCCGGTTTCGAGCGCCGGAGGAATGTGCACCGTGGTCGACTGGTAGTTGGCCCGGATCGAACAGCCGCGACCGCAGGGCGTCGCCCAGAAACACGCAGTGCGTTTTTCCATGTCGGCGGCGAGGATTGCCTGTGCCTTCGCATTGCCCGGATGCAGCAGCTTCGGCAGCCGCTTGTGATCGAGCCGGGTGGTCAGCACCGCGCGATGCATCGGGATCACGGGCACGCCGAGCCGCCCGGCGCGCTGCTGGATCAAAAGGTCGCTGACGCGTGGCGCGGGCGGCGGCAACAGCACGCCCTTCGAAGAACGCGGTGTGTTCTCGAGATCCTCCTCGCCGCCGTACACGCCGATGAGCATCTCGACCTTGTCGTAGTAAGGCGCGAGGTCGGGATAGTCGAGCGGCCAGTCGAACCCGAGCCCGTCGCGGCTGCGGGGTTTGAAGTCGTAGGCGCCATTGCGCAGCGAGATGCGGCCCCAGTGGTTCGTGCGGCCGCCCAGCATGCGCGCGCGCCACCACTGGAACTGCCGCGCCGGGTCTTCCGAGGCGCTGGTGTAGGGCTCGCCCGGAACCTGCCAGCCGCCGTCGATGGTCGCGTCCCAGAACCCGAAGGGTTTCTCCGGAGTGCCCGAACCCCGCAGCGGCGCCTCGGAGTTGACCTGCATCATCGGGGTTTCGACCGCCGGCTCGTAGCGGCGGCCGGCCTCGAGCATGAGGACCTTCGCCCCTTCCATCGTGAGCGTGTAGGCCGTCTGGCCGCCCGCCGCCCCCGAGCCCACGACGATTACGTCATATGTGTTCTTGTCGGCGTCGCCGGCGGAGATGAATGGCATGGCGCCCGATTCTAGGGCGGTGCCGCCGGGTGTCATAGACGAAAGCTATGCGGTCGTGGGCTAGGCTCGCGGCCACACTATTCATGACCGGCCCAGCCGGCGCGGCACGAACTTGGGTTCCATTCTCCTCGGACGACGACAGCTCCTGCAGGGCGCCCTGGCGGCTGCCCTGCCGCTTTCGCTCGCCGGTTGCGCGGGCAACAACGATGGCCGGCGCAAGCCGCTGATCGTCGGCGGCTTGCCGGTCACCTGCAATCTCACGCTCCCGGTCGCCTGCCTCGCGAAGGAAACCGCGCTCACGGCCGGAACGGCACAGACTGACTACCGCTTCGAATACAGCAAATACAGCGGCTGGCCCGAGATCAAGGAATCGCTGATGTCCGGGCGCATCCAGGCGGCCTACATGCTCGCGCCGCTCGTGATGGACCTGGCGGACAAAAAGATTCCCGTGAAGATCGTCTCGCTCGGCCACCGTTCGGGCGCCGTGATCATGGTGCGCGAGGACTCGTCGTATCAGAAGTTCTCGGATCTGCGCGGCAAGCGCATCGCGATCCCCAGCCGCTTCGCGGTCGACTTCCTGTTCCTGCGCAAGATGCTCACGCGCGAGAACATGACTCCCAATGACATCGAGATCATCGAGATGCCGCCGCCCGACATGCCGGCGGCGCTGTACGCGAACGCCGTCGACGCCTACTGCACGGGCGAGCCCTTCGGCGCGGCGGCGCAGAGCGCGGGTTACGCGCGCGTGCTGCGCATGACGCGCGACGAGTGGCGCAACTACATCTGCTGCTGTCTCACGGTGCGCGAGGAACTGCTCCAGTCCGATCCGGCGATGGTCCAGGAGCTGGTCAACCTGGTGCTCGGCGCGGGCGAGTGGCTGGACACGCAGCAATCCAACCGCGACAAGGCCGTCGAGATCGCGGCGCGACGGGAAAACTTCAACCAGGACCCGAAGATCATCCAGTTCGTGATGGAGAACCCCACGGACCGCGTGACTTACGGAGATTTGCGAATGATCCGCGAGGAGTTCGAGGAGCTCATGCAACTATCTATCGAAGCTGGAACGATCAAGCACCCGATCGCGTACGAGACGTACACCGACGAACGATTCGCGAAGGCGGCGCAGGCCGCGCCAATCGTACTGTGATGCGCGCGCTCGTCCTGTTCGTGTTGTTAGGTGCTTCCGCGGCGTTCGCGGAAGTTGCGACGGCGCCCGCGAGCTTCAAGGCGGGCGTGTTGTCGCCCGTGATGGCCGCCCCCGAGATCGAGCTGCACGGCACGGATGGCAAGCCGCTCAACCTCGCGCGTTTCCGCGGCAAGGTCGTGCTGATGGCGTTCGGCTTCAGCAACTGCGGTGAAGTCTGTCCGATCACGCTCGCGACCCTCGCCGGCGCGAAGCGCAAGCTCGGTCCGGAAGGCGCCGACGTGCAGGTCGTGTACGTCACCGTGGATCCCGAGCGCGACGACGCGGCGACGATGAAGAAGTACCTCGCCAACTTCGATCCGACGTTCATCGGCGGCGTCGGCACGCCCGCCGAAATCGACGTGGCGCAGAAGAGCTTCGGCGTTTCCTCGAAGAAAATCTTCGGCAGCAACGGCAACTACACGGTCGGCCATTCGTCGTCCATCTACATGATCGACCGCGCCGGCGGGCTGCGCGCGGTCATGCCGTACGGCCACCCGGCCGACGACTTCGTGCATGACCTCAAACTACTGCTCGCGAAGTGAAGATGCGTCGCGCCTGGATCGCCGCTCCGCTGGTGGTGGTCCTGGCGGCGCTCGCCTGGGCCGGTTTCGCGCCCATCGAGGTCGCCTCGCGCGAGGAAGTGTTCGAGATACCCAAGGGCACCTTTGCCCGGCGCATGTCGGGCGACCTGGTGGAGATCCTGCCCTCGGAAATCCGGCTGACGCTTGGGCTCAACGACGTGCTGCTGCTGCGCAACCTCGACGAGGTGCCGCAGGTGTTCGGGCCCACGATCATGATGCCCGGCCAGAGTTTCAGGCTGCCGTTCGAAAAGGCGGCGGAATACCAGTTCGCGTGCACCGCGCACGCGAGCGGACAGATGACGATCATCGTCGATGAAGAACCCGTGACGCCCTGGGCGAGGATCCTGTGGCGCGCACGTAATGGGTGGGGAGAAGCAGGGTAAATGAAAGATCTGAAACACTCACTGCCGTCGATCGTCGTGATCGCGGTGGTGGTCGGTTTGTGGTGGGCCACGGTGGAGTTCACGAAAAGCGTGATCTTCCCGACGCCCTGGCAGGTGCTGACCGGCACCGTGGAGCTGGCGCGTGATGGCACCCTGTGGGAGCACATCGGCGCGTCGTTGATGCGCGTGGGTATCGGCTTCGGCATAGCGGTGCTGCTCGCGGTCCCGCTCGGCCTGTGGATGGGCCGCGTGCACGGCGCATTCGTGACGCTGAACCCGATCTTCCAGATCCTGCGGCCGATCTCGCCGATCGCCTGGATCCCGATCGCGATCCTGTGGTTCGGCGTCGGCAACGCCTCGCCTATCTACCTGATCTTCATCGCGTCGGTGTTCCCGATGATCGTGCAGACCACGGTCGGCGTGCACACCATCGAGAAGCGTTACCTGCGCGCCGCGGAGAACTTCGACGTGCCGCGGAGCAAGTTCCTCATGCAGGTCGTGTTCCCCGCGAGCCTGCCGCAGATCATCACCGGCATGCGGATCGGCCTCGGCGTCGCGTGGCTGGTGGTCGTCGCGGCCGAGATGATCGCGCTGCGCTCGGGCCTCGGCTACATGATCATGGACGCGCGCAACGCCGGTAACCGCTACGACCTCGTGGTGGCGGGAATGATCATCATCGGCCTCATCGGGCTCGCGCTCGACGGCATCATGCGATTGCTCGAGAGCATGAAGATCGTGCGGTGGCGTTATGCTCACTAAGACCCGGACCGCCATGACCGCCAAGATTTCCGTACAGAACGTCCGCAAGGGCTTCGCCACCGACAAGGGTCAGCTCGAGGTGATCCGCGACCTCAACTTCGAGGTCGGCGACGGCGAGTTCGTCGCCATCGTCGGGCCGTCCGGCTGCGGCAAGACCACGCTGATGAACATCATCGTCGGGTTCATGCAGCCCGATTCGGGCGCCATCCTCGTCGATGGCGAGCCGCGCACCGAGCCGAACAGCAAGGGCGTGCTGATCACACAGCAAGGATCGGTTTTTCCATGGCTCACGGTGCGGCAGAACCTGTTGTTCGGCTTGCCGGACGACCTGCCGAACCGCGAGGAACTCGCGCGGGACTACGCTGAGCTGGTCGGACTCAAAGGATTCGAGAACAACTATCCGCACGAGCTTTCGGGCGGCATGTTGAAGCGCGCCGAGATCGCGCGCGCGCTGGTCGTGAAGCCCGAGATCCTCTACATGGACGAGCCGTTCTCGGCGCTCGATGCGCTGATGAGCCTGCGCATGCAGAACGAGCTGCTGCGCATCCTCGCGAAGGAGCGCCACACGGTCATGCTGATCACACACGACGTGGAAGAGGCCATCCACCTCGCCGACCGCATCCTCGTGCTGAGCCCGCGTCCCACGAGCATCCAGGCGACATTCGAGGTGAACCTGCCGCATCCGCGGCGCGTTTCGAGCCCGGAAGCGCAGGCGCTGCGCGTGAAGATCCTCAAGGAACTGGGAGTGGAAGAAACGCCCTGATCGCGCGCGCGATTCCCGGGTGAAGATTCGCTGCATCGCGGCTATCCTGCGACGCGGTGCAAACCGCGCCATCAATGAGGGAGTCCGGATGATGTTGCGCCTGGGTCTGGTAGGCATCGGCAAGATCGCGCGCGATCAGCACATTCCCGCGTTGCGGGCCGATGAAAGATTTGAACTCGTCGCCTGCGCCAGCCGCAACGCAACGGTGGAAGGCACCGCGAATTTTCCGGATATCGCAGCCATGATCGCGGGCGTGCCGGATCTCGACTGCATCTCCATCTGCACGCCGCCGCAGGCGCACTTCGACGCGGCGCTGCTGGCGCTGCGCGCCGGCAAACACGTGATGCTGGAGAAGCCCCCGGCCGCGACCACGCGCCAGATCTCCCTGCTGGCGGACGAAGCCGCGCGCCACGGACGCGTGTTGTTTCAGACCTGGCACTCGCGCTTCGCGCCGAGCGTCGATGCGGCGCGCGAATGGCTGCGCTCGCGCGAGCTCATCCGCGGCAAGATCACCTGGAAGGAAGACGTGCACCACTGGCATCCCGGCCAGCGCTGGATCTGGGAGCCGGGCGGCTTCGGAGTTTTCGACCCGGGCATCAACGCGCTGTCCGTGCTGACCGAAGTGCTGGCCGACGAAGTCTGTGTCGAGCGCGCGCTGCTCGAATTTCCCGAGAATCAGCAGGCGCCGATCGCCGCGAACCTGGCGCTGCGCACCGCCGCCGGCGTCGATATCGCGGCGGAGTTCGATTTCCGGCAGAAGGGTGAACAGAGCTGGGACATCGAGCTCGAAACCAACCGAGGCCGGCTCAAACTCTCGCGCGGCGGCGCCGGGCTCGAGATCGACGGAAAGGTGATTGCGGCCGACGACAGCATGGCGGGCGAGTATCCGCGGTTGTATGCACGCTTCGCGGCCCTGTGCGCGGCGGGTCGCTCGGAAGTGGATTGGCGGCCATTCCAGCTCGTCGCGGATGCGTTCCTGGTCGGCGAGCGTCGGGTCGTCGCGCCTCACCACATCTGACGTGACCTCTCCGGCATGACACGGACCGACGATCGCCCGTCCAGGAGCGGCGCGGTCTTCATCGCCGGCGACTGGGGCACGAGCAACCTGCGGCTCGCGCTGTGCGGCCAGGACGGCAAGGCGCTCGACATCCGCAAGGGGCCGGGCGCCGCGGAGTCCCGCGGCCGGTTCGCGGATGAGTTCGACGCACTCACGGCCGATTGGCGCCGCGAGCACGGCCCATTGCCGGCGGTGATGTGCGGCATGGTCGGCTCGGCGTTCGGCTGGCGCGAAGCCCCCTATCTACCTTGCCCCGAAGACCTCGATGCGCTCGCGGGCGCGACGATCGAGGCGCGCGACGGTGTGCGCGTCGTCGCCGGCATGCGCTGCACGAACCCCCTCGGCGCGCCCGACGTGATGCGCGGCGAGGAAACCCAGTTGCTTGGCGCACGGTGCCTGCGCCCGGCGCTCGGCGAAGGCCGGCAGCTCGTTTGCCTGCCCGGCACGCACACGAAGTGGGTGTCGCTGCACAATGGCGTCGTGCAGGAATTCCTCACGGCGCCGACGGGCGAGATATTCGCCCTTCTCTGTGACCACGGCGTCCTGGTGCGCGAGCGCGCGACGGCGCTGGAGCACCGCCCCGCCGAATTCGAACTCGGCCTCACCGAGGCGGCGCGCCATCCGGAGGTGCCGCTGTTGCACCGGATCTTCCAGGCCCGCAGCTTGCGACTCGACAAACAACTTCCGGCCGAGGGCGCGGCCTCGTGGATGTCGGGGCTGTTGATCGGGACCGATGTCGGCGGCGCACTGCCACTGTTTTCGGACCTGGGCGGAGACATCCCCGTGCACCTGGTTGGCGGGCATGAGCTCGTCGATCGCTATGCGAACGCGCTCGCGCGTCATGGGCGCGAGATCGTGCGCATCGATGGCGAAGCGGCATCACTCGCGGGCCTGGCGCGGATTTTCCACGAGCTCGGGCCGTCAGGCTGATGGGCACGCGAGCGCAGGAAGCCGAGCTGATCGCGATCCTGCGCGGGCTCACGCCGGAGCGCGCGCTCGAAACGGGCGCGGCCCTCGTTGCCGCCGGCTTCCGCAGCCTCGAGGTGCCACTCAATTCTCCGCAGGCGCTCGAATCGATCGCCCTGCTCGCGCGCGCGCACGCCGACTGCCTCGTCGGCGCCGGCACGGTCCTCACCACGGCCGAAGTAGATAGGGTGCATGGCGCGGGCGGCCGGCTCATCGTCGCGCCGAACTGCGACGGCGCGGTGATCCGGCGTGCGCTGGATCTCGGCTTGCGAGTCCTGCCGGGCATCGCCACCGCGACCGAGGCCTTCGACGCGCTGCGTCGCGGCGCCACCGAGCTCAAGCTGTTTCCCGCTTCTACCTACGGCGCCGGACATCTGCGGGCGCTGAAATCCGTACTGCCGAAGCACGTGAAGCTCTACGCGGTGGGCGGTGTGGGCGCGGGGGACATCGCCGGCTGGCTCGAAGCGGGCGCGGATGGCTTCGGATTCGGCGGTGAATTGTTCAAACCCGCCTATCCGCCCGCGGAAGTGGTCGCGCGCGCGAATGGCCTGTTCGACGCACTGCGGGTGGCCGCGGAAAGCTAGGCCCGACGACGAGCGCGATCGCGGCGCCGCTCTGCGCTAACATGGCGGCGAACAGGGAGAGCAGTCATGAACGACTCATCCGACCGTCGATCGTTGCGCGAACATCTGCCCCTTGCTCGACGTGATGCGCGGATTCCCGGCGTTCGTAATCTGCTTCGTGCTGCTGATGATGTTCTGGAATGCGCATTTCCGGTATCACCGGCGATACGGACTGGAAGATGCGTTCACCCGCGTGATGACGATGGCCATCCTCGTCCTGGTACTGTTCTTCGTCTATCCACTGAAGTTCCTCTTCACGCTGGTGACCGTGAGCCTGTTCGGCCTGGTGGCCGATCCGCCGCGGCTCGCGGGACATGACGAGGTGCAGTTGCTGTACCTGATCTACGGCCTCGGTTTCGCGGGAATCTGGGGTTTGTACGCGGTGCTGTACGCGCATGCGCTGCGCAAGCGCGCCGAGTTGCAGCTCGACGCAGTCGAGCTCGTACAGACGCGCGCTTCGCTCGCCGCGAACCTGATTTATGTCGGCGTTTGCGCGTTGTCGATTACGCTGGCGTACACCACCCGCAACGACGCGCTACCGGGCTCCATCTACTGGGTGCTCGGCCCGCTGCAGGCTTTCAACGGCTGGTGGTTTGGCCGCCGCCTGCGCGTCACGCCGCCGGCACAGGCGATATGAAGGCGTATTCGAGCAGGATGCCGACGAACACCGACAACCCGACGTAATGGTTGTTGAGGAAGGCCGCGAAACATTCCGCCGGCTTGCGGTCGCGAATCAGGTACTGCTGGTAGACGAAGAACACTGCCGCGGCCGTGAGCCCCACGTGGTACCAGTAGCCGAACTCCATGCTTTTCCCGGCCAGGTACAACGCGAACAGGAATAGTCCCTGCAGCATCGCGATGATCAGCTTGTCCATGTCGCCGAAGACGATGGCGCTGGATTTCACGCCGATCTTGAGGTCGTCGTCGCGGTCGACCATCGCGTACATCGTGTCGTAGATCGCGGCCCAGATGATGCCGGCGAAGAAGATGATCCACGCCACACGCGGGATGTGGCCGAGCTCGGCCATGAAGACCATCGGCACGCCCCAGCTGAACGCGACGCCGAGATAGAACTGCGGCAGCGGGAAGAACCGCTTGAAGAACGGATAACTCACCGCGAGCACCGCGCCGACCACCGACATGCGGATGGTTCGCTCATCGAGCTGCAGCACCAGCGCGAGCGCGACACCGATCAGCACGAGGAACCAGATGACGGCCTCGTAGGGCGCGAGCCGGCGCGAGGCGATCGGCCGGTCGCGCGTGCGCTTCACGAACGGGTCGAAATCACGGTCCGCGAGGTCATTGATCACGCAGCCCGCCGAGCGCATCGCCACCGTGCCCAGCACGAAGATGACGAGGATCCTGGCCGTCGGATGCGATTGCCCGGCGATCCACAGCGCCCAGAGCACCGGCCACAACAGCAGCCAGATACCGATGGGGCGATGCAGGCGCGCGACTTCGATGAGGTCGCGGATGCGGCGCTTGTAGCGCAGCAGTGCGAGTCGCGCGCCGGAAGGCTGCGGTGTGAGGTCGAGGTCTGTGAGGGAACGTGACACTGGCGCGCATCATACGCGCGGTCGCGTTTTCAGGTCGCGCGCGGCGCGAACTCGATCGGGATCAGCACCTGCGCGGGTTGCGCGATGCCGTTCACCTCGTACGGACGGAACAGGGATTTCTCGATGGCTTCACGGCCCGCCGCATCGAGTCGCGCCGAGCCACTGGACCGTTCGATCAGGATCTGCGCGGGGCGGCCCATCGCATCGATGAGTACGCGCAGGACGACGGTGCCATGCTCGCGCCGGCGTTGCGATTCCTTCGGGTAGACAGGCCGGGAGACGCGCAGGTAGTCGACGTCATCGACGACCGGTGGCGCGACGGCCTGCGGAGCCGGATTCGAGATCGCGGTCGTGGTGGCGGCCGGCGCCGCCGAAATTGCTTCGGCCTCGAACGCAAGATCCTGCGGCGAGGGCAGCGCGTACGTGACTGCTTGCAGCGGCGGTGAGAACTCGCGCGGCGCCTCTTCCGTCATGGGCGCCTCGATCAGCGACGCCATCATGGGCGCGGGCTCGACGAGATTTCGAACGCCGTGCTGCGTGGACAGGAAAGCCGCGGCGGCTACGACGTGTACTCCGATGGTGGCCGCGATGAAGCCGGTGCGGCCGCCGAATTTCCTGCGCGCCGGACGCTGGGGGCGCAACGCGGCGAAGTCCCGGAGCATGACCGTGATCGGCTCACCGCGGTGAACCTGCGCATCGGGCATGTCGTTGATGAGTTGGACGGCCATCGTGATTGAGAGAGCGAATGTAAATGATTCGCATTTGGACCTCAATCATCAGCCGACGCGGCCGTACTGGGCGTTGGAACCGACCCACCGGCGGATCAGTGCCTCCACTGAAGCCAAATCTTGTTTCAGCAGCGACTCGGCGGCCGCCTGCACGTCCGGGAGCATGTCCGAGTCCCGCACCAGGTTGGCGATGCGCATTTCCGCGAGCCCGGTCTGGCGAGTACCCAGCAGCTCGCCGGGGCCGCGCAATTCGAGATCCCGACGTGCGATCTCAAAGCCATCGTTCGTCTCCCGGATCGCGGCGAGCCGGGCTCGCGCCATCTCCGACAACTTGCCGCCGTATAGAAGTACACAGGCGCTTTCGTGCGCACCGCGACCGACGCGGCCGCGAAGCTGGTGCAACTGCGCGAGCCCCATGCGCTCGGCGTTCTCGATGACCATCAGGGTCGCGTTCGGCACGTCCACGCCGACTTCGATGACGGTGGTCGCGACGAGCAAGCCGATCTTGCCGTCCTTGAACTGGTACATGCCGCGTTCTTTTTCTTTGGGCGGCATGCGCCCGTGCACCAGGCCAACGCGCACCTCGGGCAACGTGGCGGCGAGCGCCGCGGCCGTTTCTTCCGCGGCCTGGTAACGCAGCTCTTCGGACTCGTCGATGAGCGGACACACCCAGTAGGCCTGGCGGCCTTCCAGCACCTGTCGGTGGATGCGCTGGACGATTTCATCGCGCCGGGTTTCGGACAGCACGACGGTCTTCACGGGCGTGCGGCCGGGCGGCAGTTCGTCGATCACCGACACATCGAGGTCGGCATACGCGGTCATCGCCAGCGTTCGCGGAATCGGGGTCGCGGTCATGATGAGCTGGTGCGGCAACTGGCCGTCGCGCGCGCCCTTGTCGCGCAGGCTCAGGCGTTGATGTACGCCGAAGCGATGCTGCTCGTCGACGATGACGAGTCCGAGACGTGCGAACGCCATCGACTCCTGGAACAACGCATGGGTGCCGACGACGATCGGCACGTCACCGTTGGCGGCGGCTTCGAGCGCGCTACGGCGCGCGCGCGCCGGCTGCGATCCCGTGACCAGCGCCACCGTGATGCCGAGCGGACGGAACCAGCGGTCGAAATTGCGGAAGTGCTGCTCGGCGAGTAGTTCGGTGGGCGCCATCAGCGCCGCCTGCAGTCCCGATCCGACCGCGCGTGCGGCCGCCGCGCCGGCGACCACCGTCTTGCCGCAGCCGACGTCGCCCTGCACCAGCCGCACCATCGGTCGCTTTGCCTCGAGATCCCGGTCGACCTCCGCGAGCACGCGCTGCTGGGCGCCGGTGAGCGCAAACGGCAGCGATGCGAGGAAGCGCCGCTCGAGGCCATCCGCGTCGCGCAGGCTTTCCGCCGGATCCGCCTGGATCTCCTGGCGCAGCTTGCGCAGCGAGAGCTGATGCGCGAGCAATTCCTCGAAGGCGAGGCGACGCTGCGCCGGATGGCGCCCGCCCAGCAGTTCATCGAGCTGGGCGTCACGCGGCGGCCGGTGCAGCATGGAGAGCGCATCGAAGAGGCTCGGCAGGTTGAAGCGCTCCAGCATCTGCCGCGGAATCCAGTCGCGCACCCCCGAGCTCTCCGCTTCCCGCAGCGCGAGCTCGATGAGCGAGCGCAGCCGCGGCTGGGGCACGCCCTCGGTGGTCGGGTAGATAGGTGTGAGCACTTCCTCGAGGGGCCCCGCTTCCTGGCCGATGCGCCGGTACTCCGGATGCACCATCTCGAGTCCCAGCGGCCCACGCCGTGCTTCGCCGAAGCAGCGGATGCGGGTACCGCGCGCGAGACCGGCCTGCTGGGCGCCCGAGAAATAGAAGAACCGCAGCGTGAGCGAGCCGGTGCCGTCGGAGATCCGGCACAGGAGCTGGCGCCGGCGCCGGTAGGTGACCTCGGTGAGCTGGACTTCGCCTTCGACCACCGTGCGCACGCCGTGGCGCAATGCGCCGATGTCGGTGACCTGCGTGCGGTCCTCGTAACGAGACGGCAGCACGAACAGCAGGTCCTGCACCTGCGTGACGCCGAGCTTGGCGAGCTTCTCCGCGAGCGCCGGGCCCACGCCGCGCAACGACGCCACCGGCCGTTGCTCGATGGGCACGACGTGTGGCGCGGGAGTAGCCACGGTGGTTAGGGTGCGATCAGCCCAGGTGCAGCGTGCACTCGATCTCGACGCGAGCATTCCGGGGCAATGCCGCGACGGCCACCGTCGAGCGGGCCGGGTAGGGTTCCTTGAAATACTGCGCCATGAGGTCGTTGACCTTGGCGAAGTTCGCGAAGTCGGTGAGGAAGATCGTGACCTTCACGACCTGCGCGAACGTGCCACCCGACGCCGCGATGACTGCCTTGATGTTCTCGAACACGCGACGCGCTTCCGTCTCGAAGTCGCCTTCGACCATCTGCATGGTCACGGGATCGAGTGGGATCTGGCCCGCCATGTACACCGTGTCACCGACGCGCACGGCCTGTGAATACGGCCCGATGGCCTTCGGCGCCTGATCCGTGTGAATGGCCTGGCGGTTCCCCATCGCAATCTCCTGTGTCAATCGGCGGCGCGATCGGCGCGGCCGTGGCTCGCGATTGTACGCGTGACCTTGAGCACTTCGGGCATGCGACGGACGATTTTCACGACCCGCGCGAGATGCTCGCGGTTGCGGACGCGCAGCTCGAACACGAGCGATGACGAGTCGGCGTCCTTCTCCTCGACCGCCACGCGCTCGATGTTGGTGTCGCCGGCCGAGATGGCCGCGGCCACCGCGGCGAGCACGCCCATCTTGTTGGCGACGTCGACGCGGATCTCGGAGCTGAACATCTTGTCCGTCGTTGCCTGCCACGCGACCGGCAGCCAGTTCTCCGGATGTTTGCGGTAGTCCTCGACGTTCACGCAGTTCTCGCGATGGACGACGACGCCGCGGCCCGCGGAGAGGAACGCGAAGATAGGATCATCCGGAATCGGGAAGCAGCAGCGCGCGTAGGACACGAGCAGGCCCTCCGTGCCCGCGATCGCCAGCGGTGCCGGCGCGCCCGAGAACGATTCTTCGCTGGCCTTGGTCGGCAGCAGGCGGCGTGCGACGAGCGGGGCGAGCCGCTCGCCGAGGCCCACCTTCTCGTACAGCTCGTCGACGTCGTGCATGCCGAGTTCGACCACCGCGGCATTCAGCGTGTCGGGAGACACTTCTTCGAGCGAGAGCTTGAACTCACCCAAGGCCTGGTTGATGAGCCGCGCGCCGAGCTCGATCGCTTCCTGGCGTCGCAGGCCCTTCAAGTAATGCCGCACGGCGGCGCGCGCCTTCGCCGTCACGACGAAGTTGACCCAGGACGGATTCGGCATCGCGCCCTTGGCGGTGATGATCTCCACCGTCTGGCCGTTGCGCAGCGGCGTGCGCAGCGGAGTCAGGCGCCTATCTACCTTGGCGGCCACGCAGCGATTGCCGACGTCGGTGTGCACGGCATAGGCGAAATCGACGACGGTCGCGCCGCGCGGCAGGCGCAGGATCTCGCCCTTTGGCGTGAACACGTACACCTTGTCCGGGAACAGGTCGACCTTGACGCTCTCGAGGAAGTCCTCGGAGCTGCCGCCTTCCTGCATGTCGACCAGGTTCGCGAGCCACTCCCGCGCGCGATCGTCCTGGCCACTCGAGCTTTCGTTGACCTTGTATTTCCAGTGCGCGGCGACGCCGGCCTCGGCCACGCGATGCATGTCCTCGGTGCGGATCTGCACTTCGATGGGAATGCCGTTCGGTCCGAACAACGTCGTGTGCAGCGACTGGTAGCCGTTGATGCG
Source organism: Pseudomonadota bacterium (assembly GCA_023457495.1). GTDB lineage: Bacteria > Pseudomonadota > Gammaproteobacteria > Steroidobacterales > Steroidobacteraceae > CADEED01. Next base: position 36,469 of record JAEWLQ010000002.1, read on the forward strand.
CGGGATCGCGATGTAGTCCTTGAAACGGCCCGGCATCGGCTTGTAGGCCGCATGCACGACGCCCAGCGCGCGATAACAGGTGTCCGCCTTGTCGACCACGATGCGCAGGCCGAACACGTCGACGATCTCGGAGAGCGGTGAGCCCTTGCGCAGCATCTTGCTGTAGATGCTGTAGAGATGTTTCTCGCGCGTGGAAACGTCGGCCTTCAAGTCGGCCTTGGCGAGCGCGACGTTCAGCGTGTCCGCGATCTTGTTGAGGAATTGCTTCTGGTTGCCGCGCGCGCGTTTGAGCGCGCGCTCGAGCACCTTGTAGCGATGCGGAAAGGCCGCCTTGAAGCCCAGGTCCTCGAGCTCGAGCTTGAGGTTGTAGAGACCGAGGCGCCCCGCGATCGGCGCGTAGATGTCGAGGGTCTCCCGGGCGATCGCGCGGCGCCGTGCCGGCGCCATCGCATCCAGCGTCCGCATGTTGTGCGTGCGGTCCGCGAGCTTCACGAGGATCACGCGCAGGTCGCGCACCATCGCGAGCACCATCTTGCGGAACGATTCCGCCTGCGCCTCGGCGCGCGACTTGAACTGGATCTGGTCGAGTTTCGTTACGCCATCGACGATCTCGGCGACCGGAGCGCCGAATTTCTCCGAGAGCTCCTCCTTGGAGATCGGCGTGTCTTCGATGACGTCGTGCAGGATCGCCGCGATGATGGTGTCGGGATCCATGTGCAGATCCGCGAGGATCTGCGCGGCGGCGAGCGGGTGCGCGATGTACGGCTCGCCGGAAAGCCGCTTTTGCCCTTCGTGCGCCTCGGCGCCGAATTCAGCCGCCGCGCGGACGCGCTCCACCTGCTCGGGCGGAAGATACGTCTCGACGCTGTTGAGGAGATCGCGCAGGCCCGGCAATCGCCGGGCACCGGGCAGAAGCTGAAGGAGCGGCGACGCTAAGTCCATGGCGCGCGAGCGCTCCTGTGGGGGAAGTCAGGCGGTGAGGTTATTCCTGTACGTCACGATCGCCTTGCAGGCCGAATTGCGGCGCACGGAACAGGGATTGATTGTCGGCGTCGGGAAGCGGCGCTTCCGGCGGCGGCGGCTCGGGCTCACGCAGCATCTCGGGCGTGATGTTGCCCTCGGCAATCTCGCGCAGTGCGACCACGGTTGGCTTGTCGTTCTCCCAGGGAACGGTGGGCTCGGCGCCATTGGCGAGGCGGCGCGCACGCTGCGCGGCCAGCAGCACGAGCTGGAAAATGTTTTCGACGTTCGGGAGGCAGTCTTCGACAGTGATACGGGCCATGAGTCTTTCCGGGCATCCGAGCTTCGGGGGGTGGAAATTCTACTGGAAATTGACTGGGTTTTGGCCGGTTTTTCCACCGGCCCTGAGGCCCTGAACGCGCGCAAGTGCGCGTCAGGCCAGCAGTTCTCCGAGCAGCGGGGCGAGTTCCGGCCGTTTCGCGGCAAATTTGCGCGACCCCCGCAGGACCTGTAGCAGTTCGTCCACGGCGGCCTCGAATTCCTCGTTGACGATCACCGAGTCGAATTCGGCGTAGTGCGACATGTCCGCGATCGAGTCGCGCAGACGCCGTGCGATGACGTCGTCGCTGTCGGTTCTGCGGTTGCGCAGCCGGGTTTCCAGGGCCGCGCGCGACGGCGGCAGGATGAAAACCGTATGGCAGTCGGGCGCCGCCTTGCGCACCTGTTGCGCGCCCTGCCAGTCGATCTCGAGGATCACGTCGTGGCCGGCATTGCGCAGCGCTTCGACCTGGGCCCGGCCCGTGCCGTAGAAGTTGTCGAAGACCTGCGCGTGCTCGAGGAATTCACCCGCATCGCGCAGACGCTTGAACTCGTCGACGCCGATGAAGTGGTAGTGCTCGCCATCCACTTCTTTCTCACGCGGCTTGCGCGTGGTGTGCGAAATCGAGACCTTGAGCGCCGGATCGCGCTCGAGCACGGCCTTGACGAGACTGGTCTTGCCGGCACCCGAGGGTGCGGCGATCACGTACAGCGCACCGCGCTTGGCAGTGGCTTTCGCGCTCATTCGACGTTCTGCACCTGCTCGCGCATCTGCTCGATCAGCACTTTCATGTCGACCGTGATGCGCGTGGTGTCGAGATCCTGCGACTTCGAGGCGAGCGTGTTCGCCTCGCGATTGAGCTCCTGCATGAGGAAGTCGAGCCGGCGGCCCGCGGCCTCGCGCGCCGCCATGACACGGCGGGTTTCCTCGATGTGCCCGGTAAGCCGATCGAGCTCCTCCGCCACGTCGAGGCGCTGGAGCTGAAGGACGATTTCCTGCTCGACGCGGTCGCGGTCGACGTTCGCCAACAACTCGGCGACGCGTTCGTGGAGTCGCGTGCGGACGCGGGTCTGGATCTCGGGCAATCGCGTCTTGACCTGCGCGACGAGCTCGGCGAGCCCCGCGCAGCGCTGCTCGATGAGCTCGCTCAACCGGGCGCCCTCGCGCGAGCGCATGGCAACCAGTTCCTCGACCGTCTGCTGGAACAGCGCACGCCCCGCCTCTAACAAGGCTTCGTCGCCTTCGCTGCCCGACTCGATAACGCCCGGCCAGCGCAGGATCTCGACGGCATCGGCCTTCGCACCCGGTACAGCGGCCATGACTTCATTCACCGCGTTCGCGACCCGGCCGAGCGCGGCGGCATCGACACGCAGCTCCCGTTCCGCGGCTTGGGCCGAGCGCAGGTGGACCGTGCAATCGACCTTGCCCCGCTTGAGGTGCTTGGCGAGGAGTTGTCTTAACTCGGATTCGAGGGGCCGAAGCTGCTCGGGCAGGCGAAACCCTGGTTCGAGATATCGGTGATTGACGCTGCGCAACTCGCAGGCGAGGGTGCCCCAGGGGCCTGAAATCTCGCGCCGTGCGAAACCGGTCATGCTTGCGATCATGGCGCTCGAACTTCTCAGGGCTTTATGGACGCGTTGCGGTAAAGTGCGCGGCAGTTTATCAGACGCCCCACCACCGCTTGCGCATCGAATACGCCGAAGTCAGCCTGCTCGGTAATCGCACTGACAACCAGGATCGCGTTTCCGTCGCGGTTTCCGAACATTCCGCCCTGCTGGTCGTGATCGATGGCATGGGTGGTCATTCGGACGGCGCGCGCGCCGCCGAGACCGCGCTCAAAGTGCTGGTCGAGTCGTTCTGGCACACACCGCAGCCCATCCTCGACCCGCTCGGATTCCTGCACCTATCCCTGGGACGGGCCCACGAGGAAGTGGTGAAGCTCGGCGTGAACGTGTCGCTCGAACAGCGGCCGCGCGCGACCTGCGCGGTGTGCCTGGTGCAGGGTGGCAGCGCCTATTGGGCGCACATCGGCGACAGCCGCGTGTACCTGCTGCGCAAGGGCAAGGTGTTCAAGCGCACGCGCGATCACAGCCACGTCGAGTTCCTGTTACGCGAAGGGGTGATCACCGCCGACCAGGCGCTGACCCATCCCATGCGCAATTTCGTGGAGTGTTGCGTCGGCGGCGAGGCCTTCCTGCCCGAGATGACGATCAGCCTGCGCGAGCCGCTCGAGCCCAACGATCTGTTGCTGGTCTGCTCGGATGGCTTGTGGGGCGGCATCGACGAAGACGAACTCGGTGCGTCATTCCCCCCGGCGCGGGCGCCGCTGCGCGATGAGCTGCAGCGTCTCGCGGAAAAATCGGTCAACAACGTCGGCGCCGGCAGCGACAACACCACGGCGGCCGCCGTGCGCTGGATAGGGCACGGCTGATGGCCGGACGTCCCAGCGGCCGCGCGCCCGACGAATTGCGCGCGGTGCGGTTCACCCGTCATTTCACCCGGCATGCCGAAGGCGCCGTGCTGGTCGAGTTCGGCAATACACGAGTGCTGTGCACGGCGAGCGTCGAGGACGGCGTGCCAGGATTCCTGCGCGGCAAGGGTCAGGGCTGGCTCACCGCGGAGTACGGCATGTTGCCGCGCGCCACGCACACGCGCACCGCGCGCGAAGCCGCGAAAGGCAAGCAGAGTGGACGCACGCAGGAGATCCAGCGGCTCATCGGTCGCAGCCTGCGCGCGGTGACGAACCTCGCCGCCCTCGGTGAGCGGACGATCACGATCGACTGCGACGTGCTGCAGGCGGATGGTGGCACCCGCACCGCCGCGATCAGCGGCGCGTACGTCGCGCTCGCGGATGCCTGCGACGTGTTGCTCGCGCGGCGCCAGATCGCGACGTCGCCCTTGCACGGGCAGGTGGCGGCGGTATCCGTGGGGATCTGCGGCGGCGTGCCGGTGATCGATCTCGATTACGCGGAGGATTCGCAGGCCGAGACCGACATGAACGTCGTCATGAACAATGGCGGGGGCTTCATCGAAGTGCAGGGCACGGCCGAAGGCCACGCGTTCCGCCGGCACGAGCTCGATGAGCTGCTGAACCTCGCCTCCGAAGGCATCGCGAAGCTGTTTCAACTGCAGGTCGAGGTGCGGGCGACCGCCTGAGGCGGTCGACGCAAATCAATCGTGACCGATCGGCGCGTCGTGCTCGCCAGCGGCAATGCAGGCAAGCTGCGCGAGTTCTCCGAGTTGTTAGGCTCGACGGGCCTGGTGCTCGTCCGCCAGTCCGAGCTCGGCATCGAGCCGCCCCCCGAAACCGGAACCACGTTTCTCGAAAACGCACTGATCAAGGCGCGTAACGCCGCCCGCATCGCGGGCCTGCCCGCCATTGCCGACGATTCCGGCATCGAGGTCGACGCGCTCGGCGGCGGGCCCGGCGTGTACTCCGCGCGCTACGCGGGCGAGAACGCCAGCGACGAGGCCAATCTCGCGAAACTGCTCGCGGAGCTTCAGGGCATGCCGCCCACCCGGCGCGGCGCGCGTTATCGCTGCGTCATCGTCTACGTGAGGCACGCCGACGACGCGCAGCCGTTGGTCGGCGATGGCGCGTGGGAAGGAGCGATCATCCCCGACCGCCGCGGCCACGGCGGTTTCGGCTACGACCCCTCGTTCGTTCCCGCGGGGGAGACGCGCACGGTGGCCGAAATGCCCGCGGCGGAGAAAAACGCGGTGAGTCACCGCGGCCAGGCGATGCGAGCCTTCCTGGAACAGCTGCGGCTCTCGCAGCCGTCGCGGACGTCGTGATGAAAACGCCGCCGCTCGCGCTGTACGCACACTTTCCCTGGTGCGTGCAAAAGTGCCCGTACTGCGATTTCAACTCGCACAAGGTGCGCGAAGAACTGCCCGAGCAGCGCTACATCGAAGTGTTGCTACGCGATCTCGATTCGCAGGCGCCCGATGTCGCGGGGCGCCCGATCGTGAGCATTTTTCTCGGGGGAGGCACGCCGAGTCTGTTTTCGCCGGCGTCGATCGGCCGGTTTCTCGAGCATGCTCGCGCGACGCTTGGATTCGCGGGGGACATCGAAATCACGATGGAAGCCAACCCCGGCACCATCGAGCGCGGGCGTTTCGCGGAATATCGCGCCGCGGGTGTGACGCGCGTGTCTCTCGGGGCGCAGAGCTTCGATCCGCGACAACTCAAGACGCTCGGCCGCATCCACTCGGCGGATGAAACGCGGCGCGCCGCGGCCGAGCTGCACGCCGCGGGGCTCACGAACTTCAATCTCGATCTCATGTACGCGTTGCCCGGGCAAACCGCCGCGGACGCGGAGGCCGATATCCGCGAGGCGCTCGCGCTCGAGCCCGCGCACATTTCCCAGTACCACCTGACCATCGAGCCTGGCACCGTCTTCGCCGCCGCGCCTCCCGTGCAACCGGTCGACGAAATCGTCGAAGCGATTCTCGACAGTTCCTTGCGCGCCCTCGAGAGCGCGGGATTCGCGCAGTACGAGATCTCCGGATACGCCCGTGCGAATGCGCGCTGCGTGCACAACCTCAACTACTGGCTGTTCGGCGACTACCTCGGTGTCGGCGCCGGAGCACACGGCAAGATTTCCGACGCCGCGACGGGATCGATCACGCGCACCCAGCAGACCCGCGAGCCCCGGCGCTACCTGGCCGCGGATCCGCGCGAACGGGTTCGAAAACCCGTCGCCGTTGCCGACCTGCCGTTCGAATTCGCCATGAACGGTTTTCGCCTGGTGGAGGGCTTTCCGGCCGATCTCTTCGAGGAACGGACCGGCATCCCGACTGCCACGCTGGAACGGGCGTTGGCGCAGGTGGTAGATCGAGGGCTCGTGGTTCAGGACGCCGGCCAGTGGCGCGCCACGCCCAAAGGGCTTCGATTTCTCAACGACATACTCGTCAGCCTGCTGCCCGCGCCCTGATCGGGAGCGGTTTTATGCACAGATGTCCGTCGAGGGGCAAGAAACAAGGGCATTACGTCTTGTTTCAGTCCTGTTGCAGAAAATACAGCACATAAGTCGCTGAAAACGCTGTATTTAATGGAATGGTCATTATTTGACCAAGCTAACGGAATTGCGTGTTTAGTAGCGATTTCGCTCTTACGGGGCGCGGCAACTCACAGACTTATCCACAATTTCTGTGGATAACGCTGCGGTGCTTTCACCCCTTGAGAACCCGGAAGTGTGTCGCTAGACTGCGCGCCCTTTTTCCTTCGGCCGGCGTCCCCAACATCGGGTGCCCGGTAGAGACCCAGGACTGAGCCATGAAAGCCGACACGCATCCGGAATACAAAGTCATCAACGTGACCTGCACGTGCGGTAACGCGTTCGAAACCCGCTCGACTCTGGGACACGATCTGCAGGTCGAAGTCTGCGCGAACTGCCACCCGTTCTACACCGGCAAGCAGAAGATCCTCGACACGGCCGGCCGCGTGGACAAGTTCCGCAAGAAGTACGCCGCCGCTGCGGGGCGTTAAAAGACCCTCATCGGCATCCGATGCCATCAAAAGGGCGCCTTCGGGCGCCCTTTTGCTTTGGGTCCCGGGCCAAGCCGGAACTTGTTCTCGCGGGGCTGTATCGTAGTTACATTACGCGCTCGGCCCCGCCTGCGGAGAGCTCATCACAATGAAGCGCCTGCAATTCATCGCCTGTTCCCTGGCTGCGGCCTGGATTTTTGCGGGTTGCGCCAGCAATCCCGCGACCGGTGGCAAGAACGTCGTCATGGGGACCATGGACGGCGAGAAGAAGCAGGTTCAGAAGTACCACCAGGAAATCGTCAAAGGCCTGGGTCTGTACGACGACCAGGCGATGCAGGAGTACGTGAACATCGTCGGCCAGCGTGTCGCGCTCTCGAGCGACATGCCGGAAGAGGAATTCAAGTTCTTCGTCATCGATGACGAGAACATCAACGCCTTCACCACCGGCTGCTGCAACGTCTACGTGAATCGCGGCCTGCTCGTGAGCCTCAATTCGGAGGCGGAACTGGCCGGCGTGCTCGGACACGAGATCGGTCACGTGACCGCACGACATCCCGCACGGCGCCAGACGCGCGGCATGGCCGCGTCGCTCGGCGCGATGGCGGCGGCGATCCTCACCGGCTCGAATGCCGTTGGTCAGCTCGCGAGCATCGGCGGACAGGCGTGGATGATGGGCTACGGTCGTGAGAACGAAATGGAAGCCGATCGGCTCGGGCTCAAGTACATGGTCAAGGCGGGCTACGACCCATCGTCGCTGGCGGGCGTTTTCAACATGTTCCAGGCGGGCGAGAAATTCGAGCGTCAGCGCGCGGCGGCCGAAGGCCGCGAACCGCGCCTCTATCACGGCGTGTTCTCGAGCCATCCCGCGCCCGATGATCGCGCGGTCCAGGCCGCGAAGGGTTCCGCGAACATCAAGGACGCGCCGCCCGACGGCTGGATCGAGCGCCGCGAGGAGTATCTGAACAAGATCAGTGGCATTGCCTACGGGTCGAGCAAGGCCCAGGGCATCGTCCGCGACAACCGCTTCTATCACGCGGACATGGGCATCACGGTCGCGTTCCCGCGCGGCTGGACGATCGAGAACCTGCGGGATCGGCTGCTGGCGTTCACGCCCAACAAAGATGCAGTCATGCAGATCCAGATCGATCGCAAGCCCGAGAAGCAGGCGGCGCGCGAGTTCCTGATCACCAAACTAAAGGGTCAGTCGGTGTTCAAGGGTGAGCCCATCACCGTCGACGGCAACGAGGGGTACACGCTCGTGACCCGCAACGGCTCGCCGATCGACAACGGTGCCGGACCGGTGCGCTGGGCGGCGATCTACCGCGGCGAAAGTGTCTTCATCTTCGCGGGCGCCAGCCGCTCCGCCATGAACGGCGTGCCGGAAGTCGATGGAGTCATCAAGTCCGTTTCGCAGTCGCTGCGTGGCCTGCGTCCTTCGGAATTTCCGCTCGCGGAGCCCTATCGCATCAAGATCGTGAAAGCGACGGCGCAGACGAAGCTCACCGATTACGCCGCGGAAATGCCCGAGGACAAGTTCAAGAAGGAAACCCTCGAGCTCATCAACGCGATGTATCCGAACAAGAAGCCGAAAGACGGACAATTGTTCAAGATCGTGGAGTGAGCGCTCACAACGGGCACGAGGCGCGCCCGTTGCCTTGATTCCAGTGCCGGACCATGTAACCCTCGGGATCGCCCGACGCGAGTTCTGCGCCGCGCGCCTCCTCAGGATTTTGCATGTCTGACAAGAAACTGGAACTCATCGATCCCGCCACCGGCAAGAAAGCTCTGTTACCCGTGCGTTCCGGCACGGTTGGTCCTTCGGTAGTCGACATCGCGCCGCTCGCCAAGGAATTCGGCGCTTTCACCTACGACCCTGGCTACGGCGCAACCGCCGCCGTCGAAAGCAAGATCACCTACATCGATGGTGACGCGGGCGTGCTCACGCACCGCGGCTATCCCATCGAGCAGCTCGCCGAGAAGAGCTCGTTCATCGAGGTGGCCTATCTATTGCTGAATGGCGACCTGCCGACGAAGACAGAGCTCGAGAGTTTCGAGAAGAGCATCCGCAACCACACGATGATCAACGAGTCGTTGCGGCTCTTCTTCGGCGGCTTTCATCACAACGCGCACCCGATGGCGATGGTGTCCGCGGTGGTGGCCTCGATGTCCGCGTTCTACCACGACTCGATGGACATCCATAACCCGCGGCACCGCGAGATCTTCGCGCACCGCATCGTCGCCAAACTTCCGACCATCGCCGCCGCGGCCTACAAGCACTCGCTGGGCCAGCCGTTCATCTACCCGCGCAACGACCTCAACTACTGCGCGAACATGTTGCACATGTTCTTCGCGGTCCCCTGCGAGGACTACCAGGTCGACCCGGTGGCGGCCGAGGCGCTCGACCTGCTGTTCATCCTGCATGCCGATCACGAGCAGAACGCCAGCACGTCGACCGTGCGGCTCGCGGGCTCGACCGGTGCGAATCCCTACGCGGCCATTTCTTCGGGCGTGTCGGCGTTGTGGGGTCCGGCGCATGGCGGCGCGAACGAAGCCGTGCTCGAGATGCTCGAGCAGATCGGCACCGCGGACCAGATCCCGAAATACCTCGCGATGGCGAAGGACAAGTCGAGCCACTTCCGCCTCATGGGCTTCGGCCACCGCGTCTACAAGAATTTCGATCCGCGCGCGAAGATCATCCGCGCGATGTGCCACAAGGTGCTGGCAAAGCTCGGCAAGCAGGACAATCCGCTGTTCGACCTCGCGCTCAAGCTCGAGGAAGTAGCGCTCAAGGACGAATACTTCGTCGCGCGCAAGCTGTACCCGAACGTGGACTTCTACTCCGGCATCATCTACTCGGCGCTCGGCATCCCGCGCTCGATGTTCACGGTGATGTTCGCGATCGCGCGCACCGTGGGTTGGGTGGCGCATTGGCAGGAGATGATTTCGGACCCGGCGATGCGCATCGGCCGGCCGCGACAGCTCTATACGGGGCCGACGCAGCGCAACTATTCGTCGATAGAATCGCGCGGCTGACGCCGCGCTGGGGTCAATAGATTCGCGCGGCTGACGCCGAGCCGGGGGTCGATAGATCCTAGATCCGGGCAGCCACCGCGCCGGCGATCGATCAGCGTGTAGATCCATCGCCGCGCCGGCTCATTGAGCGCGCGGCGCTTCCTCGACTTCCAGCAGGACCTCGAGTTCGTCGGCATCGATGCGGCGCATCGGCTTGCCGTCGATGGGGCTCACCGGAGCCTGGCGAATGCCGTCGACCGGGAAAACGGTCGCATCGACTTCATGGTCTTCATACTCGAAGTGCACGCCCGGGTAGGCGACGACCCGATCGGCGCCGTAGCGGACTCGCCGCTCCACCACTTCGTGATCGATGCCCAGGTCCATGAGCCGGAACGTGATCGATTCCGGTTGCTCGGCGAACAGATGCAGCTGGATGTCGTTGTGTTCTGTCGCGGTGCCCGTGAGCACCGAACCCACCAGGCGCGGCTCGAAATCCGCAAGCATGTGCATCGCCGAGAGCGCGGCGTTGCGCTGGGCCGCGATGGACTGCGTGTGTTTGTCGCCGCCGAACAGACGCTGATACTCGGCCAGCGCGTCTTCGATCTCCGTATTTCGCGGCAGCACCGCGCCGTCGACCACACCGAAGCGCTCGGCGGCCTTGCGCTTGGCCGTCAGGAAATCGCGGATACCGTGCTCGGACATGATGCGCGCGGCCTCCTGCGCGAGCGCGCGGCGAAGATTTTCCGCTCTGGGAGGCAGCTTCTTCATGTCAGAAGATCGGGTCGGCTCCGCCTTGCGTTGGATCGGGTGAAACCGTGTCGACCGAGTGTAGCCCGGGAGCGGCGTCCCCGACGTAGCCTTCTTCGCTCGGCAACATGTCCACGCGGAAATACTCGAACAGCGGATCGAGATCGGCGTCGCGTCGGCCGCCAGTCGAGGCATTCACCTTCATCTCGATGATCCCTTCCGGCCGGACGAGCCGCGTCTCGGGAACGCCGCGCAGCGCTTCGCGCATGAAGTCCACCCAGATGGGCGCCGCGGTGGGCGCGCCTTCCTCGCCTTCGCCCAACGAAGTGTTGTCATCGCTGCCCACCCACACGGTTGCCACCAGGCTGTCGTTGAAACCGTTGAACCACGTGTCGACGGCGGAGTTCGACGTGCCCGTCTTGCCGCGCAGGTCCGTGCGGCCGAGGGCGAGCGCGCGTCTGCCGGTGCCGCGCGTGATCACGTCCTTCATGATGTCGTTCATGAGGAAGGCGACCTCGGGGGAGATGACCCGCGGCGCGGGCTCGGTGTGGCGCGCGGCCGGCGCCAGCGGTGTCGGTGGCAGGTTCGTCGCGCTCGCGGTTTTCTTCGCGAGCTCCGCCTCGGTGATCGTCGAGATCGGTTGGACGCAATCCGCGCAAACTGCCTGTGGCTCGGCGGCGTAGACGATCTGGCCGCCCGGGCCTTCGATGCGATCGATATAGAAGGGAGTCACTTTGTATCCACCGTTGGCGAATACCGCGAACCCGGTCGCGACCTCGAGCGGGGTGGCGCCAAAGCTGCCGAGCGCCAGCGTGAGGTTGCGGGAATTCTTGAGCTGCTCCTTCGTGAAACCGAAGTTCTCCGCGTAATCGACGACGGTGCTGACGCCGATGGACTGCAGCAACCGGATCGACACCAGGTTGCGCGACATCACCAGTGCGTCGCGCAGGCGCATGGGACCGCGGAATCCGCCGCCGGAATTCTTCGGTCGCCACACTTCCTCGAGATTCGGATCGTCCATGATGACCGGAGCGTCGAGAATCATCGAAGCCGGCGTGTAGTTTCCCGCGAGCGCCGCGGCGTACATGAACGGCTTGAAGCCCGAGCCAGGCTGGCGCCTCGCCATGGTGACGCGGTTGAACTTGCCGAGTCCCTTGTCGAAATAGTCGAAGCCGCCGACCAGCGACATGATGGCGCCGTTGTTCGGGTCGAGGGCGACGATGGCGCTCTCCGCTTCCGGAATCTGCGCGAGCGCCGCGGGTGCATCGGCTTTCTCGCGCACGACGTAGACCACGTCGCCCGGTGAAACCACTTCCGCGGCCGATTTCGGCTCGGGGCCGAGCGCAACTTCACTGATGCTGCGTCGCGCCCAGGACATGGACGCCCAGTCCATCTCCGCCATGCCCTGGCCCTTCACGTACACGCGCGCCTGCTTCTCGGCGACCGACGTGACGATCGCGGGCGTGAGAATTCCCACGACGCCGTATTCATCCAGCAGCGTTTCGAGGGCTTCCTCCGTCTCCTTGCCGCTGAGGTCGACCTTCGACGTCGCGCCGCGCCAGCCATGGCGCCGGTCGTAGTTGACGAGGCCGATGCGCAGTGCGCGATTGGCGGCCTTCTGCAGCCGTCCGTCGATGGTGGTGTACACCTTGTAGCCGGCGCTCTGCGCTGCCTCGCCGAAGCGGCGAATGACCTCGAGGCGCACCATCTCGGCGACGTATGGCGCCTCCACGTCCGCGAGCGCGCGGTGAGCCTTCGCTCTAACTACTTCGCGGGCGGCGGCTTCCGCCTGGGCCGCATCGATGAAGCCGAGTTCGCGCATGCGGCGCAATACGTAGCCGCGCCGCTCCGCGGCGCCGGCGGGATTCGAGATCGGGTTGTAGCGCGACGGCCATTGCGGCACGCGCGCGAGCGTCGCGGCTTCTCCGAGAGTGAGCTCATCGAGCTGCTTGCCGAAATACGTTTCCGCCGCGGCCGCGACGCCGTAGGCGCGCTGTCCGAAGAAGATGACGTTGAGATACAGCGCAAGGATTTCCTGCTTGCTGAACTCGCGCTCGAGCCGGTACGTGACGAATGCTTCCTGCAGCTTGCGCCGCAACGTCTTTTCCTGCGTGAAGAACGCACTGCGCGCGGCCTGCATCGTGATCGTGCTGCCGCCCTGGGTGGTGCTCGACGTCACGTTGACGAACAAGCTGCGCAGGATGCCCTGCCAGTCGAAGCCGTGATGCTCGAAGAAGCGATCATCCTCGGCCGCGATGAACGCGTTCTTCACCTTGTCGGGGATCTGTTCGTACCTCACCGGGTTGCGCCGTTGCTCGCCGATCTGCGCGATGAGCTCGCCATTGCGCGTATAGACGCGCAGCGGGACTGAAAGCTCGTTGTTCTTCATCGCGGCCACGGTCGGAAGCGTCGGTTCCAGGTACACGTAGCTGCTGACGAACGCGTAGGCGATCGCAAGTGTGACGGCCGTCACACCCATCAGGATCTTCACCGTCAATCGAAAGTAGTTTGGCTTCACAGAATCCGGTTCTCATCCATTACGTAAGCAAGCGGTGCTGGCATAGTAACCGCCGACGATATGCATACTCACCGAAAGGTGGGGACGCAAAGCTTCCGGTCTAAGGGCCTGCATTGGCCTACGACAGCGGGGTTGCCGGCTCGAACATCCCAGTTCGAGTTGATACGGGTAACTGCCCACTGGTTCCAATGCACTCCTTGTTTCGGACGCCCGTTCCCACTGTCTGCGGATGCCAACGGGATATCCCGATGAATCCGCAAGTTTCGTGAGGAGCGTCTCGTTCTATTTAACTTCACGCTGATATATAGTGTCTTGGGTTTAAGACAGGTCCCGCGATTCCGCTGTAACACTTTGAAAGGACTGCGAAAGTGCTGTTCCTAACTCGCAAGTATCGTCCGGTTCTCGGACTTGACATAACAACTTCTTCGGTGAAGTTGATCGAGCTGGTAATGAGCGGGGGCTCGTACCGGGTGGAGTCGTATGCGGCCGAGCCGACGCCGCAGAACGCCATGAACGAAAAGGCCATCGTCGACGCGGAAGCGGTCGGCGAGGCGATCCGCCGCGCGGTCAAGCGCTCCGGCGCCGGCGCCAAGGAAGTCGCGATCGCGATCTCCGGCGACGCCGCGATCACCAAGGTCATCCAGATGCCGCGCTCGTTGCGCGAGCGCGACCTCGAAGCGCAGGTCGAGCTGCAGGCTGACCAATACATCCCCTTCCCGATGGACGAAGTCTCTTACGACTTCGAAGTGCTCGGACCCTCCGAGAAAGATCCCGAGACGAACGACGTCCTGCTGGTCGCGACGCGCACGGAAAACGTGGAGCAGCGCCAGGCCGCGGTGAATGCCGCGGGCCTCACCGCGAAGATCGTCGACGTCGAAGCGTTCGCGCTCGAGAACGCCTGCAAACTCATGACGCACCAGATGCCCGATGGCGGCATCGATCGCACGATCGCGGTCGTCGACTTCGGCGCGAGCAGCACCACGTTCAGCGTGTTGCGCAATCTCAAGGTCATCTACACGCGTGACTTCGCGTTCGGCGGGCAGCAGCTCACCGAAGAAATCATGCGTACGTACGGCTTGTCGATGGAAGAAGCCGGCCGCGCGAAGAAGGAAGGCGGTCTGCCGGGCAACTTCCAGGCCGAGGTGCTCGATCCGTTCATCGACGACATGACGCAGCAGGTCAGCCGCTCGCTGCAGTTCTATCTCGCGTCGGGCTCGGGCCGCGATCAGCCGGAGAAGATTCTCGTGTGCGGCGGTTGCGCCAACATCTCGGGTGTTTCCGACGTCATTTCCAGCCGCGTGGGCATCACCGCCGAAAGGGGTGATCCGCTCGGTCAGATGAAACTTTCCTCGCGCGCCAAGGCGCAGGCGGTCGCGCGTGATGCGACCGCATTGCTCACGGCCTGCGGACTCGCACTGCGGAGCTTCGACTAATGCCTCGCATAAACCTACTTCCCTGGCGCGACGAAGAACGCAAGGAGCGAAAGCTCAAGTTCATGGTTGCGCTCGGTGGCGCGGCCCTCGGCGCCATGCTCACCGCGTTCTGCGGCTACCTGCTCATGGATTCGATGATCAGCGCCCAGGAAGCTCGCAACGCGAAGCTGGACGAAAAGATCGCCGAGCTCGACAAGCAGATCGAAAAGATCAACAGCCTCGAAGCCGACAAGGCGCGCTTCATCTCGCGCATGGAAGTCATCGAGAAGCTGCAGCGCTCGCGTCCGGAAATCGTTCACGTGTTCGATGAGATCGCCAAGCAGTTGCCGGACGGGGTCTACCTGACCCAGATCACCCAGACCGGCACGCGCCTCAAGTTCGAGGGCGTTGCGCAGTCTTCGACCCGCGTATCCGCGTTCATGCGAAACATCGACGGTTCCGACTACCTCACGAAGCCCGAGCTCGAGGTCGTTGAGACCAAGAAAGACAACGACTCCGGCGCGACATTCGTGTTGACCGCGGAGCAGAAAGGTTCTGCCGAGCCGGAGCCGGAGACCACCAAACCGAAGCGGCGCGTCGCGTCGGCGGGAGGCTGACCGTGAGCTTCATCGACGATCTCAAGACTCTCGACCCGAATGATCCCGGGCGTTGGCCCGCACCGGTACGCGCCGGAACCGTTGCGCTGTGCTTCATCCTGCTCGCCTCGGTGCTCTTCTATTTCCTCGTCTGGAGCGATCAGAAGCCGAAGCTCGAGCGAGCGCAGCAGGTGGAACAGGAGCGACGCAACACCTTCAGGCAGAAGCATGCGAAGGCCGTGAACCTCGCGGTCTATCAGCAGCAGCTCGCGGACATCGAGCGTTCATTCGGCGCCTTGCTGCGCCAGCTTCCCGGCAAGACCGAAGTGCCGAACCTGCTCGTCGACATTTCCCAGGTGGGCGTCGGCGCAGGCCTCGAAGAGAAGCTCTTCCAGCCCTCGCCCGAGATCAAGAAAGACTTCTACGCCGAGCTGCCCATCAAGATCAGGCTGACGGGCTCCTATCACCAGATGGGCGAGTTCGTGAGCGGCATCGCTGCATTGCCCCGCATCGTCACGTTGCACGAAATGACGATCAAGTCGAACACCAAGGACGCATACGACCAGCTCGTGTTCGAGCTGACCGCCAAGACATTCCGTTATCTCGACGATTCGGAAGTCGCCGAGGTGGAGAAGTCCAAGGCGACTGAAGAAAAACCCGGCAAGAAAAGACCGAAAGCCTGAAGCACGACGAACACGCAGGTACTGAAATGTTTCCGAAACATAAGAGCAACTGGCTTCTCGTCGCGGCCGCGTGCCTGGCTGCAAGCGCTCTCGCGGGCTGCATGAGCAAGGACGCGGAGCTCGACCAGTTCATCGCCGATACGGAAAGAGAGCCCGGCGGTCGCGTCGAGCCGCTGCCCGAACTCAAGCCATACGAAACGTACACTTATGAATCGGCGTCGATCCGCTCCCCGTTCATGCCGGGCGGATCGGGGGCTGGGCCCGGCCTGCGCCCCGACAATCGCCGCAATCGCGAATTCCTCGAGCAGTTCTCGCTCGACACGTTGCGGATGGTCGGAACGCTGCGCATGTCCGACCGGACTTACGGTCTCGTAAAAACAAAAGATGGTCTCGTTCATCGCGTCCTGCCCGGCAGCTACATAGGACAGTGGGATGGAAAGGTCGTCGAGATTTCGCCTTCGAAGATCAATGTCGTGGAACTGGTTCCCGACGGTGTTGGCGGCTACATGGAGCGCGCCGCCGCACTCGCGCTGAACTGAAGATCCACGCCAGGGAGTAGTCAGGAAATGAACAAGATAACCACCCGCCAGTTGGCCACCTCAACACTCATGTGGCTCGCTGCCTGTCTAATCGTCGGTTTCGCGAGCAAGGCGGCGTACGCCCAGGGCGCGCCCAACAAGCTCGAATCGATCGACGTGCAGAACCTCGCCGGCCAACAGCTGCAGGTGACGCTCCGTCATTCGGCGCCACCCGCGGAGCCGGTCGCGTTCACGATCGACAATCCCGCACGCATCTCCCTGGACCTGGCAAACACCGCGCTCGCGCTGCCGTCACGCCGTGTCGACGTGCGCTCGGGCGGTGTCGACTCCATCCTCGCCGCGGAAGCTTCGGGTCGTACGCGCCTCGTGCTGAACCTCGACCGACTGATGCCCTATCAGACCCGCGTCTCGGGCAACGATGTCATCATCGTGCTCGGCGCGAATACTTCCGCGCCTGGCTTGGCGTCAGCTCCTTCGGGCGCCGCGGCGCCCCGTGCATCTTCTGCCGGAATTGCCGCGCCTTCCGGGCCGCGCGCGATCAAGGGCATCGATTTCCGTCGCGGCACGGGTGGTACCGGTCGCGTCATCGTCCGACTCTCCGATCCGCGTACCCCGGTGAGCCTGCGCCAGCTCGGCAACCAGGTCGTGGTGGACTTCGCGGGTGCAGAGGTGGCGAGCAATCTCGCGCGCCGTTACGACGCCGGCGATTTCGCTACCCCGGTGACCGGTTTCGACGTCGTCCGGGTCGCTGACGGCGTGCGCATCGCCATCAGCGCGGTCGGGGACTTCGAGCAGCTCGCCTATCAGACCGACGATCAGTACGTCGTCGAAGTGCAGCCCGCCCGCAAGGCGCAGCAGAAAACCGAAGAGAAGCGCGTCTACACGGGCGAGCGTCTCACGTTGAACTTCCAGGACATCGAAACCCGCGCCGTGCTCCAGCTGCTTGCGGATGCCAGCGGCCAGAACATTGTCGTCTCGGACTCCGTGCAGGGCAGCGTCACGCTGCGTCTGCAGAACGTACCGTGGGACCAGGCGCTCGACATCGTTCTGCGCACGAAGGGTCTCGACAAGCGCCGTAACGATAACGTCATCATCGTGGCGCCGACCGAAGAACTCGCCGCGCGCGAGAAGGCCGAACTCGCCGCCCGCCAGGACGTGCAGGACCTGGCTCCGCTGCGTTCCGAATATCTGCAGGTCAACTACGCGAAGGCGGCCGACCTCGCGGAGCTCATCAAGACCCAGGGTTCGGGCGGACTGCTGTCCAAGCGCGGCTCTGTCACGGTGGATGAGCGCACGAATACCCTGCTGCTGCAGGATTCGTCGGACCGTCTCGAAGACATTCGCCGTCTCGTCGGCACGCTCGACATTCCGATCCGCCAGGTTCAGATCGAAGCGCGCATCGTGATCGTCAGCGACGACTTCTCGCGTGAACTCGGCGCCCGCGCCGGCTTCTCCGGCTTCGATTTCTTCAGCAACAACCTCGGTTACACCAGCGGATCCGCGCTGGCCAACGACCAGGCAATGGCCGACTTCCTCGAGCGGGCGAACGACAACGACCCGACCAATGACGGCGTGCCGTTCGTGTTCTCGGATGACGTCAACACGCCGCCGCCGCGCTACAACGTGAACCTGCCCGTGGCGAACCCTGCTGGCAGCCTCGCGTACATGCTGCTCGGCAAGGATTTCCTCATCGACCTCGAATTGTCGGCCGCGCAGGCCGAAGGCCGAGGCGAAGTGATCTCCACGCCGCGCGTCATCACGGCGAACCAGCGTGAAGCCAGCATCGAGCAGGGTGTGGAAATCGGCTACCAGGAATCCGCTTCCTCGGGCGCGACGACCATCACCTTCAAGAAGGCCGTGCTTTCGCTCAAGGTCACGCCGCAGGTGACGCCCGACAACCGCGTCATACTCGACCTCAACGTCAAGAAGGACAGCGTCGGTCAGATCTTCGTGGGCCAGGGTGGCGCGCAGATTCCGTCCATCGACACGCGCGAGATCACCACCCAGGTGCTCGTGAACGACGGCCAGACCGTCGTGCTCGGCGGCATTCTCGAGACCGAGCGTCGCGAGACCGAGAAGAAGGTCCCGTACCTTGGAGACATCCCGGTGCTTGGCCGCATCTTCAAGACCACCGGCCGGACCAACAACAAGGACGAATTGCTGATCTTCGTGACCCCGAAGATCCTGCGTGAGGGTGTGAGCGTCTACTGATCCGCTCTCGCAATCGATTGGCGGGGGCCCGCGCCCCGAGAGGAGG
>JAEWLQ010000003.1 GCA_023457495.1 Pseudomonadota bacterium
CGGTCGCGCCGCCCGCGAAGGCTGCCGCGCCCAAACCCGCCGCGCCGAATCCCGTCGCCGCGAAGCCGACGCCGGCGCCCGCCGCGAAACCCATTGCTCCGGCCAAGCCGCCCGTGGTCGCGCCGAAGATCGCCGCGCAGGTCACCGCGCCGAATTTCCAGGCCGCGGCGCCAGCCGCGCCCAAGGTCGTGCCAAAGGCGCCGGAACCGACCGTGCAGATGCCCGCGCTTTCACCCCCGGCCGCCGCGCTTTCGAACGTCCGGCAGGTCATCGAAGAGCTCGACGATCTCTCCGATACGCAGACCATCCGACTGCTCGAGCGTCACACGCCGTTTCGCGAAGGTTCGCGCGAGGCGGATGTCGACGAGGCGATCCGCGTCACCAAGCCCGAAGACGCGCAGTCGATGCTCGCCATCAAGGCCGAGGTCAAGCGCAACGCGCCGGTGCTGTTTGCCGTGCAGCTCGACTGGTCGGTCACGCCCTTCGACATGGGGAAGATTCCGCCGCTCGCGATCTTCAACGCCTACACGCTGTACACCACCGAGGCGAACCGCGAGGGTCGCGCCTGGTACGGCCTGCGGCTCGGCTTCTTCAGCGACGCGGTGTCGGCGAAGCAGGTCGCGTACTACGTTCGTTCGGATTTCAAGACCGTTTCCGTCGTGCCCGTGACGACGCTCGAGAAGGAGCGCGCCACGGATCTCAACGCGACGCGCAGCGGCATCTACAAGGCGGCCAACATCAAGGAAGTGCCGGCGCCGACGCCGGAGTCCCTGAGTTCGTCGAACGAGAGCGGCGTCTTCCAGCTCCTCGAGGACGACACTCCCGCGCACATCGAACAGGATGTCGACGGCGAGATGTCGCCGCGCTTCTTCAAACCCGCGCCGACCCCGGCCGCGAAGCCGGCGCCGGCCGCCGCGCCGCACGCCGCGGATGCCGACAAGAAGGCCAAGCGCAAGACGCCGAACAAGAACGGGCGGCGCGACGCGCACGCGCCGGCCGACGAGGAATCGCTCGATCAGACCCTGGAGATCCTGGGCGCCAACTCGCTCGAGATCACGAACGACAACGCCGGTGATACGGGCGTGCGGCACCTGCGCGTCAAGATCGACAAGAAGGGCTCCAAGTTCGCGACGCTGATCGACCGGCTGTCCGGCAAGAAGTGATCATCGGCTGAAGAATCGCTGCGACGCCGGTGTGAACAGCAGCACCAGCGCGGCGAGTCCCGTGATCGTTTCCAGCACCAGGAACGTGGCGGCTATCGGATTCGCCGCGTAGGGGAGCAGCACGTGCATCGCCGAATACGCGAGCCACACGGTCGCGAGAATTGCGAGAGCGTTCATGATCGCGATGAGCCACCGCATCCAGTTGCGTCCCGCAAGCAAGCGGCTGGTGACCCAACAGGTCAACAACGCCTTGATTCCGCACGCGATGAAGAATCGGACCATCGGAATGCTGCCATCGTGCAGGCGCAGCAGGTCGATGATTTGTCCCAGCACGTCGAGCAGGAAGCCCGCCCAGAGAAGCTTGCATGCCAGCTCGACGTCGCGGCACGGGCCTTCGAAGGCGGGCTCGGGATCGGCGACCGCGGCCCTGGGCGGCGCGTAGGGATTCTCAGTCATCCGTCAAGGCGCGGTAGATAGGCTCGTTCCACCGATCCTTGTGCGCGCGCACTGGCGCGAATTTCCCGCAACGTCGTCACTTCTTCCCGAACAGCGCATCGAGCGCGGCGCGGGATGCGTCGACTTCCGCCGTGTTGGGCGCGACATAGGCTCCCACCTTCGGCTTGAAGTGATCGCAGAAGTTGGCCTTCGTCTTGTCGCGCACTTCCTCGGCCGTGGGTTCGCGACAGTGCTTCGCGACGCGCGTGTCGTACTCGACGCACATGCGGCAGGCGTGCAGTTCGCTGCGGCAGGCCTTGCACTCGTCGAGCCGGCGCAGCGGCAAGGAGAGCGCCTCCAGCGAGACGCCGCATTTCCAGCAGGTGAGTCCGTGAACCATGCGGTCCGCATCATAAGCCCCGCTGTGCGCAGCCGGGGAGCGCCGTCAGCCGGCACGGAATCCTCGCTCAGTAAAAGTCCGGATCGTGCCAGTCGGTGACGGTAGCGGGGCGTAGCTTGTCGATGAATCGCCGCATTTCCCGGTTGGCGCTCAGCCGGCCGAGCAACTCGTGCCAGCGTCCGGGGTGTGGAATCAGGTCCGCGCGCCCGTAGGCAGCGAGCTGATCGTACTGGCGGTAAGCCGCGAGGATCGCAAGCCCCTGCGGTGACCGCAGCCGCTGCGGACGGAAGTAGAGCGCATCGCCGTGAATGATCTGGCCGCCCGCGCTATGGCTGTGCGCGGCCTTCGCCCGCCAGTAGGTGCGGCGCAGACCTCGCAACTGGAATCCCTTCGAGCGCATGAAGGCATCGACGTCCGCGAACAGCGGTTGCTTCACGTACTGCTCGACGAATTCGACCTCGAGCTCGACCGCGATGGTGTCGTCGAGCAACGCGCCCGCGCCCTGCAGGATGTGCAACTCGGTGCCCTGGGTATCGAGCTTCATGACATCGGGCTGCTCGGTGACCACCGAGTCCATCCGCTCCACCGTGACCGGCACCGATTTGACGACCTGCATGTACTCGCCGAACGGGAACTGTCCGCACATCTCCTGGTTCGGTGTGAGCAGGCTCGAGCAGCCGGGCGCGCGAGTGATGTGCAAGGTGGCCGACTGGTGGTTGGCGGCGCCGAGCGCGACGGGCAGATGCGAGATCCGATACGGATAGCTTCGCGCGTTGAGCGCCGCGCATTCGATGGGGTCAGGTTCGAAGGCAATCACATCGAGGCAGGAATGGAAGGGCGCCCACCGTGGGTCGATCCCTCCTCGTGCGCCGACGTCGACCAGGCGCAAAGTCGTCAGTTCATCCATGAATATCCCCTGCTTGTTTGGGGTGACCAAGAATTCATCGAATGAACCGCGGCGGTCAAGTCTCCGTTGTCTGATAATGCCGGTCTTGCAGGAACTCTTTCAGAACGGCGCCGGTATGCGACTGGGCGGCGCGCGCCATGATGGCGGCAGGAGGGCCTGCCGCGACGACCTTGCCACCACCGGCGCCGGCCTCCGGTCCCATGTCGATGATCCAGTCGGCCTCCGCCATGACGTCCAGGTTGTGCTCGATCACGACCACGCTGTTGCCCACATCGACCAGGCGATGCAGCACGTGTATGAGCTTTTCGACGTCGGCCATGTGCAGGCCGACGGTGGGTTCATCGAGCACATAAAGCGTGTGCGGCGCCTTCTGGCGCGGCCCGCGACGCTCTTCGCCGCGCACCTTGGCGAGTTCGGTCACCAGTTTGATGCGCTGCGCCTCGCCGCCCGAGAGGGTCGGACTGGGTTGACCCAGCGTTAGATAGCCCAGTCCGACGTCCTGCAACAGGCGCAAGGCATGGTGGATGGACGAGTGGGCGGCGAAGAATTCCACGGCATCGTCGATATTCATCTCGAGTAGATCGCCGATGGACTTTCCGCGCCAGAGTATGCTCAGTGTCTCCGCGTTGAAGCGCCGTCCGCGGCACGAGTCGCACAGCACCTTCACGTCGGGCAGGAAGTTCATCTCGATGGTCTGCATGCCCTGGCCGTCGCAGGCCTCGCAGCGTCCGCCGGCCGTGTTGAACGAAAAGCGGCTGGTCGTGTAGCCGGCGATCTTCGCCTCGGTGGTGTTGGCGAAGATCTTGCGGATGTCGTCCCAGAAGCCGATGTAGGTGGCCGGGCAGGAGCGTGGCGTCTTGCCGATGGGCGTCTGGTCGACCTCGAGCACGCGATCGATGAGCTCTGT
This sequence comes from Pseudomonadota bacterium, assembly GCA_023457495.1. Classification (GTDB taxonomy): domain Bacteria; phylum Pseudomonadota; class Gammaproteobacteria; order Steroidobacterales; family Steroidobacteraceae; genus CADEED01. Next base: position 3,813 of record JAEWLQ010000003.1, read on the forward strand.
CCCGTGCACCGCGGCGACGCCCGCCAGCTCGGGTAGTTTGGCGCGTCCGCCCTTCGATGGACGCTTGGCGACCAGCCGCTTGAGGTTCGTGTAGAGCACGTCGCGCGCGACGGTCGATTTGCCGGAGCCCGATACGCCGGTGACCACCACGAGCCGGCCGACCGGGACCGAGATGTTCTCGCGGCGGATGTTGTGCAGCTCCACGCCCTCGAGCTTCAGTTGCGGCGCGCGCGTGTTCGTGGCGCGGCGCGGCTGCGCGGCATGCATGAGGGGCTTCGCCAGGAAACGTCCGGTGATCGAGGCCGGGTTTCTCATGAGCTCGGTGACGTTGCCGGCCGCGACGACCTCGCCGCCGCGCACCCCGGCTCCGGGGCCGAGATCGATGACGTGATCCGCGCGGCGGATCGTATCCTCGTCGTGTTCGACCACCACCAGCGTATTGCGGTGTTTCGCGAGCTCCGCCAACGCGTCGAGCAGGATCTTGTTGTCGCGCGGGTGCAGGCCGATGGTGGGCTCATCGAGCACGTAACACACGCCCTGCAGGTTCGAGCCGAGCTGCGCGGCCAGGCGGATGCGCTGGGCCTCGCCGCCGGACAGCGTCGGTGCGGAGCGGTCGAGCGGTAGATAGCCGAGGCCGACGCGCTGCAGGAAGGCGAGCCGCGCCTTGATCTCCGCCATGAGGTCGCGTGCGATCTCGGCTTCGCGCTTGTTCAGGCGCAGCTTGTTGACGAACGTGACCGTGTCGTCGATGGCGCGCGCGGCGAGCTCGGCGATGTTGAGGTCGCGGAAACGCACGTGGAGCGCGACGGGGTTGAGCCGCTGGCCGTGGCAGGTTTCGCAGGCGTGCGCGTCGTCGTCCATCCACTCGTTCCAGGTGGCTTCCTCGCCGCTTTGCTCCTCGTCGAAACCTTCGAGCGCGAGACCCGTGCCGTAACAGTCCTCGCACCAGCCGTGTTTGCTGTTGAACGAGAACAGGCGCGGATCGAGCTCGGGGAAACTCGTGCCGCAGGAGGGGCAGGCGCGCTTGATGCTGAAAACCTGCACCTTCTGCTTCTTCGCGTCGAGATCGAGCACGTGCACGAGTCCCTTGCCGAGGTCGATCGCCTTGACGAGGTTGCGCTCGAGCGTGTCGGCGTTGTCCTTGTGCACGGCGATCTGCGCCACCGGCAGCTCGATCGTGTGCTCCTTGAAGCGGTTGAGGCGCGGCCACTGGTAGGTGGTCAGCATCTCGCCGTCGACGCGCAGGTGTTTGTAGCCGCGCGCGTTGGCCCATTTCGCGAGTTCCGTGTAATAGCCCTTGCGCGCGACGACCAGCGGCGCGAGCAGCATCAGGCGCGAGCCCTTGTGCTGCTTCAACAGGCGCTCGGCGATCGACTTCGAGGTCTGCGGTTCGATGGCCACGTCGCAGGTGGGGCAGAACTGCGTGCCGAGCTTCTGATACAGCAGCCGCAGGAAGTGGTAGATCTCGGTGAGCGTCGCGACCGTGCTCTTGCGACCGCCGCGGCTGGTGCGCTGCTCGATCGCGACTGTCGGCGGAATGCCGTAGATCGCGTCGACGTCCGGCCGCGCCGCCGGCTGCACGAATTGCCGCGCGTACGCATTCAGCGATTCCAGGTACCGGCGCTGCCCCTCGTTGAAGATGATGTCGAACGCCAGCGTCGACTTCCCCGACCCCGACACCCCCGTGATGACCGTGAACGCCTCGCGCGGAATCTCCACGTCGATGTTGCGCAGGTTGTGCTCCCGCGCATTGTGGATCGTGATGGCGTTGGTGCCGGGTGAGAAATCGCTGAGTTGCGCGGGCGAGGTCCGCGCGGAGTCCCGCACCCCGTGCGCGCAACTCAGCGATTTCTCACCCGGCACCGACAGGTACTCGCGCAGGGCCTTGCCGGTGTGCGAAGACGCATGGGCTTCGACTTCGAGGGGAGTGCCGGCAACGACGATCTGGCCGCCGGCGTCGCCGCCTTCGGGGCCGAGGTCGATGATCCAGTCGGCGGAGCGGATCACGTCGAGGTTGTGCTCGATCACCAGCAGCGAGTGGCCGATCTTGAGCAACTTGCGGAACGCGCGCAGTAGTTTGGCGACGTCGTCGAAGTGCAGGCCGGTGGTCGGCTCGTCGAACAGGAACAGCTTGCCGCGGATCGACGGCGTGTCGTCGGCGGCGGCCTCGGCGAGATGACCCGCGAGTTTCAGACGCTGGGCCTCGCCGCCGGACAGCGTGGGCACGGGCTGGCCGAGTTTCACGTACTCGAGACCCACGTCCACCAGCGGCTGCAGGCGCACGGCGACGCTCGAGACGTCCTTGAAGAACACCAGCGCCTCGGTGACCGTCATGTCGAGCACGTCCGCGATGTTCCGCCGCGTGCCGTCCGCGCCCTCGCGGCGGATCTCGAGCGTCTCCTCGCGATAACGCTTGCCGTCGCAGTCCGGGCAACGCAGGTACACGTCGGACAGGAACTGCATCTCGACGTGCTCGAAGCCGTTGCCATTGCAGGTGGGGCAGCGACCCGTGCCCGAGTTGAAACTGAAAGTGCCCGGCGTGTAGCCGCGCGACTTCGCCGAGCCTTCGTTCGCGAACAGCTCGCGCACCACGTCGAATGCGCCCACGTAGCTCGCGGGATTCGAGCGCGTCGTGCGGCCGATCGAGCTCTGGTCGATCATCACGACGTCATCGATCAGCTCCGCGCCGTCGATCCGGTCGAACGTGCCGGGCGCCTCGCTCGGCTGGCCGAGCGCCTTGCGCAACGCCTTGTAGAGCACGTCTTCGATGAGCGTGGACTTCCCCGATCCCGACACGCCGGTGATGCACACGAGCCGCCGCAGCGGAAAATCGACGTTTACGTTCCTGAGATTGTGCTGGGTGACGCCGCGCAGCTTGATCGCCTTGAGCGACGGCACCATGCGTGCCTTCGGCTCGCCGCTATCTACCTTCGGCGGCGCCGCGCGCGGGGCCACCTGTTTCGCGCCCGACAGGTACTGACCCGTCAGCGAGCGCGGATTCGCGGCCACCGCCGCGGGCGAATCGAACGCGACGATCTCGCCGCCGCGCTCGCCCGCGCCTGGCCCCAGGTCCAGCAGGCGGTCCGCCGCCAGCATGATCTGCGGATCGTGCTCGACGACGACCAGCGAATTGCCCGCGTCGCGCAACCGGTGCATGACCTGGGTGACGCGCTGCATGTCGCGCGGATGCAGCCCGATCGACGGCTCATCGAGCACGAACAGCGTGTTCACCAGCGACGTGCCGAGCGCGGTCGTCAGGTTGATGCGTTGAACCTCACCACCCGACAGGGTGCGCGATTGACGGTCCAGCGTGAGATAACCGAGCCCGACCTCGCATAGATAGGCGAAGCGCGCACGCACCTCCGAGAGCAGCAGGTCGGTGGCCTCGTCGAGCGGCGCGGGCAGCGTCAGCGACTCGAAGAATGCGCGGCTCTTGTCGAGCGACAGCAACGCGATTTCGTGGACGTTCCTGCCCTCGATGCGCCACAGCAGCGCCTCGGGCTTGAGCCGCGAACCGCCGCAGGCGGTGCAGGGCGTGTACGCGCGATAACGCGACAGCAACACGCGCACGTGCATCTTGTAGGCCTTGGTTTCCAGCCATTCGAAGAAGCGCTTCGCGCCGTACCAGACCTTCTTCTCCCACTTGCCTTCGCCCTCGAGCACCCACTTGCGCTGGTCCTCGGTGAGCGCGTACCAGGGCGTGTCGAGCGGGATGCCGCGTTTGTTCGCGAACTTCACCAGGTCGTCCTGGCATTCCTTGTACGACTTCGTCTGCCAGGGCTTCACCGCGCCGCCCGCGAGCGTCTTGGACTCGTCGGGCACCACCAGGCCGTAGTCGATGCCGATGATGCGGCCGAAGCCGCGGCAGGTTTCGCAGGCGCCTACCGGCGAATTGAACGAGAACAGCGAAGGCACCGGGTCGCGGTAGTGGATGTCGCAGTCCGCGCAATGCAGGTCGGTGGAATACCGCCATCTATCTACTGATTTCGGCCCCTCGTCCGACGAGGATGAGCCATCCTCCACGACATGCAGGCTCACGCGCCCGCGTCCCATGCGCAGCGCGGTCTCGAGTGATTCCATCACCCGCGCGCGCTCCGCGTTGCCGAGACGGAAGCGGTCCTGCACGACTTCCAGCGTGTCGCCCAGTCGTTCATGCACGCGCGTGTAGCCCTGCGATTCCAGCAGCTTGCGGACTTCCGCTTCCTTGAAGTTCTTCGGCACCGTGACCGGAAAACACAAGTACAGGCGCGGATCGCCCGCGGCCGCCGCGCGCGTCTGCGCGTCGGCGAAGATGCTCTCGGCGGTGTCGCGTCGCACGGGCTTGCCGCAGTTGCGGCAGAACAGCGACGCGGCGCGCGCGAACAGCAGCTTCAGGTGATCGTTGAGCTCGGTCATCGTGCCGACGGTCGAGCGCGAGGTGCGCACCGGGTTCGTCTGGTCGATGGCGATGGCGGGCGGAATGCCGTCGACGCGATCGACCGCGGGCTTGTCCATGCGGTCGAGGAACTGGCGCGCGTAGGGCGAGAACGTCTCGACGTAGCGGCGCTGGCCCTCGGCATACAACGTGTCGAACACCAGCGAGGATTTGCCCGAGCCCGATACGCCCGTCACCACCACGAGCTCACGCAGCGGAATGTCGAGCGAGAGATTCTTGAGATTGTTCTGCCGCGCGCCGTGCACGCCGATGCAGGCGTGTGCATGGGCATGCTTCTGCGCCTTGTCGACGACGGGCTTGCGGGTGGCGGGCTTGTCCATGTAGCGGGCGGAACTTGGGTTGGCGGATCGGTTATTGTACCGGGCACGTCAAGGGGTGCGTGTGGGATAGGGCCCACGCCCACGGCAAGACGCACGATGTGCGTCTGAAATACAACGAATACAACGTCGAACGAGGGGGTTACGTGGCGGGCGAATTGACTGCAACGGCGAAGCCGATGGACACCGCGCATCGGCGCGTCATTTTTGCCGCCTCGCTCGGCACCGTGTTCGAGTGGTACGACTTCTACCTGTACGGCGCGCTGCTCGCGGTCATCACGAAGAAATTCTTCGCGGGCATGAACGACACCACGGCCTTCCTGTTCGCGTTGCTGGCGTTCGCGGCGGGGTTCTTCGTGCGCCCCTTCGGCGCGCTGGTGTTCGGGCGGCTCGGGGATCTGGTCGGCCGTAAATACACCTTCCTGATCACCATCGTGATCATGGGCGGCTCGACTGCGCTGGTGGGCCTGTTGCCGAGTTACGCGACCATCGGCGTGGCCGCGCCGATCATCCTGATACTTTTGCGTCTGCTGCAGGGTCTCGCGCTCGGCGGTGAATACGGCGGCGCGGCGACCTATGTCGCCGAGCACGCGCCGGACGGCAAGCGTGGCCTCTACACGAGCTGGATCCAGACCACGGCGACGATGGGTCTGTTCCTGTCGCTGCTCGTGATCCTCGGCTGCCGCTCGCTCATGAGCCCCGAGAGTTTCGATGAGTGGGGCTGGCGCATTCCGTTCCTGCTCTCGATCATCCTGCTCGTGGTGTCCGTGTACATCCGGTTGCAGCTCAACGAGTCGCCGGTGTTCCAGGAGATCAAGAACGAGGGCAAGCTCTCGAAGGCGCCGCTGAAAGAATCTTTCGGACAGTGGAGCAACCTCAAGATCGTGTTGCTGGCGCTGATCGGCGCGACCGCGGGACAGGCGGTGGTCTGGTATGGCGGCCAGTTCTACGCGCTGTTCTTCCTCGAGAAGATCCTGCAGGTCGATTCGAAGAGCGCCAACCTGGTGATGGCGGCGGCACTGCTGATCGCGACGCCGTTCTTCATCGTGTTCGGCGCGTTGTCGGACAAGATCGGCCGCAAGAAGATCGTGCTCGCGGGATGTCTGCTCGCCGTGCTCACGTACTTCCCGATCTTCAAGGGTCTCACGCACTTCGCGAATCCCGCGCTCGAGGCGGCGGTGGCGACTTCGCCCGTGGTCGTGGTCGCGAACGCCGACGATTGCAGCTTCCAGTTCGATCCGGTCGGCAAGCAGCAATTCACCAGCGGCTGCGATCTCGCCAAGGGCGCGCTCGCGCGCATGGGCGTGTCGTATTCGAACGAACATGCGCCGGACCTGAGCGGCGGCGCGCAGGTGAAGGTCGGCGACAACGCGCTCGAGGTGCTGAGTCTCGGCGCGGAACGGCTGAGCGCGGCGGAGTACAAGACCGCGCAGGATGACGTGAATGCGCGGGTCAAGGCGGCGCTCACCGATGCCGGCTATCCCGCGAAGGCGGACATGGACGAGTTCAACTTCCCGATGGTCATCCTGCTGTGCACGCTGCTCGTCATCTACGTGACGATGGTGTACGGCCCCATCGCGGCATGGCTGGTGGAGCTGTTCCCCGCGCGCATCCGCTACACGTCGATGTCACTGCCGTATCACATCGGCAACGGCTGGTTCGGCGGCTTCCTGCCGGTGACCTCGTTCGCGATCGTCGCGGCCACGGGCAACATCTACAACGGCCTGTGGTACCCGATCATCGTGGCCAGCATCACCATCGTCGTCGGCGCGCTCTTCCTGCGCGAGACCAAGGACAACCCCGCGACGTAGCAGTAGGTGCCGGGTGAGAAATCGCTGAGTTAGCTGACACTCGCTAACTCACCGTTTTCTCACCCGGCACCAGTTCTGCGTCGGCGCAGCTAACTCAGCGATTTCTCACCCGGCACCGACGATCACCCCGCAGGCGATGCGGTCGCCGGAGTTGCCGGAGGGTTGGGTGGTGTAGTCGTCGGGCTTGGCGTGCAGGACGACGGCCTTGCCGAGGACGTCGTTCGGTTGTCCGGTCGCGAGCGTGACGCCGTTCGCCAGCGCATCCACGGTGCCCATGCCCTGGGCGTCGGATTTCAGGTTGAGCATGTCGCCGGCGTGATGCGCGGAGCCGCCGGGATTGCCGTGTGGCGCGTTCTCGGGGTTGAAATGCGCGCCCGCGCTGCTCGCGTCCGGTGCGCTGCAGTCGCCCTTCTCGTGGATGTGGAAGCCGAACTCGCCATCCGGCGGAAGACCCTGCATCGAGCCCGACAGGCGAACCCCCGTGCCATCCGGAATCAGCGAAAGCGTTCCGGTGGCGGAATGACCCTGCGTCGGCGCGAGCTCAACGGTTGCGCCTGCCTGGGCCGGTGAGACGGTCGGCGCCGCGTCGGGCGGTGTCTGGGCCGGTGCCTGCGAGGCGGGCGGACTCGATTCGCGTCCACAGGCGGCGAGCACCAGTGCGACGGCACAAGGCAGAAGCAGCTTCTTCACGGCGAGGCTCCGGAGGGCAGGGTGGTTGCGAGACGCTAACCAATCGAGCGCGAATTCGCAGTCAGTCGCTCGTCGCCGTTCCTGATCCCGTATTCCTACCGTGCATCCCGGCCTTCGAGTAGTGAGGCCGTTCGCCACGCAGGACTCCGCCTACAAACTACCCACGCGCGTTGCGAAAACGCCATGCAGCGCAAACGGATTTTCTGCTGACGAGCCGAGAACTGTTGCGGCGCCCCTTCTAACTTCCGTGCGCTGCGAGGATACTCGCGGCAACCGGTTCGGCGAGCTAGTGGACAGCGCGCCTTTGCGCATCGCCGCACGCAAAAGAACAGAAGGAGTTGTCTCATGAAGTCATGGATCCGACGCGGCGCCGCCGCGTTTGCCCCGCTCGCATCCTTCTCCGCATTCGCGCAGGACACCCCACAACAGACCGAGACGATCGGCGAGGAAATCATCGTCACCGCGACCAAGCGCGAGGCCTCGCTGCAGGACGTGCCCTTTTCGGTGGCCGCGGTCACCGCGGAGGATCTCAACCAATCCGGCGCGAGCAATCTCGTCGAAGTCGCGCGCAATGTTCCGGGCCTCTACATCACCGATCTCGGCCCCGGGCAGAGCCAGGTCGCGATCCGCGGCATCAGCGCGGGCCAGGTGGTGCGCGACCAGGCCGGCGTGAAGGAATCCGTCGGCATCTATCTGGATGAATCGCCCGTATCGGTGGCGTTGTTCACGCCCGACCTCGATCTCTACGATCTCGATCGCATCGAAGTGCTGCGCGGGCCGCAGGGCACGCTGTTCGGTGCGGGTTCCACCTCGGGCACGGTGCGCTACATCACCGCGCAGCCGGACATCGGCACGTTCGCCGGCTCCGTCGATCTCACCGCCGAAGGCGCGACCGATGGCGATTGGGGCGGCGGCCTGCGCGCCTCGCTCAACGTGCCGATCGGCGAGAGCGCCGCGATGCGCGTCGTCGGCTACCACAGCGAACTACCGGGCTTCATCGACTCCGTGTACCCGAACCGCTCCGTGCGCAAGGACGTCAACAGCGGCACGCGCACCGGCGGACGCCTCGCGTTCCGCTTCGAACCCAACGAGAACATCACGATCACGCCGCGCGTGATCTACCAGAAGCTCGAGACCGACGGATATCCCCGCATCGACGCGTACAACATCCTCGGCAATCCCTACACGACCACCGAGCCCGCGATCCAGGTGGGCGAGCGCGACCAGGTCACGCAGATCCGCGAAGGCCTCACCGACGAATTCCTGCTCGGCGATCTCAAGATGGAGTTCGGCTTCGGCGGCGAGATCGGCCTCACATCGATCACCTCGTACATCGACCGCAGCGTCGAGGTGCTGCGCGACGCGAGCCAGCTCACCGGCAGCGTGAGCTTCGACATCGGCGTCGCGACGCCCGCCGAAGTGCGCCTGAACTCACCGCTCTACGACAACACGGACCTGACGGTATGGAGCCAGGAGCTGCGGCTCGCCTCGACCGGCGAGGGACCGTTCCAATGGCTGATCGGCGCGTTCTACCAGGACGTCGACCGCACCTACGGCCAGAACCTGCCGACCCCCGGATATGATGCAATCACCGTGCGTCTCGATCCGCGCTTCAACAGCGCATTCTTCGGCGCGCCGCCGGACACGCCTTACTTCTCGCACCTGACCTACGACTTCAGCCAGTTCGCCGCCTTCACCGAGCTGACCTACCGCTTCAGCCAGCTGTTCGCGCTCACCGCCGGCGTGCGCTACTACGACTTCAAGGAAGACCGGCTGCTGACCTTCGCGGGCTTCTTCGCCGACATGGGCTACACCGACGAACCCGGCTCGACCTCGTCCGACGGCTTCTCGCCGCGCGTGATCCTCTCGTTCAACCCGAACGAAAACATGCAGATCACCGCGCAGTACTCGGAGGGCTTCCGGCTCGGCGGCATCAACGATCCGCTCAACGTCACGCTGTGCACGCCCGCCTCGGGAGACCTCACCACCTACGGCGGTCACCCGACCTGGGACGACGAGAAGGTGGCTAACTACGAGCTCGGCTTCAAGTCGCGCTGGGCCGACGGCGCCGTAACCTTCAACGCCTCCGCATTCTTCACGGACATCGACGGCCTGCAGGTCATCGCCGACGCCGGCACCTGCTCCTCGCGCATCATTCTCAACGCGCAGGCCGAGACCATCGGCGGCGAGATGGAACTGTTCGTGCGGCCGAACGAGGCCTGGGACCTGGGACTCTCCGCGACCTACGTGCAGGCGGAGATCACCCAGACACAGCTCAACACGCCGGTGGCGCCGGCGCAGCCGGCGCCGATCGCCGGCATCCGCGATGGCAATCGCCTGCCGACGTCGCCCGAGCTGCAGGCCGCCGCGACCATCGGTTACACCTGGGGATTCGGCGACTCGCTCGAGAGCTACCTGCGCTTCACCGCGCAGTATGTCGGCTCCTCGTACACGCAGCTCGCCGACCAGGAACCCAACTTCGGCCTCATCGCGACGGGTGGTCCGCCGGGATCCGCGCGGCTCATTCCGTTCGGTGGGCCGTACACCACCACGCAGATTCCGTTCGAGGCCGAACTACCTTCGTACGAGATCGGCAACCTACGCTGGGGTATCCGCTCGGATCGCTGGGAAGCGGCGTTGTACGTCAACAATCTCTGGGACGAGCGCGCGTTCCTGTCGATCGACCGCGAGCGCGGCCGCAGTGCGCGCGTGGGTTATCTCACCAACCCGCCGCGCACGTACGGCGTGAATTTCCGCATGAACTTCTGAGGGGCGTCCGACGTGAGCTGTTAGACGCCCGGGAATCCGGCGCGACGAGGCTGGTGTTCGCCAGGTCGCCGCGCCGCTTCCGATTTCTCGTTCAACTCTTCCTCAGGGATGACCGCCACCCGCGCCGACCTCGCTGGTGCTGCTCATCGCACGATTCGTCGTGCCGGCGGCGGGCTCGTTCAGCGGGGACTGGGAGCCATCCAGCGCCTTCAGGAACGCCACCACGTTGCGCAGCTCGGCGCGCGACATCACCTGCGTGTAGATGTCCGGCATGCTCGACGGCGCGGCCACGCGCGATTGCACCTGCGCGGTCGCGATGTCCACGGTCGTGTTGTCGCCACGCTTGAGTACCACCACCTGCGGCGTCTCGCTCACGATCGAACCCGTCTCGGTGTTGCCGTTCTTGAGCGTGAACGTGACGATGTCGAAGCCGGCGGCGATGTGTTTGCTCGGCAGCACGATCGACTCGAGCAGGTACTCCGCGCTCTTCTGCTTGCCGATGGTCGAGAGGTCCGGGCCGGCCTCACCCCCGTTGCCGTACACCTTGTGGCACCGCGCGCAGGGCACCACGTCGTTGTTGAAGAACTGTCCGGCCCCTGCCCACGGATTGCCGCCGGCGAGCGCCGAGCGATACGGGGCGATGTCGTCGCCGCTCGCCGCCCACGCGGCCTTCTGCTTCTCCCAGCGCGCCTGCACGGCCGGCGCGGTGCTCTTCTCCACCGCGTCGAGTAGTTCGACCTGCGCGCCCGGGGCTACCTTGCCGGCTGCCAGACGATCGAGCGACCCGACCAGCAGCTTCGCGCCGTCGGCCGCGGGCAATTGCGGAATCGCGCGGAACGCGGCCTGCTGCTCCGGCTCCGAACCTTCAGCGACGAAACGGCTCACGATCGGCATCGCACGCTCCGGCGCGCGCCGCGCCGTGATCTCGAGCGTGGCGAGCCGGAGCGCGGGGACATTGGATTTCTCCGCAAGCGCGAGCGCGCGCGTGATCTCGTCGCCGCCGAGCGTGTCGAGCGACTTGAGCGCCGCCGCGCGCACCGGCTCGGACGCCGCGTTGTTGCCGACGAGAGCCGTGAGCTGCGGCGCGAGCGACTGGATCTTGAGGCTCGCGACGGCCTCGATCGCCGCGACCTGCACGTCGTCTGGCGCCTTGCCCAACAGTTTCGGCGCCGCGGCGGTGAGGGCCGCGGCCGCATCGTCGCCGCCACGCGCCGCCATCGGGCGGAAGATGCCGACCACGCGATCGCGCTGCGGCGTCTGCGCCCACAGCCCGAGCTGCCTCAGCGCCTCCGCGCGCATCGCCGGCGTCGCGTCGCCACGCTCCGCGAACTGCGCGAGGTTGCGCGCGGAACCGTCACCCCCCACTCGGTAGTTGGCATTGATGGCGCGCACGACGAACGGTTCGTCGGCGACCGGCGCCTTGGCGAGGCTCGCCGCGAGTGCGGGCGCCGCATCCTTCACCGGTGCGTCATTGATCGCGAGCGCGGCTTCGCGCGCGATGAACGCGTCCTGGTCGGCGAGGAACGTCGCGATCTTTGCGTTAGCCAGCTCGCGATACGCGAGCAGCACGCCGAGGCGCACGGCGGCGGAGGAGTCCGTCGCAGCCGCGTCGAGCGTCGGGTTGTTGCCGATGCGCGCGAGCGCGTGCACGGCCGCATGGCGCAGGTATTCATCCTGGTTGTCGTTGCGCTTCAGCAGCGCGAGCAGCGGCGTGACGCTATCCGCGTCACCCAGCTTGCCGAGGCTCTGCGCGGCGAAGAACTGCACGCGCGGCTCGGTGTCCTCGAGCGCCTTCACGAGCGCCGGCGGGGCCGTGGCGTATTTCACCGCGCCGAGGCCCTTGGCGGCCTGCGCGCGGACTTCCGAATCCGGGTCGCCGAGCAATCCGAGCAGCGTCGACGCGACCTTGGGATCCGATTCGCCGAGCTGCGTCAGTCCCCACACCGCGTGCAGGCGCGCGAGCGGCGCGGCGGACTTGTCTTTCGCCACCCTGGTGAAGACGCCCACGCTCTTCTTGCCGCGCGAGGCCAGCTCGAGCTGCGCTTCGAGCCGCGCGCGGCGGTCGGGATGCGCGAGCAGTTTGCCCAGCGACGCATCGCTTTCGTCCTTGAATCCTTTCGCGAGTAGCTTGGCGAGATCGGCGCTGACCTTGGCCTGCGCAGGATCCGCCGTGACCGGCGAAACGCTGTACACGCGCCCCTTGCGCGACTTCGGCCAGCCATCCACCCAGTCGAGCAGATAGAGCTTGCCGTCCGGCGCGAACGTCACGTCGGTCGGCAGCACGCCACCCATGAACAGCTCGCTGCTGGTGGGCTTGTACGACGCGCCGAGCTTGCCCAGCGTGTAGGTCTGGATGCCGCTGCGCGCGATGCTGCCCTTGAAGTGCGTGATGAAGAAGTGCCCGGCGTAGGCGGGCGTGAGCCCCGTGCCCGGGTAATACGTGAGCCCCGACGGTCCGTCCTCGATGTTGCAGATCGGCGGCAGTAGATAGGCGGGGCGGTCGGGGAAGCGCGGCTTCCAGAGATTGTCGCTCATCCACGGGCCGCCCTTGCCGAGCGGCGCGAACTGGTAGCCGATGCGCCAGCCGCTGTCGCCGCCTTCGACCACGTGCACCAGGCGCTCCATGTCGCCCTGATCGCTGTCGTTGTCGCCGGTGAACAGGTCGCCGCGTTCGTCGAACACCAGCTCCTGCGGATTGCGCAGGCCGCGATGCACGAGCTCGAGCCCGGTGCCGTCGAAGTTCGAGCGGTACACGGCGCCGTCGTCCGGCACGTCGATGACCCGGCCATCCGGACCTTTCACGTGCGCGCCGCGATCACCGATCGAGAAATACAGCTTGCCGTCCGGCCCGATCGCGAGACCGTGGAAGTCGTGGCCCGTGAAGTTGAAGCGCACGCCGAAGCCGCGCAGTAGTTCCTCGCGCTTCGGTTTCGCGTTCGGCTGCTCCGTCAGCAGCCACAGGCTCGGGATGTTCGTGAACCACACCTTGCCGTGCCGCGCGAGCACGCCCGAGGCGATGCCGTCGAGCTCGCTGTTGAATCCGTCCGCGAAGATGCTCGACTTGTCGGCCACGCCGTCACCGTCGGTGTCCTCGACCAGTCGCACGATCTCGCTCTCGATCGCGAAGTCCTTCGCCTGCGGGGCGAACACGGTGTGGATCAGCTTCGAGCGGTCCTCGATCGTGCGCGACGCGAGATCCATCTCGAGCATGGGCATGTAGTTGCGGATGTCGAGCACGCTCGAGTGATAACGATGTGTCTCGGAGACGAACAACCGACCCTTCTCGTCGAAGTCGAATGCCACGGGGTTCGCGAGCATCGGCTCGGCGGCCCAGAGTCGGGCCTGCAATCCGGCCGGTAGCGTGAAGTGCTTGATCGCGAGCTCCGCCTCGTCGGAGGCCGGGTCCACGACGGGCGTGGGCAGGCGCTCGGCGGGTGTGAGCTCGAGGGTCTGCGCGGAAACGACGGTCATTCCGGAGATCAACAGGACTGCGAGGCGGGAAAACAGAACGGAAGGTTTCATGGGGTCCCGGATTGTTGATGGCACGAAAGGGCTTTCAGCGGGGCGCAACTATAACGGTATGAGACGCGCCTGCCTGCGATCGCCTGCACGGACGACGCGGACCTGACATGGGAGTCGCTTGATTTGACATCAGTTCCGATGAATTCTGGCGCGCGTGAAACTTTGGCAGGGGAAAAGGGCGGGGTTCGTGACGGCGGTGCTAGTCGTAGGCGCGGTGGTCGCGTGGTATGCGTTTCGGCTAGACCGCGATCCGGCGGCCCGTCCCGTGGCGACGGAAACGGCGCATCGGCCAGTGGCCGCGCCCGGCAAACCCGCCTTCGACTTCTACCTGCTCGCGCTCACCGTGCATCCGGCGTTCTGCGCGGACGGCCGTACGAATATCCCCGAGTGCCGCGCCCGAGGGTCGCGACCGCTGGTGATCCACGGGCTGTGGCCCGAGAACGCAACGCCGCGCACTTATCCGCGCGATTGCCCGGCGAAGCCGCTCGATCTCGATCCCGCCCTCGAGCAGGAGCTGGCCGAGTGGATGCCCGGCATGGCCGCGAACCTGCATGAACACGAATGGAAGAAACACGGCGGGTGCAGCGGCCTCGACGACGACGAGTATTTCCGCCGCTCCATCGACCTGGCGCGCGTGCTCGACGGCGCGCTGGGCGCCAAACTAACTACTCTCGCCGGCGAGACGGCCACGGCCGAGGAGCTGCGCGAGGTCGCGGATCTTTACGAACCCGGCATCGGTGCGACCTTCACGCTGCATTGCAGGACGCTGCGCGGCGCGCCGCCCGGACAACGCGAGCAGCCCTTCCTCGTCGAGATCCGCCAGTGCGTCGACAACGACGGCCCGGCGGGCGCGCCGGGCACCTTGCTCGATTGCGCGCGCCTGCCGCGACACGATCAGGGCTGCGGCGCGGAATTCCGTATCGCTTCGCCCAGGGGACGCCCATGAACCTGCAATTGACCGAGCTGGTGATCGCCTATGCCATATCCGCGGCCGCGATGCTGGGAGGCCTGTTGCTCATGGGCGCGGACCGGCGTGCGTACTGGCGCTGGCCGGTGTACTCGGCGATGGCCATGGCGCTCGGCGTGGTGGTGTGGAACCTCCTGCGCAAACATCTGCTCCCGGCCGAATGGGTGTTCACCCGGCCGGGGACGATCTATTACGGCGCGCTCGTGCTCTACGCGCTCGTGGGATTCGGGCTCGGCATGCTGCTCGGGCGGCTCACACGCAAGCAGACGATTGCCTAACGAGCGGTGTTGCCGGATTATCCGTGGCATCGCCGAGGAGGACGATGCATGGCCAAGGCACCGAAGAAGAAAAAGAAGACGAAACGTACTCCGGGGAACGAGGGGCCGGATCCACCGACCGGCTAAAGGGCCTTCGCCTCCGGAACCTTGATACCCGCGAACCAGGGTTCGGTTCGCAACGTCCAAGCGCTGCGCCAGCCGCGTCTCCAGGCTTCGTCGATCGCAGCCTGCGCTTCCGCCTTTTTGCCGCGCAGCGCGAGGGATTCCGCGCGCAGCGAATACAGTCCGTAGTGCCGCCCGCCATTGCGCTCGAATTTGTCGAGCAACCCGTCCAGGTCATCGAGCAGCTTGTTCGCGCGTGCCACGTCGCCCTGGCTTTCGAGCTCGACGCCCGCGCGCACCAGGACCGCGGAGGCCGCGTGGCGGATCTGGCCACCATCGAGGCGGTCGACCAGCGTCGCGGGAAGGATCCGGTCCGCGTGCTCGAGCGTGCCGCGCGCGGCCAGCGGATCTCCCGCCATCCACTGCAGGTGCGCGAGCTCGCGCAACTCGGCGCTGGTGGTCGCCTTCGCCTGTAGCGCGTTCGCGGCGATCCATTCACGCAGGGCTTTGGGCCCCTTCTCCGCGTAGACCAGCCGGCCGCCGCGCGAGAAGAAGTCGAAGCTGCCGTCGGCGGGCGCGTCCTCCGCGGCGGCGCGCGCCTCGGCCACTTTGCCGAGCGACAACAGCAGGTCCACTTTCTGGTTCGCGAGCGTCGGATTCGCGGGCGAAAGCCTGCGCGCCTCGTCGATCCAGCGGATCGCTTCAGCCGTGTTGCCCTGCGCGCGCTCGATCCACGCCGTCGCGAGTGGTCCCCAGAGATTGGCGGGATCGAGCTCGCGCCCGCGGGCGCAGGCTCGCCCGGCCTCGGGATAGTCGCCGAGGTCGGTGAGCTCCAGGCAGCGCAGCACCTGCGACAGGAAATCCAGCGGGTCGAGACGGGCCGCCGTGGTGAAGTGTTCGAGCGCCTTCGTCGGATTGCCGCGGTTGCCGTAGAGGTCGCCGAGCACGCGATGACTGCGGGCATCGTTCGGGTTGATCCGGATGGATTGCTCCAGTGCCGCCTGCGCCTGATCGAAGTGCAGTTGATCGGAGAGCAGCCAGCCCTTCACCGCGTGCGCATCGGCCAGCGACGGCTCGAGCTCGAGCGCGCGATTCAGCAGCGGCTCGGCCTCGATGACGATGTCCTCCAGGGGACGATTGTTCAGCGTCCGGCTGTTGAGCAGCGCGCCGGAGAGGGCGGTCAACGCCAGCGCGTAGTCGGGATCCGCGGCGATCGCGCGGCGGTAATACTCGATGGCCTTGAGATTGTCGGTGGCGGTCCGGTCGCGCTCGCGCGCGCGGCCGAGCAGGTACAGCTCGTAGGCTTCCATCTTCCGCGGCTGGCGTTGCGCCCAGGCCTCCGCGGTATCCGCGGCGAGCTTCAGGTGCAGCGCTTCGGCCACCGAACGCGACACGGTGTCTTCGATGAGGAAGATGTCGCCGATGGGCAGCGCATAGGTATCGGACCAGATGTGCACGCCGCGCTTCGCCTCGATGAGCTGCACGGTGACGCGCAGGTTCTCGCCCGACCGGCGCAGGCTGCCTTCGAGCACGTGGGTGGCGTCGAGCGCTTTCGCGATTTCGCGCACGTCCTTGTTCTCACCCTTGAACGCGAACGCGGAGGTGCGCGCGACCACGCGCAGCGTGGGGATGTGCGCGAGCCAGTTCGACAACTCATCGGTGAGGCCGTCGCACAGGTACTGCTCTTTCTGATCGAGGCTCATGTCGACCAGCGGCAGGACGACGATGGTCGGCGGCGCCTCGCCGACGTGATCGTTCTCGCTGAGCCAGGCGCCCGGCATGCGCCAGGCGATCACGGCCAGCACTCCGGCGGCCAGCAGGCTGCCGAGGCCCAGCGCGAGGCGGCGCAGGGAGCTGCCGCGGTCGGGCGCACGGGTTTGGGTTGGGGCGGGTGGGGCCTCGGGGGCGACGTCGTAACGCGGTGCGGATTCCGCGACTTGTGCGGCGCGGTGCGGTGTGGGTTCCGTGGCCCGCATGGCTTCCAGGGACGCGATGAAACGATAGCCCTTGCGAGGCAGGGTCTCGATGTAGCGGGGAGTGTCGGCGCCGTCGCCGAGCGCATTGCGCAGCTTGCGGACCGCCGTGTTGAGCCCCGTGTCGTACTCGACCACGCCGGTGGGCCAGAGCCGGGCGATGAGCTGCTCGCGGGTCACGACTTCGCCGGGCCGCCGGGTGAGCTCGTCCAGGACCGCCAGCGGCTGGTCCTGCAGGCGGGTCGTCGCGCCGTCCTTCGAGATCTCACCGGATTCGAAGTCGACGAGCCATCCGTCGAACCTGATTACGCGCTTGTCCATGCTCGCCTCGTCTCGGGTAGCGAATCATAGACAAGTCAGGGCGGGATCAGCGGCCGTCCATCGATTCGAGGCTTCCGGAACGAGGAATCTGCCCGCCTTTCGAAACGGGAGGCCTCCATGCAATCCAACGCGCATCTGAACGCGGCGCCCGAGCCGCCCGAGCCGCGGACGCTGTACCGGCAGAAGTACCTGTCCGCCCGGGCGCTGGCCGCGTTAGTTAGCCAGCTCACGACCGGGTATCCCCATCAGGACACCCGCGGGCCAGCCGGACCGCTGGACCGGTACATCCGCCGGGCGCTCGAGCGTTCCGTGCTCGGGAACGCCGGGGGTGCGCAGCTGTGGCGCGTCATCGCCGAGAAGCACCCGGAGATCTGGGACGTGATCGGCGGCGATCCCGCCTCGCTGGTGGCGTTGAACCCCCAGCCGCTGCCGCCCCGGCCGGCCTTCCTGGCCGCCGTTATCCTGGAATTCACCGAACGCATGACGAACGTCGGCGAGCTGGCCGACCTGATCCCCCGGCCCGGCGGCGAGCCCGGACACCAGATCGTCGCGGGCCACGTGACCCGCTTCGTCGACGATGTCTGCGACAACGCGTTACGCATCCGATGGCCGTTCCCCTGGCCGGCGCCCCCGTGGTTCAGCGAGACCCTGAGCGCCGCCGACCTGGTCGTCATGGGCACGCAATTCCAGCAGGCGTCCGTCGTCGCGATGGACCGCGACTTCGCCCGCGCGTTCGGCGACGCCGCCCACGCCCTCCTGGAAGCCGGCGCCGCCCGCTTGTGAAATGGGGACATTCCTCGTTTTCTAGCAAACGGGGACAGACCTCAGGGGGCTCGATGAGTCCCGGCGATGTTGTGTCAGCGTGGACGGCATGGCCGGCGCCCATGCGATGGGGTGTCGCTCCCGCGGCGCACTCCAGTTATTGGATTCGCCAGATTTTTAGTCCGCCGGCCGTGGGGGCGGGTTATCTGTCTCTGCCAATTTGGGAAGGCGCCTAGCGCGGTCTTGGGGAGTCGTTTGCCGGCTCGGTGCCTTGCGCGAACGTCGGATGCGCCGCGTACGCGAAGCCCCATCGCATGTGCACCGTCCATGCCGTGCAAGGTTTCCGGCGCCGGGACTCATCGCGCCTGCGCACGAGGACGCGGAGTCCGCGTTCCGCAGGTAGGTGACGTGGAATGTCGCCCGGATGGCTGGGATCGGAGAAGAGGCGGGAGACTTACGCTCTACGGGTTGCATCGCGTGGCGGTCATCGTGATGCGGGCGTGCATTGCCATGCTAACTACGTCGAGCGATGCGACTCTCCACGAGCAGTGGACGCGCGCCTCTTTCCCAAGCAAACGCGATGGGGCGTACTGTGCGGTGATCCTGCTTCGCTCGCGAGCAGACGTGCCGCGCCGTGGCCGAACCGCTACGCGCTTCGATGAGTCCCTGAAGACGACCGCGCGGACAGTGACTGGCAAGGACGGTGCACACGCGATGGGGCTTCGCGTACGCGGCGCATCCGACGTTCGCGCAAGGCACGGAGCCGGCAAACGGCGCCCTCAGACCGCGCTAGGCGCCTTTCAAGATTGGCAGAGACAGATAACCCGCCCGCACGGCCGGCGGGCCACAAATCTGGCGCACCCAATAACTGGAGTGCGCCGCGGGAGCGACACCCCATCGCGTGGGCGGCGGCCTTGCCACACGCATCCCAGCAAAGTCGTCTTCAGGGACTCATCGAAGCTCTTATCGGCTCACCCAGGTCTGTCCAGGTTTGCTAGGAAAGAGGGAGCGGCGGAGGACCGCGTTTGCCGCATAATCCCGCCGCGAGACGCCCCCTGATGAGAACGCTGCAACTCAAGGTGAAGCCCGGAGCGCGCGAGGACTCCCTCGTCGAGCTCGCGGACGGTAGTTGGATGGCCCGTGTGAAGGCGCCGCCGGTGGACGGCAAGGCGAACGCGGCGGTCATCGAGCTGGTCGCGCGCCATTTCGGCGTGCGCAAGGCGCAGGTCACGATCCGCAGCGGACTGTCCGGCCGGCTCAAGCGGATCCAGATCGAGGATTGACGATGATCACGCTGTACACCTTCGGGCCGCATTTCGGACTGCCGGACCCCAGTCCCTTCGTCATGAAGGGCGAGATGTTGCTCAAACTATCCGGTCTGCCGTACCAGGCGAAGGCGCGCGGCTTCAAGGGCGCGCCCAAGGGCAAACTACCGTACATCGATGACGGCGGCACGATCGTCGCGGACTCGACGCTGATCCGCCTGCACCTCGAGAACCGGCACGGCATCCGCTTCGATCGCGCGCTCTCGGCGCGCGAGCGCGGCACCGCCTGGGCCGTCGAGAAGATGCTGGAGGATCACTTCTACTGGCTGATGGTCTACTGGCGCTGGCTCGACGACGCGAACTTCGAACGCGGGCCGAAGCAGTTCTTCAAGCGCGCGCCCGCGTTCGTCCGCCCACTCGCTGAAATCGTCGTGCGCAGAAGCATCCGCCGCACGTTGCATTCGCACGGCATCGGGCGGCACAGCGAAGCGGAGCTCATGACGATGGCCGCGCGCGCCATCACATCGTTGTCGGAAATCCTCGGCGACAACCGCTATTTTCTCGGCGCCGAGCCCTGCGGCGCCGACGCGACCGTCTTCGCCTTCGTCGCTGGCACCGTCGCGCCGGTGTTCGAATCGCCGCTGCGCACCGAGCTCGAAAAGTTTTCGAACCTCATGGCCTATCGCGATCGCATGATGGAAGAGTACTTCCCCGCATTCGCTACCACCAATCCGGAAAGAAGTTTGTAGGCGCCCGCCGCATGTTGGCGCGCGCGTCGCTGGATCGCGCTCGTGATGACATAGCATCGCGCGCGATGTTCAACACGGGACGCGGCGCAAGCACTCAGCGGGTCGCCCTCACTGGCAAACATCCGGTGTTCGAACGGGGGCGAAGCGAAAGGGGCATACTCCGCCCGCGGGTACGAAACACTTAGGATCACTTGATGCCAGGGAACCGACGGGGCATTCCTGCGAGCAAACTTGCGCGCGAATTTGGCGTGAGCCTCAGCGAATTCACCGATGAGATCGTCGGGATACTTTCACGTTACGACGCGCAGGCGTCGGCCAGCGGCGCGTCCGCGCGCCGTCGTGAAATCTGCGCTGCCGTTTCCGCCGCCATGATCGCGGCGCTCGAGGCCTCGACGCTCTCGGATCTCGAGCGCGAGCGGCTGCAGCCACTGATCCACGACGTGCTGCTGCCGTTCTGGTCCAAGCATTGCGCTCCGGATACGGACACGGCGAAATACATCACGGCCCGTTCCACGCACTACCTGATCGGCCGCAACGCGGGCAGCCAGGTGAAGACGGCCGTGAACATCGTCGGCGCGCTGCTCGAGGCGCTCGAGGTGCCGCTGTCCGAGCGCGAGATGCTCACCAAGCGGCTTTCTCCGGCGTTCGCGCACCGCATGGTCGGCGACGTATTCCGCATCAACGATCTGCGCTCACGTCACGGCATCGAACTATCGGTGGTCGCCACGCTGTGCTCGATGCTCGGCATGTCGATGCTCTACGACCCGATCCTCAAAATCCTTCGCATCGTCTGATCTCGTTGAGCTCGATGGCGACCATTTCGATGGCGCTGGTCACGCTCAGCAGGAAGTGCGCATCGGCGTCGGTGCGCGTGAATCGCTCTTCGGCGAGCGCTTCCAGCTCGCATGCACAGGCGCTCAACACGCCGAGCTCGAGTCCGTGCGCGGTCCCGCGGATGCGCTGCGCGCAGAAGCGCAGGTGACGCCACGCCGCGTCATCGCCCGCGATGAGCAAAGGAACGTTGCGCCGCATCTGTTCGACCTCGTCGACGGTGCGGTGCAGAAACAGGGAGATGAGCTCCTTGCGCCTCGCGTCCGCTTCGTGTGCCGGATCGTGGGTATCGTTCATCTAATAAGGATAGGCGCACGTCGTGCGGAATCTAAGGCCTCGAATTCTCCATCTCGATGCAGTGGCGCCACGATTTCCGTCCGTGCAGTCCGACAGGACTGGCCAAACAACCTTGTGGGACGTAGCCAATCGGCGACGGCGTCGCTCCTAACAAACACCCGCAGGACAGGACTGTCGCGTTATTGCGGCAGGAACACCACGGCCATCGGCCTGTTCAGCGGCACGGGCTCGCCCACGGGCGCAAGTTGCCCGCTCTGCGCATCCACCGAGAAGACCACGACGTTGGCGCCTTCCTGATTGCTCACTACCAACCACCGATGGGTGGGATCGAACGTGAAGTAGCGAGGGGTCCTGCCGCGCGACGACACACGCTGCCGGAGTGTCAGCTCGCCGGTCTTCTCGTCGATCGCATACACGACGATGCTGTCCTCGCCCCGATTCGACGCGTATAGATAGCGTCCATTGGCGTGGATGGCGATCTCCGCCGCGGTGTTCTGGCCGCTGAATTCCTCCGCCAGCGTCTTCACCGACTGGAACTGCGCGAGCGCGCCTTTCTGCCCGTCCCAATTGAACGCCATCACCTCATTGCCCAGCTCCGCGATGGCGTAGACCCACTTGCCGTTCGGATGGAAAACGAGATGGCGCGGTCCCATGCCGGGCGGCACCTTGCCTTTGTGCGCATCGCCGAACGACAGCTCGCCGGTGGATGGATCGAACCGGTACACGACGATCTCGTCGGTGCCGAGGTCCGCCGCCAGCGCGAAGCGGTTGCCGGGAGCGGTGCCGAACCAGTGGGCGTACGGCTTCGTCTGCCGCTGCGGATGCACGCTCGAGCCCGTGTGCTCGACCATCGCGGTCTGCCGGTCGAGCGAGCCGTCCTGCGCGAGGGACAACACTTCGACGTAACCGCCGCCGTAGTTGGCATCGAGCACGTAGCGGCCGCTGCCGTCGATGCTCACGTAGCTAGGGCCGCGGCCCTTCGCCTCCTTGAAGTTGAGCAGGTTCAACCCGCCGGTCTTGCGGTCGATCGCGAAAGCGCTGACGCCGCCGGGCGTGCCGCTGTTGCCGAGGTAGAGGTGTTTGCCGTCCTTCGCGATGGCGAAGTGCCCGGGGTCGCGCGTTTCGGCGACGAGCCGCGGCGCGGATAACGCGCCGGTCTGAGAATCGAATTCCGCGAGGGCGATGCCCATCTTCGCGGGGTCCTGGGTGGCGATGTAGAGCAGAGATTTGTCAGCCATGCTGGGTGTGGAGAGTCCGGAGAAGGTGAGGATTGCGGCAGCGAGCCGCGCTCGGGCGAGGTTCATCGATGCGTCCTTCCGGTGTCCAAGGATGCCATGGCCATCCGGGCCGCAGGCGCGGGCGCGAACCTAGCACGCGCCTGCCAGCGGGCCAACGGTCTGGCGACGGAACGGGTCAGGTCCCCGCGTTGTTGGCACGCCCAATGTCACCCGGGCCCGATCTCTATATAGAATGCGGCACATCTGAACTGCGGCCGGGCGCGCCCGGGAATCCAACATGAAAAAGCTCCTCGTCGGTGGCCTCGTGGCCGCTTCGCTCCTCGGTACCCTCGCGTTCGCGCAGACCAAGGCCGCTGATGCGGTCTCCGGCGTCGCGCTCATTCCGCGCTCCGCGCTGTTCGGTAATCCCGAGAAGACGCAGGGTCGCATCTCGCCCGACGGCAAGTACATCTCGTTCATCGCGCCGCGCGACGGCGTGCTCAACGTTTGGCTGGCCGAGCGCGGCAAGCTCGACGCGGCCAAACCCATCACGAACGACCAGAAGCGCGGCATCCGCCAGCACCTGTGGGCGTTCGACGGCAAACACGTGCTGTTCCTCCAGGACGAAGGCGGCGACGAAAACTGGCGCGTCTACGCGGTGGATGTGACCACTGGCGAACAGAAGGACCTCACGCCGCTCAAGGGTGTGCGCGCCGAGCTCGTGGACCTCTCCTGGAAGAAGCCCGGTGTCGTCGCCGTCGGCCTCAACGATCGCGTGCCCGAGTGGCACGACCTCTACGAGATCGACATCGCCACCGGCAACCGCACGCTGATCGAGAAGAACGACCAGGAGATCGCAAACTACTACCTCGACTTCGACATGAAGCCGAAGCTCGCGGCGAAGAACAATGCCGACGGTTCGGAGGTCTTCCGGCGCGTGGGCGACAAGTGGGTGAGCCTGCTCAAGATTCCGCAGACGGACTCGCTGACCTCCGGCGTGGTCGGCGTGGAAGAGAGCGGCAAGACCGCCTTGCTGCAGACCTCGGTCGGGCGCGACAAGTCCGCGCTCGAGCGCGTCGACATCGAAACCGGCAAGACGACGCTGCTCGGCGCGAGCGAGAAGGCGGACATCGACCAGATCTGGCTGCATCCGAAGACCCTGCAGGTGCAGGGCTTCGTCGTCGACTACCTCAAGCCCGAGATCGTCGTGCTGGATCCTTCCGTGAAGAAGGACGTCGCGTTGCTCACCAAGGAGCTCGGCGATGGCTTCCGGATCGCGAACCGCACACTCGACGACTCGATCTGGACGATCGCGGTCGACGATGCGACCAAGCCGGCGTCGTCCTGGCTCTACGACCGCAAGGCCGGCACCGTCACGAAGCTCTTCGACCAACGCCCGGCGCTCGCGAAGGCGCCGCTGGTGCCGATGCAGTCGCTCGAGCTCAAGGCGCGTGATGGACTCACGCTCGTGTCCTATCTATCGCTGCCGCCCGGTTCCGACAAGAACAACGACGGCATCCCGGATGCGCCGGTGCCGCTGGTGCTCAACGTGCACGGCGGCCCGTGGGCGCGCGACACCTACGGCTTCGACAACGAACACCAGTGGCTCGCGAACCGCGGCTACGCCGTGCTCGCGGTGAACTACCGCGGCTCGACCGGCTTCGGCAAGGCGTTCGTGAACGCGTCCAACAAGGAGTGGGCGGGCAAGATGCACGACGACCTGATCGACGCCGTGAACTGGGCCGTGAAGCAGAAGATCACGACCGCGGACAAGGTGGCTATCTACGGCGGCTCGTATGGTGGTTATGCGACGCTGGTCGGCCTGACGTTCACGCCCGATACCTTCGCCTGCGGCGTCGACATCGTCGGCCCGTCGAACCTCGACACGCTGCTCTCGTCGATCCCGCCGTACTGGAAGAGCTTCTACGAGGAGTTCGCCACGCGCGTCGGCGATCCGCGCACGGAAGAGGGCAAGAAGCTGCTGGCCGAACGCTCGCCGATCACGCACGTCGCGGCCATCAAGAAACCGCTGCTGATCGCGCAGGGCGCGAACGACCCGCGCGTGAAGCAGGCCGAGTCGGATCAGATCGTGAAGGCGATGAAGGACAAGAACATCCCGGTGACCTACGTGTTGTACCCGGATGAAGGCCACGGCTTCGCGCGGCCGATGAACCGCACGTCGTTCTACGCGATCGCCGAAGGATTCCTGAGCCAGTGCCTGGGCGGCCGCTACGAGCCCGTCGGCAAGGACTTCGAAGGCTCGTCGTTGAAGGTTCTCGAGGGGGCGAAGAACGTTTCAGGCCTGGAAGCAGCCCTGAAATAATGGGTTGAAGTGCGCCCTCGCGAATGGGCGACGGGCGCGAAAGCAATTCCCCGTTTCCTAGCAAACGGGGACAGACCTCAGACGGCATGAGAGGGGGCGGACTTCCGGTCTGCCCCCTTTTTTCATGCCGATCTCCCGCATGACTCCGGCCGCACGCGACGTCTAAGGTGCTTTGGCGGAGGCACGTCATGCACGCGAGCGCACGAGCCCGAGTGCTTCTGATCCTCATCCCCCTGGTCAGCGCCTATGTCGCCCGCGCCGACCCCGAGGACATCTCCTTCGTCGCGGAGCACCTGCCCGAAGTGGCGATGGACAACCGCTACGCCACGCTGCCGTTGCGCTCCAACGACGAATCGCGCGTGAGCACGAGTCTCGGCCTCGGCTACTCGTCGATCAGCAGCCAGACCCTCACGCTCGATGGCCCCATGCTCTCGCTCGGCGTGACCTGGCAGCGCGACCGCTGGCGGCTCACAGGCTTCGTGTTCCGCGACCAGTTTTCCCTGACGAGCGGCGTCGAGCATCGCCCGCTCGGGCTCGAATTCACGACGACGCCACTGAACTTGCCCGCGCCCGCCGAATTCACCGGCCTCGACGGCTCCATGAGCGACACCGGCATCGGATTCGCGGTGTCGCGGCATCGCAGCCATTCCTGGATCGGCGATTTCGATTGGTCGGCCGGGCTCCTGTGGCAGAGCGTCAAGCTCAGCGACTACGCCCTCGATTACCGCGTGCTCGACGGCCCCGACGCCGGCGCAACCGGCACCATCAACTTCGATTCCACCTACAACCACTTCGCGCCCTTCGCGCAAATCGGCAAATCCTGGTCAGGCGATCGCTGGCGCCTCACGCCGCGCGCGACGATCGCCTGGCCGACCCCGCGCCGCGGCGTGGCCGGCCGCATCACTGGCCCGGGCTTCGACCTCGCCGGCAACACCGAGACGAACGGCGAGGGCAAACACTTCGGCGACCCGTCGGTGACCTTCGGATGCGACGTGACCTATCTACCCTGGAACGTCACGTTCGACGTCGGCACCACCCTCACGCAGGCCGTGCTCGAGCCGCAGATACACAAGGGCATCGAACAGGACCTCATGCTGCAGGTATGGTGGACGCACTGAGGCGCCATGCAGCTTGCCTCTTCTTACGTCTTGCCGATCTCCGAGAGTGCGCGCTCGATCAACGGATCCCGCCCCGCGCGAACATCTTCCAAAGCCGGCATCAGCAGAATGTCGGGCGTCACACCCACGCCCTCGATGCTGCGTTCCTTCGCGCGAATGAACCGGTCCCGAACGGGCTGCGGCAGCCGCGCGAGTTCCTCCGGGGTGAGTCCGGTGCTTCCGAACTTCCAGTATGCGACACCCAGCGCCACGACGGCGACGATCGAGCCGACGACTAACCACTTTCTCATCCACCACGTCCTTGTGAACGAACAGGCCTCAGGACGGTTCCCTGACTGCGGACTTGGCGTACACCCGCTTTTCGACCTCCGCGAAACATCGCCGACCGCGCAGCGGATCCAGGTGAGGATCGAGCCGCATCCACACCAGCATCATCGAACGATCATCGACGGCGCGGGCGAGGTCATCGCAGCCGCGGTCCAGGTCGCCCAGCGCGGCGTGGATGACCGCCATCGCGTAACCGGTGCCTAAACCCCTGCTGCTCATCTGCTCGAGTCGCGCAATCTCTGACAGCGCGCCCTCACGATCGCCTTTCCTGGCCGCCAGGTAGCCAACCTCGGCTTGGAACAGATCGGCGCTCGGCCGCAGCGCCAATTGTCTTTCCGCGCCGGCGAGATCGCCGGTGGCGATCATGGCGTTCGCGA
This sequence comes from Pseudomonadota bacterium, assembly GCA_023457495.1. Taxonomy (GTDB): domain Bacteria; phylum Pseudomonadota; class Gammaproteobacteria; order Steroidobacterales; family Steroidobacteraceae; genus CADEED01. The sequence goes on from JAEWLQ010000003.1 coordinate 30,264, forward strand.
GCACGCCGCGCGCATGCACGAAGTTGGGGTTCGCGTCCACCACGGGCGTGAGGAATGCGATCACCTCGTCGTAGCGCCGCGCGTTGTAGAGGATCAGCGCGTAGTTCGACTGGTACAGCAGCAGCATCGGCTCGAGCTCGCGCGCCTTGCGGATGTCCGCGAGCGCTTCTTCGACGTGCCCCTGGCGCGCGTGCCACATTCCGTAGTGGTGCCAGATCCGTGACAATTCCGGATTGAGCTCGCGCGCGCGTTCCAGCTCGCGCTGCGCTCCCACGAAGTCCCACTCGAGGTCCATGAGCACCATCGCGAGCGCGATGTGGCCGTGCGGATTCGACTCGTCCAGCTCGATGGCGCGTCTCGCGGATGCGAGCGCCACGGGATGTGCCTCGGACCAGGTGTTCCTGTGCCGGATCACCGACGCCGCCTGAATGTCCGCGATGGCCGCCCAGGCCTCGGGGAAGTTCGGGTCCTCGCGCACGGCGTTCTCGAAGTTCTCGAGTGCAATCAGAGTAGGGTCCATGTCGCGACGCGAACGGTTGCGCAGCCCCTCCAGGTAGAACTCGCGGGCGCGTTCGCTGGGAACATGCTTCGACCCCGCCGAGCGGGCGACCGCGGGCGTCGCTTCCGGCGCCGAGCTCCACGCCCACCAGGCGAACGTACCGACGGCGACGACCAGCAGGCCCGTGAGCAGCGCGATGCGCGCGCCGCGCGACAAACTACTGGCCGGTACGGGCGGAGCTACGTCCACCGTTCCGCGATGGGCGATGAACCGGTATCCCACCCGCGGCAGTGTTTCGATGTACTTCGGCGCGTCGCCGACGTCATCGAGCGCCACGCGCAACTTGCGCACCGCGACGTTCAGTCCATTGTCGAAATCGACCACGCCCTGCGGCCAGAGCACCTTCACCAGCTGGTCACGCGTGACGATTTCACCGGCGTGATCGTAGAGCTCGACCAGGATGCGTAAGGGTTGCTGCGGAAGGCGCGATGCGCGGCCGCCGCGCCGCATCTCGCCCGAGATGCGGTTGACCGTCCAGCCATCGAATTGGAGTTCCGTTTCCGCCGCCACGCCCGGGCAAGAATACGACGGATAAGGGAGAAGTAAGGCGAAACCAAGGGCCCGCTCATGGATTAACCGCCTCCCTCGGGCGGATGTTCGATCGCGGTCCACCTTGGGAGTCCGATCATGTCCGCCGTCATCCGTCCACGTTTCTATTCGCACGTCGCCGTGTTCATCGCGGCCCTCGTTTTCGTCGGGTTTTCACGAACTTACTACCTGCGAATCCTCTCCGACCTGCCGCCCCTGACGCTGCTCGTGCACCTGCACGGGCTCGTCTCGACGGCATGGCTGGCGTTGTTCATCACGCAGACACGCCTGGTTGCCGTCCGGCGGGTCGACCTGCACATGAAGCTGGGAATTGCCGGCGTGGGGCTCGCCGCCGCGATGGTGATCATCGGCGTGCTCACCGTCGCCGCGAACGCGGCCCAGCCCGGGCTGCGGCCCAGTGGGCTGACCAATGCCCAGTTCAGCACCGTGCCCCTGACGACCACGGTCCTGTTCTCGGTACTCATCGCGCTCGCGCTGCGTTACCGCCGTAAATCTGAACTCCACAAACGGCTGATGGTGCTCGCGATGATCTCGATCATCGGCCCGGCGGTGGGAAGACTGGCGAACTTGCTGGCGTCTGGTCTGGCTACGCCCTTCATTCAGCCGGCAGCCACGCTTTGCCTGATCGCCTGGTGCCTCGCGTCCGACTGGCGACGCCACCGCCGGGTGCACGCGGTCTACGCATCGGGCGGCGTGGCGCTGCTGGCGTCGTGGCCATTCCGCGTGTGGCTGGCGCGCAGCGACATCTACGCCCCCTTCGCCGACTGGCTCGCAAAAATGGGGACATTCCTCGTTTCCTAGCAAACGGGGACAGACCTGCGGCCCCTTCCTGGCGAGAACATCCGTCCAAATCGGGGGTTGGTGATCCACCGCCCGCGATCGGTTACCTTCGTTGGCCGCAACGAAGGTAGTGCCGATGAAAGTTTTTGTTCGGATCACGATCGCGCTGGTGTGGCTCACTGCCGCGCCCGTATTCGCCTGCACGGATCCCGTCTCGGTCTGCGCCAAACCCGCGCGCGATAGTCTCGCCCTGATCTCGAACGGCCAGCCCGCCGCCGTGTATGTCGATGAACAGGCGAACTCCGCGGTGAGACTCGCGGCCGAGGGCTTCGCGGGCGATCTCGAGCGAGTCAGTGGCAGGGCCGCGACGAAGCTCAGCGACATTGCCGCAGCGAGCGGCCCGCTCGTCATCGCGGGCGTCGTCGGCGAGAGCAAGGTGATCGACGAGCTCGCGCGCGCCGGCAAGATCGACGTCGCGGACCTCGCCGGCCAATGGGAGGCGTTCCGGCAGATCGTCGTCGAGCAGCCATTTCCCAACGTGCCGCGCGCCCTCGTGATCGCCGGCGCCGACCGCCGCGGCGCGGTATTCGGTCTCTACGATCTCTCCGAGAAGATAGGCGTCTCGCCCTGGTACTGGTTCGCCGACGTTCCCGTCGCGCGCCAGGCAAATGTATATCTCGCAGCGGGCTCACGCCGCGACCAGCCCAAAGTCCGCTACCGCGGCTTCTTCATCAACGACGAAGCGCCGGCCTTCACGACCTGGGCGCAGAAGCAGTTCGGCGGCGCCAACCACAAGCTCTACGCGCACGTGTTCGAGCTGCTGCTGCGCCTGAAGGGCAACTACCTGTGGCCCGCGATGTGGCAGCCGCGCGCGTTCAACGACGACGACCCACAGAACATGATCCTGGCCGATGCGATGGGCGTCGTCATGGGTACCTCGCACCACGAGCCGATGACCCGCGCGCACGCCGAATGGCATCGCAACAAGGAGCAGGGCGTCACCGGCGGCAAGTGGAACTACTCGACCAACGGCGAGAACCTGCGCAAGTTCTGGCGCGGGGGCATCGAGCGGATGATGTCGAAAGGCGATGGCAAGGGATACGAGGCCGTCGTGACGGTGGGCATGCGCGGTGACGGCGACGAGGCCATGTCCGAAGGCACCGCCACCCAACTACTCGAACAGGTCGTCGCCGACCAGCGCAAGATCATCGTCGACGTCACCGGCAAACCCGCTGATCAGACTCCTCAGATCTGGGCGCTCTACAAGGAAGTGCAGGACTACTACGACCACGGCATGAAGGTGCCCGAGGACGTCACGCTGCTGTTCGCCGACGACAACTGGGGCCAGGTGCGGCGCCTGCCGACTGGCGACGTGAACCGCAAGGGCGGCTACGGCGTGTACTACCACTTCGACTACGTCGGCGGTCCGCGCAACTACAAGTGGCTGAACACCAACCAGATCGAGAAGATCTGGCAGCAGATGGATCTTTCCTACCAGCGCGGCGCGCGGGCGCTGTGGATCGTGAACGTCGGCGACATCAAGCCGATGGAGTTCCCGCTGAGTTTCTTCATGGCGCAGGCGTGGAACCCGGAGGCCATGACGCTGGAGGCGATGGCTAGCTACCCCGAGCGCTGGGCACGCGCGACGTTCGGTCCGGCGAATGCGAAGCAGATCTCTGATCTCATCACGCGCTACAGCCACCTGGCGGTGCGCCGCAAGCCGGAGTTGCTCGATGCGTCGAGCTACCCGCTGGGTGACGCCGGGGCGAAGCTCGACGGCGGCGAGTTCGGCGCCATCGTGAACGAATGGCGTGCGCTCGATCAGGAAGCGGTCAAGTTATACAACTTGCTACCCGCAGACCAGAAGAGCGCGTTCTTCCAGCTCGTCGCGCATCCCATTTCCGCGTTGGCAAACCTGCACGAGTTGTACTACGCGGTCGCCTGGAACCGCAGGCTCGCCGCGTTGAACGATCCGCGCGCGAACGAATTCGCCTCGCGCGCGGAGGCCGCGTTCGAGCGTGATCGCGAGATCGCCCATCGCTATCACCGGCTCGAAGGAGGCAAGTGGGATGGCATGATGCTGCAGACTCACATCGGCTACACCACCTGGCAGCAGCCAGAGAAGGATGTGATGCCGGAGGTGACGCGCGTTGGTGAGGCCGCGGGTGCGGCCAACGTGGTCTTCGCGAAACCGACGACGCGCACACAGGGTGGCATCGATGCCGTGGATTTCTCGCACGTTCAGGGAGCGAAGGGCCTCACCTGGCGCCGGATCCCGCGTCTCGGCAACGACCGCGGCGCCGTCACCGCGTTCCCGCAGGGCAGGCCGGCGACGACGCAGGAGGACGGGGTGTACGTCGGGTATCGCGTCAACGTGCCCAAAGACGGCGATGCCGTCGTGAAGCTGCACATGTCGCCGACGCTCAATACAAACGGCGGCGTCGATGTGCGCGTGGGCGTTTCCATCGACAATGGCCCGATGCAGACCCTCGCGCTACGCCTGACACCGTCCCCCGACCCCGGCAAGACCCCCGAACAGATCGCCTGGGAAAAAGCCGTCATCGAAAACGAATCAGTCCTGGAAGCGAAGTTCCCCGGCCTCACCAAGGGCGAACACGTCATCAAGGTCTGGCGTCTCGACGACAACGCCCTCCTCACGAAGGTAACGTTGGGGTCAGACCCCATTTCCTAGCAAACGGTGCCGGACCTGGACCACGACGCAATATGACCCAACTACTCAAAGGAAGCTGCCTGTGCGGCGAGGTGAGTTACACCGTCGCCGACGAATTCACGCGCGCGCTGATCTGCCACTGCTCGCAGTGCCGCCGCGCCACCGGCTCCGCATTCAAGCCTTTCGGCGTCATCGAGCGCGCCAAGTTCAAGCTGATTCGCGGCCAGATCCGCATCTACGGCGACGTGATGAACCACGACGCGCACTGCAAGAACTGTGGCTCACTGCTGTATTCCATCGTGAACGAAGGCACGATCGCGCACGTCACCTACGGCACTCTGATCGATCCGCCGACGCTCGCGCCGCAGGCGCATATCCATGTGGCGTCGAAGGCGCCGTGGGACGTCATCTGCGACGGATTGCCGCAGCACGACGAATTTCCGACCTGACCTGATCAGTCGACGCAGTTCGCTGAGAACCGCGCGTTGGCCCGCTCGAAGTTGCGCACTGCCACTGCGATGCTCCAGTCTCGCTCGGCCAGCGTCTCCGGATCCCACTCGCTGCGATGGACGCCGAAGAAATCGCCGCCGTACACGTGAATCGCGCCCGTGAGTTTTTCGATCGGGTTGTTCACCGAGTGGATCACGTCGCCCGGCAGCGGAACGACATCGCCCGCGGAAATAGCCGCGGCGCTCACCGCACCGAGCCGCGCGCCATCGCGCTTCCAGAAGATGTTGTCCTCGCGGCCCGTATAGATGCCGATCAGTGCCCACATGTTGTGATCGTGCGGCAGCAGCTGCATGAGTGGCGACCAGACGATGTTGAGGATAGTTAGCTCGGGCGAGCGGTGAAGCGCCTTCAAGCCGCCCTTTGTGGGCGGCCCCAGTCCCGCCAGCACAGCACCGCGGTTTGCGAGCTCGCGCGTGAGCAGGTCCTGGATGTGGCCCTGCGCGTCGCTCCCGCTCGCCAGAGCCGCCCGGCAGTCCTCGACGAAGCGTTCCGTATCGAACCGACGCGCGACTCGCGGAGCAGCCGTCCCGGCCCGCACCGACCCTTGATGCAACGCGACCACAGCGCCGCCGCCGAGCAACAACTCGCGCCGCGACAATGAGATTGGAGATCTTTTCGCCATGAGCGGCCTCCCTCGTGGGGTTTCCGCGCACGAGTCTCCGTCCGGCCCGCACGCGCCGCTAGTCACGAATCTGGACCGTCGCCCCGCCTTGCGCCCCGCGCCGCGCGGCGCAATGCTCCGCGCCATGCGCCAGGAATACGGCCAGTTCTGTCCCGTCGCACTGTCGTCCGAGGTGCTCGCGGAACGCTGGACACTGCTCGTCGTGCGCGAACTACTGGCCGGCGCGCACCGCTTCAACGAAATCCGCCGCGGGGTGCCACGTCTCTCACCGACACTGCTGAAAGAGCGTCTGAGAACACTCGAGCGCGCGGGCATCGTCGAGCGCGTCGCCGCTGACAACACGCGTGGCGAGGACTATCGACTCACGCGCGCCGGCGAAGAACTGCGCTCCGTTGTAGCCGCCATCGGCCAATGGGGCCAGCGCTGGGCGCGCGACATCCGCCCCGCCGATCTCGATCCCGGCTGGCTCGTCTGGGCCATGCATCGGCGTCTCGACACCGACGTGATGCCCGCGGGCCGCACCGTCATCGAGATCGAATTCAGCGACTCACCGCGGCAACCCCGCTTCTGGCTCGTGCATTCGCGCGGGCGCGTGGATGTTTGCCTGAAAGATCCAGGCTTCGAGCCCAGCGTGCGTGTGATAACGCGTGTGCGCACGATGGCGGAAGTGTGGCGCGGCATCCGGCCAATCCGCGAAGAAATCCGCAGCGGACGGCTGCAGGTTCAGGGCACACCCGCCATGCGTCGGGCGTTTCCGGGCTGGCTGATGCTCAGCGTCTTCGCGCCGATCAAGCGGATGCGCCCGGCCGCGATTGCGCAAACCAGATAGCGACTCCACGCACTCGACCGTCAGGTCGTTACGCCCAGCTCCTGCAGCGCACGTTCCAGCACCGGATCCCGTCCCGCCCGCACATCCTCGAGCGTGGGAACGAGCCAGATATCCGGCTCGACACCGACGCCATCGATGCGCCGCTCGTCGATGCGCAGGAAGTCCTGCACCGGCACCATGAGCTCGCCGCCGTCCGGCAGCTCGAACTTGTTTCCAATGACCGCCGACCCGTTCGTGGTCCTGCCGATCAGTTTGCCGCGCTTGTGATCCTGTACCGCCGCCGCGATGACCTCCGCGGCGCTCGCCGTCGAGGGACCGATCAGCACGACGAGCGGGCCGTGGTAGTGATCGCCCAGCAGCAAGCCGTCCTGGATGACCATTGCTCCGTCCGCTTTCCGCGAGTAGCCGAGGATCGTGTCATCGCCCAGCAACCGCCCCCCGATGCGAGCCATCTCGAGGCTCCGCCCGCCGTGGTTGTAGCGCAGATCCAGGATCAAACCACCCGGGCCCGCGTCGTCGATGACGTCCATCGCCTTGGCCGCGAGGCCGCCGCCGAGCAGCCACGCCGGGGTGAACCCGTCGAAGCGTAGATAGGTGATACCGCCCGGAAACTGCCGCGTCTCGAAGTCCGGCGCCGGCTCGAGCTCGGCCATATCGAACTCGACCGTGAAGGCATTCGCTTCGATATACGCGCGTCGCTGCTCCTGAGTCTCGGTACCGGGATACAGGCCCGTTTTCTCGAACTGCCGCAGTCCCTCCGGTCCCAGGTCGAGAAACTTCCCGGTGAACTTCGCCGAGTCGTTAGTCAGCCTGGTTGTCCAGTCTGTCAGTACCCATCCTGGCGTGATGCCGGCGCGTTCGGCGACGGACGCGCGAACCAGGCCATCGACCACCCTTTCGATGACGGCGCCGCGGCGGATCTGTGGATAAGAGAATCCAGGCGAGGACTTGAATGCATTGAACAGCTCACGGAATCGAGCCATGCGTTCGGCCTGTTCGCGCTCGGACACCACGGGCCGGGAAGGTAGTTTGTCCAGCAGCCCCGGTGCCATTTCCATCACCGGCGCTTCCAGCTGAGCCGGAATGGCAAACGCCACGTGCGAATCCGGAAATGAGCCCGCGAAGTTGGCGAGGACGTTCACATACAGCAGGGCAGGTTGCTCCGTCGCGGCCATCTCGCGCCAGAAAGCCTTGTACTGCCGAAATTCGTCGCTCGCGAGAACCTCGCGATTGAAGTAGCGTCGCTCGATGATCTCGCAGGCGGCATCGAACACCGCGAGGTTGCGTTCGTTGGCCGGGAGTGCGCGGAATGCGGCCTCCGCCAGCCGGCTCTCCCGGACGTGCGAATACCCGATGCCGCCACCCACGCCAACGACGAGTAAGGCGACACCCGTCGCCATCCACTTCCCTGTGCTTCCCACGGCTCCCTCCCTGGATCAGGCCTCAGAGTAGATAGCCTATCTTGCGTCGATGTCGCAAGGCCAGAGCCTTACTTGCGCCAGGGCTTGGGAAATGGCGCCGCCTCGCCGTGTGCGACTCGCTGCGCCCAGGCGTGAACGTCCTCGGCGCGATATACCTCGTCGGAGCGATCCTTTCGCGCCATCGCGCGCAGGTTCTCTTCATGGTCCGCGTACTTCTCGACCGCTTCGATGATCAGGCTGTGCACCGAGCGATCGGTCTCTTTCGCGAGGCGGGCGAGGCGAGTGCGGAGTTCCGGGGGCAAACGAATCGTGGTGGTTTCGGCCATGCGATTGAACGTATCACCGAACCCGGCTCGACGGTCGTCGCACTGGCCATCGACGCCATGCTTTGGTCTGCCGACACGGTTCGCCACCTGCTTTCACCCAACCGGGGCCCCGTCTGCCCGTAAATGGGCCTGTCCCCTTTACTTCCCGCCCCCCATCCATAGACTCCCCGCCATCCAGCCTCTGGCGAAGTTTCGACCAACCCGGAGGTGCCTGTTTTCGAACGGCATGGAGTTGGCTGGCGTAAGTTCCAGCGCTTAGGTGCTCCTTTGCACATGCAAGGGCCAACTCCACATTCGTTCCGGAGTTGCCCGATGTCCGCCGCCGCCAAAGATCTCTTCTCCTATCGCAAGTACTGGGCCGCCCGCTTTGGCGTCGCGCCGTTCCTGCCCATGTCGCGCGCGGAGATGGAGCAGCTGGGTTGGGATTCCTGCGACGTCATCATCGTCACCGGCGATGCGTACGTGGATCACCCGAGCTTCGGCATGGCCATCATGGGCCGGCTGCTCGAGGCGCAGGGATTTCGCGTCGGCATCATCGCGCAGCCGGACTGGCACAGCGCGGAGCCGTTCAAGCAGTTAGGCAAACCAAATCTCTTCTTCGGTATCACCGCGGGCAACATGGACTCGATGGTGAACCGCTACACCTCGGACAAGCGCATCCGCAGCGATGACGCGTACACGCCGGGCGGCGAGGGCGGCAAGCGGCCGGATCGCTCCGTCGTCGTCTACGCGCAGCGCGCGCGCGAAGCGTTCAAGGATGTGCCCATCGTCGTCGGTGGCATAGAGGCCTCACTGCGTCGCATCGCTCACTACGACTACTGGAGCGAGAAGGTGCGTCGCTCCGTGCTGCTGGATGCCAAGGCCGATCTACTCGTCTACGGCAACGCCGAGCGGCAGATCGTGGAGATTGCGCACCGCCTTGCCGCGGGCGCGAAGATCAACGAGATCACGGATCTGCGTGGCACGTCTTTCGTCCGCAAGTCCCACGACTTCATCGAGATCGACTCCACGCATGTCGATACGCCCGGAAAGCTGAACCCGCCCATCGATCCCTACGCGTTGGAGCCCGAGATCCGCCAGGCGAATGAGCAAAATGGGGACACTCCCCATTTGCTAGCAAAAGGGGACGCACCTCAAGAGGGGCGTCCGCAAGAAGTCGTCGTGAAGTTAGCCCGCCGCGTGAAATCCGAAGACCGCGAGCGCAGCGTCATCCGCATGCCGAGCTTCGAGCAGGTGAGCGCCGATCCCGTGCTCTACGCACACGCCAGCCGCATCCTGCATCTCGAGAGTAACCCCGGCAACGCCCGCGCGCTCGTGCAGAAACATGGTGATCTCGACGTGTGGCTGAACCCACCGCCGCTGCCCCTGACTACCCGCGACATGGATTACGTGTACGAACTATCGTACGCGCGCGTCCCGCATCCCAGCTACGGCAACCGCGAAATCCCCGCGTACAAGATGATCAAGTTCTCCATCGCCATCCAGCGTGGATGCTTCGGCGGCTGCACGTTCTGCAGCATCACCGAGCACGAGGGACGGATCATCCAGAACCGCAGCGAGGCATCGATCCTCAAGGAGATCGAGAAGGTGCGCGACTCCGTGCCCGGCTTCACCGGCGTCATCAGCGATCTCGGCGGTCCGACCGCCAACATGTACCGCATCGCCTGCAAGAGCCGCGACATCGAGAAGGCCTGCCGCAAGCCGAGCTGCGTCTACCCCGGCATCTGCCCGAACCTGAACACCGATCATTCCGCGCTGATCCAACTCTATCGAAAGGCCCGCGCGCTGCCCGGCGTGAAGAAGATCCTGATCGCGAGCGGCGTGCGCTACGACCTCGCGATCGAGAGCCCCGAGTACGTGAAGGAGCTCGCGCAGCATCACGTCGGCGGCTATCTGAAGATCGCGCCCGAGGCGATCGGCGAGGGCCCGCTGTCGAAGATGATGAAACCCGGCGTCGGGACTTACTACAAGTTCAAGGAGCTGTTCGACAAGTACAGCAAGGCTGCCGGCAAGGAGCAGTACCTCATTCCGTACTTCATCGCCGCGCACCCGGGCACCACGGACGAGGACATGCTCGAGCTCGCGTTGTGGCTCAAGAAAAACGGCTTCCGCGCCGACCAGGTGCAGGCGTTCCTGCCCGGCCCGATGGCGACTGCCACCGCGATGTATCACACGCTCAAGAATCCGCTGCGCAAGGTGACTCGCGACAGCGAAGAGGTGACGATTCCGAAGGGATTGAAGCAGCGGCGCCTGCACAAGGCGTTTCTGCGGTATCACGATCCTAACAACTGGCCGGTGCTGAGAGAGGCGCTGCGTCGGATGGGCCGTGCCGACCTGATCGGCAACGGCAAGCACCAGCTCGTCCCGAGCTACCAGCCAGCCGGAACCGGTGACGCTCACGAAGGAAAGCGCGGCGGTAGTCAGCATCGCCCGTTCAAGACCCAGCACACGGGCCTGCCCAGGGTGCCGGCCCGACTGCCGCACAAATCGAAGCCTCGCCGCCAGGGCGATTGACCGCGCGCCCGAATCATCGGCAAACCATCCTCGGTCCGAGGCTGTGGTAGCTAGGTAGCGCGGAATGTGCGCCTGTTCACTGCTCGACGATCGCGCCACTTTCTTGCCACCTTTCCGGGATACGGTTATGCACCATGAGATGCACCCGTATTGCCCTTGCGCTGACGGTCTTCGTCCAGCTTTCCGCAATTCCCGGCAACGCAGCCTCCGCGGACGTCCTGACGCTGGACGCCTTCAAGGCGCAAATCTGTAGAGGAGAAGTTGTTCCGCTCGGTTGTCGGAGCCAGCTGGACGACATGGATCGGAAGTTGAATTCCGCATTCCGCGAGGCGATGCGAGTTGCGACAAACAAGACAAGGCTTCGATCGCAGCAGCGCCAGTGGTTGACGGATGTTCGCGATCGCACGTCGGCGCTGAGCCATGCGAAAGCGGCGCACGTATCGCGCATCCTGGACCTTCAGGAGATTGCAATTCGAGCCATTGGCCGGCGCGAGTTGCCAATGGAAGCAGCCGAACAGCAGGAGATCTGTGAGGGCATCGCACGATCGGTTTCCCGAGGCGAGCTGGCGGACAGGATGCTCGCGGCCCGCGAGATGCCGAATGCGACTCTCACCGCGAATGAGGAAGCCGCGGCCAGAGAGTTGCTCGACACGTATGGGATGACCACCAAGTACTTCGCTCTTCCCATCCGTCGCGGCCAAGAGTTTCCGTATGCGGACGTGTTCACCGGGGGCACTTGCTTCTCGGCCGAGATTCGCCGCGCGGCGTCGCCCATCAAAGATCCTGACAGCTCGTGGCCGAGCGAGGACCTTGATGCGGATGAGGAGAACGACGTCATTCGCTGGGCGACGTGGGGCGGTGGCGAGTCGATCCTGATGTCTGGCGGCCGCTATTTCTTTGTGGCCGGAAGTTCGTCGCGCCCGCGAATCGTGACGTGGGTTACCCCGGTCGGAACACGCAGGCCGATCTGCTCTCTGGAGGTCGAGCGAGTTGAGCGATCCGTCAGTTTCGTTCGCGAGGACGCGGCGCTATGTGCCGCTGCCGTCCGCGGCGAGGTGCAGCCAATCTCCTGGAAAGGGACGCGCTACGGACCCAGCGAATGGTCTGACGAGGAGCGAAAGCTGCTGCGCGCGAAAGGCCTGGGTGGTGCCGGGCTTCCGGGAGTCGAACTCACCATCGTCGACATAAACAACGACGGTGCGCCGGAAACCTTGGGGCGATCCCAGTACGACTCGGGCGCGGGATGTGGAGGCTCGCTTTCCAGACTGATTCTGTTGACCGATGACGGCAACCATCTGAAGACGGGCGCGACGAACGACGTCATCATGGACTTGAGCACGTACAACTCCAAGCCGGTCGAAGTAGTTTCGTATCGATCGCGCATCTACGTGCAGGCGGCATTAGAAGGCGCGCCTGCGCTGTTTCAGGTGACACCCGACGCACTACAGACCGAGTGCGTGTTTCATGATCAGCCGATCATTCGCGTCAAGACGCTCTATCCTCTCGACGGAGTCGTGCGTAATCCGGCGGAGCGGCTGCCTCGCTGAGGCGTAAGCGGAAGGGCGGCGCCATTC
>JAEWLQ010000004.1 GCA_023457495.1 Pseudomonadota bacterium
GCCGTGGGCCGGGCGGCCGGGGCCGCCGGGCGCGCGGGCTGGCTAACTACCTTGGCGGCCGCGGGCGCCAGTGCGGCCGGTGCCGGCGGCGCCATCGGCTTGCGCAGGAACGCGAGCCGGCGCATGAGATTGGTCGTGGTGGGTGTGACGAATTTCGCCGCGCCCTTGCTGTCGAGGAACTTGGCGTCCGCGATGATCATCGCGAGGCCGACCAGTTCGTTGAGCGGCGAACGCGCCGGCAGGAAAGCCGCCGCGCGGCCATCGCCGATGTTCTGGTAGATGTAGCTGCGGTCGGGAGCCGCATTCAGGGCCGAAACCGCTTCGAGCACGAGGTTGTGCTCATCGGGACCGAGCGCGCCCTCGTCGAGCCACAACACGTCACCGCGTTCGTCGTGCAGCGAGATCGATTGCAGGCGATTGCCGGAGAGCGCCTGCTTCAGCGCCTCGCCAATGGCGGCCTTCGAATCGCCGGATGAAGTGACACTCGCGCTCGCCTGCATTCCTGAATTTCCCCGGAGCGCGCGCCTCACGAACACAAGACATCTTCACCCGAAAAATCGAGGCGCGAGCTGAGGGCCAAGCGTCGCAAATAGAGGTCAGTCTCGCCGTGACATAGCTCGCGTTACGCGACGCCATTGGCAAACAAACGCCGCGCTTATGTTCAATCACCGCCCGGTGTTTTTTGCGCGCTGCGGCGTGAGTCGGAGAGGACCGGCCCGCGAGGGCCGGCCGTCCCCAACGTCAAACTAGCTGCCGAGGTAGTCCCGCTTGCCGATGTCCACGCCGTTGTGGCGCAGCAGGTTGTATGCGGTGACCTGGTGGAAGAAGAAATTCGGCAGTGCCCAGTGCTGCAGGAACGGCAGACCCTTCATCTCGAGCGTGCGGTCGCGCAGCGGGATCTTGATGTCGCGGGTCTCGCTGCCTTCGAGCGCCGCGGCGGGAACCGTTCCGAGGTAGTCGATCGTCTTTTTCACGCGGGCCAGCAGTTCGTCCATGGTCGTTTCGTTGTCGTCGAACTTGGGCGGGTCGATGCCCGCCAGGCGCGCCATGGAATTCTTCGCGAAGTCGCTGGCGAGCTGGATCTGCTTCGAGAACGGCAGCATGTCCGGCGCGAGGCGCTGCGAGGCGAATACGTTCTGGTCGAAGTTGCGCGCCTTCGCGTTGGCGACGCCTTTTTCCATCACGTGCAGCAGTTGGGCGAGCCCTTTGCGGAACACGTCATGGCTCAGGGCGTACATCGAAATCTTCATGGGCCTTTCCTTTCTCGATTCTTTAGTGGAACAATACGTGCACCAACCGTCTCTTTGGTGCGCATATGAGTGAATTGTGGTCCGCTGCCCAGCTCGCCGTGTTCGCGCGAGTCGTCGAGCTCAATGGATTCTCCGCCGCGGCCCGCGCCTATCGCGTGCCCAAGGTCGCCATCAGCCGCGCCATAGCGGATCTCGAAAAATCCATCGGTGCGCAGCTGCTGAAGCGTACCACCCGAAGAATTTTCCTCACTGCGGCAGGTGAGGCCGTGTTGCCCCACGCGCGCGCCATCGGCGACGAGGTCGAGAAGGTACGCCAGCTCACGCTGGAATTCTCGACCCGGCGTACGGGACCACTGCGCGTGATCGCCGATCCCACCTACGGGCGGGTGCTGCTCGCGCCGTTGGTGCCGCGTTTCCTGGACAGTTTCCCGGACATCGCGCTCGACGTGGTGCTCGACGCGGATGAGGCGGGTGAGTGGGACGTCGCGATCCGCGCCGGGGCCAACGACGACCCGAAACTCGGCTCCCGGCTGCTCGGTGCGCCGCCGGCGGTGCTGTGCGCCACGCCGGCATATCTGCAGAAACATCCCGCCCCGGATCGTCCCGAGGGCCTGCGGGATCATGCGCTTCTGACGCCCACGGCGGACGGCGCGGAGTACCGCTTCCAGATGACCAAGGCCTCGGCACGCGCCGAGGTGCGCGTGCAGCCGAAACTCGCGGTCGATGACCCGGCGGTGCTGCACAGCGCGACGGTCGCGGGGCTCGGCATCGGCTTGCTGCCCGAATTCCTCTGCCGGCAGGGTGTGGCGACGGCCAAGCTGCGTAGGGTGCTGGCCGATTGGCAGGCGCCTTCGGCCGCGCCACTGTACGCCGTGTTTCCCGCGGGGCTCGAAGGCGACCCCCGCGTGAAGAGCTTCGTGGAATTCGCGGCGGCGAACATCGTTCCCGCCCTGGCTCATTGAGGAACCCGCATGTATCGCGCACCGGTCAAGGACATCCGGTTTGTATTGGACGAGCTCATCGGCACGGAGCAGATCCGCGCCTGCCCCGAGTTCGTCGACTATTCGAGCGAGACCAATGAAGCCATCCTGAGCGAGGCGGGCAAGTTCGCCGAGACCGTGCTCGACCCGCTGTGCAAGAGCGGCGATCGCGAAGGGGCGCAGTGGTCGCCGCATGGCGTGACGATGCCGGCCGGATTTCGCGAGGCGTACCTGCACTTCTGCGAGAGCGGTTGGCCTGCGCTGCGCTCCAAGGCCGAGTTCGGGGGCCAGAACGTGCCGGCGGTGCTGGGCACCGCCGTGGAGGAACTCTGGGCCTCGTCGAATCTCGCCTTCAAGCTCTGTCCGATGCTGACGCAGGGCGCGATCGAGGCGATCCAGCACTTCGGCTCGCCGCAGCAGAAGCAGCTCTACCTGCCGCGCATGGTGAGCGGCGAATGGACCGGGACGATGAACCTGACCGAGCCGCAGGCCGGCAGCGATCTCGCCCAGGTGCGCACGCGCGCGGTGCCGGCCGGTCCTAACTACCGAATCTACGGTCAGAAGATCTTCATCACCTATGGCGAGCACGATCTGACCGAGAACATCGTGCACATGGTGCTGGCGCGCATCGACGGCGCGCCGCCCGGCGTGCGCGGCATCTCGCTGTTCATGGTGCCGAAGTTCTGGGTGAACGCCGACGGCACGCCCGGCGCGCGCAACGATCTGAACTGCGCGTCCATCGAGCACAAGCTCGGCATCCATGCGAGTCCGACCTGCGTGATGATGTACGGCGAAAACGAGGGCGCATTGGGCTTGCTGGTGGGCGAGCCGAACCGCGGCCTCGAATACATGTTCGTCATGATGAACGCGGCGCGTCTTTCGGTGGGCCTCGAGGGTTACGCGCAGGGCGAACGCGCGTTCCAGCAGGCGGCCGAGTGGGCGCGCACGCGCGTGCAGGGCAAGCCGCCGGTGCCGATCGCGAAGGTCGCCGGCTCCGCCTCGCTCGGCACGAGCTCGTCACCTGCGCCGATCATCGGTCACCCTGACGTGAAGCGCATGTTGTTAGGCATGAAGTCCACCGTCGAAGCGTCGCGCGCCATGGCGCTGTACGCCGCCTACCAGCTCGATCTCGGCGAGGCGCATCCGGACGCGGCCGTACGCGCCGCCGCCCAGGCGCGCGGCGACTTGCTGATTCCGATCGTCAAAGGCTTCTGCACCGAGGCCGGCATCGAGATCGCGAGCACGGGCATCCAGGTTCACGGCGGCATGGGATACATCGAGGAGACCGGCGCCGCGCAGACATTGCGCGACGTGCGCATCACCACGATCTACGAGGGCACGACGGGCATCCAGTCGAACGATCTCATCGGGCGCAAGTTCGGCCGCGATCGCGGCGCCGCGCTCGGCGCTTTCCTCGACGAGATGCACGAGTCGTTGAAAGGTCTCGCGCCGCAACATCCCGATGCGCTACGCGTGCGGGATGCGACGCTCGCGGCGGTCGCTCGGTTGCGTGGCGTCGCCGATTCACTGCTGCACTCGCTCAGTGTTTCGCCGGACCGCGCAATGGCGGTCTCCGTGCCGTTCCTCAAGATTTGCGGGCTCACCATTGGTGGATGGCTCATGGCGCGGGCGGCAACTGTCGCGGCCCAGAAGCTCGCGGCCGGCAACGATCGCGAATTCCACGAGGCCAAGATCGCGAGTGCGAACTTCTACGCGGCGCAGATCCTGCCGCAGACACTGGCGCTCGAGCAGGTGATCGCGCAGGGCAGTGACGCGGTGGTCGGAGCGGACGCCGCACTCATTTGAGGAGGGTTGGGATGGATCGCAGGAAATTCCTCGCACTTGGCGTCGCGACCGCGGGCGTCAACACCGTGGCCGGCGCCCACGCTACCGGTCAGGACCACAACCACGACGTGGCGGGATTCAAGGTTCCCTCAGGTCCGTTGCTCACACGCAAGATCCCTTCGACGGGCGAAGCGGTCCCGGCGATCGGTCTCGGGACCTCCGGGCCGTTCGAAGTCGGCACCGGTGCGGGCGCGCGCGCGCCACTGCGCGACGTGCTGCAGGCGTTTTTCCTCGGCGGCGCAACACTCATCGACACCTCGCCGATGTATTCGACCGCGGAAACGGTGCTCGGCGACCTGCTGACCCCGGAGCAGCAGGGCCAGGTGTTCATGGCCACGAAGGTCTGGACGCCCGGATCGGGCGGCCACGGCGAGCAGAAGGGCATCGACCAGATGCAGCGCTCGATGGCGCTGCTCAAGCGCAAGCGCATCGAGCTCATGCAGGTTCATAACCTCGTCGATCTCGATGCGCACCTGAAGACGCTGCGGCGCCTGAAGGAGGAAGGGCGCATCAAGTACATCGGCGTCACCCACTACACCACCAGTTCGTATCCCGATCTCATCTCGATCATCGGCCGGGAGAAGATCGACTTCGTGCAGTTCAACTACTCGGCGGCGACGCGGGACGCCGAGAAGAAGCTGCTGCCGCTGTGCGCCGAGAAGGGCGTCGCGGTCATCGTCAACCGGGCGTTCGAGGACGGCAACCTGTTCGCGCGCGTCCAGGGCAAGCCACTGCCACCCTGGGCGGCGGAGTTCGGCGCCCACAGCTGGGCCCAGGTCTTCCTCAAGTTCGTCCTCGCGCACCCCTCCGTGACCTGCGTGATCCCCGCCACCGGCAAAGTCAAAAATCTCGTCGACAACCTCGGCGCGGCCATCGGCCCGCTGCCCAACCAGAAGCAACGCGCCCAGATCGCCTCCGCCGTCGCGGCATAGGCAGGTAGGTGCCGGGTGAGAAAAGACTGAGTTAGCTCGG
>JAEWLQ010000005.1 GCA_023457495.1 Pseudomonadota bacterium
GGGCGGCCCCCCGCGCCCGGTTCGGGCGGCGTATTCAGTGCCGCGGAGTACAGGTCGCTGACGGTGTTCTTCATGGGGCACCTGGCATCAGCGACGCGAACCTGGGCAACAACGCCGGAATCACCCCTTCGTCGTTGGACACGATGATCTCCACGCGACGATCGGGCGCGCCCTTACGCGCGGCCTGCCCGGCAAACCACTCGCCGTAACCCAGCGCGCGCACACGCGCGGCGTCGATGCCGCGATGGATGAACGCCATGGCGATCGCATCGGCGCGGCTCTGCGACAGCTCGAGATTGAATGACGGCGCACCCAGGCTGTCGGTGAACGCTTCGACCTGCACGCGGCGGTCGGGCAGCTCGGCAAGGAACCGGACGATCTGGTCGATCGTGCGGCCCGCGTCGGCGCGCATCTTTGCGCGACCCTGGTCGAACAGCACTTCATCGAGCGTGATCACGAGACCGCGCGCGGTGGGCTCGGCTCGCAGGTCGCGAACCAGCTCCTCCATGAGCGTGGCGCCGTGCCCGCGGCGTTCGTCGGCGAGCCGCGCTTCCAGCAGTATGCGTTCGCGTTCCTGCTCGTTGGCACGAATGCGCGCTCGCGCGGACTGTTCCTGCGCGCGCTGTTGCGCGATGCGGGCGAGTTGGCCCGCCAGGTAGGCGTAATGCGTCGCAACGGAGTCGGCGCCGTGTCCGGCGGCGCGCGCCTCGGCTCTCGTCAGATAGTCGCGCGCGCGTGCGACCTCGGGACTCGCATAACGGATCACGTCCGCCTGCGCGGCGGCGGTATCCACCGCCGCGCGCTCCGAGGTGAAATCCGGCGGCGCGCCTGACCGTGTCGACTGGCAGGCCACGAGCCCCCACGTGGCGAGGGCCGCGAACGCCCCGAGACCCATTGTGACCCGTATGCTCATCGCGGCGGCAACTCCGCCGCGGCGCCTGGCCGCCGCAACGACTCTTCGCGCAGGCCGCGCATCTCGGCGTCCATCTGGCCCGCCCGCTTCTCCGATTGGCGAGCACGCGCGGTTTGCTCCGCGAGCTGTGCATCGACATCGGCCTGCTCCGCGAGCATCGCCGCGAGCTCCGCGTCGCGCTTGTCCGCCGCGGCCTGAGCCGCGACGTACTTGCTGCGCGCGGTGGATAGTTCCATTTGCGCGAAATCCGCCGCTTCGGCGACTTCCGCCCGTTCGATGGATTGGCGCGCGATCGCCAGCCGCTCGGCGGTGAGCGGCGTCGCCGCGCACGCCACGATGCCGAAGGCTGTTACACACCACACGGCGTTGCGCACGCCACTCAAAGTTATCTGGATCATCACGACTCCCGGCCGTTCATACCTGGCGGACCCGGTTCGTCGTCGAACACGAGGTCCTCCTCGTCGAACTCATCAATGGCGAGGTTTCGTTCCCAGTTGCGCAGCTGCCGCTCCGCTTCCGTATGCGAGAGGCCGTAGACCTCCTCGATGCGCCCGGTGAGCTGCTCGCGCTGACCCCCGATCAAATCCAGCTGATCGTCGGTGAGCCGGCACCAGCGCTCGCGTATGCGGCCCTTCCACTGGGGCCAGTTCCCGGCAATGCGGTCCCAGTTCATGAATCCTCCGTCCGCTCTATCGTTGCCATTCTGGAATTCGCCGCCCGTGCGCGCACAGCGGCAGGCACCTGCAACGACGTGGGAGACCGGACCCGTGCATGTCGGATTTTGTCCGACGGATTTCGCAATGGAGGACTACGCCGGTGTCGGCGCGCGGCTCACGCCCCCGTCAGTCGCGGGCGGCCCGATGGCTTCGCATTTGCCCATGTCTGCGATGTCCGACTGGCAAGTGCCTGTTTGTAGTTAGGTTGTGCGGCGCTGTCGCGATTTGACGTCGCGCCCTGGGTCGATTGTCGCCTGGCGCATGCACTTCGAGATGGACAATCCCGCGTTTTTTCCGCTGCCCGAGACCCAAGTACCTGATCCGAAAAAGCGGACGCGGAACTGGCACGCGAAATGCTTGGGTTTCCTGAAGTCCAAACGAAGTTGAAGGAGACCTGCAATGAAGAAGATTCACCTGCTTGCCGTTGCCGCCGTCGCGATGATTCCGCTCGCGGGCGTGGCGGGGGACGACAGGGAGAAGCCGACGAAATCCACGGAGCAGAGCGCCTCGTTCGACGCGCTCGATGCGAACAAGGACGGTCGCATCTCGATGCCCGAGGCCTCCGCTGATCCGACCCTCGTTGAGTCATTCTCGAAGGCCGACAAGAACGGCGACGGATATCTCGACGCCAGCGAGTATCAGACCTCCAGCTCCAAGCCGCGCATGTAGCAGCCGCGACCTGGCACGAACACTCCGCGCGGGCGGTGTACCCGCGCGGAGTTTTCCCGTTGTCTGGAATAAATGGGGACATTCCCCGTTTCCTAGCAAACGGGGACAGGCCTGAATTCGAAGTCGAGGTCTGACCCCGTTTGCTAGGAAACGGGGAATGTCCCCATTTTCTCGGGGGCGTCCTGGCGGCGCCAGAGCGTCGCGAGCATCTCGCTATCCACACCGCGCGTCTCGGGAACGAAGCGCAGCACCACGAACGTCGCGAGAATGCCGCAGCCGCCGTACAGCCAGAACGCGTAACCGTGATTCCACGTGCCGTTGCCCAACAGCAGCGGGAACGTCGCGGAAACCAGCAGGTTCGCCACCCACTGGGCCGCGACCGCCAGCGACATCGCCTGCCCGCGGATCGGCGCCGGATAGATCTCGCTCAGCATGATCCACACCACCGGCCCGAACGACACCGCGAAGCCCGCGAGATAGAAGCAGATGGCCACGAGACCCAGCAGTCCCGTGTTACCCGCGTGGAACAGCGAGCCCAGCGTGATCATCGAGATGCTCATGATCACGCCACCACACAGCAACAGCGGCTTGCGGCCGACCTTGTCCACCAGCAGCACCACGAGCATCGTGAACAGCAGGTTCACGATGCAGGCCACGACGATGCCGAGAAACGCGGCATCCATGTGATATCCCATCGACTCGAAGATCTTCGGCCCGTAATAGAGCACGGTGTTGACGCCCACGAGCTGCTGGAACACCGACAGCGCGATGCCGACCAGCACCACGCGCCTGCCGAAAGCGAACAGCGGCGCCGGCTTCTCCTCCTGCTCGGCAGTCGCAAGCTCGGCGAGCATGGGTTCCACTTCGGACGGCTCCGCCGAGCGCTTCAGCAACCTGCGCGCCGCCTCGGTCTTGCCCTTCTTCACCAGCCAGCTCGGGCTCTCCGGCACCGAGAAGCTGAGATAGAAAAACGCCATCGCCGGAATGACCAGCGCCAGCATCATCCAGCGCCAGCCGGTCGCGAGCACCCAGGAATCGTCGCCCTGCAGCGCGATCCCCCAGTTCACGAAGTACGCGATGGTCATGCCGCCGATGATCGCGATCTGCTGATAGGCACCGAGCTGCCCGCGCACCGCGCTCGGCGCGAATTCGCCCACGTAGGTCGGCGCGATCATCGACGCGAGGCCGACCGCAATGCCGCCCAGCATGCGATAGAAGTTGAACGGCCAGATCGCGTCGGGGCCCATCTCCCCAACCGGCGCGATGCCGATCTCCGGGTAGGCGGAACCGACCGCGGAGACGATGAACAGCATCGCGGCGAGGATCATCGGGCGTTTGCGTCCCAACAACCTGGCCGCCGGCCGCGCGAGCAACGCGCCGAGGATCGTGCCGATCAGCGCGCTGCAGACCGTGAGTCCCAGCAGCGCGTTGGCGGCGGTGCCACTCAGGCCGCGCGGCGAGATGTAATTGTGGTCGATGGCGCCGACCGTGCCCGCGATCACCGCCGTGCAATACCCGAACAGCAACGAACTCAGCGTGGCGACGAAGGTCGTGCCCGTGACCGCGCGGATGTGGCTGGTCGTGACTTTTCCGAGTTTCATGAGCGCTCCATCAGGCGGCGGCCGACGAGCTCGCCGGGCCCGCGATCGGCAGTCGGATGTAGAACGTGGTGCCGTGACCGACTTCCGTCTCGAAGTGCAGCGTGCCGCCGTGTTTCTCGACGACCACGGTGCGCGCGATGGCGAGGCCCTGCCCCGTGCCCTTGCCTACTTCCTTGGTCGTGAAGAACGGATCGAAGATGCGCGAGCGGACTTCGACCGGGATGCCCTTGCCCGTGTCGCTGATCGCGATCTCGACGGACTCGCCCAGCACCCGCGTCGCCACCCGGATCTTGCCCTTGCCGCCCTGCTCCTTCACCACGTCGCCGATGGCGTGCGCGGCATTGACGATGAGATTGAGCACCACCTGGTTGATCTCGCCCGCGTAGCAGCTCACGTGCGGCAGCGACGCGTCGAAGTCGGTCTCGACCTCCGCGACGTATTTGTATTCGTTGGAGGCGATCACGAGCGTGCTGCGGATCGCCTGGTTGAGATCCGCCGCCGCCATCTCCTTGCGGTCCGGGTGCGCGAATTCCTTCATCGAGCGCACGATGGCGGCGACGCGGCCCAGGCCATCGCGGGCGCGGTCGAGCGCGACCGGCGCGTTCTCCAGGATGTAATCGAGGTCCGCATCGTCCTCGGCCTCTTCGGCCGCCTTCGCCGCGGCCACGACCTCGGCGCCCGCATTGGCCCCGCTTTGGGTCGCGGCACGCAGACTGCGGTACTTGTCGACGATCTCGGACAGATCGTCCATCGCCTCACGCACGAAGTGCACGCTGTCGGAAACGAACTGCACGGGAGTATTGATCTCGTGCGCGACACCGGCCGCCAGCCGGCCGACGCTCTCCAGCTTCTGCGCCTGCGCCAGTTCGTTCTCGAGACGGCGCTGATCGGTGACGTCGAGCATCATGCCGCGCAACACCTTGTGTTGCCCGGTGCTGTCGCTCTGCTCGCAACTCGCCACCCAGCGCAGGTCGATGCGCTGTTCGTCCTGGGTGATCACGGTGGCCTCGGCCTCGAACGAGCCGGAAGTGCTCTGATCCATGCGCTCACGCACCGCGCCATTGCGATCTCGCGGCATGAGCTTGTCGAGGAAGCCTATCTGCTTCCACAGCTCCTCGCCGAAGCCGAGCCGCGCGGGGCCCTGCGGACCGATGTATTCGAAATGCCCATCCTCCACGTCGAGCGCGAATGGAATCGCCTGCGTGCCTTCGACCACGAGCCGGTACTGCTCCCGGCCCTGCTCGAGCTCCCGCGTGCGCTCCGAGACCAGCTTCTCGAGTCGTTCCTTCTCCGTGCGCTCCATCTGCCGGCGTTCCTCGAACATGCGCACGACCTCGGACATCATCACGCTGAAGGAATTGGCGAGCGCGAGCAGGATCGCGAACAGCAGCACGACGGCCGTCGTCATCGCGGGAAATTGCGCGGCGCGAAAACGCGCGGCGCTGATGTGTTCGGTGGACAACGCGAGGAACAGCCGGCCGGAGACACCCTCGCCCACGTGGATGTCGCGCGTCGCGAGCAATACCCGGTCGTCGGTCAGCTTGATCTCGTCGAATGAAGTCAGCGTCGCCGGATATTCGCCGTGTCCGGCCAGTCGGCGTCCGCCCTCGGTGTAGACCGCCACGCCGTACACGTTGCGGTCGGTGGTCAGCGGCTGGAGGGCCTGCTCCGCCAGCATGACGTCGTTCATGGCGATCGCGCCGTACAGCTGGGAGGTGAGATTCGTCGCGAACATCGTGGACTTCGCGCGCGCGCTGTTCTCGAGCGAGGTCGCGTCGAAGGTCACGTAGCCGATGAAACCCGCGATCGCGCTCAGCACCAACACGAGCGCCAGCGACCCCATGAGCTGGGCCTGCAGCGGCAGCTCGGTCGTGGCGTGTTCGGGCGCGACTCCCTCGGTGCGCGCGTCGCTCATCCGGTACTCCTCCCGATAGATGGGTCAAGCGAGACGAACGGGCCTGTTAGCCCGCCGTCTCTCAAGGGTTTATCGGAAGGAAAGCGTCATCCCTTGAATGCCGGCTACGGGACAGAGCCCCTGGCGCGGCCCCGCTGAGCGGCAATTTCTTGCCACTGGCTACCCTTGTGACACGGGTCTCACGCAGGAAGCGGGCGAGGCGCGGGCCGATCAACCTCGACTGCGAGG
>JAEWLQ010000006.1 GCA_023457495.1 Pseudomonadota bacterium
GCTCAGGCTGGGCCGGTTGCTCGAACGCAGTATGAAAATCGAAGACGCTTACGGTAGGCTTTTTCGCCTCAGGTGACTGTCACCCATGTCTCCGCACGGATGTGTCACCTATGTCCTCTACCGCTCACTTCGCAATCGCCTGGAGCAGCAATGCACGGACTGAGGCCCACGAGAGATAAACCCCAGAAGGGTATGGAGTCGGGCCGAAGGACCATGGCGCGCCAATCTTGTCGGTATCGAACTGCGGAAGTGAGTCGAACTGAGCTAGAAAGAACGGCCGCGCAACCCACCGATCGTCGGAATGCCCAGGCACATTGATTCTCTGGCGGCGGTCCATCAGCGGTGCCTCTGATCCGTTTATGGACCACAACCCGGGAAATCGATTGGCGCAGTCCGCCATCCACTGCTGCTTGCTTCGAGTCGGAGTTCCCGAGAGAGTCGTTGTAGATACGACGTCCGTCGTCGATTTCAGTCCCTGGGCCAAGAGCACTAGATACTCTCGGCCCACCACGAGGTCCTCGGATGCGAAAAAGGTGATCGTTCCAACCTTACCTTTTAGAACATCCACGGTCCGTGCGCGGTAGGAAGCTCCGCATGCCGGGTAGTTCAAAGATGGGCCGTCGCTAATCGCAGTTGACTGCTCAATCCAGACGGACCCGACATAGGACGACTCTTTGACCAAATCGCCCAGCTCTCGCGGCTCTACGACAGTAGCGTGCGCGGTGGCTCCTACGAGGGCGAGAACGACGGTAAGCCACACGCGAACCATGAGCGACACCTAACGGTTGAGTTGAGCGGCGCGCACGCCGACGTATGAGCTTGGCACTTTATCCCTCACGCGTCCGCTCCAGCGACGTGTTAGGCGGCGGTGTTGGTGCACACGGCGATTTCCTAGAGAAAAACCAGCCGCGCAAATTTTTTAAAGTGAGCAATACCATCGCGATTCCTACGAGACAGACGAGGATACGAACCAAGGAGCTTGCCCATTCGTCATAGAACATGAGCATCAGCAAGTGCGACCCAATCGTCACGAGAAACGCGATGTGATGGGCCCTAGGCGCACCAATTCGACTTTGGTACCCCTCAACAATCAGCGCGACGAGCGACAGAATCCACCAAACAGAGCAGAAGGCGACGCCCATCATCACCAAGAGCACAAGAATCGGGCTCGTATGGACAATGGAGAAAAAGAGCATCTGTGACCCAAACACAAGCGTTAACCCGTACATCTCGAAGCTCGACCAGAGGTACCCGGGGAGCGCGAGCAATACCACGGCCAGGAACGTGTAGCGAGCCAGTGATCTCATGCGTAAGAGCCGCCTAACTATAGATTGTGGGACGGTAAACAATAGGAGTTACTGGTTGTTTACTGTCCAATAGCAGCGTGACCATCCGCAACTCCCTGACTACGCTCGACCTTCCCGGATGTTATTTCGCCCGTCGGGTTTCATGCAATGCAAAGGGAAGGACTCCTGGCCCACATGCGCGGTCTGCTCAGGGCCAAGCACTACAGCATCCAGACTGAGAAGGCTTATCTCCAATGGGTACGACGTTATGTGGAGTTCCACGACTACCGTCACCCCCGCGAATTGGATGCAAAGGACCTGGAACAATTCTTGACAATGCTGGCCGTCCAGCGCCGGGTATCGGCGTCGACTCAGAATCAGGCACTGGCCGCGATTCTCTTTCTCTACAAGGATGTCCTGGAGCTCGAGACTCCCTGGGTGAATACGGTCGTGCGTGCGCGACGGCCGCATCACCTGCCGGTCGTTCTCACACGCGGTGAAGTCGATCGTGTGCTGCGTCAGTTTTCCGGCACCTCTCGCATGATCGCGAGCCTGCTCTATGGTTCGGGACTCAGGGTGTCGGAAGGCCTTCGACTGCGCGTAAAGGACGTCGACATTGAATATGGCCAGATCGTCGTTCGCGATGGCAAAGGGCACAAGGATCGAATCACATTGCTCCCTGACTCGCTGCGCAAACCGCTCTCTGAACACATGAAGCGTTTGCGCGCGCTTTACGACGAGGATCGCACCAGGTGCCGCCCCGGAGTCTCGCTGCCTTTTGCGCTGCGTGCAAAGTACCCGAGCGCGGCGACTTCCTGGGCTTGGTACTTCCTGTTCCCCAGCCGGGGCCTGTGTCGCGACCCGTATTCTTCCGAATACGTGCGCCATCACGCCCACCCGAAACACCTGCAGCGCGCGATGCAACGAGCGGTGGTTGCGGCCGGAATTCAGAAGCCGGCCACCTGCCACACCTTCCGACACTGCTTCGCGACTCACCTGCTGGAGAACGGCTACGACATTCGTACGGTACAGGAGCTGCTGGGTCACGCGGACGTGAAGACGACGATGATCTACACACACGTGCTCAACAAGGGTGGACGAGCCGTGCGGAGTCCGTTGGACTGAGCGCGGGGTCTCTGCTACGCGATGCCGCCTTGGGCCTCGCGCCCAAACCACTGCAACTCCGCCGCACTCGCCGCCACTCCGCCAACGATCAGCATCGACGGCGCCTTGAGCTTCGTCTGAACCGCATCGCGATGCATCGCCTCGACGCTCGTGACGATGACACGTTGCTCGCCGCGGCTCGCGTTCTCGACGAACGCCACAGGCATGTCGCCGCGCACGCCCGACAATAGTAGTTTGTCGCGCAACGACACCAGCCTTCCCACACTCATGTAGAACGCCAGCGTCTCGCGCCCCGCCGCAAGATCCGAGAAATCGAACTGCGCGAGTTGCTCGTCGCTGTTGCCGGTCAGGAACCGCACGGCCTGCGCATGCCGTCGGTCGGTGAGCGGAATGCCGGAATAGGCTCCCGCGGCGATCGCGGCTGTGATGCCGGGAATGACCTCGAACGACACGCCATGCCGGCGGAGGAAATCGATCTCCTCACCGCCGCGCCCGAACACGAACGAATCTCCGCCCTTGAGCCGCACGACGTATTCGCCGCGCTGCGCGTGCTCGACGAGCAGCTCGTTGATCTCTTCCTGGGTCGCTCCGCCGCCGCCGACGAACTTGCCGACGTCGAATCGGGCCGCATCGCGGCGCGCGAGATCGAGCACCTCGGCCGACACGAGTCGGTCGTGCACGATCACATCCGCTTCCTGAAGTGCCCGCAATCCCTGCAGCGTCATCAGCCCGGCATTGCCGGGCCCGGCGCCCACGAGCACGACGTGACCGGGCGGCACGGCGTTCTCGTCCTCGAGCGCCTTGCGCGTGAGTTCTTCGGCCTTCGCATCGCGGCCAGCGCGCAGGCTGGCGGCCACGGGACCGGTGAGCATCCAGGACAGGAAGCGGCGACGCGCGCCGATATCGGCGAAGCGGCGCTTCACGGCATCGCGCCAGCGATCGGCGAACGCGGCCAGGGTGCCGAGCGATCCATCGAGCAGGGTCTCGAGCCGTTCGCGGATCAGCCGCGCGAGCACGGGCGAGGTGCCGCCGGTCGACACGGCGATCTGCACAGGCGAGCGGTCGATGATCGCGGGCATGATGAAACTCGACAGCTCGCGGTCATCGACGACATTGCACGGAACCCGCGCTGCATTCGCGGCGGCGGCGACGGCAGCATTCACGGCGCGATCGTTCGTCGCGGCGACGACTAGCCAGGCGCCTTCGATGTCGCTTGCCGAGAACTCGCGCGCGAGGTGAACGAACTTGCCGCGCGTGAGAGCGGCGGCAAGTTCCGCGCCGAGCGCAGGCGCCACGACGGTGACCTTCGCCCCCGCGTCACTCAACAACGCGAACTTTCGCGCCGCCACCTCCCCGCCTCCCACGAGCAATACGGGCTTCGCCGCAAGATCGAGGAACAACGGGAAGTAGCGCATCAGCGGGGCAGCCCCATGCCGCGCGCGAGGCGCGCGCCATACGTGATGATGAACGTGGCGCCGGCGCGCCGCAGGTTGTGCCAGCTCTCGAGCAGCCCGGCTTCGAAATCGAGAAACTTCTCGCGCGACAGCAGCACGAGCGAGGTGTATTCGCCGCTCACCTGGTACGCGCCGCAGGGCAGGCCCGTCTGCTCCTTGATGGGCATGATGAGATCGGCCGACGGCTGTCCGGGCTTCACCATGAGCAGGTCGGCGCCCTCTTCCGCGCAGCGCCGGCTGGACGCGAGCGCATCGCCGCGGTTGCGCACGTCGAGTTGATAGCTGCGCCGGTCGCCGAACTGCGGCGCGGAATCGGCGGCGTCGCGGAACGGCCCGTAGAACGTGCTCGCGAACTTGGTGCTGTAACTCATGATGGGCGCCATGTCGAAGCCGGCCTTGTCGAGCTCGGCGCGCAGGTGCGCGACGCGGCCATCGTTCATGTCGGAAGGCGCGATGCCGTCGGCGCCGGCCTTCACGTAGCTCACGCCTAACAACCCGAGCGCGCTGTGGGTAGCGGCGAGATCCTGGTGTCCGCGAGAATCGTGCACGCAGCAATGCCCGGACTCGGTGAAGCTGCAAAGGCAGGTGTCCACCCAGATGGTCGCGTCCGTGCCGGCGCGCTGACGCATCTGCTGGAGCGCCGCGCTGGTGAAATCGGCATTGAAGCTGCGGTTCGACTTGGTCGCGGGTACGGGGAACAGCAGGAACTGCCGCACGCCGGCGGCGAGGTCTTTCTCGAACTGCGTGAGTAGTGAGGCGAGCGTGTGCCGCGAAGTGCCGGGCAGGCCGTCGAGGGGCTCTTCCTGGGTGGCCGCGGCGGACAGGAACAGCGGCTGGATCAGCTGGCTCACGCCAAAGCCGATCTCGGATGTCATGTCCCGGAGCGCGGCCGTCGCACGCAATCTCTGCAGTCTTTTCATTGCTCCACTTCCCGCCTGAACCCTTCCGCCGACAGAAAGGCGCGAACCCGTTCCGCGCCTATGGCGGCGCGGATCATGCTGAATGTATTGCCGGGTCCGCAACCGTGCCAGGCGCCACGGATTTCAGGGTTTGCCTGCAGATAGTCGTGGAACTGGGAGCCGCTGCGCCAGTAGAAGTGGGTGCACCCGTTCAAATCGGCCAGCGGGGCGGCCCGTTCGAGACGATAGGTCGCGATGCGCTCGCTGAACGGGGAGTCGTAGCCCAGCTCGTGCGAGAACTTCACCCAGCGCTCGACCTGGGGAAACAGGGCCCGGACGCAGGTCCTTTCGTTCTCTCCGAGGCTTTCGTCGCTGCCGTGAACCCAGATGCCGCGCGCGGCGAGCCTTCGCCAGGTGTCGATGCCGGCGCTCCACACCACCTGCCCCGGGCGCGGCTGGAAACCTTCGGGCCACGCCTCGGAGCGGGCGACGAACAGGCCGATTCGGGTATCGGCGAATTGGTCATGGCGCACCTGCAGCGGCACGCGGCGATATCGTTCGGCGGCGGCGGCATCTCCGGTCCAGACGGCATCGTGACTGCGCGCCGGCGGCAGCGGCGAATCGTGACGTCGCAGCTCGGCGCTCTGGATCCATTGGCCCGCGCGCTGGCCGCGCCGGAACTCGACCTCGCCGCAGTGCACGGGGACGATGGACACGCCGAGCGGATGATCCTCGTCGCCGGTCGGCGCGAGCTGCGCGCGCTCGGCGAGGACGCGCGTCAACGTGGCCTCATCGTTGATGCTGGCTAACAACTCGGCGAGATCGGCACGGTCGCGGCGGACCTCGAGCGCGAGCGCACCCTGGCCGGGGGCGGTGGGATTCAGCGCGAGCGGCAGGACCATGAGCTCGCAGGCATCGAGGATCTCGCGCACGCGCTGCCGCGCGGCGGAGTATTCCGGTTCGGTGGATTCGAGCAGGCGATCGATGTTGGCCTTGGCGACGACCAGCGCGGCGGCATCGGACTGCATGAGCTGCTCGAGCCGCGCCATGCAATCGCCACGCGCGAGCACGAACGTGACGAGCGGCGCGCGGATGGGCAACGCCCACTGCAGGAAGCCGGAAAGATTCGTGCGGCGGCGGGCCGACGACGACAACACGCGCAGCTCGGCGCGATCGCGGCCGCCGAGCCAGCTTCGCTTCACCAGCAGCAGGTCGCGCGTGTCGGCGCGCGGCAGCGTCGCGGCGACGTGGGTGAGTGGATGGCCAGTGAAGGGCACGTCCTTCCACAGATGCACGGCGATATCGATGGCGTTCGCGCGCAGCGCGACGCCCAGGTCACCGGTGAAACCGCCGCGCTTCAACAGTTCGGGCAGCGGCGTGTCGAGGTCGCGATCCGCCGGCGAAGACAACTCGGTGTACTGGACCTCGATGCCGGGATGGCGCGCCATCAACGCATTTCCCACGAGACGCGCCTGCACCTGCGCGAGGACGCTGGCGCGCGCACCTAACACGATGGGGCGTTGGAAGGTCATATCCTGTCTCGGGTACTCAGCAAGCCGTATGCCATTGCGAACCGGGCAGCTTTCGCCGCGGGCCTTGCGCCGTGCGCCGTCGCGGTGCGGCGCCTGCGGGTCGCGCCCGGTCTCGGGGCGGGATGAGGTCCGTGATGAGGTCTGTCCCCGTTTGCTAGCCCTTCTTCGAAAGAGCTGGGAGGAATGTCCCCATTACCCCATTACCCCTCTAGGCCGTGGATGCCGCACTCGCGTTTGAGGCCGGCGAAGCGCAGGTCTTCGGCGGAGTCGACTTCGTGCAGCGCCTTGGTCGAATGCCAGTCGCCGATCGAGACGTAGCCCTTGTCCCAGAGCGGATGGTAAGGCAGTCCGTGCGCCTTGAGATACAGGTACACGTCGCGATCGGACCAGTCGAAAATCGGGTGAACCTTGAAGCGGCCGTCGCGCACTTCGAGCGGGTTCAGCTTCGCGCGGCTCTCGGCCTGGCTGCGGCGCAGACCGGCGAACCAGGTCTTGATGCCGAGCGTGTTCAGCGAGCGGCGCATCGGCTCGACCTTGCGCAGCTCGAGATACTGGTCGAGGCCTTCGCGGCCCTTCTCCCAGAGCTTGCCGTGCTGCGCTTCGAACTGCGCGATGTTCTGCGGGCTCGAGAAGGTCTGGATATTGAGCGAGAGTTGTTCGCGCAGCTGCTCGATGAACTGGTAGGTCTCGGGGAACAGATAGCCCGTGTCGATGAGGATCACGGGTATCCGCGGCGCGAGCTGCGTGACGAGATGCAGCGACACCGCCGCCTGCGCGCCGAAGCTCGACGACAAGGCATGCGGACCCGGCAGGTTCTCGAGCGCCCAGCGCGTGCGCGCCGTCGCATCGACCGACGCGAGCCACTCGTTGATGCGCTTCGCGCCGTCGATGTCCGCCACGAACTCGGCCGCCGACATGTCGAGACGCGGCTCCTCGGAAGCGCCGTTCGTCGCGGGCGCGGTCCGGGCAAGTTCGAGGGCAGCCGACTCGCTCATGCACGCTTCTCCGGGGTCAGCACGTTCGCGCGCCACAGGAAATCGCCGAACCGTTCGTCCTTGTGACGCTCGACGGCGTAACGGCCGACGAGCTCGTCGAGCGCCTTCACGATCGAGGCCTCGTCGATGTTGTCGCGATAGATCACATTCAGCCGCTGGCCGACCGCGTCCGCGCCGAGGCGCAGCGTGTAGCGTCCGGGCGCGCGGCCGATCAGCGCGATCTCGGCGAGATACGGGCGCGCGCAGCCGTTGGGGCACCCGGTGATACGCACGGTGAGCGGAATATTCCTGAGGCCGTGCTTCGCGAGCAGCTCGTCGACGCGGTCGACGAACGCGGGTAGATAGCGCTCGGCCTCGGCCATCGCGAGGCCGCAGGTGGGCAGCGCCACGCACGCGAGCGCATCGCGGCGCACGGGCGAGGTGAACAGCGCCTTGCCGAGCCCGTAGTCGGCGACCAGCCGATCGATGTTCATGCACTCGCTGGCCGGAACGTTCGCGACGATGAGGTTCTGGTTCGCGGTGAGCCGGAAATCGCCCTGGTGGATCTCGGCGATCTTCTCGAGGCCGGTCAGGAACGGCGCGCCCGGCTTGTCGACGACGCGTCCGGACTCGATGCGCAGCGTGAGATGCCAGCGGCCATCGTGTCCGCGCAGCCAGCCGAAGCGGTCACCCTGCGTCGTGAACTTGAATTCGCGCGGCGGCGGCAGCTCGTAGCCGAGACGCTTGAACAGCTCGGTCTTGAACCAGTGAATGCCGCGATCGTCGATCGTGTACTTGAGGCGCGCATGTTTGCGATCGGTGCGATCGCCGAAGTCGCGCTGGATCATGACGACGGTCTCGGCGACCTTCAGCATCTGGTCGGGCGTCAGGAATCCGATGACATCCGCGACGCGCGGATAGGTGTTCGGTTCGCCGTGCGACGCGCCGAGGCCACCGCCCACGGTCAGGTTGAAGCCGAGCAGTTTGCCCTCTTCCAGCCCTTCGGTGTCCAGGATGGCGATGAAGCCGAGGTCCTGCGAGAACACGTCCACGTCGTTGTGCGGCGGCACGACGACGCCGGTCTTGAACTTGCGCGGTAGATAGAGCTGGCCGAGGATCGGTTCCTCTTCGGCCGGGCCCTCGAGCTTCTTACCGTCGAGCCATATCTCGTGATAGGCGCGCGTCTTCGGCAGCAGGTGTTCGGAGAGCTTCCGGGACCATTCGTGGACCTCGGCGTGAACTCTCGATTCGACCGGATTCGCGCTCGCCATCACGTTGCGGTTCACGTCTCCGCAGGCGGCAATCGAGTCGATCAGCACGGCGCTCATGCCCTGCATGGTCTTCTTCAGGTCCTTCTTGATCACGCCGTGCAGCTGGAACGCCTGGCGGGTCGTCAGGCGCAGCGAGCCGGTGCCGTACTGGCGCGCGAGCTGGCTCAACGCCAACCATTGCTTCGGCGTGCAGACGCCACCGGGAGTGCGCGTGCGGATCATGAAGCTGTACGCGGGCTCGAGCTTCTGGTGCTCACGCTCGGCGCGCAGGTCGCGATCGTCCTGCATGTAGCTGCCGTGGAACTTGATGAGCTGCGTATCCGAATCGCGGATCGCGCCGGTCAGCGGATCGTTCAGGCTTTCGACCAGCGTGCCGCGCAGGCCGCGCGACGCCCGCTTGATGACCTCGACCGGGGATTCCGACTTCGTCTTCGCGGGGGTCGTGGTTGGAGGATCGAGAACTTCAGTAGACATCGCGCAAATACCGTCCGTCAGCGGTGAGATCGGCCACCCAGGCCTGGGCATCGTCGGCGTCGAGATTGCCGTGAGTGCTCACGACATCGAGCAACGCCTTGTTCACGTCGGGCGCCATGCTCGACGCGTCGCCGCACACATAGAAGTACGCACCGTTCGACAGCCAGTCGAAGATTTCCTTGCCGGCCTCGCGGATGCGTTGTTGCACGTAGATCTTCTCCGCCTGGTCGCGCGAGAAGGCCACGTCCACCCGGTGGACCGCCTTGCGCTTGAGCGCCTGCTGCCATTCGAGTTGATAGAGGAAGTCGTGATACAGCGAGCGGCCGCCATAGAACAGCCAGTTGCGGCCCGAGGCGCCCGTGGCTTCGCGCTCCTGCACGAAGCCGCGGAACGGCGCGACGCCGGTGCCCGGCCCGACCATGATGATGTCGCGCGAGCCGTCGGCCGGCACGCGGAAGCGCTCGTTGCGCTCGATCCACACGCTGACGTTCGAGTCGGCCGCCGTGTTCACGACGAACGATGACGCCGCGCCCGCGAGTAGTTTGCGATCCGAATCGCTGCCGACCACGGCCACCGTGAGGTGCGCCTCGTCGCCGACCGCGGCGGGACTCGATGCGATCGAATACACGCGGCCCGTCACGGGGCGCAGCGCCGCGACCAGCGACTCGGCGGTCCACTCGGCCGGATACTTCGCGAGCACGTCCGCGACCTGTGAAGTGGCGGTGAGTTTCGCGAGCGCCTGCGGATTGCGCGGATCGAGCAGTTCGGACAGGTCCGCCTTGCTGCGCTCGGCCACGGCCGTCAGCAGCGGACGC
The DNA here is from genome assembly GCA_023457495.1 of Pseudomonadota bacterium. Classification (GTDB taxonomy): domain Bacteria; phylum Pseudomonadota; class Gammaproteobacteria; order Steroidobacterales; family Steroidobacteraceae; genus CADEED01. The sequence goes on from JAEWLQ010000006.1 coordinate 9,831, forward strand.
GCGATGCGCGTGAGCTCGCGCTCGTCGCGCAGCCACTCGAGCAGCGTGTGCGTCTTGCCTTCGTGTGAAACCGTGGCGCCGCCATCGAGCTTCGTCGCCTCGAGCACCGCTTCGATCGCGGAGTCCGGGTTGCGATGCACGATGCCGAGCGCGTCGCCGGGCTTGTAGAGATTGCCGAGACCCGGGAACGCGAGCTCCACGTGCCGCACTTCGCGCAGCGCGTTGCGCCCGACGATGCGCTGGTTCGCCAGCACCTCGGCGATCGCGGGATTTGCGCGGGTCAGCTCGACAACCGCGGGCGCCGCGGCGGCGGCCGCGGGCATCGGCGTCACGACACCGGCCGCTGGCTTGAACTTCTCCGAGATCTCGCGCACGCGCGCGAGCGCGTCGTCGGCCCAGGTCTTCGCGAGTTTTTCGAAATCCACGTCGCAGTCGACGCGCGGCAGCAGGCGCTTCGCGTTGAGCTTGGCGAGACGCTCGTCGATCACGCGGCCGGCTTCGCAGAACTTCGGGTAGCTCGAGTCACCCAGCGCGAGCACCGAGTACTGCAGCTCGGGCAGCTGCGGCGCGCGCTTGGTCCCGAGGAATTCGTAGAGACCACGCGCCTCGTCCGGCGGATCGCCGTCGCCGTGCGTGCTGATCACCACGTAGAGCAGCTTCTCTTTCGCGATCTCGCGCGGCTGGTAATCGCCCGCCTTGATCATGCGCGCCGGGATGCCGAGCGCCTGCACGGCGGCCAACAGCTTCTCGCAGATCTTGCGGCCGTTGCCGGTGTGCGAAGCGGAGACGATGGTGAGCGACGGCGCGGGAACCGCGGCGGCGGCCGGGGCCGGCGCATGTGCTGTGTGCGCCGTGACGGTGGCCAGTTGCGGCTGGGCGGCGCGCGCATGAGCGCCGAGCAGATTCTCCGGGAACGCAGGGATGCCGCTCGGCACGGCGGCGGCGGCGCCCGCGAAGTAGCCCGACAGCCACAACAACTGCTCGCGGTTCAACTCGGTGGCGAGCTGCGTGAGCAGCTGCCGCCGGTCATCGGGAATCGGAAAGTTTCCTTGCAGGATCACGGCGCTGTTGCTCATAGGCCCGGATCGCTCTGGTGCAGGAAGCCCTTGTTTTCCAGGTAGCGAAGAATCGTTTCAACAGCCGTCGTCATTTCAACCTTCGATGTGTCGATCGTGAGTTGCGGCGCGATCGGCGGCTCGTAGGGCGAATCAATGCCCGTGAACTCGCGGATCTCGCCCGCACGCGCCTTCTGGTAAAGGCCCTTCGGGTCGCGGCGCTCGCAATCCTCGAGCGACGTGGACAGATAGATCTCGATGAAATTCGCGTCGCCGATGCGCTCGCGGATGCGATCGCGGTCCGCGCGGAACGGTGAGATGAACGCGGTGATCACGATCAGGCCCGCGTCGACGAACAGCGCGGACACCTCGCCGATGCGGCGGATGTTCTCGGCGCGGCCGGCCTCTGAGAAGTCGAGATCCTTGTTGAGGCCGTGGCGCACGTTGTCGCCATCCAGCAGGAACGAGTGATGGCCGCGATACACCAGCGCCTGTTCGAGCGCGTTCGCGAGCGTCGACTTGCCCGAGCCCGAAAGACCCGTGAACCAGACGACGGCCGGCTTTTGCCCCTTCTGGTTCGCGCGGATCGCGGCGGTGACGCGCGTCGGCTGCCACACGATGTCGGTATTGGCGCGCGCGCCCTGCGTGTTCGGCGCGATGACCATGCCGGCGCCCACGGTGCCGAAATGCAGCAGGTCCACGATGATGAACGAGCCCGTCGCGCGGCTCACTTTGTAGTCGTCGATGGCCACCGGCTCTTCGAGCGCGATGCGTACGCGCGCGAGGCCGTTGAGGTCGAGCGCCTCGGCCTCGCGGGTGGATAGGTCGTTGACGTCGATGCGATGCTGGATCGAATCGATCAGGCCCTTGACGTAGCGCGAGCCGATCTTGAATTCGTAGCGCTTGCCCGGCAGCAGCGGCGCCTCGCCCATCCAGATGAGGTGCGCATCGAAGGTGCGCGCGAGCGCGGGGCGATGATCCGGATGAACCAGCACGTCGCCGCGGGAAAGATCGATCTCGTCTTCGAGCACGATGGTCACGGCCTGCGCCGCGCCGGCGCGCTCGAGCGGGCCGTCGGCGGTGGTGATCTCGCGCACCTTGCTCGACTTGCGCGACGGCAATGCGAGCACGCTGTCGCCCACGGCGATCTCGCCGCTGGCGATGGTGCCGGCGTAGCCGCGGAAGTTCGCGTCCGGCCGGCTCACGAGCTGGATCGGGAAGCGCAGTTCCTTGAAGGAATTGCTGACGACCTCGATGCCTTCGAGTGCTTCTAGCAGCGTGCGGCCGCTGTACCACGGAGTTTCCGCGGTGCCGCGGGCTACCACGTTTACTCCCTGCAGGGCGGAGCAAGGTATGACTTCAACATTCGACACGCCGAGCTTGTGCGCATAGGCCACGAACTCGCCCGCGATGCTTTCGTACCTCGCCTTGTCGTAGGCGATGCGGTCCATCTTGTTGACCGCGAGGATGATGTTCTGCACGCCGAGCAGCGCGACGATGTGCGCGTGGCGGCGCGTCTGCACGCGAATGCCCTTCTCCGCGTCGACCAGCACAACGGCGGCCTCGGCCGTGGAGGCGCCGGTCGCCATGTTGCGCGTGTACTGCTCGTGGCCCGGGCAATCGGCGACGATGAACTTGCGGCGCGGCGTCGAGAAGTAGCGATATGCGACGTCGATCGTGATGCCCTGCTCACGCTCGGCCTGCAGGCCATCGACGAGCAACGCGAGGTCGGGCACTTCGCCCGTCGTGCCCCAGCGCTTGCTGTCGTTCGCGACGGCGTTCAGCTGATCGTCGAACACCTGGCGCGTGTCGTGCAGCAGGCGGCCGATCAGAGTGCTCTTGCCGTCGTCGACGGAGCCGCAGGTGATGAAGCGCAGCAGTTCGATCTCGCGCTGCTGTGCGAGGAACTCTTCCAGCGTTGACGGACGAGCGCTCGGCGGCTGCGTGGACGGCAAGGTCTTCTTCCCGGTCAGGTTGGTCAGGGCGGCGGACATCTAGAAATATCCCTCGCGCTTTCTGTTCTCCATCGCGGCCGCGGATTCGGCGTCGATGGCGCGGCTCTGCCGCTCGGAAGTCGTCGTGCGGAGCATTTCTTCGATGATGGCGGGCACGGTGGCGGCGTTGGACACCTGCGCGCCGGTGAGGGGATAGCAGCCGAGCGAGCGGAAGCGCACGGTCTCGAGGCGCGGCTGCTCGCCCGCGTTCAGCGGCAGACGATCGTCGTCCACCATGATCTTGAGTCCGTCGCGATCGACGATCGGGCGTGGCTTCGCGAAGTACAGCGGGACGACGGGGATGTTCTCGCTGTGGATGTAGGTCCAGATGTCGACCTCGGTCCAGTTCGACAGTGGGAACACGCGGATGCTGTCGCCCTTGCGGAGGCGCCCGTTGTAGAGGTTCCAGAGCTCGGGACGCTGGTTCTTCGGATCCCAGCGGTGCTGCGCGTCGCGGAAGCTGAACACGCGCTCCTTCGCGCGCGACTTCTCTTCATCGCGGCGCGCGCCGCCGATGGCCGCGTCCGCGCCGTACTTGTCGAGCGCCGCCTTGAGCGCCTCGGTCTTCATGATGTCCGTGTAGCGGCCACCATGCGTGAAGGGCGTGACGCCCGCGGCCTTGCCAGCCTGGTTCGTGTAGACGATGAGCTCGGCGTTGAGTCGCTTCGCCGTCTCGTCGCGGAACGAGATCATCTCCTTGAACTTCCAGCCCGTGTCGATGTGGAGCAGCGGGAAGGGGATGCGGCCCGGGAAGAACGCCTTGCGCGCCAGGTGCAGCAGGACCGAAGAGTCCTTGCCGATCGAATACATGAGCAGCGGGCGGGCGAACTCAGCCGCGACCTCGCGCATGATGTGGATGCTCTCGGCTTCGAGCCGAGCCAGGTGGGTCAGCTTTGCCACGGCCGCACGACGGCCTCCCCCGACGGGTTTGAGAGTCGTAACTGCTTGTTTTTGGGCGTGCATCGAGACCTTTCCGGACAGCGTAAAAAGCCGGCGCGGGGCCGGCAGTTACCAAGTGCGGGGGACTGTACTGAGGGCAACCCCCCGCCCGGAAAGCACTTTTGGTTATGCAGGAATAACACCGGGGTAACAGGCAGGTAGGTGCCGGGTGAGAAATCGCGGAGTTAGCTCCCTGGGCGCCCATTTCTGCCCGAAGCGGGTCAGCCTTCCGGGGACCGACCCCTCCTGCCACCGCCGGCGCGCCGCCCCCAGTCCTCTCGGGTAAGGGCGCGATTTATGCCAAAAGCTGCACGGGCGCCCTCGGCGGCGGCCACGATCGATAGCTGTACGTCCCGGATGATGTTCCCCGCCACGTAGACCCCGGGCACGCTCGTGGCTTCGTAATCGCCGCACAGGACCCCGCCGTCGCGGCCGAAGCTGCAGCCCAACGATTGCGCCAGTTTCGACTGGTTGTGCGAGGGCGTATCGAAGAACAAGGCATCCCGGGAAACGCGCTCGCCGTCCCGTAACACCACGGCCGAGAGCTGCCCGCGGGTGCCCTCCAGGTGGGCGACCCGAGCCTCGATGAGCCTCACGTGATTGCGATCCAGCTGCCGGCGCATGTCCGCCGTGTAGCCAGACCGACCATCGGTCAGCAGCACGATGTCGCTCGCCCAGGCCGTGATGGCGCGCGCCATCTCGAATCCGCGCTGTCCTTTGCCGTAAACCGCGATCCGCCGGTCGCGCGTCTCCCATCCATCGCAGTACGGACATTGAAAAACGCTGTGGCCGAACAGGTCGTCAATTCCGGGAATCCTCGGGACGATGTCGAACAGGCCGGTGGCGATAAGGAGTTTGCGGGTGCGCAGGGACGCGCTCCCCGCGAGCTCCACGCGGAAAAGAGGCCCGCTGCGCCGCGCCGCCGTCACCTCGTGAGGCAGGAAGGTGACCCCGGGATATTTCAACACCTGCGTGCGCGAGATGTCCCGGAATCTTGCGGGCGACACGGGATCGCGAGACAGGAACGCATGCATCTCCTTCGAGGCCCAGCTGCGCGGAGTGCCCGTGTCGCAGAGCAGTACTCGGCGGCAGGCGCGGCCCAGCACCAACGCGGCGGACATCCCGGCGGGGCCGGCACCCGCGATGACCACATCCCATTTGCCACTCGAAGGCGCTCGCTTGCTCTGCACCACCATGACACGCTGCGCGTGCCGGACCGTTGGTCGCATCGGCATCGGACGACTCTGTCCGTGGGAATGCCTCACCACCGTGCTACAAAGTCGCATGGCAAAGAAGACACCACGCGATATCGAGAAAAACTACCCGAAGGCCAGGTTCGTCGAGAAGCTTCGGCGGCTCGCGGACGCGATCGAAAATGGCGAGCGCTTCACGATCAGCATCGGCGGCGAGCGTATCCATGTGCCGGCGGGCGCGCGGTACAACCTCGAGCACGAGCGGTCGGCGACCGAGGAAGAGATCGAGTTCCAGGTGAAGTGGACCCCGCGGAGATAGCTCGCTACTTCAGATCGAGCGTCCTGCGGATCTCGACGGCTGTCATGTTTCGCACATGGACCGGGTCAATCCGGCCTACACGAATCGAGGTCTGTCCCCGTTTGCTAGGAAACGAGGAATGTCCCCATTAGTCGTAGCGGGGGAGTTCGAGGGCGGAGATGAGTTTTTCGCGGGCGGCGGGGGTGGGCGCGGAGAGGATGCGGTCGATGCGGTCGCGGTTCAGGTGCGGCGCGAGGAGCTGGATGAAGTCGTACGTGAAGCCGCGCAGCAGCGCGCCCGATCGGAAACCGAGCCAGGTCACGTGTTGCGGGAAGAGATGCCCTGCCTCGACCACGGCCAGATCCTTCTCGTCATCGGGCTCGATCGCCATGCTCGCGACGACGCCCACGCCGAGGCCAAGTCGCACGTAGGTCTTGATGACGTCCGCGTCGCGCGCGGTGAGTGACACGTTGGGCTCGAGCCCGGCGCGCGCGAACTGCTGGTGCAGCGAGGACGGGCCGGTGAAGCTGAACACGTAGGTGACGAGCGGATATTCGGCGAGTTGCTGCAGCGTCGGCTTGGCGATCTGCGCCAGCGGGTGGTCCTTCGGCACGATGATCTGCCGGTGCCACGAGTAGATAGGCAGCAGCACGAAGTCGGGAAACTTGTCCTGGCTGCCCGTGTTGATCGCGAAGTCGATGCGATCGAGGCTCGCCATCTCGGCGATCTGGTCGCTCGTGCCCTGGTGCAGGTGCAGCTGCACGTCGGGGTACTTCTGGCGGAAATCGCGGATCACTCGCGGCAGCACGTAACGCGCCTGCGTGTGCGTGGTGCCGATCGACAGCGAGCCGCGATCGGACTGCTTGAGATCCTTGGCGAGAGACTTGAGCGCCTGCGCCTCGCGCAGCATGCGCAGCGCGCGCGCCGCCACTTCCTCGCCCGCCGGGGTCAGGCGTTTGAGCGCGCGTCCGTCACGCACGAACAGCGTCAGACCCAGCTCCTCTTCGAGGAGCCGGATCTGCTTGCTGACGCCGGGCTGCGAGGTATGCAGCGCCTGCGCGGCGGTGGTGACGTTGAGGCCGTTCTGAACGACGGCCGCGAGATATCGGAGTTGCTGCAGCTTCAAAGGATACCCCCGGGCTGCAGCATACCCCTTTTGTTAGTTGAGCTTCAGCTGGACGTCGACGCCGGCGGGCAGCTCGAGCTTCATGAGCGCATCAACCGTCTTATCGGTCGGGTTGATGATGTCCATGATGCGCTTGTGCGTGCGCAGCTCGAACTGGTCGCGCGCGTCCTTGTCGGAGTGCGGCGAAACGAGCAGCGTGAAACGCTCCATCTTGGTCGGCAGCGGCACCGGACCCTTGACCGTGGCGCCCGTGCGCTTGGCGGTCTCGACGATCTCCTTGGCGGAGGTGTCGATGAGGCGATGGTCGAACGCCTTGAGGCGGATGCGGATGTTCTGATTGGCCATGTTCAATTTTCCTTCTAAAGAGCGACTACGTAGTTAGGTACGCAGCAAGCGGTACTAAAAGCGTCTACCAAGAATGGGGTCAGGCACCATTTCGCGGAGCGAAATGGAGCCAGACCCCGTCATTTCACTTCAGGATCTTCGCCACCACGCCGGCGCCGACGGTGCGACCACCTTCGCGGATGGCGAAGCGCAGGCCTTCTTCCATCGCGATGGGCTGGATCAGCTCCACCTTCATTTTGATGTTGTCGCCCGGCATCACCATCTCGGTGTTCTCAG
>JAEWLQ010000007.1 GCA_023457495.1 Pseudomonadota bacterium
AATCAGGGCTCCGGGGGGGGGGGGCCGCGCCGCGGTTGCGCGGGCTCGGCGGGCGGCGCCGGGACGCAATTTCGACTTCTACCAGGGAACGTCGATGGCGAGCCCGCACGTCGCGGGCCTTGGCGCGCTGCTGAAGCAGCTTCATCCGGACTGGTCGCCGGCGATGATCAAGTCGGCCCTCATGACCACGGCATCGCAAGTGCGCAATGACGGCACACCCATCGCGGGCGGGCCGTTCGCCATCGGTTCGGGCCACGTCGATCCCAACAAGGCCGCTGATCCGGGCCTCGTTTACGACGCGGGTTTCAATGACTGGTTAGGCTTCCTGTGCGGTTCGGGACAGCTGACGGGTTGTGGTTCACTGACCATCGATCCCAGCAATCTCAACTACCCGTCCATCGCGATCGGCTCGCTGGTCGGCACGCAGGTCGTGACTCGCAAGGTGAAGAACGTGGGCGGCGCCACCGCCACGTACACCGCATCGGTGGTGGCACCCGCGGGTGTCACGGTGAGCGTCAGCCCCACCAGCTTCACGATCGCGCCCGGGGCGACGCAGACGTACACGGTGACGTTCGCGCGCACCACCGCGGCGTTGAATGCGTACGCCACGGGTTCCATCACCTGGAACGACGGCACGCACGTGGTGCGCAGTCCGTTCGCGGTGAGGCCGGTCATCCTGGCGGCGCCCGCCGAGGTGACTTCGACCGGCGGCGCGATCAACTACCCGGTGAGCTTCGGTTACACCGGCGCGTTCGGCGCACTGGCTCGAGGCCTCGTGCCGGCGACCACCACGGCCGGTTTCGTCAGCGACGACCCGGGCGATGACTTTGGTGGCATCGGCGCGCCGGGCACGGCGAGCTTCCCGGTCGTCATCCCGACGGGCACCACGCTGTTCCGCGTGGCGCTGTTCGATGGCGACACCGATGGAGCCGACGATCTCGATCTGTACATCTATCAAGGCACGACGCTGGTCGGCTCGAGCGGCAGCACGACGTCCAACGAGCGGGTGACCTTCACGATCAACCCGGCGAGCGGGCCGATTCCGTTGACCGTGGTGGTTCATGGCTACGAGACGGATGGTCCGGATTCCAACTTCACGCTGTTCACGTGGAGTGTCGGAAACGCCGCGACGGGTAACATGGCAGTCGCCACGCCTGCGACGGCCACTCAGGGTGCCACGGGTCAGGTCGGCCTGACGTTCAGCGGCCTGGCGCCGGACACTCGCTACCTCGGCACGGTTTCGTACCACGACACGGCGTTCTTCCTGAACGTCAACCCGACCGTCGTGAGCGTCAACACGCCCTAACTACAGCGCACGACGCCGAAATACACGCCCCGGGGGATATCCCTCGGGGCGTTTTTTTTGGGGTGGGGTTTCAGTCCAGGTCGTTCGCGATCGGGTCGGTCGCCCGTTCGCGCGGACACAGGGTCAGATGGCCATTGGCGGCCGCGTGGTAGTCGTAGGTCGTGTCGCCGGCGCGCAGGATGACGCGCCATCCCGGAACCAGGGCCTGCGTGTATTGCACGTCCGGCTCAGGACAGCCGAGCGAGCCGTCTCGCCAGGTCACGCGCTGCGCGCTCTCGACCGTGATGGCTTGCGCCGGCACGCCGCGCGCAACCGCGTCTTGCTTTGCGGCCGCGATGATCGACTGCAGATCATTGGGCATGGCTTGGGCTTCGGCACCGACGACGCGCGGAGGTTCGGCGGCGCTATTCGCGCACCCTGCCAGCACGGTCGCCGCCAGGCAAAGTGCCGCGGGGATGACTTTCGACATCTTCTTTCATCTCTCGCGAGTCAGAAGTTTGCAGGTACTCGAGGAGACCCACTAAACGGGGCTCTGATTGCTGTCGAGACAAAAGCTTAGCATGCGAAAATGCCAAGCAAGACGGCCGGCTCGAACTAAAGGCCGACCTCCGGGTGCCTCTGCAGCAGGTAAATGATCTCGGAGCCCGCCAGGAAGATTGGCCCGTAGCCGTGCGCCGCGTTCACGTCCGTCGGGCGATTGAGATAGAACGTATCGTCCCAGCCGAGACCCGTGCCGATGCAGGTGCCCTCGACCTGGCCGATCGCATTCACCTGCGTCGTCAGGCCATTCCAGCCGCGTAACGCGATGGGGGCCCAGGTCGGGCGACTCAGCCAGCCTTTGTTGATGGCGCGCGTGATCGCGAATACGAACATCGCGGACGATGATGTCTCCTCGTACGAATCCGGACGATCTAGCAACTGGTGCCAGAGCCCTGAAGGCGCCTGCGTTCGCCGAAGTCCGGCGGCATGTGCCTTGAAAATGGTCAGCAACTGCGCCCTCTGGGGATGATCCGTCGGCAGCACCGTCAGCAGCTCGGCTGTCGCCATGAACGCCCATCCGTTGGCGCGGGCCCAATGGAACGCCGGGTGTGGACTCATCTCCTGGATCCACCCGTGCATGAACAGACCCTTTGGTGTCACGAACATCCGGGAATAGAACTGCAGGATCTGCCTGGCGGCGTCGTCGAAATAGCGGCGGTCGCCCGTGAGCTGGCCCATCTGCGCGAGGCAGGGCACGCTCATGTACAGGTCGTCGAGCCACACCGAATTCGGCATCGGCTGGTTGCGCGCGAACGTGCGGTCAGCCAGGCGGAATTGCCGCGTCGACACCCACTTCGCGTAGTTGTCGATCCACGGGCGCAGGTTGGCGATTCCCGCGCGATTCGCCTTGATCATTGCCGCGCACATCGCGCCGGATTCGTCGAGGTTCTGCGGGAAGAGCACCCTGCGCAGCGAGTAGGTGCCCGACACACTCGACGGATACGTGCTGGCGGTCGCATTCGGATAGTTAGCCCGCATGTGTGCCGCCATGCGTGCGAGCCCGCTGAGCCGGGTGTTCACATAGGAGCGGTAGCGCTGGTCGCCTGTGAACTGCGTGGCCTGCAGCATCCCCGCATACGTGACGCCCCATTCGTAGCTGTCGATGCGCAAGGTGGTACGTCCCAGCGCGACGTTCCTCGGCATGTTGCTGAGCGAGACCGCAGCGCCGGTGTCGCCGTTGACGGGCCGCAGCGGGGACGCCGTGAGTAGATAGCCATGGACGAGGTTCATGACCTCGCTGATGGATTCTTCGGTGGTGGGTGAGGTTTGCGCAAAGGCCGCGCCGGCACTCAGGAGCGAGGCCATCAACAGGGTGGGTAAGCGAGTCATGGTAGATCCTCCCTGAGCCTCCTGAATAACATTTCGGCACTGTCATTCGGATCGGAGAGCCGCCATACGCGAGTGGCCGGCGTCCTACGGCATCGGAGGGTGTGTGAATTCAGCGGGTTGGGAACGGCGCGGTTACCTGAAGCGGTGTGGAAATCACCATTCAGGTTGGAGGGACGAGCGCATCCGGCCTGATGGACCCTCAGGGCGCCAGAGGTCTATAAGCAGCTCATGCGCCCGCGGACCTCGACCGCCGCAGATGTAGCCGGCCCGCTCGAATGCGGCCGGGATGCCTGCGAACGCCGTGCCTGGAGCGACGCGCATCGCAATCTCTCCCTTGCCGACAGCACAACTCCGCTTGCGGCGGCCGATCTCGAGCTGCTTGCGATGTCGGCCTACCTCATTTCCCGCGACGAGCACTATCTGACGACGCTCGACCGTGCTTTTCACGCCTGGCTCGACGCGAATGAAGGTCTGCGCGCGGCGCGCTGCGCTTTCTGGTCGGGGTTGCGTTTTCTGTTCAAAGGCGAGGAGGGTCGAGCGAGCGGATGGTTCGCCCGGGCACGGCGGTTGGTCGAGTGTGAAGGGCAGCAATGCGCTGAAGCGGGCTATCTATTGCTGCCGGTCGCGGAGGAGCATCTGAAAGCCGCGGATGGCGCGGGCGCGTTCGCCATTGCGGGCGATGCCGCGGACATCGGCCATCGCTTTCGCGAAGCCGATCTGGTCGCCATCGCGAGACATCTGCAGGGCCGCGCACTCATCCAGCAAGGGCGCGTGGAAGACGGCCTGTCGTTGCTGGACGAGACCATGCTCGCGGTTTCCTCGGGTGAGCTGGGTCCGCTCGTCACGGGTCTGATCTACTGCAGCGTGATCGATAGCTGTCGACAGGTGCTCGCCCTGGAGCGCGCCGGCGAATGGACGACTGCGCTCGCCCGGTGGTGTGAGGGGCAACCGGAAATGGTGAGCTTCACCGGCAGGTGTCTGGTTCATCGCGCGGAAGTTCTGCAACTGCAAGGTGCGTGGCGCGAGGCGCTCGACGAGGCGCGGCGTTGCTGCGACCGGTTCGAGAAAGGCGTCGATCCGCAGCGGCCGGCCGCCGCGTTTTATCAACTGGCCGAGATATATCGGCTCCAGGGAAACTTTGCGGCGGCCGAAGAGGCATACCGCCAGGCGAGCACCTGGGGCATGGAGCCGCAGCCGGGGTTGGCATTGCTGCGCATGATGCAAGGACGTCTCCCACTGGCATTGAACGCCATTCGTCGCGCCGCATCGGCCACGACAGATTCGCTGGAGTTGGCACGCTTGCTCCCACCCTATGTCGAGATCGCCCTGCGGGCCGGTGCCGCCGAAGATGCGCGCACCGCCTGTTCGCAACTGGAAGAAATAGCCAGGCGCTTCGGTACCCGTCCGCTGCGTGCGATCTCGGACCAGGCGCGGGCCGCGGTGGATCTGGCGGCGGGAAACCCGAAGGCCGCGCTCGTGTCGTTGCGGCGCGCTCTCGAGGCCTGGCAACAAATTCCTGCGCCATACCTTGCTGCGCGGGCGCGTTTGCTGACTGGCATGGCCTGTCGCGCGCTGGCGGATACCGAGGGTGCGGACCTGGATCTGCAAGCCGCGCGCGTCGCGTTCGAACGACTGGGCGCTGTCCCGGATGTTGCAAGGCTCGACGCGCTGACCAAGGAGGCGTCCCTGTCTGTTGCTCGTGACCTGACGTCGAGGGAAAGGCAAGTGTTGCGGCAAGTGGCTTCCGGCAAAAGCAACAAGGTCATTGCGGCCGAGCTCAGTTTGAGCGAGCGCACGGTCGACCGGCATGTCAGCAACATCTTCGGCAAACTTTCCCTGCGCTCGCGTGCGGCCGCGACGGCGTACGCATACCAGCACGGGCTGATCTGAATCCGCCTGCTTCCTGACTGGGTAGAAGTACCCAGCCGTCGCGGAGCGCAGTTGGGTGATCTCGCGCAAGTCGCGCCGCGCCTGTCGTCCTAAGCTCGAAGCGGAACTAATCCGCAGTTGCCAGCAGGAGGACGCCATGAGCAGCAGTCACGCGGCAGTTACCGCGCCAACGGAACACACCGGAGAATCTTTTCACGATACGCGGGTTGCGTGGGACGCGATCGCGCCGGGCTATGACAGGACCAACACACCGACCCAGATGTGGTTAGGCCAGGAATGTCTCCGCCGCGCCGGGTTGCGCCCGGGCATGCGGTTCCTGGACGTCGCCGCCGGCAGCGGGGCACTGAGCATCCCGGCGTCGCGTCTCGGTGGCACCGTGCTGGCGATCGACCAGTCGCCGCGGATGCTCGAACTACTCGCGGCGCGCGCCAGGAGCGAGGGCCTCGCCATCGAAACGCGCGTCATGGATGGCCACGCGCTCGATCTCGAAGACGACAGCTTCGACATCGCCGGATCCCAGTTCGGGGTCATGTTGTTTCCCGACATGCCGAAAGGAATGCGCGAGATGACGCGAGTCGTGAGGCCCGGTGGGCGCGTGTTGATGAGCGTCTACGGCGACCCCCACCGGATTGAGTTCTTAGGCTTTCTCGTCACGGCGATTCAGTCGGTGCGACCGGCATTCACCGGGCCGCCGATGGACCCACCACCGTTGCCGTTTCAGCTGCAGGATCCCGAGCGGTTGCGCACGGAGCTTGCGAATGCCGGCCTCTCGGAAATCAGAGTCGAGACGATCACGGAAACCACCGCATTCCAGAGTGGAATTGCGCTGTGGGAATGGCTTATCTGGAGCAATCCGATCGTCGAATCGGTGCTCGACTCGTTGCAGTTGACGACCGGGGAACGTGCGCACATCCAGGCCGCGCTCGAGAAGCTCGTACGCGAGCGCGCAGGCGATGCCGGCGCCGCGAGGCTGACCAATCCTGTCAACATCGGCATTGGGACGTCGCGCTCTTTCGACCGGCGGCGTGGACGGGATTGTTAGGGCGGGATACCGCAATACGCGGCACCGGTCGCACCAACGGGCCGTTACATCGAAAGGGAGGCGGTAGCTGGACTACCCAAACAGAAAGCCCAGGCCAGGTCCACGAAGGACCTGGCCTGGGCAACAGGCTCACGAGTGCGTGAGTTTCACCAGCTGACTATTGACGTGACGGAGGCGGAGCTCCGAAGTTGATCGGCTCGAGATTCACGACAACCGGCGCACTCCAGTTACCGCCCGAACCATTGACTCCGTCGTTGGCGATGTGGAATCGCACCCGGATCGGATTTTCGGTGTCGGTGGAAATGAAGCCCGGACCCGCGCCGTCGCCGGCGAAGCCGTCCTGGAGTCCCACGGCCGTGAAGTAGGCCCTGGTCGCCACGCCCTTCATTTCCGGGTTCTTGCAACCAGGATTTTCCACGGAGCCCTGGTAGACGAGGGGGCTATTCTGAACGGGCGACGGGAACCATTGGCTGTTGTTGGCCGGAATCGTAAAGGTCTGGGCCGGGATCGGAACAGACAGCGTGTACGAAGTGTCGTCGTCACAGGTGATGTCGATCTCGACTTTCGAGTTCGGCACCTGGATGGTCGCTTCCGGTTGGTCGGTGCGTATGCTGATCGCAAAGCCCGCCTTGATGGTATCGCCGGCGCTGATCTTGCGAAGCTGGGTGTTCGTGATCAGGTCCACCGTTCCGCCCGTATTCCAGTCATTCGGGAATTCAGCCTTCTTGCTTCCCCACCAGGCAGTCCACCGGCCGTAATCCATCGTATTGAAGAGATACGGATAGTTAGTCGGATGGCGGTTGCCGTCGCGGCCGATGTAGCGACCAGTGTTGCTCCCGAAGGGCAGGTAATAGGGAGGCGCAATCTGCTGCTGCACGTACGGGTTCGGAACGACCTTGATGTCGGTATCGACGTCGTGACCCAGCAGGAACCGGGAGATGAACGCCCGGACCTGGACCTGCTGGTCGGCCGGAATGGCGCAGTGGCCATGGTCGCCATCGATGACCCAACCGATGCGGTCGCCGATGCCGAACTCGTTGTACACACGCTCCGCTGCCCGTGCCGAGACATACCCGGCTCCGTTGCCCAGCCAGTAGAAGCCCGTGTTACCCGTGTGCAGGACCGCCCTGGGCGCGATCATGGCGAGCACCATGTGCTGGTCGAACGGGAGCTTGTACACGTTGGAACCGGCGAACTGAGCCAACTGGCCGCTGAACCAGCCGTAGTTCGTGTTGTTGATGTTTTCCACCGAACCGACCGTATTGGGGACGGGCAGGTGCGGCGGAGCCTGGGCTTCGACGTTCTGGTTGAACCGCCAGGACGGGACGCCACCGCCACCGTTTTCCTGCGCGATCGTCAGAGCGATGCGCTCGTCCATGGCTCCCGCGTAGAGCGCCTCTTTTCCGCCGAAGGAGCATCCGGTCACCGCCGAGCGGGTGACATTGAGCGGAAGCGTGGTGCCGGTCTGGCTGGAGAGCTTTTCAATGGCGTCGATGACGCGGCTCACGCCCCATGACCATGCGGCGTATTGACCCGAGTTGCTGCCTCCACGCCCGTGGTTGGGGGCCACGTTGCACGCCGCTCCGGCGCACAGCTCGGGATACAGCGAATAGAACGCCGTCAACACCTGGTTGTTGTTGAACGAGATCTTCGCGACGTCGGTGAGAAGACCGGCCGGGATGCTACCGGTGCCGGTACCGGAGAAGCCGATGATGAAGGGGAAGGGACCGGATCCCGTCGCCGGGAAGGTAACCGTCGAGGTCTGCGTTGCAGTAACCCCGTTCCTCGTGGTGCTGATCGTCAGCGTTCCCTGCAGGGCATTGTTGGGATTCGGCGTGAAGCTGGCGTTGACGGTGCAGTCGCTGCAGTCCGGCTTTGGGCCGAGCATGTACTTCTGGACCGCGCTGAAGATCTCGTTACGCTGTCTTTCCCAATTCGCGAAGCTGGTGTTGCGCGTTCCGTCCGTGAAGGAGACGAATGGGTCTGGCAATGGCCTGATGATCGGGAGCTGATCGAACGCAGGGAACGTCGGCGCCGGATGGTGCGCGCCCGTGTTCTCCTTGTTGTAAACCAATGGCGGCGCGTCCTGAGCGACCGCCGAGGCCATCGGAACGAGCGTCAGCGCGAGCGGCAGACACGCCTTGGTGAGTTTGACGAGACTGAATTTCTCTTTGGACCTGTGCACGGAATTCCCCCTTCGTATTGATGACTTGAGGCAGGCTGTTTGAACACCGGCAGACCGTTTGCTGTCGCTGTTTGCAGCGCTGTGGTTCTTAGAGACAGGGAAAACCGTAACAAGTGGTCAGGCCAAATGCAAACTTACGGCCTTACCGGTTACTGAAGTGGTAAGGGTGATTCAATACGCAGACGCGGCCCCCGGAGATTTCCGTGGAGTACATGTACGTATTGCCAGGATTTCTTGTGTCAGCGTGGCCAAACCGAGCTCGGGGCTCCAGTGCGCCGAAAGCCCGTTCGCTGCTAAGGTGTGACCCATGTCATCGGTATAAGAACGTTACCGATGTGACCGGGATGGCCCATTGAAAGTGGTCGGGGTGAAAGGATTTGAACCTTCGACTCCTACGTCCCGAACGTAGTGCTCTACCAGGCTGAGCTACACCCCGAATTTGGCGGAAAACCCCGCCCGGGCATTCGAGCCGTTGCGGGGGCGCGCAGTCTACTGAAGCGTCCCGCCGGGTTCAATTGAAACGACGATACCTCGTTGAATTTCCGGGTTGAATTGCGGGTCGCCCGCGTCCTCCGGACAATAGGCCCGGGTTCCGGAGGCGGTTTCATGGCGGTACGCGTCCTCAAGGTCTTGACCGCGCTCGCATTGGCGGGCGCGGGCGCCGTCGCCCTCGGGAAGTCCCCCGGCGGGGACAGGACGCACTGGGCGAGGGCCGGCGAGCCGCTGTCGCTGGATTGCAGATCGGAAACGCCGTCCGCCGCGATATCCACGCATGGAAACGTATCGGTCAGTTTCGGCTGCCGGGCCGACGGTCCGACCGACGAGACGTTTCGCATCAACTATAAGAATGAGAGCGGAGCCGACCTGCGGCTCTCCGTGCCGTTGAAGGAGCTGAACGGCGGGCAGTGGCGTCCCCAGGAGATCCTCTGGTCCCCCGACGGCCAGGCCTTCCTGATCAATGGCTCCGAGACCGCGTACTCGGGAGTCGACTTCGTCCTGTTTCGCGTCGAGGGCGACGCCCTCGTGCGCAAGTCGATCACACCCGCCGCTCAAACCGACATGCTCGGGCGGCTCGCGCGTTGCTGGCCGTACCTTCGCGAGATCGTCGGCGACACGCCGCGGTTCAACATGGCCGCGATATCGTGGGTGGGCGATTCACTCGATGTGTTCGCGGAAGTGCCGTGCACGTCTTCCTTCGAGAACAGCATGTGCTCGGTGTACGGCTACCAGATGGATGCGCGCACGGGCGCCATCGCGAAAGTGCTGTCCGCCTCCGAGGTGAACAACACCTGGTATCCCAACATGAGCTGGAAGATGGCCGCGTCGGACCTGCCGAGCTGCGATCCGCACACGGGCAAGGTCCATTAGGTGAGCGCGACACCCGTCGCGCCTGGCGAACGCGTCGAGTTGATGGACGTGTTGCGCGGCGTAGCGCTATTCGGTGTGTTCCTCATGAATTTCACGGTGTTCGCGCGCGCGGGCGTGATGTCGACCGAGGAGCAGCTGCTCTCGCTGCCGACCGCGCCGCTGGATCACGCGCTGGCGCAGGTGCTCGCCTGGCTGGCCATGGACAAGGCGAACACGTTGTTCGCATTCCTGTTCGGCCTGGGCTTCTATCTACAGATGCAACGCCTGGAAGCGCGCGGCGTCGACTTCGTGCCCCTGTACTTCCGTCGCATGACGGTGCTGCTGATCTTCGGCGTGCTGCACCTGGTTTTCGTGTGGACCTGGGACATCCTGCACCTCTATGCGCTCGCCGGCTTCATCCTCGTCGCCTTCCGCGATCTCAGTAACCGGGCGCTGATTTTCGGCGGCATCCTGTGCGCGACACTCACGCGCACGGCCGTGATGGCCTTCGAGGAATTCACTCCGGCTGCCACGTGGGCGGGCGCGCCGGGTCCTTACTCGGATGCGGCCGTGCTCGAGCGGCAGCAGCTCTCGCAAGCGGGCGACTACTTCGGAATCGTCGGCAATTTCCTCGACTGGGCGGTCGTCGACTATCTGCTGAGCGGCATGATCCTCGGCTGGCTCTGTTACGTGATCGGACGCTTCTTCATCGGCGTGTGGGTGGGCCGGCACGAGTGGATCACGCGCGCGGGGGATTTCCTGCCGGGCTGGCGGCGGGTGCTGCGCTGGACATTGCCGGCGGGATTGATCATCGAAGGCGTCGCGGTGCTGGTGGCCGAATCGCCGCTTTTGCCCGGATACGACCATCGTGAGTTCTATGGCGATGCGTTGCACCTGGCCTCGGTGCCGGTGCTCGCCGCGGGGTATGTGGCGGCGGTGGTCGTCGGATTTCACTCCGTGCTCGGCAGGCGCTTGCTGCGGCCTTTCGCGTGGGCGGGGCGCATGGCGCTCACTAACTACATCTGCCAGAGCTTCGTCATGGGATTCGTGCTGTTCGGCGTGGGACCGGGCCTGGCGCTCGCGGGGCGGATCGGCACGGCGGCGATCACGGGCATCGTGATCGTGGTGTTCGCCGCGCAGATCCTGGGCAGTCGACTGTGGCTGGCGCGGTTCCAGTACGGCCCGCTCGAGTGGTTGTGGCGCGCGTTGACCTACGGAACCTGGCCGGCGCTCCGGCCACGATTGCGCGCGGAGTAACGCACCGGCGCGCCGACGATTCATACTCCGCCCATCTCGCTGGCGGAGTTCCGCGTCATGAAGTGGTTGTTTGCGTTTGCGGTCTGCTCATCGCTCGTCGGCACGTGTGCGGCGGGTGAAAGGATCGGGCTGGTGCTCGGTGGCGGCGGGGCGCGCGGCGCGGCGCACATCGGCGTGCTCAAGGTGCTCGAGCGCGAGCGCATTCCAATCCACGCGATCGCGGGCACCAGCGTCGGGGCCATCATTGGTGGCCTGTACGCATCCGGGCGCTCGCCCGAAGAGATCGAGGAATTCGTCACGTCGATCGACTGGGTGGAGATCTTCCGCGATACGACGGCGCGGGCCGAGTTGCCGATGCGGCAGAAGGAAACCGACCTCGGCATCCTCGCGAACCTGGAGATCGGCATCGCGGACAGAAAACTCACGTACCCGACGACTCTGGTGCGCGGGCAGAAACTCGGGCTCCTGCTGCGCAAGGAGTTCATTGGCCACTCGCAGATGCAGTCGTTCGACGATCTGCCCATCCCGTTTCGCTGTGTCGCGACGGACATCGGCAACGTGAAGCCGGTGGTGTTCGAGTCGGGCGACCTGGAGCTCGCGATCCGCAGCAGCATGGCGGTGCCGGGCGCGTTCGCGCCGGTGCGCCACGAGGGCAAACTACTGGTGGACGGCGGCATCGTCGACAATCTGCCGATCGACGTGGTGCGCCAGATGGGCGTCGATCGGGTCATCGTGGTGGATGTCGGCGCGCCGCTCGAGCCGGCCGAGGATGTCGACACGACGTTCGACATCCTGCTGCAGATGGTGAGCGGCATGATGCGCGATCGCACCGAGGCGAGCCTGCGCACGCTGCGGCCGGGCGACGTGCTGCTGCGGCCGGAACTCGGCACGCTGACCAGCGCGGGGTTCCGCGAGACGCCGAGTGGCATCGCGCCGGGCCAGGCCGCGGCGGAGGCGGTGGTCGAGCAGCTGCGCCAGTTTTCGATGCCGGCGGAGGAGTATTACGCCTGGCGGGAGAATCACCGGCGCGCGTTGCCGACGATTCCGACGGTGGCCTCCGTGAAGGTCGCGGACGACTCGAGTACGACGGCGGAATTCGTGCGCGATCGCATCACCGCGGAGGCGGGCAAACCACTCGATGTCGAGCGGCTCGAAAAGGAAATTTCCGGCGCTTATGGGCGCGGGACGTACGAGAGCATTTCGTACGACCTCACCGATCGCGACGGGAAAACCGCGCTCGAAGTGAAACCCGTCGACTCGTCGCTGGGCCGTGTGTTGTTTCGCGTCGGGATGCAGATCAGCGACGATTTCGCGGGACAGGACGACTACCAGCTCAACATCGAGAGCCGCGTGACGGACCTGTCGGCGAAAGGCGCGGAATGGCGCTCCTTCATCGGCATTGGCCGTCTCAGCGCGATCTCGACGGATCTGTACGTGCCGTTCGGTCATCGTGGCAACTGGTTCGCGGATCCGGGTCTGTCGTACACGGCGCTGAATCAGCCGCTGGTGTTTCGCGGGGACTTCGAGATGCCGGTGGCGGAATACCGGGTGAAGAGCCTGTATGGCGAGATGCGCGTGGGCCGCGACTTCGGCGACCGCGTGCGGCTGTCGACGGCCCTGTTCGGTGGCAATGATCACGCGCAGCTGCGCATCGGCGATCCTGCGCTGCCGGACGACATCCGGGTGGACGTTGGCGGCATCAACGTGACCCTGCTGTACGACACGCTCGACAACGTGCGATTTCCGCGCGACGGACTGCGCGCGGAGTTCAGCTATTCGAGTTACGACGAGAACCTGGGATCCGACGAGAACGGCAACGTGCTGCGCGCCGCGATCGACAAGCCGATGAGCTTCGGGCGCAACACCATCATGCTCGGCGGGCGGGCCAACTACTCGAAGGACCTGGTGGGCGCCTACCAGGCGTCAGCGTCGCTCGGCGGGCTCGGCTTTCTCTCGGGACTCGGCGATCGCGAGCTCGTAGACAACCAGCAGCTGCTCGTGCGGGCCATCTACTACCGGCGTATCAGCGAGCAGGGCCTGGTGTTCGACGTGCCGACGTATCTCGGCGGCAGTCTCGAAGGCGGCAATGTCTGGGAGTCACACGACGAGGTGTCCTTCGACGATCTCATCGGCGCCGCGAGCGTGTTCCTCGGTGTCGACCTGCCGATCGGCCCCCTGCAACTCGGCTATGGCCGCACCTTCGACGGCAGCCAGACCTTCTACCTGACCTTCGGCTCCCTCGTCCTCCCGCGGTATCGATAAATGTAAATGGGGACATTCCTCGTTTCCTAGCAAACGGGGACAGGCTCGAGTCAGTCAACCGGGGAGGTCTGTCCC
>JAEWLQ010000008.1 GCA_023457495.1 Pseudomonadota bacterium
TCTTTGGACATGCCGCCCCGTCGAAATCGATGAATGTCGACGGAGCTAACTCCCCGCGACCGCGGGGGACAATTTAAACTCTTCTTTAACGTTAACGCAGCGCCGCGATCAGTGGATCACTGTGGACAACAGGTGTTCCCATAAGAAAAATCCCGCCTTTGGCGGGATTTTTTTAACCGAGCGAAGTTTAGGCCCTCCTAGTGGCCGCCCTTTTGTCCTTGCTGACCTGACTGCTGGCCAGGCTTCTGGCTGGGGTCCTGTTGCTGCTGGCCGGGCTTCTGACCACCACCCTGCTGCTGGCCGGGCTTCTGGTTCGGATTCTGGCTCTGCTGGCCGGGATTTTGATTCGGATTGTTACCCATATCGACGTCTCCCTTGTTGGGTCGCGGAAGGTAACGGTCCCGGTCGATGATTGGTTGCAAAGGAACTTCTGTTCCTCCGCCGGTCTTTTGGCGGCTCCGGCGGGGCATGCGCAGGAACTTCGCAGCGCAATGCAACTCGGCGTGGATGACGACGCCAGGCCGCAGCCGGTGTGGTTGCCGCCCCTTGTTCCCGCTGTTAGAAAATGGGACGACGCGACGATCCGGCTGCCGGAGCCCTCGACGTGTTGATTGTTGTGCATGATCTCGACACAGGAATCGGTTCTTGGGGTCAGCTCTCGCCAGCACAGGATAAACGCAGCAAATTCGGATACATCCGGTATCCCCTTTTGCCGGATTTGCTCAAACACGGCAGCCTATGGACTATTTCGCCCAGCAACTCATCAACGGACTGGTGCTCGGTTCGATCTACGGTCTGATCGCCATCGGCTACACGATGGTGTACGGCATCGTCGGCATGATCAATTTCGCCCACGGCGATATTTTCATGATCGGCGGTTTCATCGCCCTCATCACATTTCTCATTCTGGTCTCGGTCGGCCTGACAGCCATCCCTGTCATCCTGCTGCTGGTGCTGCTGGTCGCGATGGCCGTGACCGCCCTCTATGGCTGGACTGTCGAGCGGATCGCCTATCGCCCGCTACGCCAATCGTTCCGCCTCGCTCCGATGCTGTCCGCAATCGGCATGTCGTTCGTCCTGTCGAATTTTTCACAGGTGGCACAGGGCGCGCGCGTGAAGCCCGTGCCCCCAATCATCACCGGCGGACACACCTTGTTCGAGCGCGACGGCTTCGTCGTGCAGCTCTCCAATATCCAGATCATCGTGGTGATCACCACAGTGATCCTGCTGGCAATCTTTTCTTGGTTGGTCGCGCGGACGCGGCTTGGCCGCGATATGCGTGCCTGTGAGCAGGACCAAACAATGGCGGCGCTCCTCGGCGTCGACGTCGACCGCACCATCTCCATGACGTTTGTGATCGGCGCAGCGCTCGCGGCCGTCGCCGGTATGATGTACCTGCTCTATTACGGCGTGGTCGATTTCTTCATGGGCTTCGTCGCCGGGATTAAGGCGTTTACCGCGGCGGTGCTCGGCGGCATCGGCTCGCTGCCAGGCGCCATGCTCGGCGGACTCGCCATCGGCCTTATTGAGACGTTCTGGGCTGCCTACTTCTCGTCGGAATACAAAGACGTTGCCGCGTTTTCGATCCTGATCATCGTCCTCATCTTCCTCCCGACCGGCCTTCTTGGCCGTCCCGAAGTCGAGAAAGTCTGAGGTTAAGCGTGGCGCAAATCTCCAATCCAACCACGCGTGCGCCATCCCACAGAGCCGCGTCGGATCAAGGCGCGGCATTCATCCTAAAGAAAGCAATTTTGAGCGCGCTCGTGGCGCTTGTTCTGTTTTCACTGATGATCGGCATCCGCACTGAAGCCGGGCCTGCCGGACAGCTGATTTACTGGACGCGTTTCGGTGATCTCGCAGCTGTCGTCGCAGCCGTGTTCTTCGGAAGCATCGCTGTCGAATTGTTGCGGCGGTGGATCGGACCGACGAAACAAATTCTTGTACTACCCACGGCTATCAGCAACAGCCTTGCCTCAATCCGCCACCTGGTTGGCCCGGTTCTTCTGGTATTCGCCTGCCTGGTGCCGGTGATCTTCTACGACCAGCGCTACATTCTCGATCTCAGCATCCTGGTGCTGACATACGTCATGCTGGGTTGGGGCTTGAATATCGTGGTCGGCCTCGCAGGCCTGCTCGATCTCGGTTATGTCGCATTCTATGCGGTCGGGGCCTATTCCTACGCCCTGCTCGCCCAATACGGCCTGCCGTTTCTCAATATCGTTTCACATTACCCGTACGTGTCTGTCGATTTCGTACAGCTGGGACCGTGGGCCTTCTGGGTCCTGCTCCCGATTTCCGGTATCCTTGCGGCGTTCTGGGGGATGCTGCTCGGCTTCCCGGTACTCCGCCTGAAGGGCGACTATCTGGCAATCGTCACACTCGCATTCGGCGAAATCATCCGTCTCGTTCTGCTGAACTGGCAAAACGTCACCGGCGGCCCGAACGGCATTACGGGAATTCCCCGACCGACATTCTTCGGAATCCCGCTCACCAACGACGACGACGGTCTCGCAGCCCGGCTCGGCATCGAATTCTCCGCGACGCATCGCGTCGTGTTTCTGTTCTATATTATCCTCGCCCTCGCGCTTCTGACGAACTGGGTCACCATCCGCTTGCGTCGCCTGCCGATCGGCCGCGCCTGGGAAGCTCTACGCGAAGACGAAGTCGCGTGCCGCTCCCTGGGCATCAACACCACGATAACGAAGCTGTCCGCCTTCGCGACCGGTGCGATGTTCGGCGGTTTTGCCGGCGCCTTCTTCGCAACCCGCCAGGGCTTCATCAGTCCGGAGTCCTTCACGTTCCAGGAATCAGCGCTCATCCTTGCGATCGTCGTGCTGGGTGGAATGGGCTCGCAACTGGGCGTGGCGCTGGCTGCCGTTGCCATGATCGGCGGCTTCGAGCTGTTTCGTGGGTTCGAACAATTCCGCATGCTGGTGTTCGGTCTGGCGATGGTTCTGCTGATGATCTGGCGGCCTCGCGGCCTGATCGGTCACCGCACACCATCGGTCTTTCTGGAGAAACGGACGGAGATTTCATCCTCGATGGTCAAGGAAGGCCACGGATGAATCTGACGACAAGCGCCCCAGACGACATTCTTGTGGTGGATCACCTGTCGATGCGCTTCGGCGGCATCGTCGCAGTGAACGACTTGTCGTTTGCGGCCAAGCGCGGCGATATCACCGCCCTGATCGGTCCGAACGGCGCCGGCAAGACCACGGTGTTCAACTGCATCACGGGTTTCTACAAG
>JAEWLQ010000009.1 GCA_023457495.1 Pseudomonadota bacterium
CTTCCACGGCGACGTTGCGCGCCGCGTTCTCGTCGCGGCCCAGCTCGCGCCAGTGGCCGAGCGACACTTCATCCGGCCGGCCGCGCCAGGCGGCGAGCGCCGCGCGGCCGAAGCGCGGCTCACGCACGTCGGTCTCGACCGCCAGCGGCTCGTGCGCGACGAGCTCGCCATCGCGCGCGATGGACAGCATGTGGTGGTCGAAGTGCAGGCCGTACATGGTGGTCGGGGAACGTCCGGTAGCTAGATGTTGGTGGGGAAGCTCACGCTCGAATCCGCGCTGTACTGAAGATCCGGCGGCACTTCCTCGGCTGAAAGTCCTTCGTACGGATCCTTGTCCGCCTCTTCCTCGCCTTCCGGCGTCGCGGTGCCGGGAGCCGCCGGCGGCGTGGACTTGTCGGGTGTGCCGCCCTGCGGCGCGGGCGCGGGCGCCGGCGTACCGGGTTCGCTCGTGGGAGCCGGATTGTCGCCAGGGGCCGGCGTCGGCGCCTGCGGCGAATTGACCCCCGCGGTGCTGACGCCGGGCGGCGCGCCGATGCGCAGCGGCGCGTTGATCATCATGGTGGTCGCGGCCATCGCGGCGATGGTCGCCAGCGTGATCGCGAACAGGCTGAAGATGAGATTTCGCATGATCGTGAACCTACTGCGGCGCGTTGGGCGCCACGTAACGCGCGACGCGGAAACCGATGTAGTCGCTCGCCGCGTTCGCGCTCTCGCGCCAGGGGAAACGCAGCTCCATGGTGGCGGTGGTGCGCCAGTTCGAGCCGCGGATCGTGTGGAATTTTCCATCGTCGGGGCCGAGCGGATCCGTCACCGCCGTCGAGGGCACGTAGGACAGATAACGATCGTTGACCCATTCGGAAACGTTGCCGGCGAAATCGTAGAAGCCGAGCGCGTTCGGCGCGAACAGCGCGGGCGCCGCGACCACGGGGAATTCGTCGCTGTGTTCGGCGAGCACCACGGGCCCCAGCACCTCCATCGCCTCGGTGCCGCCGACGTTCGCGGCGCCGGACACGACGGGCAGATCCTTGCCCCAGGGATACTTGAGCGGCTTGTTGGTGCTGGCCGCGCGCGCCACGAACTCCCACTCCGCCTCGGTGGGCAACCGGAATCCGTTGCTCACCGGAACAATCAGATCGAATCCGCCGCCATCGCGTGGCTGATAGGCGGGCGGCAGGCCTTCCTGCGCCGACAGCCAGTTGCAGAACTCCGCCGCATCGTCCCAGGTCACGCGCGTGACGGCTTGTTTGTCGAGGTCCAGCGAGTGGTTGCCGATGGATCCGGAGTTGTGGTTCTCGCGGAATTTGCGGAACTGCGCGTTCGTGACCTCGCGTTCTCCCATGTAGAACGGCCGCAGCAGCGTCACTTTGTGGCTGCCCTCGTTCGGCCGTCGGCCCTGCTCGCGCCGATCCGTGCCCGCGGTGAACGTGCCGCCCGCGACGATGCGTAGCGGGATGCCCGACTTCGTCGTGATGCGCGCCGGCGAGTTGCCGACAATGTCCTTCGGGTCGACGAGCTTGTAGTTGATCGTGCGCCCGATGCCGGGCGCGAGCACGAGATCGCTCGAGAAGGAGTCGTAACCTTCGCGGCGCACTTCGAGCTTGTGGCGGCTGGCCGGCAGCGACGCCGTGACCGGCGCCTTGCCGCGCGACACGCCGTTGAGGAAAACCTCGGCATCGGCGGGCTCGCCCTGGATCCGCACCTCCACGAGCAAGGCCGAGAGCCGCGCATCGAGCGTGGATTCCTTGTCCGGCTCGGCGAAGACTTCGCGGGTCCACGGCGCATATCCGGCGCGCGCGACGGTTACCTGGTGCGCGATACCGGGCGACAGCTCGATGGTCACGGGCGTGACGCCGCGGAAGGTGCCGCCGGTGGTGACCTGCGCGCCCGCCGGAACCGAGCGCACGGTGACGCGCGCGTCGGCGGCGCCGAGCTCGACGGGGCCGATGGAAGACGCCGCGCCCGCGGTCACGGCGACGCTCGACACCCAGGGCCGCAGCCCGGGCGCGGAGATCTGCACGCGGCGCATGCCGGCATCCATTTCGACCTTGGCGGGCGTGACACCCGCGGGTTTGCCGTCGACTTCGATGGTCGCGCCGGCCGGCACCGAGGCGACATCGACGACGCCGAAGCTTGGCTTCATCGCGACCTTGAGATCCTGCCGCTCGCCGCCGCCATTGATCACCACGCGCTGCACGTGCTCGAGATATCGCGGCGCCTTGATCGTGATGGTGCGCTCGCCGGCCGGAACGTCGACCGTGCCCGGCACTTCTCCGATGGGTGCGCCGTCCGCGGAGATCCGCGCCTTGACGCCGCCGGTATCGACCGCGAGCTTGCCGGGTAGTTTGACGAGGTGCAGCAGCGTGTGCGTCGGCCGGCCGCGTTCCACGGTCACGCGCGCCTCGGCGGGCGCGAATCCCTCGCGGCGCGCCTGCAACCGGTGCTCGCCCGGAAACACGAACACGCTCGAGGCCGACTGCCACGAGAAGGTATCGACCGCGCTGACGCGCGCGTCCGCGGGCTTGAGGTCGATCGTCACCGTCTCGAGCATGAGGAAGAACACGAGCACGCCGAGGAGCAGCAGGCCCACGCCGCCGGCCACGTAATGCCACACGCCGAGTGGCTCGCGCCGCGCGCGCGGCCGCGCGGCGCCATCGATCTCGGGCACTTCGCCCATGTCGATGGCTACGTCGTCGCCGAGCGGCACGAGGGTCTGCACGCTGTCGCCCACCGGCGGCAGCGTCTCCGTGCCTTCGAGCTCGAAGCGGCGCAGGGCGAGCGCCCCGGGTGTCGCTTCCTCGACCAGCAGCTGGGAACCGGCGATGGTCAGGACATCGCCCGCGACGATGATGCGCGCGCCGCCCACGGCGACCCCGTTGACGCCGATGCGCGCCTCGGGCGCGGCATCGAGCAGCCAGCGGCCCGACACGGCACGCAGCGAGGCCTGGGCTGTCTCGGCGGGCGCGGGGGATTCCCCGAGGTCGGCGTGCATTTCCCCGCTCGAAGGATCGATCGCGACGCGCGCGCCGAAGCGCGACTCACCCTGCGTGCTGCGCAGGATGATGTTCGGATCCAGTGAGAGTGAGGGTTCCATGCGTGGCGCGCCGGCTGCTAGATGGGCTCGAGGCAGCGGATGTCGACGATCAGCTCACCCTGTCCCGGCGCAACGGTGATTTCGCGGCGCACGTCGCGAAAGCCACTGCGCTTGCCGGTCACCGTGTATTTGCCGGGTTTGAGCTCGACCTGGCGCTTCTCGAACGCCCCGAAGAAGCCAACGCGCTGGATGGCCACCTCGGTGATGTTGTCGGATTCCAGCGCGAGCATGACGGGTTGATTGAACGTGGGCAGCAGGAGTTCCAGCCGCGATATCTGCGAGCGGATCACCGGCCCCTTGTTCGGCAGGGCCTCTGCGCGCTGGATCAGGCGTTCCGCTTCCACGCGCACCGGTTCCTCGGCGAGCCGCTCGGGTTTGTCGATGAGCGTCTGCAGGCGTTTGCCGAGCTCGGCGCGCGGCGCTACCGCCTCGCGGCCCTTCTGGGCGAACTGCAAGGTCGGATCCCGCACCAGTGCTTCATCGTAAATGGCGAGCGCTTCGGTCCAGCGCTCCTCGCCGGCGAGCCGGGCGGCGCGCTGCTCGAGCTCCGCCAGGCTGCGGCCGGAGCCCGTGTCGACCAGGCGCGTCAGCGCGGCCGCAACTTCAGGACTGTCGGGCCGGAGCTTCTGCGCACGGTCGAGCTGCGTGCGCGCCTCGGGTAACCGGCCGGCATTGAGGGCCGCGAGCCCCGCGCCGAAGGCCGCGTTGAATTCGTTGTCGGCCACGGTGCGCTTGATCCGCGCCAGCCCCTCGGTTGCGGTGGCGTTGCCGGGGTTGCGCTTCAACACGTCCGCGAACAGCTCCTGGGCCTTCGCGTAATCGCGGGCCACTTCGGCGTTCTCCGCATCCGCGAGGGTCGGCACGACGCCGCTGGCGCTCGCGACCCGTTCGAGGCCCTCCTTCGCGTCCGCGTTGCCCGGATCGATCCGCAGTGCGGTGTCGAATGCCTGGCGGGCGTTTTCGAATTCATCGGCGGAGAGCGCGCGATTGCCCTCGGAGAGCTGGGCGGAGAGCGCGGCCGGCACGCGCGCCTCGATCTCGGTGATCGTCTTGTCGAGTTTGGCAAGCGAGGCCGCGACGGCGTCGTAGTCGCGCCGTTCCAGCAGCGCGCGCGCATCGTCGATGGTCTTGCGGGCGCCCGCGAATTCCGGGCCACCCCATTGCGCGGCGGCGCGCGCGTCGAGCTCGGAGGCGCGCTTGTCGAGCTCCGTGTGCTGGGTGTTCAGTTCCTCGACGCGCTTTTCGGTGGCCTGCTCGCTCGCCGAGGGTCCGACCGGCAGCTTGAGCGAGGCGATGTCGATCTTCTGCTCGCTGGCCACGCGCGGCAGGAACACCGCGACCGCGCCGGCCACGACCGCCAGCACCGCGGCGACCGCCCAGTTGCGACGCCGATTGCGCGCGCGCTGCCGCCGCTCCTGCTCGACTCGCGACTCGTCGACCTGCGGCAGCAGCATCGGGTCGATCTCGTCGAGCTCGCGCACCGGGGCGATCACCGGTTGATCGTCGTCGGCCAAGACCGAAGGCGTGCGGTCGTCGGCGGCGGGACCGAGCGTCACGTCTTCGTGCTCTGGCTCCGTGTCGGCCGGCGCGCCGTCGAAGCCCAACGTGTCCTGCAGCACCGCGTTCATCTCGTCGGCGATGTGGCGCATCGTCGGCGGGCGCTCGCGCGCCTGCTTCGCGAGCATCCACGAGATCAGCATCTCGAGGCGCGGGGGAATCGGCTTCACGGATTTGAGTCGCGGCACCGGTTCGGTCGCGATCTTGCGCGCATCGAACGCCGGGTAGAACGGCGGATAACCCGACAGCAGCTCGTACGCCAACGCGCCGAGGCCATAGATGTCGTCCGCGGGCCGCGCGGATTCTCCCGCGAGTTGCTGCGGACTGGCGGAAAAGGGCGAGCCCGGCGGGCCCGAGGTGTCGTCGCCTTCGGAGGCGCCCGCGCCGAAATCGGCGAGCAGCGGACGGCCCGCGCCATCCAGCAGCACGTTCGACGGCTTGAGATCGCGGTGGACGATGCGGCGCGCGTGCGCATGCTCGAGCGCGGCGGCGATGTCGATGAGCAGCGGCAGGATGCGCGTATACGACGCGCCCCGCAGCTGCCGCAGGTCGCCGCCGGTGGCGAGGACCATCGGCAGGACCGTGGCGTCGGGTCCGCGCACCGGCTCGTACACGCGCAGCACGCCCGGGTGGTTGAGGCGCGCCGTCAGCGTGAATTCACGCTGGAACACCTGCCACGCGGGCTCGGAGTTCGCGAACTGCGAGTAGAGGATCTTGAGCGCGATGTCCGCTTCGCGGATCTCGTCGCGCGCGCGCCAGACCTCGCCGTACCCGCCGGCGCCGAGTTTTTCGATGAGCACGAAGCGACCGCACAGCTTGGTGCCGGCCTGGTTCTGGTTTGTCACGTAATGTTCGGCAGACTAACTATTCGATTCAGCCGGCGGGCGGCGCGGCGCCAGTCCCGGTCCCGGTGGTGACGGCCGGATTCGCCACGGGCGCCGGTGGGGGCGCGGCCGCGGAGCCGGTCTCCTCTTCATAGAGCTGCTTGAGCAGCTTGCGCCACTCGCGGTACTGGTCCTCGGCCGTGCCCGTGAGGCGCAGGGTGTGGCCCTCGACCTCCACCACCTGCGGCGCGACTTCGGCCTGGAAACTGTTCGTGAGCTCTTTCAGCGCGTCGGCATGCACGCGGGCGTCGGCGTACTTGCGGATGCCCGAGAGCACGGCGGCGATGCCGCCCATCGTGCCGGCGTTGCGCGCCGCGTTGTTGATGCGGCAGGTGTCGTAGTTGCTGCAGGAATTGGGCGCGAAGATGCTGGCGATCAGCGCCGCCGCGCCGAGGATCGTGCGCGTGCGCGCGCTCGAGCGGGCGCGCATTTCTTTCTCGAGCTCGGTGAAGCTCGTCTGGCGCCAGCTGCCGTACGACTCTTCCATCGAATCGTGGAAGCTCGCGTAGTAATCGTTGACCGTGTCGACGACGGCCGTGTCGCGCTCGCGGATCTTCTCGATGCGGCCGAGCGTCGGATCTCCCTCGGCCGGCATGCGCACGACCTGCACGACCCCGTTCTTGTCCTTGGCGGTCATGCCCGCCATCGCATCCGGCGCGAGGTCCTCGGCGAACCTGAGGCTTGCGACGCGGCGGATGTTCTCGCGCTCGACGGCGGTCAGCTTGTCGCGCGCGATGACCAGGTCGTTCGCGATCTCCGAGTAGACGTTCTGGAAAGGATCGCGCGCCTTGATCGACGCGGTGGTCTTGTACGCGCCGAGATCGACGAGGCTCTGGTAACGCTTGTCCTTGATCCAGACACGCCCGGCGGCGTCGACGGCGCTCACGTCGACCGACAGGAAGCCGCCGTTCGAATCGATGAGCTGACCGGTGATGATGACGTCGACGAACTCGGCGTTGTCCGGGATCACGCGCACCGCGCCCCACTGCGCGGTCGACTCGAGCGTCTCGCGCAGCAAGGTCGGGATGTAACGCGCCTCGGCCTTGCGCAGGTCGGGATAAATCCGCTTCTTCGCGAGCGCCTCGACGTCGTCCTCGAGATTCTTCGGGATGCCCGGATCGAACACGCGGATGCCGACGTCGAGCAACTCGGCTTCGGGAATGTGGACCGTGGCCTGCTTCGCCGCGACCTTCGGGATCGGCTTGGTTTCCGAGGTCACGCAACCGGTCAGCACGAACGACAGTGCCAGAAGCGTCCCGGCAAGTAGTTTGGTCTTCATGTCAGCCTCGCGCGCATCGCTCGACTACGTCAGCCCGTGGACTTCTTGTAGTCGTTGTATTCCTTCCAGAGCCGCTCCTTGAGCTCGGGATCGGTCTCTTCCTCGGCCGCCTTGCGCAGGCGCTTCGCGACGATGTCGTCGTCGCTGCCGTGCACCTGTTTCTTGTGGCCGGCGCCGCTGCCACCCGCGGACTGGCCGCTGTCCGCGCCGCCCGCCTCGCCATCGGACTGCTCGCCGCTGGCGCTGCCTTCGGACTTCAGGTCGCCCTTGCGGGCCGTCTTCTCGCCCGATGCGGAACCGCTGCCCTCCGAGTCGCCGCTGCCTTGCCCGGACGAGTCGCCACTCTCGCCTTCGCCTTCCGCGCTGCCGCCACGGGCATCGCGTTCTTTCGCGACGCGCTCCTGTTCTTTCTTGAGCGTTTTGTCGAAATCGCCGAGCGAGTCGTCGAGGCTCTTTTCACCGGCCTGGCGACGCTCTTCGGAGGTCGATGCGCCGCCGCCACCCGCACTGCCGCCGGGGCCTTCCGTGCCCGCGCTGCCGGGCGAGCCGTTCGAGCCACTGTCACCGCCCGGCATGCCACCGGAAGAGCCTGGCGATCCCGGCATGCCACCGGGCATTCCACCTGGCATTCCGGAGGTTCCTCCGGGCATTCCGCCCGGCGATCCTCCGGGAGATCCTCCGGGAGATCCCCCGGGCGATCCGCCCGGCATTCCGGAGCTTCCGCCAGGCATGCCACCGCCACCGCCACCGCTGCCACCGGGCATGCCACCGCCGCCGCCGCCGGGCATGCCACCCGGCATTCCGCCGCCCCCGGGCGAACTGCCACCCGGGCTCGGCGATGAAGGTCCGCCGCTATTGGAGGCACAGCCGGCAATGAGCACCGCTGCCGTGACGACAGCGCTCAGAAAATGTGGAGTGCGCATGCGACCTCCTCGGAATGTTTATCGAGTACCTTCGGCCGAGCCGTCGGTTCCCGTGAAAAAGCTGCGTAACTGGTTGGACATGCGGTTGCACGCCGTCGCCTGTACGCGCGCGATGAACGGCAGCGGCACGATTGCGCCGACGATGGCCGAAGTGCCGGTGACGTTGGTACCCACGCTACCCGCCGACTTGGCCTGTTTCAAATCCCAAATGGTGGCCTCGTAGTCCGATTCCTTCTGCCACCATCCGAATCCGATACATCCGGCTCCGCCGGGGGCGGCGCCGCAGGCCAGGCTTCCGCCGCCATCGGTCTTGCGAGTGCTCCCGTCGAGCCAGACGACATAACGGACACCGCTCTCCGAGATCTTTTCGGCAACACCGGGGCGCGCGAGCAACGAGCTCATCGCCTCCGGTCGGCCGGGCGCGGTGGACGGCTCGAACCACGGAAACATCTTGTCGACGAATTCGTTGTTGTCGTGCACCGCCAGGCCATGTCGACCGCCGCCGAGCCCATCGCCGACGCAATCCATGAAAGCGTCTTCGGCGCCGGATCCTTCGATCTGCGGCTTGGCCAGGATGACGACCCGCTCGCCCTTGGCGAGCGGAGTGGCGAGCTCTCGGGATTCTTCGATGCGCGCCTGCATGCAACCCGTGATCAACAGGACTCCCACACATGCGGAGGTCATGCGGATCACGTTATTCATCGACGTACTCCCAAGGCGGGTGTGGGAATGTCTGTGGGCACGGCAAGTATGCCACGTTGCAGCATACCGACTTTGTGACCGCGGGCCCTCGGGCCGGTTCCCAGGCGCGCGCGTTCAGATGAGATCGAGCTGCTGGTGAGCGCCGCCCGGCGGGCGAAAAAGCTCGGTCGTGAGGTCATGGTCTCGCTCCGCAGGAAATCCCAGGCGCCGACAGGCTAACTGGAAACGCTGGCGAATGAGATTGGCCACGGGTCCCATCGCATGCATTCGCGTCCCGAAGGAGGGGTCGTTGTCGCGGCCGCCGCGCATGGCCCGAACCTGCGACATGACGTGCGCGGCACGGTCGGGGAAGTGCTCGGCCAGCCATTCGCGGAAAAGATCCTTCACCTCCCAGGGGAGCCGCAACATGGTGTAGCCGGCTTGCGACGCGCCGGCCTCGCGCGAGGCTGCGAGCACGGCTTCGATTTCGTGCTCGGTCAGCACCGGGATGATCGGCGCGACCAGCACGCCAACCGGAACGCCGGCATCCGCGAGCACGCGCATCGCCTTGAGTTTCGCGGCCGCGGACGAGGCGCGCGGTTCGAGGATGCGCTTCATGTCGTCGTCCAGCGTGGGAATGCTGAACATCACGCTCACGAGATTGTCGCGAGCGAGCGCCGCGAGCAGATCGACGTCGCGGGCGATCAGTGCGCCCTTGGTCGTGATCGCGACGGGATGACGGTACTTCAGCACGACTTCGAGGATCGAGCGCGTGACCCGTTGTGTTTTTTCGAGCGGCTGATACGGGTCCGTATTCGCGCCGAGCATGATCGTCGAGCATTGGTATCGCGGGGCCGAAAACTCTTTTTCTAACAGGCGCGCCGCGTCCAATTTGTAGAAAAGTTTGGTTTCGAAATCGAGGCCCGGGGAAAGACCTACGTACGAGTGGCTCGGACGGGCGTAGCAATAAGGGCAGCCATGAGCGCATCCCCTGTATGGATTGATGGATTTGTCGAACCCGATGTCGGGCGAATCGTTGCGGCTGATGATCGACCGCGCCGGCTCGGGCATGACGATGGTCTCGAGCTTGTTTGGCGGCTCCTCTTCATACCAACCGTCATGCTCGAGTGAGTGGGTCAGCTTGTCGAATCGACCGGGAGGATTCGACAGCGCGCCCCGACCTTTCATCGCGCCTGCCATGCGCAAACTGTATTTCCGTACAGGGGGCGAGTAAATCCAGTGTCCGGTCAGCATGAGGCCTGTATGACGCGGCCATCGCCCCTAGTCCTTTGAACGCTTCGCCGACTCAATGCTTGGGTTCGGGGAACCGATCGAGCTTTCGCAGCTCGGGGAATACCTTCATGTAGGAAGCGACGACGATCAGCGTCGCGCAGCCGCCGATGAGCACGGCGCGCACGGTGCCGAACCAGCGCGCGGTCACGCCGGACTCGAATTCGCCGAGCTCGTTCGAGGCGCCGATGAACATCGAATTGACCGCGCTCACGCGGCCGCGGATGGCATCGGGAGTTTCGAGTTGCACGAGCAGCTGTCGCACGAACACGCTGACCATGTCGCCCGCGCCGAGCACCGCGAGTACGCCGAGGGACAGCCAGAAATTAGTCGACAAGCCGAAGGTGATTGTCGCGAGGCCGAACGCCGCGACGCCGCCGAACATCCAGCGTCCCGCATGTCGCGTGATCGGGCGCAATCCGAGACCGAGCGCGACGAGCGCGGCGCCCACGCCCGGCGCGGCGCGTAGCAGTCCCAGGCCAGCGCTGTCGACGTGCAACACGTCCGTCGCGAACACGGGCAGCAGCGCCGTGGCGCCACCGAACAACACCGCGAACAGGTCGAGCGAGATGGCGCCTAACAAGGGCTTCTTGCTCACGACGAAGCGGAATCCGTCGAGCACGCTGTGCCAGCGCCACTGGGTGGCGGGTCCCTGTGGTCGCACCGGCCGCACGTTCGCCACCACCAGCACGGTGAAGGTCAGCAGCACACACGCGATGCCATACACGACTTGGTAGCCGAAAATCGCGAGCACGCCGCCGATCGAGGGACCCGCGATCACGCCGGCCTGGAACAGCACCGCATTGACGGATACCGCGCCCGGCAACAGCTCCTTGGGCACGAGGTTGGGCGTCATCGCCTGACCGGCGGGCGCCCAGAACGCGCGCGCCACGCCTAACAACACCATCGCGCCGAACACGATCGACACGTTCTGGCTGCCGGACAACGTGAACCACAACAGGATCGCGGCGCCCGCGAGCTCCGCCGTATATGCGCACGCGATGATGATGCGCCGGTCGAACCGATCCGCCACCTGCCCGCCGGGCAGGACGAGCGCGAGGAATGGCAGGAACTGCGCGAGACCGATGAGGCCGAGGTCGAGCGGATCACGCGTGATCTTCCACACCTGGAAGCCCGCGACCACGTTGACCATCTGCCAGGCGAGCGTGCCGGCGAGACGTCCGAACGCGTAACGCGCGAAGTCGGGCTGGCTCAACGCCTGCAGCGCGGGCGATCGGGTCTTGATGCTCAAGGGAAGCCGGACAGTTGGGAGGCGCGCACTTTAACTGGTTACTTGGGCCCGGAACGGGCCACTTTGCCAGGAAAGTCGCGAGCATCGCTTTGACGACGAATTCGGATGTGCGCGCGGCTGGCCGGGAAACGCACGCCGCGTTGCGGGCGCCTATCTAGCCGCGCTCGAGACGCCCGATGTCTCGCGCTCATGCTCGATCCGCCGAGCGAATGATGCGGTGCCGCGCCGCGCGCCTTACGGACCGGGAGGCGTGTCCTTGCGCTTGATGACCTGGCGCGCGACTTCCTGGGCCTTGGCCTTCACCTTCTTCAACCAGATGCGTGCCCAGGCGAATTCGATGCTGAGGATGCCGAGACCTACGGGAATCACGACGAACGCGGGACCCGGAAGCGCAATCATGGCGATGCCGATGAGCAGCACGGTGCCACCGACGATTCCGATGACGATACGCTTTGCGAGCTTGTAGGTTCCGAACAGCGGGTGTTTGTCGTCGAACACCAACAGAGACCTGATGACTGTGGCCGGCGGCATTCTACACAGACCGGCATGTCCGGCCCGCGTTCCCGGCGATTCGATCAGGAGCCGAGAAAAATCCGGTAAACCGGATTGTTAGTCTCCTCGCTGTAGGAGTAATGCAATACATTGAGGTGATCGACGAAGTCGGGCGCCTCGGCCGGCGGCACGTCGATGCCGGCGAGCACCCGGCCGTAGTCCGAACCATGATTGCGGTAATGGAACAGCGTGATGTTCCAGCGGGTTCCGACCGACTGCAGGAACTTCAGCAACGCGCCTTTCCTTTCCGGGAATTCGAAGCGATACAGTCGCTCGTTGGCGACGCCACCGTTGGCATGGCCGCCCACCATGTAACGTACGTGCAATTTGGCGATCTCGTTGTCCGTCATGTCGGTGACGCCGTAGCCCGCGGCCTTGAGCGTCGCGATGACTTCATCGCGTTCCTCGCGGCCACGCGCGAGCCCGAAGCCGACGAAGATCTGCGCCCGATCCTTGGCGCCGAAGCGGTAGTTGAACTCGGTGACGGACCGGGAGCCGAGCACCTCGCAGAACTGCAGGAAGCTGCCCGGCTTTTCCGGGATCTCGACGGCCAGCAATGCTTCGCGCGCCTGTCCCACATCCGATCTCTCCGCGACGTATCGCAGCTGATCGAAGTTCATGTTGGCGCCGCTGTTGAGGGTGACGACGCGTTTGTCGCGCCACTCGTTCAACGCGCAATACTTCTTCATGCCGGCGACCGCCAACGCGCCTGCGGGCTCGACGATCGAGCGGGTGTCCTCGAAGATGTCCTGGATGCCGGCGCAGATCTCGTCCGTGTCGACCAGCACAACTTCATCGACGTGCTCGCGGCACAGGCGGAAGGTTTCCTCGCCGACGCGGCGTACGGCCACGCCGTCGGCGAAGATGCCGACGCGATCGAGCGTGACGCGTTTCTTCGCGCGCAGGCTCTCGAACATCGCCGCGGCGTCGACGGGCTCGACGCCGACGATGCGGATCTTCGGATTCAGGTACTTCGCGTAGAGCGCGATGCCCGCGATGAGTCCGCCACCACCGACGGGCACGAAGATCGCGTCCACGTCGCCGCGCGCCTGCCGCAGGATCTCGACCGCGATGGTGCCTTGTCCGGCGATCACGTCCGGATCGTCGAAGGGATGAACGAACGCGAGATTGCGCTCGCGCACGATGGTCTGCGCGTGCTCGTAGGCGCTGTCGTAATCGTCGCCGTGCAGCACCACCTCGCCACCGAGATCGCGGACCGCGCTGACCTTGATGCTGGGCGTGGTGAGCGGCATCACGATGATGGCCGGAATCCCGCGGCGGCGCGCGGCGAGCGCCACGCCCTGCGCATGATTGCCCGCGGATGCGCAGATGACCCCGCGTTTCGCGACCGACTCGGACAGGTGCGCGATCTTGTTGTAGGCGCCACGCAGCTTGAACGAGAACACCGGCTGCGTGTCTTCGCGCTTGAAGAGCACCGTATTGCCGACGCGCCGCGACAGGCGCGGAGCCGCTTCGAGCGGAGATTCGGATGCGACGTCGTAAACGCGCGCCTTGAGGATGCGTTCGATGTAGTTATCGGTCATGCGAGGCGATCAGCGAGTGCGGAAGGCCCGCTACTCTAGCAGGAGCCGGGCAGTTAGCCGCGAACCGTGTAACGGAACTGCGTCCGCCCGATGTTTATCTTGTCCCCGTCCTTGAGCGCCTGGCGGGTAACCCGCTTGCCGTTCACGAACACGCCGTTGGTGCTGTTCAGGTCCTCGATCGAGGTATGCACCGGGCCGGCGAGCAGCACCGCGTGATAGCGGCTGACGTGTTTGGTGTCGAGCACGATCTCATTGTCCGAGCCGCGCCCGATGCGAGTGCGGCGGCCGAGCACCTGGACGAACTCGGTGTTGCCGTCGGTGCGGATCAATACCCGCGCGGGGCCCTCGAGCGCGATCTCCTCGCTGGTATGCGCGATCGAATCGACGATGGCCGCGCTGCGCATCTCGAGATCGGACTGCAATTGCTGGATGCGCGAGTCGCGTTGCTGGATAGAGAGCTGGCTTTCGGCGATGACCGCGCGCCACTCCTCGACGGTGACCTGGACCTCGGAGAGCTGGCCAGTCTTGTCGCGCACGTCGATCTCGAGCTGGCGAATGCTTTCCTCGGCCACTTCGAGATCCTGGTCGCGTTCCGCGACGCGCGCGTTCGCCTGGGCGAGCTGCGCGGTCAGTTCCTTGAGGCGTTCTTCGAGCAGGGCGATGTCCGAGCGCAGGCGCGGCACATTGGGTTCGATCGCGGTCAGCGCATCGGCCAGCCGCGCGGATAACACGGATGCCTGCTCCTGGCGCACACGCAGGTCGGCTTCGAGCAGTGTGATCTGCGAATCGCGGCGCGCGATGCCGGCGCGTGCATGGGTGAGGTCGCATTCGAGCGCCTCGCAGCGCGCCTGTGCATTCGCGAGCGTGACGCCCTGCTCGTCGAAGGCGCGGCGCTGCGCGTCGAGCACGCGCTCGAGCATTTCCAGCCGTTCGGCGCGCGCGAACAACTCGTCTTCGAGCGTGCGATCGTCCGCGCGATTGACACCCTGGCGGGCGCGTGCGTTGTGCCGCGCCTCGAGTTTTTCGGCGAGTTGCGCGCGCAAGTGCGCGCATTCGGCATTCGCGCGCGACACGGCGACCGCGCGCTCGGTGTCGGCGATGCGCGCGCGCGCGTCGAGCTCCCCGATGCGGCGATGCGCATTGGCGAGCGCGTTGCGCAACTCGTCGAGCTGGGGCGTCGGCAATTCCTGGGTCGCCTCTATGGTCCGTTCGACGACGACGGTTTCGGCGCCCACGGGTTCGGCGACGACGCGCTCGGGAGGTTTGCGTGCCTCGGGCCGGAGGGCGTTGTTCTTCGGGCTCGATCTGGCCAGCGCCGGCATCTCGTGCGTTGCGCTGATCGACGTGTCGACTTCCGCGGGCCGCAACGTGGGGATGGAATCCGTGCGCGTAAGGGTGTCTTCGAGCGACGCCTCGTAGGCCGCGACGTCGAGCACGGGCAGCTCGGCCGTGGCTTCGTTGTCGGACTCCGCCGAAGAAGCGACGTGATTCACCGGTGGCATCGCCGGACATCCCCTGGATTCATTATTTCTCAAGGGAATTCTAGCCCCTCGTGTCTTAAGGAGGCGCGCAGACTTTTGTCCCATGGCGAAATTTGCGATCGGCCGCTCACGTTTCTGTCAAATGCGCCACCCCGGAATCCGGATCGGGTAGGCGTCCGCCGACAGGCTGATGTAGGAGGAACCCTGACGGCGCGAACAACACGCGGCCTGCCCTGAGTTATCTTTGCGCAACATGAATCTGGATACACCGCCGCCGCGGCTGCGCCGCGCCTACTTCGAGTGCCGTTACGGTCAGCTGCACGTCCATAACGCGATTCCGGCCGGCGGCGGCTTCGATGAACTGACCACGCTGATCTGCCTGCACGCGAGCGCCACCACGGGTCGCAGCTTCCTCGCGCTTTCGAAGCAACTCGGCAGGACGCGATCGGTTTACAGCCCGGACATTCCCGGATGCGGCGAATCCGATGCGCCGCCGGGAAAACTCGCGAGCAGCGGCTACGCGGAGGCGATCGGCGACTTCCTGGACTCGATGCGCTTCCGCCAGGTCGACTTGTTAGGCATGCATTCGGGCGCGGCGGTCGCGGCCGAACTCGCGATCGCCCGGCCGAAGGTCGTGCGGCGCGTCGTCATGATCGGCGCGCCCGTGCTGGACGAGACCGAGCGGCGCTCCTATCGGGAACTCTCGCCGCCCGAGGGCTTGTCACAGGGCGCGCTGTGGGCGCGCCACGCCGTCATCGAATGGCAGGCGCAGGAAAGATTGCCACTGGTGAAGCAGCCCCTGCTCGTGCTGCGGCCCAAGGACAACTTCTGGGATGGGGGCGCACGCGTCAATCGCTTCCATACCGGGGCCCGCGTGATCGACCTGCCCGACCAGGACAAGAGAATCCTGGACGCCGCGCCCGCGGTGGTCGCGAAACACGTCCTGGCCTTCTGCGCCGGCTGAGTGCCGCGCTCAGGAGCGGGCGTGCACGAAAGGCGCCGTGAGCTCGGAGAGACGCAGCTTCTGGCCGCCCCGCGCGTCGAAATTCGCCGGGTCGAGCCAGCGTAGATAGGCGTCCCGCAAACCACCGTTCCAGTCCTCGTCGATGACCGCGAACCAGGTGGTGTCGCGATTGCGCCCCTTGTTGACGATGGCGCGCCGGAACAATCCCTCGTAGGTGAAGCCGAGACGTTGCGCCGCCGCGCGTGAAGGCAGATTGCCGCTGTCACACTTCCACTCGTATCGCCGGTAGCCGAGCGCGAACGCCTGCTGCATGAACAGGAACATGGCCTCGGTCGCCGCGCGCGTACGCGCCAGGCGCGGCGCGAAAAAGATGTTGCCGATCTCGATCACCCCATGCGCCGGGACGATACGCATGTAGCTCGCGTAGCCCAGCGCGCGATCGGTCGTTCGATCGACGATGGCGAAGAACAGCATGTCCTGCGCAACCTGTGCGGCGCGGCACCAGGTTTCGAAGGCGGCGAAGTTCTCGAACGGGCCGAAGAAGGAATAGGTCCAGCGGCGCCCCTCGGCATCCTCGGCCTGGGCATCGAAGAGATCGCGGGCATGCCGGTCCGCATCGAGCGGTTCGAGCCGACAGTAGTTTCCGGACAGGTTTTCACGGGGTGGCATCGGCGGCGCCCGCCAATCCGGAAGGTCGAATCCGATCGGCTGGTCGAATGCGTTTCTTCGAGGCGGGACGTTTTGCATGTGAGGGATTCTCGCACCGCACGAGCCCAAACGAAGGGACAGTTCGCCGGAACGATCCGGTACAGCTTGCCGTCGTTGAAGCGGCATCGTCAGAATGATCGCCAATCGCGCTCGAACGGGCGCTCAACGAAATCGGGTCTCTCATGCATCGATTACTGCTGACGCTCGCCGCGTGGGGCTGCGTTTTTTCCGCCGCCGCGCAAACTCCGCCGGCCACGAATGGTTCGCCGCTGTCGGCGGAGAAGATGTGGGCGCTGAAGCGTCTCGGCGATCCAGCCATCACGCCGGATGGATCGCTGGCCGTCGTACCGGTCACCACGTTCGACATCCCTGACAACAAGGGTCTGACCGACCTGTGGCTGTTTCCGGTCGCCGGCGGCGCGCCGCGCCAGCTCACGAGCGACAAGGCGAACGACACGCAGCCCACGGTGAGCCCGGACGGCAAGTGGATCGCATTCGTTTCCAGGCGCGGTGACGACACGGAGAACCAGGTCTACGTGATCGCGGTCGACGGCGGCGAAGCCCGGCGCGTCACCAACATACCGACCGGCGTCTCGGTGCCCAAATGGTTTCCCGACAGCAAGCGCATCGCGTTCGTGAGCGAGGTGTGGTCGGACCTGGTGCGCTGGGAGGACCAGGCCGCGCGCAAGAAGGAACGCGAGGCGACGAAGATGACCGCGCGTGTCTGGTCGAAGGCGCCGATTTCGTACTTCGATCGCTACTACGACGATCGGCTGCCGCAGATTTTCTCGATCGCGCTCGAAGGCGGAGAGCCGACCGCGATCACCCGCCTGTCGGGCTTCAATCTACCGCGCCCGGACGTCGATGCCACCTCCTACGACATTTCGCCCGATGGCCTCGAGATCGCGTTCGTCGCCGACGTCGACACGACGGGCGTGGAAAGCAATCTCGACGTCATCCTGCTGCCGTCCTGCGGCTGCAAGCCCGCCCGCAACATCACCGAGTCGAACAAGGCCGACGACGAATCGCCGCGTTACAGCCCGGACGGCAAGCGCCTGGCGTTCACGCAGCAGCGCGTGCTGCGTTTCTACGCGGATCGCGCGCGGCTCATGATCTTCGACCGCGCCGCGGGCACGATCGCCGCGCTCACCGAGGACTGGGACCGCTCGGTTTCCGGCATCACATGGGAGGCGGGCTCGCGCAGCCTGTTGGGCTCCATCGATGACGCCGGCACGCGTCGCGTGTACCGCTTCGACGTCGGCGGCGGCGCGCCGCGCGCGGTGACTCGCGAATCTTCATACGGGGCGGTCGCGCCCTCCGCGAACGGCAAGAGCCTCGTCGCGATCCGCCAGAGCTTCACCGAACCGCCAACGCTGGTGTCGATCGCGCGCAACGGGACGGTGACCAGACTCTCCACGTTCAACGATTCCGCGCTCGCCGCGGTCTCGCGCGCGAAGGTCGAAAGCGTCACCTACGCGGGCGCGCGCAATGCGCCCATCCAGATGTGGGTCGTCTATCCACCCGGTTTCGATCCGTTGAAGAAGTACCCGGTGATGCTGCTGCTGCACGGCGGACCCCACGTGGGCATGACCGATGCGCTGCAGTGGCGCTGGAACGCGGAGGTGTTCGCCGGCTGGGGATACATCGTCGCCTGGCACAACTTCCACGGATCGAGTGGCTTCGGCGAGAAGTTCGCGGATGCGATCAATCCCGACTGGATCACGTTGCCCTATGAGGACACGATCAAGGCCGCCGAGTGGCTGAAGGCGAAGCCATTCGTCGACCCCGAACGCATGGTCGCCGCGGGCGGCAGTTATGGCGGATTCCTCGCGACGACGTTGCTGGGCCGGCCGCATCCATTCAAGGCGCTGGTCGCGCACGCGGCAGTCTACAACCTGTACACGCAGCAGGGCGCCGACTATGGCGGCGGCAAGGAACGTTTCTTCAACTTCTGGGAGAAGCCCGAGGAGTTCCAGAAATACTCGCCGCACTCTTCCGCGGGCAACTTCAACACGCCCACACTCATCATCCACGGGCAGCTCGACCTGCGCGTGCCGGTGAATCACAGCCTGGAGTTGTTCAACACGCTGCAGAAGCGCGGCGTGCCGTCGAAGCTCGTGTATTTCCCCGATGAAAACCACTGGATCCTGAAACCGCAGAACTCGCTGTTCTGGTACCAGGCCGTGCGCGACTGGGTCGCAACCTATGCCGCGCCGGGTCCGTATTGAATGAGGAGCACAAACATGAAACGCCGCACCGTCCTCACCCTTGCCGCCGCGGGCGCCCTCGCCGGGCTTTCGCCGGCCTGGGCCGCCACCGGGAAATCGAAGAAGGCGAAGAAGCCGCTGAAGATCCTGATCCTCGGCGGCACGCGATTCCTCGGCCTGCACATGACGGCGGCCGCGCTCGAACGCGGACACACGATCACGTTCTTCAACCGCGGCAAGACGAAGACCGATCGCTACCCGGAGATCGAGCGCATCAAGGGCGACCGCAACGGCGAGATCGACGGGCTCAAGGACCGTGAGTGGGATGCGGTCATCGACAATTCCGGTTACGTGCCGCGCCACGTGCGCCTGTCGGCCGAACTACTGGCGCCGAAGGTGAAGCAGTACGTGTTCGTGTCGTCGGTGTCGGTCTATCCGACCTTCAGCGAGCCCCGTGACGAGAAGTCGGCGGTGGGCAAACTCGCGGATGAGACCATCGAGAAAGTCGACGGCGAGACCTATGGCCCGCTGAAGGCGCTGTGCGAGCAGGCCGCGGAGAAGGCGATGCCGGGCCGCACGACGATCATCCGGCCGGGACTCATCGTCGGCCCCGACGACAATACGGACCGCTTCACGTACTGGCCGGCGCGCGCCGCGCGCGGCGGCGAGTTCATCGCGCCCGGCGCGCCGTCCGATCCGTTCCAGGTGATCGATGTGCGCGATCTCGCCGCGTTCGCGATTGCCGCGGTCGAGAACAACGTCACCGGCGTCTACAACCTCGTTTCCGATCCGATCGACTTCAAGTTCGGTGAGCTCACCGATGCATCGATCGCGGCGGCGAAAAAACTCGCCAAACCCGCCGATGCGCCCCGCGCGGTCTACCTACCGGCCGATTTCCTCGAGGCGCAGCAGGTCGCGCCGTGGGCCGAGATGCCGGTCTGGCTGCCGGCGAAGGGCGACGAGGCCGCGTTCGCCGGCACCAGCAACGCCGCCGCGCGCGCCAAGGGGTTGACGATCACGCCGATCGCGAAGACGGTCGAGGACACGCTCGCCTGGCACCTCACTCGTCCGGCCGAGGAACGTGAGAAACTCAAGTCCGGCATCGCGGCGGACAAGGAAGCCACGGTGCTCGCGGCGTGGAAGGCCAAACAATCCTGAGTAACTGACGAGGGGCGTCCATCGAGAATGGGCGCCCCTCCGGATCAACGCGTGAGCGGCCCGAATGGCTGCGCGTCCTCCGCGTCGTAGATGTCCACGTGGTTGCCCATGCGCAGCATCCGCTTGCCGACCTTCGGGAAATCCGCGACATCGAACTCCCGGTTCTCGCCACCCACCAGATAGACCAGATCCTCGGTGCCGGTGTTGCGCATCAGGTGCGCGACCGACGGGGTCGGAAATCCGATGAAGTCGCCCGGGCCGACTTCGTGTTCCTGGTCGTCGATCAGCGCAATGGCGCGGCCCGACAGCACGTAGACCCACTCTTCTTCATAGCGATGCGAGTGGTACACGTATGACTCGCGGCCGGGCGGCACCCGGATGAAATTCACTCCCGTGCGCTTGAGCCCGACGCTGCGCGCGAGCTGCATGCCGTGCATCTCGGAGGCCGGATTCCACGGATGAGAGAACTGCTGTGAATGCGCCGCGACATCCGCGGCGCGCACGATGTTGAGCGTTGGCTTGTCCATGCCCCAACCATACGACACTCAGCGGACTTCCGGTTGCCTCGTATTCGCGTAGGCCCGGCCCGGCACGCCGCGGCAGCCATCGAAGATGTCGCGCTCGGCGCGGTAGACGCCGGTGTCGACGTTCATCAGCCCGAGCACCGAGTGAAACAGGTTGTCGTGCGACAGCGCGGCGTGGGTCTTGCGGCGCAGGCAATCCAGGTCGACGTCATGAGTCGCGCGCAGCGGCTTCGACACCCACACGATCATCGGCACGTGGGTCTGCTGGCTGGGCGCGATCGCGAAGGGAAGCCCATGAAGATAGAGGCCGTGCTCTCCGAGCGACTCGCCATGATCCGACACGTAGATCATCGCGTCGTCGAGCCGTTGGCTCGCAAGGGACAGCGCCGCGACGACTTCGCCGAGCACGTGGTCCGTGTAGAGGATCGCGTTGTCGTACGCGTTGACGACTTCCGCGCGGCTGCAGTCCCGCAACTGCGCCGTCGCGCAGTCGGGCAGGAACTGACGGAACTCCTTCGGATACCGCTTGAAGTAGGCAGGCCCGTGGTTGCCCATCATGTGCAGCACGATGACCGTGTCGCGCTCGATGCGCGGCAGCTCGGCGGCGAGCCGCTCGGCCAGCGCGCCATCCTGGCAGTCATCGCCCTTGCAGACCTGGACGTAGTCGATGTCCCCGCCCCGGCAAACACCCTTGCAGCCCGACTGGTTGTCCAACCACCGCACCGCGTAACCGGCGCGCACCAGCACGTCGAGCAGGCCTTCCGAGTTGCGGATCCGGCGCTCGTCGTAATGTTCGCGGCCGAGCGCGGAGAACATGCAGGGCACCGAGACCTCGGTGGACGTGCCGCACGAAGTCACGTCGCCGAACGCG
The DNA here is from genome assembly GCA_023457495.1 of Pseudomonadota bacterium. Taxonomy (GTDB): domain Bacteria; phylum Pseudomonadota; class Gammaproteobacteria; order Steroidobacterales; family Steroidobacteraceae; genus CADEED01. The sequence continues at coordinate 20,967 of JAEWLQ010000009.1, forward strand.
GCGACGTCGAGCTTCGCGAGTCGCGGATTGGTCTCGCGCGTGTATCCGAGCAGTGAGAAATCGGCCGCGCGCGCGGTCTCGCCGATCACGAGCACCAGCACCCGCGGATTGCGCGTCAGCGCCACGCGCACGAGGTGCGCGTCGGTGCCGATGATCTCGCGCGGCGCGCGCGCGACCGCCACGTCGTTCGCAGAGTTCGCGGCGAATCCGTAGACGAGATTGCCCGGAGTGATGAGATAACGCGCGGTCCGCTGGTTGCGCATCATCGAAGTGAGATCGCGCGAAATCGGCAGCACCGCCAGCACGGCGACGACGACCGCGATGACGATGCTGGCGGTGCGCACGGCCAGCGCCGGCAACCATGGGCGGCACTCGATCCTCACCCATCCAATGAACGCGAGCGGAATCGCCGACCAGGCGATCACCCAGGTGATCATGTCGGCCGTCAGCAGATCCGCCGCCTCCCGCGTGTCGGTGCGCAGGATGTTCTGCACCATCGTCGGATCGAGCAGCACGGCGAAATTGCGCATGTAGTAAGCCGCGCCCGCCGCGACGACGACCAGCAGGCCGAGCAGCGGCTTCACGATCCGGCGATGCGCGAGCGGCGCGAACAAGGCGAAATGAAGCATCGTCAGCGCCACGAAACAGCAGGCGGCGAACAGCCAGCTCGAGGGTGCGCGCCATGAGTGTCCCGCGGCGACAACGTGCCACCAGGCGCCGTTGGCGGTGGCGACCATCCAGCCCGTGACGAGGAGGATGAGGACTTCGGAGCGGAGCGAGGGACGATAACGCGCGAGGGTTTCAGGCATCAAAAACTCTTCTTGGTCTCGATGAGGAATTGGACGTTGCGAATGGACGAGTCGCCGTCGAGCGGGAACGCGACGTCGATGTGCAGCAGGTTGCCGAGCGCCGAGCGGTTGTTTCCCAGGCGCAGGCCGAAGCCGACGTCCTTCAACACGCCTTGCGAGGGAGCGCCGAGCGGATCACGGCCGAACGTGGCGCCGACATCGGCAAACACTGCGGCGCCGACATTGAAGAGCTGGAACGGATACCAGTTGGTGAAGAAGCGCTGCTCGGCCGTGAACAGCCACCGTCCTTCACCGGACTGATAGCGCAGTGGATAGCCACGCAGGCCGTTGTCTCCACCGAGCAGAACCTGGTGATCGACGTCGAGGTTCTGACCGATGTCGCCCGAAAGACCCAGGTACAGCAGCCGGCGCGGCGACTGCCGGAAATAGTAGCGGGCGGAAGCGCCTAACAACCCGTCCGCGATGCCGCCGCCTTCGACCCGTCCCTGCGTATCGAGGCTCAGGAACAGCGACTGCCGCTCGCCGAACTTCGCGCCTTTCGCCAGCTTGCCGGAGAACACGAAGGCATCGCGATCCGAGCCGAGCGTCCGGCCCGCGAATCCGAGCTGCGCACGCGCGTACCAGCCGAGCGAGTAATCTTCGAGCTTCTCGATCTGGTTGCGGTTGCGCTCGGTGCGGAAGTCGTTCTCGACCCACTCCGCTGCGACCCACGGATAGACGAGTGTCCGGTCGTTGGGCAGCAGCCGTGGCACGACACCGTCGATCGGATCGAACTCGTGCTGTTCATACGTCAGTCCGAACGTCCAGCGGCGCGTCCAGTTCCCGATCAGCCCATGCGACGTCCCCCAGTAGATAGAGGACACTTTCTCGCGGGTCTCATAGCGGTCGACCACCTCGCCGAGGTCGTAGCGCGAATCGACGCGCTGATCGTCGGTGAGCGCGACACCGGCGGCCCAGCGGCTATCCAGCGCGTAGAACGGGCGCTCGAGCGAGAACTCGCCGAGGCGGCCATCGCTGTTGTCCGAATACGCGGCGGAGAGATCCCACCAGGAATCGCCGAGCTGGCGATCGCGGTAGTGGATGAACTTCGAATCGCGATCGACGCCCGACTTCAGTCCCAGGCCGAATTGCGTGCCGAGGCCGAGGAAATTGAGGTCTTCGAGCTCGAAGCCCGCGGTGTTCTTGCCACCGTGCCGCCCGAACGAGATGCCGGGATTGAACGTCCACACTTCCTGCGTGGTGACTTCCACGTCCACATAGCCGTCGTGATACGCGACCGGCCGCACGCGCGCGTCGCGCAGGTACCGCGTGTCACGCAGGATGCGCGCCGATTCGGCCAGTTCCTCCGGACGGTAGAAATCGCCGCTCTTGAACAGCAACTGGGTCTCGATGGTCGACTCGCGCGTCGGCACGTGCAGGCGATTGGCCATCCGCGCGAGCGTCGAGTCCTGGTCCTGGCGTTCGAGATCGAAGAGCTGGCGTCCGTCTAAATGAATGGTTCCGATGCGCGCGCCGAGCCGCTCGAGCTCCGCATCGGAGGGCACGCCGGGTGGCCGCGGCTCATCGCGCGGCGGCGTGCGTGCATTGACGCTGGGCAAGACACGCGCGGCTGCGGGCATTGCGCTCGCGGCCGCCAGGGCGACTCCCAGGAGCATCGCCGCCGATTTCGCGACTGCTATGTGCCGGAGACCCACCATGCGAGGTGAGACGTCATCCCGGCGCGGAGTCCGTCGCTAGTTCGACCGGCCCCAGGTGAACGAGAAGCCGAGGTTCACGATGGCGGGAAGCCAGTGATCGGTTTCGATTTCGAACGGCCCGTCCATGCGGCGCGTCAGCGTGGAGCAACACTCGTTGCCGCGATTGGTCGCGTTGGTCGCCTCGAGCACGATCGTGAAATCGCCGGTGGGACGCGGCCAGGTCCAGCTGCCGCGCACATCGAATGTGTAGTAGTCGCGCCAGCGTTCATCATTGCGCGGGCCCACGACCAACATCTCCGGAGTGCCTCCGTTGGCCGGCACGAGGGTGAGCGGTGTGCGCGGCCAGCCACGATGCCAGCCGGTCAGCGCCGAAACGCTCGCGCGCGAGCCCTGCCATGCCAGGCCGAGCGTGGCCGCCAGGGGCTGGTCCCAGCTTCGCAACACGTCGCCCTCCTCTACGTCGTCCGCGACGCGCGACCAGCTCAACGTGCTCCAGCCCTCGAGGTTCGCCGACAGCGGTTTGCGCACGCTGAATTCGATTCCCGAACTCTCGGAGCGCGTAGGTTCGACGCGGATCCGGTCGGGCCCGAGATCCGGCAGCAGCGACACCGGTCCGAGGCGACTGTCGAAATACGGCGCGGTGGTGGTCCATCTCTTGCTGTAGAGCTCGACTCCGATTTGCGTCGCCGCCGCGGTCTCGTAGGTGAAGCCGACGATGGCGTGCACGGCGACCTGCGCGGCATCGGCGGCGGCTTGCGCTTCTTCGACCCGCCACTCCTCCACGTGTTGCGCCTGCGTGAATCGGCCGGCGGAGGCGTAGAGGCGCAGCCGGTCGCTGAAGTCGTAGCGCAGGTTCAGTCGTGGACTGAACTGCGTGTGATCGCCGCCGAGATTGTAGTGTTGACCATCGAGCCGCAGGCCGATCTCCGCCTCGAGGTTCTCCCACCGCTGGCGGCGCGCCGCGTGCAGGGCGTACGTGAATACGCGCGGCCGCAGCGCGGTCGTCAGCTCGTCGACCGTGCCGCGGCCGAAGGCGGCCGCGACGACGGGATCGTAGAGCGCGCTGCGCGAGTACTCGTATTCGGCGTGTGAAACAGCGGCCTCTCCACCGAAGACGTATTCGACGCGCGGCCCGCGCGCGAGTGTCCAGACGTTCGTCAGCTCGAGTCGTTCGAAATCCGAGCTCTCCGCCAGCGCGCCCGTGCCGACACCCGGGTTGTCGAGCACGCCGTCGCGATGCCGCCGGGAGTTGGTGAGCACCGCGGTCGCCCGCGTGCGCAGCGAAGGACCGAATTCGAGATCCCGCGCGAGCCACAGGTACTCGTCGCGGTAGGTCGCGTTGGCGCGCTCCTCGTCCGTGTCCTCGCCGAGGCGGATGCGGTCGTCGAGCAGCAGCCAGCCGAGTGTCCAAGCGCCGTCGTCGCGATTCCATCGCAATCGGCCGAGAGAATCGCTGAACTGCGGACGCCCGAATTCATCTTCCACGGGATCGAGCAGATCGACCGTGCTGCGCCGGATCGCGGCCAGCCATTCGACCGGCCATTTGTCGGCGCGGCCGATCGACGACACGCCGGCGGAAATGAGACTGGCGGCGGCGCGATTCTCGTAGCCGGACTCACGCGACGGCGGATCGATTGCGATGACGCCGCCCGAACGCGTGCCGTAACGCACGGGAAATCCGCCGCTGAAGACCTCGACCCGCTCGATCGTCGCCGGATCGATCGCGCTGATGAGGCTCTGGAAATTCTTGAGGTGAAAAGGATCGAGCAACGTGACGTCGTCGTACCGCACCAGCACGTCCTCGCTGAGCGAGCCGCGGATATACGGCCGTCCCGACGCGTTGCTCGCGAGCCCCGGCAGCGAGTGCAGCGCGCGCAGCGCATCGTCGTGGCTTCCGGGCACCATCTCGATGTCGGTCGTGGTCATTTCGCGCGGCTCGCCGGTGCCGCGCGTCGCGATCGAATAGCGGCTCGCATACACCGAGATTTCCTCGAGCGGCTCATCTGTAGTGGTCGCGGCGGGCGATGGCGGTCGCGCCGCCCGCACCACGACGAAACGACGGGGGCCGATCTCGCGCAAGGCGAGCCCGTGCGATGCGAGCGCGGCTCGCGCACGCTGCAATGGCGTGCCGCGCAATCCATCCGGCACCGCCAGCCCCGGTGTCACGAGTTCGGAGCTGTAGATCACGTCGATGCCGCTCGCCACGAGCTCCCGCAGCAGCGCATCGACGGTGGACGGCAAGGCGCCGTCGGCAGCCTGCGCCTGCAACGCGGCCGACAGCAACAACGGAAGAAGCAGCCAGAGTCTAACCAGGCGGTGGTGACGTCTCACCCGCGAAGCTTACCCGGATGGCATTCGCGGTCACGTCGAGGTGCAACGAGGTCGATGACATGACGGCGCCCAGCGCCTGCATCGGAGTAAGACCCCGCACGTCGCCGTGGGTGCGGATCGCCGCGATCTGTTCGCGAGTCTGCTCGTCCGCGATGACGAGTCGCCGTCCGGTTTCGCGCGACACCCAATCGAGGAAGGCGGCGAGCGGCTGATTCTCGATGTCGATGCCCGGCGCCAGCGCCTCGGTCCACGCCCACTCGACGCCCGAAGGACCGATATCGCGGCGCGTCACCTGCTGGTTGCGGCCGATCAGGATCTCCGTCCCCGCGCTGACCGTGGACTCTCCATCGGCGGCGCGCCACTGCACGCGGCCCTCGCGCACCCGCAACCGGGTCTGGCCATCCGTAACCGCCAACGCGAACTGCGTGCCGATGTGCCGGAATACTCCGGCATCCGTGATCACCGCGGGACCGTCGGTGCGCGCGCCGCGCGGAATGTCGACGTACAGCTCGCCCGCGGCGAGCCGGATGGTGTTCGCCGCGAGCACCTCGAGCTTCGAGCCCGGTGCGATGCGCAGGTTGCCGCCCGACGGTAGTGAGACCAGCGACGCGCCGTGCACGGCGAAGTTCTGACCGCCGTGCAACTGCGCTCCATCGAGCAACGTCACGTCGGGCCAGAAGTCACGGACCCGCTCGATCCCCGGTGTCTCCGCGCGTGCGAGTTGGCCGACCGGTTCGCCGGTCTGCGCCCACGGCGCCAGCGCGACGGTCGCCGCGCCGAGCGCGACGGCCACCACGGCGGAGGCCGCGACCGCGGGCCACCAGCGCCGCGCGGGCCGCTGCGCGAGCGTGGCGCGCCATTCGGCTTCGGTAGCGCGGCGAATGCGCTGCAGCGCTTCGGCCGAGAGCGCCGGCGTCCGCAGGCTGTCACGCAAAGCGCGATCGGTTTCGTCTTCGATCATGGCAATTCCCGCGTTTTCGGGACGTTGAGATGTTGCTGCCAATCGGCGCGAAACGCCTGCTTCGCGCGCACCAGCTGGGATTCGGCCGCGCTTTCCGAGATGCCGAGCGACGCGGCCACCTCGGGCACCGTCAGTTCATCGCCGTAACGCAACTCGAGAATGCGCGCGTAATGCGGCGGCAGGCGATTGATCGCGAGCCGCACCGCGCGCTGGTCGGATTCGCTGTCGCATTCGTCGAGCGGATCGCGAAAGTCCGTGAGCTGGATGACGGTGGCGGAAGTCTTTTCGCTGAGCTCATCGAGACTCTGCACCGCCGGCTGGCGCGCCGCCTTGCGACGCGCATCCGCGAGGTGATTGCGGCTGATCTGGCAAAGCCAGGTGAACAGCGAGGCGCCGCCGCGAAAGTTCGCGAGGCCTCGCATTGCGTTGATCATGGTCATCTGCACGATGTCCTCGATTGCGGCCGGGTCGAGAGAGCTGCGCCGCGCGACAAAAGCTCCGAGGCGCGCGGCGTACAGCTCGAAGAAATGGTCGAAGGCGCTTTGCTCGCCCCGGCGCATCCGGTCGACCAGATCCAGCTCATCCGTCACTCGACTACCTCTTCTCGGCTCGTTCCCTTAGACGTCGTCTCGTGGCCGGTTCCGTCGCGCCGGGCTTTGGCGCGGCGCGGCGTCTAACGCCGTGCAGTGGAAGGTACTCCAATCACGACAACCCGGAGTTTCTGGCGCACCCACGCGCTGTGGCCGGCGCTCGTCTTCGCATTGGCCTTCGTGTGCATTTTCGAGTTCGATCTCGATCGCAGCCTCGCGCGCGCGTGGTTTTTCGATGCGTCGGCGCAACGCTGGCTGGGCGCCGGTGCGGGCGCATGGTGGGCCCGCGACATCATCCATTCGGGCGGCCGTTGGCTGGTGCGCGCAATCGCCGCGGGCGCACTGATCGCCTGGTGTTGTTCGCTGTTGTTCGCGCGCTTCCGGCATTGGCGGCGCGACGCCGGGTTCGTGTTCTGCGCGATCGTGTCGTCGGTGGTCATCGTCGGCGCGCTCAAGGCCGTCACGAATGTCGATTGTCCGTGGGATCTGGCAGGTTTCGGCGGCGATCGGCCATACGTCGCGCTGCTCGCGGACCGTCCGGATGAGCTGCCGCACGCCCGGTGTTTTCCAGGCGCGCACTCCTCGTCCGGGTTCGCCCTCGTGTGCGGCTACTTCGTGCTGCGGGGCCGTTCCCGTCGGCGTGCGCGCTGGGCTCTCGCCGCCGGCATCCTCACCGGCGCCGTTTTCTCGTTCGCGCAGGAAGCGCGCGGCGCGCACTTCTTCTCGCACGACCTGGCCGCCGCCGCGATCGTGTGGTTCACGCAGCTGTCGTTGTATCGCCGCTTCTTCTTGCGCCGCGAGTCGGCGGCAGATGCACCGCGCGCGGCGACGCCGGCGCGGTGCCCGGGCTCATGACGCCGGCGGAGATTCCGACTTCGCCGCCTGCTGCCGGCCGACGAACCAGAGGATGGCGCCGACCACGATCATCGCGATGCGAATGCCGTTGCCGATGCTCGTGCCCCAGTTGTCCACCCAACTGACCAGCATGAACTCCGTGTTGATGAAGTGAAGAACGAAAGAGCCTGCTCCCAGCAGCACCAGGAGCCCACCGATGTTCTGCATTGTCTCTCCCCTCGTCGGATGTAGTTGTTGTAGTCGACGAAAAGACACTACGCCCGGTGCGTAGTTAGGGCAAGACGGGCGGTCGATATTGGACCGGGTTCAGAAAACGGGTCAGAGAAACAGCCGTGCCAGCGAATAGCCCGCCATGCCCATGGCCATGCAACCGATGATGTTTCGCGAGAAGCACAGCCAGATGCCGGCCGCGAAGGCGCCGACGAGTCGGGGATTGACCGGCGAGTAATCGAAGGCGTGCGCGGGTCCGTGGATGAGGATGTCCGGCACGATGATGGCGGCAAGCGTGCACACCGGCGCGTATCGCAGCGCCGTCTCGACCCGGTGCCCGAGTTTGAGTCGCGAGCCCGCGAGCAGGAACGAGGTACGCGTCAGGAAGGTCGTCAGCGCGAGCCCGATGATGGTTACCACGAGCGCGATGCCGGAAACAGGATCGTTCATGCCGACCTGCGCAGTGCCGGTGGCTCGGCTTCGCGCCGGCCGTCGGCCAGCGTCGCCGCGATGATGCCGGCGATTGCGCCGCAGAAGAGTCCGAGCTTGTACGGCAATTCGTACGCCAGCAGCGCCACCGCTGCGGCGACGACGAACCCGAGGAGCGCGGGCCGGGCCCTGAGCGCCGGGCCCACGATCGCGATGAGCGCCAGCGTGCCGGTGAACTCGAGTCCCCAATCCGTCGGGACGTAACTCGCCGCGACGATGCCGGTCATCGCGCTCACCTGCCAGGTGATCCAGTTGTTGGCGCACACACCGCCGAACCAGGCATCGCGATGTTTGGCGGGCAGCGTGTTCTCCAGCGCCTGTCGCATGAACAGCGCGAACGTGAAGTCCGTCATGAAGAAGCCGAGCGCGGCGCGTTTGCCGCGGCTCTCGTGCGCGAAATACGGCCGCAGCGCGGCGCTGTAGATGACGAATCGCAGGTTGGTGATGAGGCCGGTCGCGAGGATGACCCAGAGCGGCGCGCCCGCGACGATGAGCGGCAGCACCGCGAGTTGCGCGGACGCGGCATACACCATCAGCGACATCATGATGGCCCACGGAACCGCGAGACCACCTTTGACCATCGCGACGCCGCTGATCAATCCCCACGCGGCGGTCCCGGGCAGCGATTGCAGGATCGCGCGCTGGCCCTGACCGAAGGCCTGCCCGCGGGCGGGATCGGCGAAGATCACCAGGCGCCGGTGTTGGGCATCGATGCCCACGGCTCACGTGGCGGCAGCGAGCCTTCCTTCTGCAGTAGTTCGATCGAGATTCCGTCGGGAGAGCGCACGAACGCCATGCGCCCGTCGCGCGGCGGCCGGTTGATCGTCACCCCATGCTTCTGCAGGCGTTCGCAGGCCGCGTAGATGTCGTCGACCGCGTAGGCCAGGTGACCGAAGTTGCGGCCACCGGTGTAGGTCTCCGGCTCCCAGTTGTGCGTGAGCTCGACCTGCGCCGTGCTGTCGCCGGGAGCCGCGAGGAAGATGAGCGTGAACTTGCCCTGCGGAAAGTCCTTGCGCGACAGCACCTCGAGGCCGAGCGCGTCGCAATAGAACTTGAGCGACGCATCGACGTCGGTGACGCGCACCATGGTGTGCAGGTATTTCACGCCGCGACCCTGCTGGTCAGAACATCTCCGACGCGCCGGGGGGCTTCACGTCGACCTTCGTGCGCGACGGGATCCAGTCGCCGGTGATCATCGCCTCGTAGGGCTGGCCCGGGCCGACCATCGGGTACACGCCCGCGTCCGGATCGATCATCACCTCGAGGAACGCGGCGCCTTCGAACGCGAGGAATTCCGCGATGACGCGGGGCACGTCCGCCTTCTTGTCGAGGCGCACGGCGTACTTGAAGCCATCGGCCTGCGCGGCCTTGATGAAGTCCTTGGTGTGCAGCGTCTTCTCGGACGCCGACAGGCGGCCCTTGAAGAACAGCTTCTGCCACTGCTTCACCATGCCGTCGCCGTTGTTGTTCAGCACGACGATCTTGACCGGCAGGTTGTAGGTGGTCGCGGTCTCCATCTCGCCGATGTTCATGCGCACCGAGGCGTCGCCGTCGATGTCGATCACGAGCTTGCCGGGATTCGCGAACTGCGCGCCGATGGCCGCCGGCAGGCCGAAGCCCATGGTGCCCATCGAGCCCGACGTGAGAAACAGGCGTGGATTGCGGAAATCGAAATACTGCGCGGCCCACATCTGGTGCTGGCCGACGCCGGTCGAGATTATCGCCTCGCCCTTGGTGATCCGGTTGATCTCCTCGATCACGTAGTAAGGCTGGATGAGCTCGCTCGCGCGGTCGTAGTTCATCGCGAACTTCTTGCGCAGGTCGTCGAGATAGGCGAGCCACTTGGCGCGATCGCGCTTGAACCCGGCGCGTTTGCCATGCGCGGTCAGCGTGCTCAACGCCTCCGGCAGCATGCCCACGTGGCTCCACTGCACGCGTTTGACCTTGTTGATCTCGGCGCGGTCGATGTCGAAGTGCGCGATGTACTTCGCGTTCGGCGCGAACTTCGCCGGCATGCCCGCGACGCGATCGTCGAAGCGCGCGCCGATGGCGATGAGAAAATCGCAGTCGTCGACCGAGTAGTTCGCGAACGCCGCGCCGTGCATGCCGAGCATGCGCATCGCCAGCGGATGCGTCGTGTCCACGGCGCCGATGCCCATGAGGGTGGTCACGACGGGAATATCGAACGCTTCGGCGAACTCGCGCAGCTCGTCCGCGGCCTCGCCGTTGATGACGCCGCCACCCGCGTAGATCAACGGGCGCTGGGATTCACCCAGCATTTCGAAAAAGTGGTTGGCCTCGGTGCCGTCGATGATGTCGGTAGATAGGGTCTCGAGGCGCTTGCGGTAGCCGGGCATCGGCAGCGCGCCGGAGCCCTGGAACTCGCCCGTCCAGTTCTGCACGTCCTTCGGGATGTCGATGACGACCGGACCGGGCCGGCCGGTGCGCGCGATCTCGAACGCGGTGCGCACGGTGGCTTCGAGTTTCGTCGCGTCGGTGACGAGGAAGATGTGTTTCGCGACCGAGCCCATGATCGAGGGCACGGGCGCTTCCTGGAACGCGTCGGTGCCGATCGCGCCCGTGGGCACCTGCCCGCAGATCACGACGATCGGAATCGAGTCGGCCATGCAATCGCGGATCGGGGTCACGGTGTTGGTCGCGCCCGGGCCCGAAGTCACGATGCACACGCCCACGCGCCCGCTGGCGCGCGAATAACCCGCGGCCATGAATCCGGCGCCCTGCTCGTTCGCGGGCACGATGAGCGGAATCTGCGATTCGCCCTTCGCCTTGCGCGCCTCGTTGAAGAGGAACACGGCATCGTAGGTCGGCAGGATCGCGCCGCCCGAGTACCCGAAAATCGTCGATACCCCTTCGTCCGCCAATACCTGCACGATCATCTCGGCGCCGGTCATTTTCTGGCCGGCGAGCGGGTGTCGGATGGTGGGCGCGGCAACCTGCGAAGGCGCTGTCAAGTCGCGGATTTTGGGGGTTTTTGCCATAGGTGGCCGGAGCCTACCAGTTTGCAGGGATTCGTTGAATGGATTGCCCGCAAACCGCTATTCTGGCCGACATGTCAGCCCCCCAGAAGTCGCTCCAGACCATGCGTCATATCATCGCCATCCACCTCCAGAACGAGGCCGGCGCGCTCACCCGCGTTACGGGCCTGTTCTCGACCCGCGGCTACAACATCGAGTCGCTGTCGGTCGCCGCCACGGACGACCCCCTGGTATCGCGTGTGACGCTGGTGACCAAGGGCGCGGACGGCGTGATCCTGCAGATCGTCAACCAGCTCAACAAGCTGATCGACGTGGTCGCGGTGGAAGACCTGACCCGTGGCGAGCACATCGAGCGCGAGCTGGTGGTGCTCAAGTTGCGCGTCGAGCCGCAGCTCATCGATTCCGTCCGCGGTTACGTGGTCCGCGCGGGCGGCCGCGTTCTGGCGCCCACGCCCGACAGCTTCGTCGTCGAGCTCACCGCCTCGGAGGCCGAGGTCAGCCAGTTCGTGAACGACCTCGGCGAACGCACCGAACTCATCGAAGTAGTTCGGTCGGGCGCGCTCGCCGTGGGGCGCAGCGCGCGCGCACTGCACGTAGTCCGTTAGGCGGCGCCGGGCCCGAAGTCATCCGGGCGAGGCCCGACACCGTGCGACTGCGCGCGCCGCGCGGCGCGCACCGCCCCCTCCGGCACCAGCAGCACGTCGCAGTCGGTCGTCCGCAGGATTTCGTTCGCCGTACTGCCGAGCAATGCGCGGCGGAATCGTCCGAGGCCGCGTGTCCCGAGGATCATGAGGTCGGGCGGCACTTCGTCGATCGCCCGCCGCAGCGCCGGCACGGGCCGGCCTTCCACGACCAGCAGCCGATAGCGCTCGGGGTGGGCGCTGCGCGCGCGCAGCTCGCCGCGCATCGCCTCGGCCGCCTGCGCGAGCGTGGCAGCCGCGTATTTCGCGACGCTGGTGTCGCCCACGCCCACCGAGGTCATCATCGCCTCGTAGGGCGGTTCGTGTGCATGGATCGCCGTCACGCGCCTATCTAGTCCGGGCTTGGACATGCCGAGCGACTCGGCGGCGTCGATGATGTGGCGCGTGGCGGGCGAACCGTCCAGCGCGAGCATCACGCTGCGGTATTCCTCGCGCGCCCGGCGGCGCACGATGAGCACCGGGCAGCGCGCGTCACCGACGATGTGCTCGGTGAGCGTGCCCTTGACCGCATCGGCGACCGGATCGGCCTCGTGCGGACCGATCACGACCAGGTCCGCGTGGCGTGCGCGCGCGACTTCCGTGACCACTTTCGCCGGCCGTCCGCAGCGGACCACCAGCTCGACGGGCGCCGTCGCGCGCCGGGCGCGCGCGGCGAGCCGCGAATTGGCGCTCAGCAGGCGCTGCTCGAGTGTGCCGTCCTGCGTCGTGCCCGGGGACACGACGTGCATCAGCGTCAGCCGCGCTCCGAGCGCCGTGCGCAGCTGGTGCGCACGCTCGATCGCGGGATCGCTTTTCGGCAGCAGGTCAGTGGCACACAGGATCTTCATGACGCCTCCACACTCGTTCGACGCGCAGCTGACGCAGGCCGCCAGGCATCCGCCACTCGACTTCGTCGCCTTCGCGGAAGCCCAGCAGCGCCGTGCCGAGGGGCGCCAGTACGGAAATCCGGCCGAGATCCGGGTTCGCGTCCGTGGGATACACCAGCGTGATCTGACGGCGCATGCCGGTGGTCAGGTCCTCGACCATCACGGTGCTGTCCATGGTGATCACGCCGGCGGGGATCTCGTCGGGAGAGACGATGATGGCCCGGTCGAGCTCCGCGCGCAGTTCGCGCAGGTGGCTCGCGTCCCGCAGCGCCGCCGCGCCCGCGCCGAGCAGGTCGTCCAGGCGCCGCGCGTCGCGATCCGCGATGACGATCGCCGGCCGGGGGCTAGTGGAAGTTTCCAGCAGAGTTTTCATGGCAACCTTGTAGCCCCCGCCCGCCATTCGGACAATTTGAAAGAATCGCTCGTTGAGTTAGCTTTGCTCTAATCATGGCCATCTCCCGCAGGATCAATTACCAGCACCTCCTCTACTTCTGGTCGGTGGTGCGCACCGGCAGCGTGACGCGCGCGGCCGACGAACTCGCGCTGTCCGTGCCCACGGTCAGCGCGCAGATCCGCTCGCTCGAGGAACGGCTGGGGGAGAAGCTGCTGGCGAAGTCCGGTCGGAAGCTCGTGCCCACGGAAGCGGGCCGCGTGGCGTTTTCGTTCGCGGAACAGATCTTCGGTCTCGGCCACGAAATGCTCGATGCGCTCGCGCATCGCCCCTCGCAGCGGCCACTGCGCGTGACGGTCGGCATCGACGACGTGGTGCCGAAGGAGATCGCACAGCGCCTGCTCGAGCCGGCGATGCGTCTCGATCAACCCGTGCGCCTCGCCTGCCGCGAAGGCACGCTCGAGCATCTGCTCACGAAGCTCGCGGTGCACGAGCTCGACGTGGTGCTCTCGGACGCGCCGGTGACGCCCACGCTCAACGTGCGCGCCTACAACCACCCGCTCGGCGCGAGTGGCGTCTGCTGGATGGCATCCCCGGCGATCGCGGCGAGTCTCAAGCGGGGATTCCCCGGCTCGCTCGACGGAGTGCAGATGCTGCTGCCCACCGACGACACCGCGATCCGCCGTGCACTCGACCAATGGCTGGAGCAACACGAGGTGCGGCCCATCCTCGTCGGAGAATTCGAGGACTACGCGTTGTTGCGCGAATTCGTGCGCGCGGGCCATGGGTTCGCACCCGTGCCGCTGGTGCTGGAACGTCAATTTCGCCGGGAATATGGCTTCCAGCGCGTGGGCACGGCGCGGCCCGTGACCGCTCAGTTCTTCGCCATCTCGCTCGAGCGCAGTGTCAAACATCCGGCGGTCGCGGCCATCATTGCCGGCGCACGGCAAATTTTCGCGTCTAGAATCGCCGCATGACGTTGTTGATCATCCTGTTGCTGCCGTTCGTCGGCAGCATCTGCGCCTCGTTCCTGCCGAGCCACGCGCGCAACCTGGCCGCATGGCTCGCCGGCGCGTTCGCGCTCGCCGCGACGATCCTGGTGGTCACGCTGTATCCCCAGGTCATCGCGCAGGGCGTGATCGAGACCCGGATCCCCTGGCTGAACGAATACGGCCTCGTGCTCAGCCTGCGCATGGACGCGCTCGCCTGGATATTCGCGTTCCTCATCGCAGGCGTCGGCACGCTGGTGGTGTTCTACGCGCGTTACTACATGTCCTCCGGCGACCCGGTCGCGCGGTTCTTCTCGTTCCTGCTCGCATTCATGGGCGCGATGCTCGGCATCGTGCTCTCCGGCAACCTCGTGCAGCTCGTGATCTTCTGGGAGCTCACGAGTTTCACGTCGTTCATGCTGATCGCGTACTGGTATCACCGCGCCGACGCGCGGCGCGGCGCGACGATGGCGCTCACGGTGACGGCGGCCGGCGGCCTGTGCCTGCTCGCGGCCGTGCTGCTGATCGGTCATGTCGTCGGCAGCTATCAACTCGACGAGGTGCTCGCCGCGGGCGACCAGTTGCGCGCGCACGCGTGGTATCCGCTGATCCTGGTGCTGTTCCTCATGGGGGCCTTCACCAAGAGCGCGCAGTTCCCGTTCCATTTCTGGCTGCCGCACGCGATGGCGGCGCCGACTCCGGTCTCGGCCTATCTGCATTCGGCCACCATGGTGAAGGCCGGCGTGTTCCTGCTCGCGCGAATGTGGCCGGCGCTCGCCGGAACGGACCTGTGGTTCGCGCTCGTCTGCGGGGCTGGCCTCACCACGCTGCTGCTGGGCGCCGTGGTCGCCTTGTTCCAGCGCGACATCAAGGGAGTGCTCGCGTATTCGACCATCAGCCATCTCGGGCTGATCACGCTGCTGCTCGGCATGAACAGCCCCCTCGCGCTGGTCGCGGCGGTGTTCCACATGATGAACCACGCCACGTTCAAGGCGTCGCTGTTCATGGCGGCCGGCATCGTCGATCACGAATCCGGCACGCGCAACCTGGCGCGGTTGGGCGGGCTCGGGCGCGTCATGCCGATCACCGCGACGCTCGCGGTGGTCGCGGCCGCGGCGATGGCCGGCGTGCCGCTGCTGAACGGCTTCCTCTCCAAGGAGATGTTCTTCGCCGAAACCATCTTCGCCGGCAGCGGGCCGTGGCTGCGCATCGGCCTGCCGGCGATGGCGACCCTCGCGGGCGTATTCAGCGTGGCCTACTCGCTGCGGCTGGTGCATCGCACGTTCTTCGGGCCGCTGGCGCAGAACCTGCCGCGCGCTCCGCATGAGCCGACGCGCTGGATGCTGGCGCCCAGCGCGCTGCTGGTGACCGCGTGTGTGCTGGTCGGCATCTTCCCGGCGCGGACCATCGGACCGTTCCTCGACGCGGCCGCGCACGCGGTGCTCGGACCCCAGGTTCCGGAGTACAGCCTCGCGGTCTGGCACGGGTTCACGCTGCCGCTGATCATGAGCGTGATCGCGCTCGCGGGCGGCGTCGCGCTCTATCTACTGCTGTACTTCCGGCGCGATCATGCGCTCGCCCCGGCGCCGCTGTCTTACAAGCTCGACGGCAAGCGCACCTTCGACGTCTCGATGGTGGTGCTGATGCGCACGGCGGACCGGCTGCTCAACACGATGTCGACGCGCCGGCTGCAGCCGCAGCTCGCCTGGATCGTGTTCGCCGCGATCGTCGTCGCGGTGCTTACCATCTGGCAGTTCTCCCCGATGCCCAGCCAGTTCCAGCTCACCGCGGCGGATCCGACGTTCGCGCTGCTGTGGGCGGTGGGCGCCGCCTGCGCCATCGGCGCGGCCGCGCAGGCGAAGTTCCATCGTCTCGCGGCGCTGATCATGACCGGCGGCGCCGGCCTCGTGACCGTGCTCACGTTCGCGTGGTTTTCGGCGCCGGATCTCGCGCTCACGCAGGTCAGCGTGGAGGTCGTGACCCTGGTGCTGCTGGTGCTCGGCCTGCGCTGGCTGCCGAAGCGACTCGAGCTGAGCGACGCCGCGCGGTGGACCGTGCGCGCCCGCGCGCGCCGCCTGCGCGACGCCACGCTCGCCATCGTCGCCGGTTCCGGGCTCGCGGCGATCTCCTTCTACATCATGGCGCGGCCGCACGGCTCGAGCCTGTCGCGGTTCTACCTCGAGAACGCGCTGCCCGAGGGCGGCGGCCACAACGTGGTCAACGTGATCCTCGTGGATTTCCGCGGCTTCGACACGTTCGGCGAGATCACGGTCGTCGGCATCGTGGCGCTCGCGGTCTACAAGCTGCTGCGCCGCTTCCGCCCCGCCCCCGAAAGCGTGGTGCTGCCGCGCGCGCAGCAGGCGGATGGCAACCCGGAAGGCCCGCGTACCGATCTCGCCGATTCGTTGCCGAGCGGTTACATGCGCGTGCCGGCGGTGCTCGGCCGGTTGCTGCTGCCGGTCGCGGGCGTGATCTCAGTGTTCTTCCTGCTGCGCGGCCACAACGCGCCGGGCGGCGGATTCGTCGGCGGCCTCGTGATGGCCACCGCGTTCATCGTGCAATACATGGTGAGCGGCACGTTGTGGATCGAATCGCGCATGCGCATCCACCCGCAGTATTCCCTGGCGCTCGGCCTCATGAGCGCCGCGACCGCCGGCGCGGCCGCGTGGCTGCAGTCGGAGAATTTCCTCACGAGCCTCGAGTGGCACGCGCGGGTCCCGCTGATCGGGGAGATCCACATCTCGAGCACGCTGCTGTTCGACTTCGGCGTCTATCTACTCGTGGTGGGCGCGACCACGCTGATGCTCATCGCGCTCGCGCACCAGTCGTTGCGCAGCTACCGCCGTCCGGTCGAGAACTCGACCACCCAGGTGAGGCCGGTCGAAGCCAGGGGGGCGGGCTGATGGAACTGATCGTCGCGCTCGCGATCGGCGTGCTCACGGCCTCGGGCATCTGGCTGCTGCTGCGGCCCCGCACCTTCCAGGTGATCATCGGCCTGTCGCTGCTGTCGTACGCGGTCAACCTGTTCATCTTCTGCATGGGACGGCTCAAGGTCGACGTGCCGCCCATCGTGTCCGAGACGACGGAGGACTTCGCGCGTTTCGCGGATCCCGTCCCGCAGTCACTGGTGCTCACCGCCATCGTGATCGGTTTCGCGACGACCGCGCTGTTCCTCGTCCTGATCATCGCGGCGCGCGGCATGTCCGGCACGGACCACGTCGACGGCCAGGAGCATGACTCGTGAGCGCGTGGATCCGACATCTGCCGGTGCTGCCCATCGTCGTGCCGCTGTTCGTCGGCGCGCTGCTGCTGATGTTCGCGGAGACGCGCCGCCTGCCGCGCCTCCTGATCGCGGTGTCCGGCACGTTGCTGCAGTTCGCGGCGGCGATCAGCATGATGTGGTTCACCACCGACGCGGTGCCTGACATCTGGTCGGAGGGCGTCGGCGTCTACGCCATCGGCAGCTGGCAGGCGCCATTCGGCATCGTGCTCGTGGTCGACCGGCTCTCCGCGCTCATGGTCGCCGCGAACGTGACGCTGGCGCTGGCCGCGATCGTGTACTCCATCGGACGCTGGGACCGCATGGGCGTGCACTACCACTCGCTGGTGCAGTTCCTGCTGGTCGGCCTCAACGGCGCGTTCCTCACGGGCGACCTTTTCAACCTGTTCGTGTTCTTCGAGATCATGCTGGCCGCGTCCTACGCCTTGCTGCTGCACGGCGGTGGGCCGCAGCGCACGAAGATGACGCTGCACTTCGTGGCGGTGAACCTCACGGCGACCTTCGCGTTCCTGATCGGCATCGCGATGATCTACAGCGCCTCCGGCACGCTCAACATGGCGGACATCGCGGTCGGCTGGGGACGCATGTCGCCCGAAGATCACGAGATCGCCGAAACCGGCGCGGCGATTCTCGGCATCGCGTTCCTGGTCAAGGCCGCCGCGTGGCCGCTCAATTTCTGGTTGCCCGGCGCGTACCAGGCGGCGGGCGCGCCCGTCGCCGCGATGTTCGCGATCACCACCAAGGTGGGTGTGTACGCCATCTTGCGCGCTTCCTCGCTGCTCGAAGACGCAACGACGCCGTTCGGTGGCATGTGGCTGTTCTACCTGGCGCTCGCGACGATGGTGTGCGGCCTCGTCGGCATGCTCGCGGCCCGGCAATTGCCGCGTCTCATTGCCTTCGCGGTCATCCTGTCCTCCGGCACGATACTCGCGGCGGTGGCCTCGGGCGTGCCCGCGATGACCGCGCCGGCGCTCTTCTACATGGTGGGATCCATCTTCGGCACCGCCGCGTTCTTCCTGCTCACCGGCATGGCCGACCGCATGCGCGAGGCCCCGACGCGGCAGGGCGAAGCCGCCGCCACGCCACCGCCTAGCTACACGGCGTTCGCCGTGGGTGAACCGCCGGATCCGTATTCGCCGGAAGACGAAGTGGGCGTGGCGATCCCCGCCGCGATGGCCTTCCTCGGACTGGCATTCATCTGCTGCGCGTTGCTGCTCACCGGGCTGCCACCGCTCGCCGGTTTCATCGCGAAGTTCGCGCTGGTCGCGGCTGCCGTGGATGCGTTGCCGTCCGATGGCTCCTTCGGGCGCGAATGGTTCCTGATCGCGCTGCTGCTGGGCAGTGGCCTCGCCGGACTGATCGCGCTGGCGCGCATCGGCATCAGGCTGTTCTGGAGCGTGACCGGACGCCAGACGCCGCGACTGTTGATCAGCGAGGCGGCGCCCGTGGCGTTCCTGATCCTCATCTGCATCGCCATGACCATCGCCGCGGGCCCGGCGATGACGTATCTGGACTCGGCCGCCGACGCGCTCGAGGAGCCGGACGTCTACATCCGCAGCGTGCTCGGCGAACGCGCGGAGGTCACGCCATGAATGACCGCCGCCCCTGGTTGCTGGTCGCGGGCCTCACGACGATGTGGCTGCTGCTGGTCGGCCGCGTCACGCTCGGGCAGCTGCTGCTCGGGCTCGTCGTTTCGATGGCCATGGCGTTCGGCTTCCGCAGCGTGCGGCCGCTGATCCCGCGGCTGCGGCGTCCGGGCAGCGCGCTGCGGCTCATCGGCCGGGTGTTCGTCGACATCGTGCGTTCCAACATCGCGGTCGCGCGGATCGTGCTCGGGCTCGAGGGCAAACGCGAGATCAATTCCGGGTTCATCGACATTCCGCTCGACATGCGTGACCCGCACGGCCTCGCCGTGCTCGCCGCCATCGTCACGTCCACGCCCGGGACGGTGTGGGCGAACCTCTCGGTCGACGGCAACACGCTCACGCTGCACGTGCTCGACCTCCAGGATGAGGCGGGATGGATAACGACCATCAAGCAGCGCTACGAGAAGCTGCTCATGGAGATCTTCGAATGAACGCATTCCTCGACTTCGCCATCGGCTTCGCGCAGTTGTGCTTCGTGCTCGCGATGGCGTTCGCCGCCGTGCGGCTGCTGCGCGGCCCGCGCGCGCAGGACCGCGCGCTCGCGCTCGACACTTTCTACGTGAACGGCATGATGACCCTGCTGATGCTCGGCATCCGCTCCGGGACGACCATCTACTTCGACGTCGCGCTGCTGATCGCGCTCTTCGGGTTCGTCGGCTCGATCGCCCTGTCGAAGTTCCTGCTGCGCGGCGAGGCGATCGAGCCATGAACGGACACGACCTTCCCGCCTGGGCATCGCTGATCGCCGCCGTGTTGCTGATCCTCGGCGGCGCGCTGACCTTCATCGGCTCGCTCGGCCTGGTGCGGCTCAAGAATTTCTATCAGCGCATGCACGGCCCCTCCATGGGCAGCACGCTCGGCATCGGCTGCGTGCTGATCGCCTCGATGCTGATCGCCTCCCTGCGCGGCGGCCGGCCGGTGGTGCACGAAGTGTTGATCACCCTGTTCGTGATCACCACGGCGCCGATCACCGCCATGCTGCTGATGCGGGCGGCGGTGAAGCGTCCGAAGGACCAGCACCCTCCGCAGTGATCCACGCCCACTACTAGATCCATAGTTGACAGGTGGCCGTGCCGTGGCGTCTACTACTAAACATCTAGTAGTGGGGCGTTCATGGATATCTATCTCACCGACCGCGAAACGGACGTGATGCAGGTGCTCTGGGACCGCGGTCCATCCGTGGTCAACGAGGTCAAGGAGAGCCTCGCGGACGAGCTCGCGTACACCACTGTCCTCACCATCCTGCGCACGCTCGAACAGAAGGGCTACGTGACGCACGAGGAAGAAGGACGCGTGCACCGCTACTACGCCGCGGTGAAGGAGAACGCCGCGCGCAAGAGCGCGCTGCAGCATCTCACCGGCAAGCTGTTCAAGGGTTCGGCCGAACTGCTGTTCACGCACCTGGTATCCGACCAGAAGCTGTCGAAGGAGCAGATTCAGCGCATGCGCGACTTGCTGGCGGAGAGCGCGGACGCGCGGAAATCCGGCAAGGAGAAGTGAATGCTGGCCTGGATGCTGTACGTGATCATGGTGACGCTGCTGCTCTCGCTGGGGGCATTCGTCGCCGAACGCGCCGCGCGGCTCAATCGCGGTGGCACTCGCTGGATCTGGCTCACCGCCATCATCGCCTCGCTGCTGCTGCCCACCGTCATCGCCTCAGTGACGGTCGAACTACCGAGCGTGATGAGCCCGAAGGTGGCGCAGAACATGCTCGTGCTGCGCGCGGCCACCACGCAGGTGCTCTCGCCGGTCACGTGGATTTCCGGCAGCGCCGGCGAGCCCGCCGGCTGGCGCGATTTCGATTCACTGCTGACCACCGCCTGGCGCGCCGCCTCGGTCGCCATGCTGCTGGCTCTGATCGCGAGCGGCGTGCACCTGTTCATGCGCAGGCGCCGCTGGCGCACGGCCTCGGTCGCGGGCGCGCAGGTCTACGTCACGGAGGGTGTGGGACCTGCCGTGGTCGGCCTGATGCGCCCGCGCATCGTCGTGCCGACGTGGGTGACGATGGCGCTGCCGCGCCACCAGGCCGCCGTCATCGCGCACGAGCAATCGCATCTCGACGCGCGCGATCCGCAGCTCCTCACGCTGGCGCTCGCGCTGCTGGTTTTCATGCCCTGGAACCTGCCGCTGTGGTGGCAGTTGCGCCGCCTGCGTTACGCGATCGAAGTCGATTGCGACGCGCGCGTGCTCCGGGGCGGCATCGATCCCACGCACTACGGAGAGACGTTGATCTCCGTGGGTGAACGCCAATCGGCATACATCGGCGCAGTCGCGGCGATGTCGGAATCCAAATCATTTCTCGAAGAGAGGATACGAATCATGATCAGCAAACCCGTCAAGTGGCGCCGCGCCGGCATCGCCGCGCTCGCTGGAATCTCGCTGGCACTCACCGCGCTCGCGGCCCAGGTGAGCCCACCGAACGCCGTGGACACGCCCGCGGCGCAGGGTGGCGGCTCCGCGAAGAGTGGCGCACGCGTCGCCATCAAACTACCGGCCGAAACGCTGGACCGTTACGTCGGCCAATACCAGGTGGGAGGAACATTCCTCTTCACCGTGCGGCGCGACGGCGACCGGATGCTGGCCCAGCTCACCGGACAGCCCGAAATCGAGATCTTCGCGGAGAGCGAATCGTCCTTCTTCTACAAGGCGGTCGATGCCCAACTGGATTTCCAGACGGACGGTGCCGGCCCGGCCAGCGCGGTGACACTGCATCAGAACGGCCACACTCCCACCTGGCCTCGCATCGATGACGCGACCGCGGCCCAGATCAAGGCGTCGCTCGACGCGAAAGTGCGCAGCCAGGCCGCGAATCCCGCGAGTGAGGCCGCGCTCATCAAGCTCGTGAAGGATCTCGTATCGGGCAACCCCGACTACGATCAGATGAGTCCGGAATTCGCACGCGTCACGCGCGAACAACTGCCGGCGCTCAAGGCGACGATCGAGAATCTCGGGGCGATCCAGACCGTCGATTTCCGCGGCGTGAGTCCCACGGGCTGGGACCTGTACGAAATCGGCTTCGAGAAAGGACGAGTCCCGTGGCGGATTCATCTCGACGAGAACGGAAAGATCGACGGAGCCCTGCTCCAGAGCTTCTGAGTCACCGGAATCCGGCCGCCGGCGCTCGCGCCGGC
>JAEWLQ010000010.1 GCA_023457495.1 Pseudomonadota bacterium
GGAACCGGCACAAGTACCAGGGCGCCCGGATCCAGCGGGTGATCGCCGATCCCGACGGCAAGAATGCCAAGCAGGAGGTTTTTGCCGAAGGCTGGATCGAGGGCGATCAGGGGTACCTCGGCCGGCCGGCCGACATCGTGGTCGCAAAAGACGGCTCGCTCCTCGTCGCTGACGACTGGGCCGGTGCGATCTATCGCATCAGCTACAGCAAGTAGACGGGGAACCATTGGAGGCTGCGGGTGCTTGAAAAAGCAGCCGTGGCCTTCTTGCGTTTGAATGGAAATAACATGCCCGACCGGTTTGGCTGGTTTGCCGCCTGCATCGCTTTGGCTTTTGCGGGCACGATGGCCCGCGCCGCCGACATCGCGGCCGGCAAGGAAAAGGCCGAACTTTGCGTCGGCTGCCATGGTGAGAACGGCATCTCGCAAATGGAGAACATGCCCTCGCTCGCCGGCCAGCCCGACCAGTTCATCCAGTGGCAACTGGTTTATTTCCGCGCCGGCGCGCGCAAGAACGAGCAGATGCAGCCGATCGTCGAGCAGATCACCAACGAGGACGTCCGCAATCTCGGCGCCTACTTTGCGTCGCTGCCGCCGCCGAAGAATGAAAAGACGGATGACGATCCGGAGCTATCCAAGAAGG
Source organism: Pseudomonadota bacterium (assembly GCA_023457495.1). Classification (GTDB taxonomy): domain Bacteria; phylum Pseudomonadota; class Gammaproteobacteria; order Steroidobacterales; family Steroidobacteraceae; genus CADEED01. The sequence continues at coordinate 643 of JAEWLQ010000010.1, forward strand.
GCGCACAGGCGGCGGCGGGGCGGCGCTGCGCGTCGTGCCATCTGGCCAGCTTTGCCGGCACCAAGGCGGTTGCCCGGCTTGCCGGCCAGCGCGAGGATTATCTTTTGAAAGCGCTGCGCGACTACAAGGCCGGCCGTCGCTCCGGCGGCGGTCAGGCCGCGATGGCGGAAATCGCATTTCCGTTGCATGAGGAAGAAGTCGTCGCGCTCGCACACTATCTCGCGCATCTCTAAGCGGCTTTTTTTGACGCGTTCTCTTCTCGCGAACCGGTAGCCACTTCGCTCGAAAACGCTGCGTCGTCACTTCTCCGCCAGCGGGTGCAGGTCGCGCACCAGGCTCTTGAGGCGCTCTTCCACCACATGCGTGTAGATTTGCGTGGTTGAGATATCGGTATGGCCGAGCAGCGTCTGCACGATGCGAAGATCGGCGCCGTTGTGCAGAAGGTGGCTGGCGAAGGCATGACGCAGCACATGCGGCGACACCAGCCGCGGCGCCAGGCCAGCGGCGGCGGCGAGCTCCTTGAGGTCGCGGGCAAAATGCTGCCGCGTCAGGTGGCCGCTCTCGCCGAAGGAAGGAAACAGCCACTTTGAGCCGGCGATACTTTTCTTCTTCGATGACGTCTGCGCCTGCATCGCCCCGAGATAATCCGCCATCGCCTGCCGCGAAGCGTCGTTGAGCGGCACCAGCCGCTCCTTGTCGCCCTTGCCGCGCACCACGATCATGCGCGCGTCGCGCCGCGAGGCCGACAGCGGCAGCGATACCAGCTCGGAGACGCGCAGGCCCGTGGCATAGAGCACTTCGAGCATGGTGCGGTCGCGGTGGCCGAGCGGATCCGCGATGGCCGGGGCCGCTAACAAGGATTCGACTTCTTCCTCGGTGAGCGACTTTGGCAGTGAACGGCCGATCTTCGGCATCGCGATCTGCGCGGTCGGATCGTCACGGATAACGCCCTCGCGCACGAAATAACGGAAGAAACGACGGAAGGACGAAAGCTGTCGCGCGGTCGAGCGGGGACGCGCGCCGGCCTCCACGCGATAGGCGATGAAACCGAGCAGGTCCGCGCGCGTGGTCTTGATGATCGGCGTACCGCGTTCGGCCAGCCAGCGCGCGAGCGCTGTCAGATCGGCGCGATAAGCCGCGAGCGTGTTCGCTGACAGACCGCGCTCCATCCAGACCGCATCGAGAAATTTCGATACGGTGGCGTCGGCGGTGTCAACGGCGTGCGCTTCGTTCTGCGCTGTAGCTTGTTTGACCAAGTCGTGGCTGCCTTAATACGTATGCGGATTAACGCTTCGCGTGAGTATGGAGAGGGGGCAGCGGACGGAGGCGTGATCACCTTCACAGCTCGGGAAAACCATTAACATAAAGAGAACCAGTTCACATGAATCCGGCCACGCAAGCTCCACAAAGCCGCGCATGACTTCCACCGCGACATCCGCGCGCGCTCCCTGGCCGCCGTTCGTCTCCGTGCCCCTGCGCTTCATTTATGGCGTGTATGCGGTACTCCTCTTCTCTGTCGTGGGCACGGTGTCGCTGCTGGCCGTCCTGCTGCTGCCGACCCTGCCGATGCGGCGCGGCTTCGCGCGCATTGCAGCAAGAACTTATTTCCTGCTGGCGGGCATGCCGCTGCGGGTCCGGGGCCTCGAGAATCTGCCCGCCACCCAGTGTGTCGTGGTCGCGAACCACGCGAGCTACCTCGATGGCGTGGTGATGACGGCCGCCCTGCCGCCGCGCTTCGGGTTCGTGATCAAACGGGAGATGGATGGCGTCCCCGGCGCGAGCCTGCTGCTGCGTCGCATCGGCTCGGAGTTCGTCGAGCGCTTCAACCGTCACAAGGGCGCGACCGATGCGCGACGTGTGTTGCGCACCGCGGCCAGCGGTCATTCGCTGGTGTTCTTTCCGGAAGGGACGTTCACGTACGAAGTGGGCCTCGCGAAATTCCACACCGGCGCCTTCGCCATCGCGGCGCGCGCGCAGTGCCCTGTGGTGCCCGCGGTGATCCTCGGGACGCGGCGCAACATGCCCGCGACCCGCATCCTGCCGCGCCCGGGAATGATCGAAGTGCGATATGGCGCCGCGATCGTGCCGGTGCCGGCGCGGGAACCAGGGGAAGACCCGGCGATCGACCTGCGGGACCGGTCCCGCGCGGCGATCCTCGAGGAGCTGGGCGAGCCCGACCTCAACAAGAGCGGCACCGGAACGGACGGCTGACCCGCAACAAGGGGTGTGACATCGCGACTTCTGCCGCGAATCATCCAGACAGAAGTCATGCAACAGTCCACCGCCATCACTGCCGGAACCCGCGCCGAATTCACCGCCCTCATCGAGGAGCATCGCCGGCTCGTCCTCAAGGTCGCCAACAGCTACGCCCGCGGCCCGGCGGACGTCGAAGACCTCGCGCAGGAAATCGCGGCGCAGGTGTGGCGCGCGTTTCCCGGATACGACCGTTCGCGGCGCTTCTCGACCTGGCTGTATCGCATCGCGCTCAATGTCGCGATCTCCTGGTTGCGCAGCGAAACGCCGCGCCGCCGCCATTCCGTGCCCTTCGATCCGGGACAACACGAGCCGGAAGCCGAGGGCAGCGCCGACGAAACGGACGCGGATGAACGCCAACGAATCCTGCGCGGTTTCATCGACTCTCAGGAACCGCTCAATCGCGCGGTCCTGCTCCTCTATCTAGAGGACCGCTCTTACGCCGAGATGTCCGAAATCCTCGGCGTGAGCGAAACCAGCCTGACCACCAAGATCAGCCGGTTGAAAGAACGGCTGCGCAATTACGCGGAGAAACATCATGGAACTCGATGAACTGAAGGCTTCCTGGCAGAGCCTCGACCGGCGCGTGAACCAGCTTGCCTCGATCAATCTCTCGCTGGTCATCGACAGCCAGACGCGCAAGGCGCGCTGGCGACTGCTGCCGGTGCTCATCGGGGCCATGATCAATGTCGCGGCGGGCGGCTGGCTGGTAAGTGTCTGCGCACGTTTCCTGTCCGCGCATCACGACACGACGAGCGCGCTGATCTCGGGGCTCATGCTGCAATTGGGGGGGCTTGGAATCGTGATCGCGGGTGTGGTGCAGCTGATCATCGTCGCGCGCATCAACTTCGCGCAGCCGGTACTCGAGATGCAACGCCATCTCGCGCTGTTGAACGCCTGGGAGGTCCGCAGTTTCGGCTGGTTATGGCTGGGCGCGTGGCTCGCGCTGCCCGCCGTGCTCGTGGCGGGTGTCATGTCGATCGCGGGCGTCGACCTGTGGGCACGGGCCCCGGGCATCGTGGTCGCAAACGTCCTCGCATCCGTTGCCGCGGTCGCTGGATTCGTCGCATTGCACCGCCGCGCGCGCCGCGGCGGACGCCTCGGCGCCTGGCTCGATAGCCTGCTCACGAACCACAGCATCGCACGGGCGCGCTCGGCGCTCGCGGAGATCGAGCGGTTTTCCCGCGACTAGCTACTCTCACATGTGCCGGCGGTACTGGCCGCCGACTTCGTAGAGCGCGTGGCTGATCTGCCCGAGCGAGCACACCTGCACACACTCCAGCAGTTCCGCGAAAGTATTGCCGCCGGAAGCGGCGACCGCCTGGAGGCGCTGCAACGCCTCCGGCGCCTGGGCGGCATGGCGCCGCTGGAACTCCTGGACCGCGGCGACCTGGCCGTGCTGCTCTTCTTCGCTCGCGCGAAACAGGGGCGCCGCCGTGTGCTCGCCGCCGGCGTCACGGGCGTCGAGAAACGTGTTCACGCCGATGATGGGCAAACTACCGTCGTGCTTGCGCGTCTCGTAGTGCAGGGATTCTTCCTGGATCTTGCCGCGCTGATACATCGTTTCCATCGCGCCGAGCACCCCGCCGCGTTCGGCGAGTGACTCGAACTCCCGGTACACCGCCTCTTCGACCAGGTCGGTCAGCGCCTCGATGGCGTACGAACCCTGCCAGGGATTCTGGATCTTGTTGAGCCCGAGTTCGCGATTGATGATGAGCTGGATCGCGACCGCGCGCCGCACGCTCTCCTCGGTCGGAGTCGTCAGGGCTTCGTCGTATGCATTGGTGTGCAGCGAGTTGCAGTTGTCGAACAGCGCGTACATCGCCTGCAGCGTCGTGCGGATGTCGTTGAACTGGATCTCACGCGAATGCAGGCTGCGGCCCGAAGTCTGGATGTGGTACTTGAGCATCTGGCTGCGCGGCCCGGCCTTGTAGAGTTCTTTCATCGCCCGCGCCCAGATGCGCCGCGCGACGCGGCCGATCACCGCGTATTCGGCATCCATGCCGTTCGAGAAGAAAAACGACAGGTTCGGCGCGAAGTCGTCGATCTTCATGCCGCGCGCGAGGTAGTACTCGACGATCGTGAAACCATTGGCGAGCGTGAACGCGAGCTGCGTGATCGGGTTCGCGCCGGCTTCCGCGATGTGATAGCCGGAGATCGACACCGAGTAGAAATTGCGGACCTCGTTCTCGCTGAAGAACTGCTGCACGTCGCCCATCATGCGCAGCGCGAATTCTGTGGAGAAGATGCAGGTGTTCTGCGCCTGGTCCTCCTTGAGGATGTCGGCCTGCACGGTGCCGCGCACGCGCGACAGCGCCTCGGCGCGCAGCTTCTGGTACTCCTCGGCGCGCAGCACGCCGAGCGCGACGAGCTCGCGGCCGCTGGTGCCGAGCAATCCGAGACCGCTGCCGTCGTGTCCCGGCGGCAGCTCGCCGCGATACCGCGGCGCGCCGTCCTTGCCGAATTTGCGCGCGAGCGCCGCTTCGACTTCGCTCCAGCGCCCGGCCTCGCGCAGGTGCCGCTCGACACGCTGGTCGACGGCGGTGTTCATGAACATCGCGAGGATCATCGGCGCGGGTCCGTTGATGGTCATCGAGACCGACGTCGACGGTTTGCACAGGTCGAAGCCCGAGTAGAGCTTCTTCATGTCGTCGAGCGTCGCGATCGAGACGCCCGAGTTGCCGGTGCGCCCGAAGATGTCCGGGCGCGGATCCGGGTCTTCGCCGTACAGCGTCGTCGAATCGAACGCGGTAGATAGTCGCGTGGCCTCGTGTCCGCGCGCGAGGTAGTGGAAGCGGCGATTGGTGCGTTCGGGGGCGCCTTCGCCCGCGAACATGCGGGTGGGATCCTCCTCTTCGCGGCGGTAGGGATACACGCCGCCCGCGTACGGATACGCGCCGGGCAGGTTCTCCGACTGCAGGAAGCGCAGCAGCTCGCCCCATCCCGAGAATTTCGGCGGCGCGAGCTTGGGAATCCGGCTGTGGCTCAGGGATTCGGTGTAGTTCGCGCCGCGCACTTCGCGGCCACGCACGGTGTATGAGTATTCCGGTTCGGTGACGCCGCGCTCGCGTTCGGGCCATGCCCGCAGGGCCGCGAGCCCCTCGACGCCGATCTCCTCGAGCGCGCGGTTGTAGGCCGAGCGCAGCGCGGTGAACTTCTCGTCCGGATCCGGCGCGGCCGGATGAAGCGGCGCCGGCAGCTTTGGATCGCCCAGCGTCTGCAGCGCGACGTACAGGCCCTGCGCACGCTGCGCGGCCGCGACGTTATCCGACGCGCGTGACTGCGCCGCGCGCCCGGCGGCGGCGATGTCGGCGAGATAACGCGAGCGCGCCGCGGGAATCAGCGGATCGCGCGTGCGGAATTCGACCGGCAGCGGCGTGAGCGGCGCGCCATCGTGGGTCGTCCAGCGACCTTTCGTACCGGACTCCGCATCGAGCGCGGCGGTCAACGCGAAGAACAGGCGATTCACGCCGGGATCGTTGAAGCGGCTCGCGATGGTCGGGAATACGGGCACCTCGGCATCCGGCACGCGTGCGCGATCCGGGTGATTGCGGCGCCACTGCTTGCGCACGTCGCGCAGCGCATCGTCGGCGCCGCGTTTCTCGAATTTGTTCAGCACGATCATGTCCGCGAAGTCGAGCATGTCGATCTTCTCGAGCTGACTCGCGGCCCCGTACTCGGCGGTCATCACGTACAGCGAGACGTCGGCGAGATCCACGATCTCGGTGTCGCTCTGCCCGATGCCCGCGGTTTCCACCACGATGAGATCGAAGCCCGCGGCGCGATACAGCGCGATGACGTCGGCGAGCACGGCGCTGGTCGCCAGGTGCTGCCGCCGCGTCGCGAGGGATCGCATGAACACATTGGGCGCGGCGAGCGAGTTCATGCGGATGCGATCACCCAGCAACGCGCCACCGGAGCGGCGCCGCGTCGGATCGACGGCGACGACGGCGACCTTGCGATCGGGGAACTGGCGCAGGAATCGCAACAGCAGCTCGTCGAGCAGGGAGCTCTTGCCCGCGCCGCCCGTGCCGGTCATGCCGATGACGGGCGCGGCGAGTGGAGCGCTCACGCGCTCGCTGAGCAGACGGCGCAGGTCATCGGCGTCGGCGCCGCTGCCACTGCCGCCATCCTCGAGCAGCGAAATCGCGCGGGCGATCGCCGGATGGTCATCCGCGCGCGGAATGCTCACGTCCGCCTCTCGCGCGGGACGCTGGCCGACTCGCGCGAACACGTCCTGGATCATGCCGTCGAGGCCGAGCCGCCGCCCGTCCTCGGGCGTGTAGATCTTCGTGACGCCGTAACTTTCGAGCGCCGCGATTTCCTCGGGAGAAATCGTTCCGCCGCCGCCGACCAC
>JAEWLQ010000011.1 GCA_023457495.1 Pseudomonadota bacterium
GGTGCGGGCTGCGCGGCCGTCGTGACAGCCGCCGCCGGCCGGGCGGGCGACGCGCCGGGGGTGCCCGACGCGCTCGGCTGGCGCGCGGGCGGCAGGGCGACTGGATTCCGAGTCCCACGTTGCGCGCGTGCCGCGGCGAGGCTGGCGTACTCGGGCGTATCGCTCAACAGGCGCGTGCCGATTTCTCCGCTCGCTTCCTTCCACGCCATCATTTCGTTGATCGCCTGCTCTCTGCGCCCGTTCATCGACGCATCCTCGGCAACCTCAGCGCTGTCGTGGGCCACCAGGCGGACGCCACGCACGAAATTCCAGACGAAGGCGCTGCCGATCTTCGGGCAATGCTTCTCGACCTCCGGCCACAAGGTCTTCATGTTCCGTTTGAAGCCGGCGCTCGAGCCACCGAGATCTTCGTTGGCGTCCACGTTCCACACGATGTTGACGCGCGCCTCGGATCCGCCGCCGCTATCGGTGCACCACTCCTCGAACAGGTCGGAGGCAGTGACGCGATACAGATCGGTTTCGAACAGGAGTTTGCCGGCGTTGTGGGGCGGCCGGCTCGGGAAATCGATCGTTACCACGGTTTGGGCGGGCGACGGCAGGCCCTTCAGCGACGCCGGATCGTAGCGCCACTGCTTGAGCGCGGAGTCGACGGAAGTCCAGAAGAACGCCTCGCTGATCGAGATCACCTCCACGTTCGCTACCCAGCCGTCGGGCCGAATGAAGACCCGGGCCTGCGCCGTGCCGGCCTTGTCCTGCACGCCGGGAGCGGACCTCGGCAACAGCGCCGGCCCCACGAACTTGTCCAGCTTTGGCGCATCCGCGATCGTGACCTTGACGCCCTGGTCGGTGGTTCGCGTGGTCTGCGCCGCAAGCAGGCCAGGCAAGCACATCGCGGCAACGGCCAAAAGCCTCAAGGAAGTTTTTCGCATGCTCGACGCTCGGATTGTTGTTCTGGCGGACGAGTGCCCCGGGAGGCACGATGTTGTTAGTTCTGCCCGCAATCATAGCAATGCACGCGGGAACTGATGCCCGGGCATGGGGTACGCGCGGGCGCACGCACGATTCGGCGCCGCGCGCTGTCGATCCAGCGCCAGATCGATCCGTGGCGGCCTGGCTTTGTCCGTCAAAGCCGCGATTCGCGAGTTTCCATGGCCCGGGCGTGGCCGAACCCCAGCGGATTCATTAGCATGCGCTGCTCCCAAGCGAACGAGAGGGATTCTCCATGCAAATGAAAAAGTGGGTTACTGGTCTGGCCGTCACCGCGCTCGCCGCGGCCGCGACGGCAAGCTTCGCCGCGGCGGACAAGAAGTCCGAGCAGTCGATCGAAAGCGCGGTTTCCGGCAGCTGGCGCAGCGCCGACGCAAAGGCCCGCGACGCCGATCGTCACCCGGTCGACGCGCTTGCGTTCTGGGGCCTGAAGCCCGGAATGGTCATTCTGGAGGTTCAGCCCGGCGGCGGGTGGTGGACCGAAATCCTGGCGCCCTACGCGCGCCAGACCAAGGGCGAGTTCTACGCGACCGCGGCCGACCTCGATGACCCGGCCCTCTCGGAAAATGCGAAGAAGGGCCGCGCGGATTTCGCGGCCAAGTACGCCGACGAAAAGGTGTACGGCAAGGTGAACCTCGTGAACTGGGGGCCGAATGCGAAGCCGCTGCCCGCCGACAAGTTCGACTTCGTGCTGCTCGCGCGCGGCCTGCATGGCTGGATTCGCCAGGGCGCCGCGGAAGCGAATCTCGCGAAGATCTTCGCGAGCGTGAAGCCGGGTGGTGTGCTCGCCGTCGAGCAACATCGCGCGCCGGCCACGCAGGATCCTTCCGTGTTCAACGGCTATGTTCCGGAGCAGACGGTCATCGACCTCGCGACCAAGGCGGGCTTCAAGCTCGACGCGAAGTCCGAGATCAACGCGAATCCCAAGGACACCAAGGATCACCCGTTCGGCGTGTGGACGCTGCCGCCGGTGCGCCAGTCGTCCGAGGGCGGCAAGCCCGTCGATCCGTCGTTCGATCGCGCCAAGTACGATGCGATCGGCGAATCGGATCGCATGACGCTGCGTTTCGTGAAGCCTAAGAAGTAAATCGATCCAGATGAAGCAAATCGGCGGCATCCTGCTCAAGGGCCTGGTGACGATCCTCCCGATCGGCCTGACGATCTACTTCGTCTACTGGCTGGGCGTCACCACCGAGAGCCTGCTGTCGCGGCCGATCAAGTGGCTGGTCGGGCCCAACTACTGGCCCGGCATGGGCGTGTTGATGGGCTTCCTGCTGCTGTTCGCGGTCGGGCTCGCGGTGAACGCATTCGTCGTTCGCCGCGTGCTCGGCCTGGGCGAGGAGCTGCTGCTGCGCGTGCCGGTGGTCAAGACCGTGTACAGCGCCATCCGCGACATGACGCGGCTGGTCAATACCGAGAAGAAGAAGGGTGATCTCGACCGCGTCGTGACCATCGAGTTCGAGTTCGGCAAGCTGATCGGGTTCGTGACCCAGGAACACGCGAACACCCTCGGCATCGGCGGCGGCGACGACCTGGTCGCGGTCTATCTACCGATGAGCTACCAGATCGGCGGCTACACCCTCTACCTGCCCCGCAGCCGCCTCACCGAGACCGACCTCACCGTCGAGCAAGCCATGCGCATCGTCCTCACCGGCGGCGTCCGCGGCCGGTAGGTTGTGGTTGGTGCCGGGTGAGAAATCGCTGAGTTAGCAAGTTGCGTCATCGCCGCGTCGCGGGCACCACCCTGCTAACTCAGCGATTTCTCACCCGGCACCAACCATCACCCGCCAGCCTTTTTCACATCCGTGTAGCCGAGCTTCTTGAGCTCGTCGACGAGGCGGTCGCGGTGATCGCCCTGGATCTCGATGACGCCGTTCTTCACGGTGCCGCCGGTGCCGCATTTTTTCTTGAGGGTGCTGCAGAGTTCTTCGAGCTGCGGGCCGGGTAGAGGCACCCCTCGGATCGCGCTCACGCCCTTGCCGCCGCGATGCGCGGTTTCCTTCCAGATGCGGATGGCGGCGGGCTTCGGCGGCGCGGGTTTCGAAGGAACCGGGGGCTTCATGTCTTTTCCTCGAGCGAAATCCAGCGCTCCATACGCTGCGCGATCAGCGTTTCGAGCTCGGCGGCGCGTTCGCCGTCGCGATGCATCGCATCCGGGCCGGCCAGATAATAGTCGGGCGCGCACATCTTCTCCGTCAGCGCGACCTGTTCGGCTTCGAGTTTCTCGATCTCGGCCGGCAGCGCTTCGAGCTCGCGGGTTTCCTTGTAGCTGAGCTTTCTTTTCGCGGGAGTGGGCGCGGATGCGGGAGCGGCCGACGGCGCCGCCGACCCCACATCTTTCCGCCCCGTAGCGACCGCCGCCGGTGCCGGCCGCTGACGAACCCAGTCCGCGTAACCCCCGACGTACTCACGCCAGCGCCCATCCCCCTCCGCGGCGATCGTCTGCGTCACCACGTTGTCGAGAAACGCGCGGTCATGGCTGACCAGCAGCAGCGTCCCCGCGTAGTCCTGCAGCATGTTCTCCAGCAGTTCGAGCGAATCGATGTCGAGATCGTTGGTCGGCTCGTCGAGCACGAGCACGTTGGCCGGCCGCGCGAACAGCCGCGCGAGCAGCAGTCGGTTGCGCTCGCCGCCCGACAACATGCGGATCGGCGCGTTCGCGCGGCGCGTGGGGAACAGGAAATCGCCGAGGTAACTCGTGACGTGTTTGCGCGCGCCGCCGATCTCGACCCAGTCCGAGCCGGGAGAGACGGCCTCGGACAGTGTCTTCTCCGGATCGAGCTGCTCGCGCAGCTGGTCGAAATACGCCACCTGCAGATTGGTCCCGCGGCGAATCCGCCCGGAATCCGGCTCGAGCGTGCCGACGATGAGGCGGATCAGCGTGGTCTTGCCGGCGCCATTCGGCCCTAACAACCCGACCCGATCGCCACGCATGATGCGCAGCGAGACGTCATCGAGCACGCGACGCTCGCCGAAGCTCTTCGAGACGTTCTCCAGCTCGGCGACGAGTTTGCCGGATCGCTCGCCGCTGTCGACGGTGAGCCGTATCGATCCCAGCCGCTCGCGGCGCGCCGCGCGCTCTTCGCGCAGGTGTTCCAGGCGTTTCACGCGGCCTTCGTTGCGCGTGCGGCGCGCTTCCACACCCTTGCGGATCCACACTTCTTCCTGCGCCCAGAACTTGTCGAAGCGCCGATTTTCGAGATCCTCGGCGGCGTCGATCTCCGCCTTGCGCTGCTCATACGCCGAGTAGTTGCCGGGAAACACGCGCAGCTGGCCACGGTCGAGCTCCGCGATGCGCGTGACCACGCGATCCAGGAATCGCCGGTCGTGCGTGATGACGACGCAGGACACGTTCCTCTGCAGTTGCTCCTCGAGGATCTCGATGCCTTCGAAGTCCAGGTGATTGGTCGGCTCGTCGAGCAGCAACAGGTCGGGATCCAGTGCGAACGCCAGTGCGAGTGCGCCGCGCTTGCGTTCACCTCCGGAGACCTGCTCCGGTGACGCATCCACGTTCACCGCGAACCGCTGCAGGAATTCCGCGAGGCGCGTCTCGGCCGCGTGACGGTCGCGATCATCGTGGATGGCGGCGAAGTCCCCGCGCAACAGCAGCGATTCGCGCAACGTCGCGGCCGGTGGAAGCGCCGGCTCCTGTTCGACCAGTGCGATCCTGAGCCCGGGCTTGCGCTGCACTTCACCATCGTCGAGCGGCAGCCGGCCGGCGAGCACACCCAGCAGCGACGATTTGCCCGTGCCATTGCGGCCGATGAGACCGACGCGCTCGCCAGCCGCGATCGCGAACGCCGCGCGGTCGAGCAGCGGAGTCAGGCCGAACGCGAGCTCCGCGTCCTTGAGCGCGATTATCGTCACGGGAACATCACCGGAGCATCACAGTGGATTCGCGAGCTCCAGCCAGATCCATTCCGTCGCGTCGGTGACATTCGCACCGCGTCCGCCGGTGGACGGGAAATTGTTGTCATTCACGATCACGACGTGCTTGCGGTCCAGGACCTGGATGGCCTCGGTGGTGAAATAGGGGAACCGGAACGGCGTGCCCGGAGGCAGATGTTCGATGACGCCGCGCGCATTGCCGATATTGAGCAGGTCGATGACGAGTTTCTTTGCGAGTGGTTTGCCGGGCTGGGCCTTGTCGAGATCGATGGAGTACACGCGCTTGGCTTTCGCGGCGTCTCCTTGACCATCGTCGCGCTCGATGACCACGAAGCGGTTGCCTTCGATGCGCGACATCTCGGCGACGGAGACGGTGTCCGGATCCAGCGCATATATAAGTGTGCCGGGCAGCCACTTGCCAACCTTCGTGTCGAAGCGCTGCACGCGCAGCGTCTTCGGCGGATCGTCGATGACGGTGCCTTCGAGAATGGTCACGAGCGTGCGACCGTCGCCCGCCAGGTCCATCGCCTCGATTCCATGCGAACGATCCAGGCGGGCCTTGCTGCGACCCGACAGTACGTACGGATGATCCGGCGAATAAACCGCATCGGGCAATTCGATCGGCGGCTGGAGCAGCTCGCCGTCGATCGAGAAGTGCAGCAGCCACGGACCGATCTCGTCGCCGATCCAGAAGGTTTCGTCGGGCATCGTCACCAACGACTCGGTGTCGGCATCAAACCCGGTGAGGAAGCGCTCCGGCGTGGTCTCCTCGGCGATGCGCCAGGGAAAGAACTTCGCGGGATCCGAAAGCTCGATCACCGCCTGCAGCGCCGCGCGCGAATCGCCGCCCGGGGCAGTGCGCGGCCGCACGTCGAATAGATAGATGCACAGGCGGTAGTCGGAGCTGTTCCACTTGCGCCCGAAGCCGTTGTCCGAGAGCGCCCACCAGGCGCCCGCGGTGGGCCCGGGCTTGATGGAACTGATGCCCTGCACCGGCTGACCTTCGAATCGCGGCGCCGGGCCGCGTCTTCCATCGCCGTCGAACTCGCCCGAGGGCGGAGGACCGCGAAAGGCCTCCGCCGGCATCACGATGTGACCCAGGAGTTCGACGGCGGGCGGAGCAGGAGGTGGCGGCGCCGGTACCGGCTTCGTCGCCGCGGGTTTCGCCGTCGCGGGTTTCGATGCTGCGGGTTTCGTTGCCGCGGGTTTGGCCGGCGCAGGTTTCGCGGCCGCAGGCTTCGCCGCCGGACTCGTTTTCGAACTACTGGCCGCGGGCTGCTTCGCGGCCGCGCCCTGCGCGACGGCGTCCGGCGCGGACACGAGGGCAAGCGCGCACGCCGCGACGAGCGAGGCGGCGGCCGTCAGGACGCACGTTCGGGCAGCAAGCATGGGGGGAATTCTACCCGCGGCGCCGCGCCTGCTCATCAGGCATTCGCGGGCATCATTCGCAGGCAATATGTGATGTCGTCAGCCGGGCGGCCGGGGCGCGATGACCTGGAAGCCCAACAACTCGACGTCCCTGCACCGATAGTGCTCCTTGCATTCCTCGTCGCTGCACAGGTCGGTGGATAGGTACTTCTTGTTGTCGTCGCAGAACACCGTGGCGACGCAGGCATCGGCGCCCTGTTCGTGGGCGATCTCGAGCGCGCCCAGCAGGTTCGCGCCGGAGCTGATGCCGACCGCGATGCCGAGCTCGCTGGCCAGCCGCTGCGACATGACGATCGCGTCGCCATCCCACACGTCGAGGATGCGGCCCAGTTCGCCGAGCTTCACGATCGACGGCACGAATTCGTCGCTGATGCCCTGTATCCGGTGACGCCCCACCTTGTGCCCCGTTCGCAGGGTGGGCGAGTTCGCCGGCTCGAGCGGATACGCGGCGATGTCCTTGCCGAAGCGTTCGCGCAGGTGGCGCGCGACGCCCATCACCGTGCCGCCGGTGCCGACACCCGCGACGAACGCCGTCGGAGTCTTGCCGAGAGTCGCGAGCTGCGCCGTGATCTCGGGGCCCGTCGTCTCGTAATGGGCCTGCACGTTCGCCGTGTTGTCGAACTGCTGGGGCCTGAACACGCGGCCGCTTTCGCGCGCGAAATCGTCCGCCATCCGGATGGATCCGAGAAAGCCGCCAAGCTCGGCGGACACCGGGATCACGGCGGCGCCAAGACTTTGAATCACCAGCACACGCTCGCGGCTCATCCAGTCGGGCATGTAGATGCGCACCGGGTGTCCGAGCGCGCGCCCGATGGCCGCGAACGAGATCCCGGTATTGCCGCTGGTGGCCTCGGCGATCGCATCACCTGGCGCGATGTCGCCGCTCGCATAGGCGCGCTGCAGGATGTACAGCGCCATGCGGTCCTTGATGCTGCCCGTGAAGTTGTACGCCTCGTGCTTCGCGTAGACGCGGTGCTCGCGGCCGCGATAACGCACGTGCAGTTCGAGCATGGGTGTGGCGCCGACGAGGCGCGAAAGCGCGGAAAGTTTGAGTGCGGGCATGCGGGGGCGATTTTACCCGTATACAGTTCGCGCATGTTCCGCACCTCGCTGCTGATCGCCTGCGCCCTGGCGGGCGCAGCCTTCGCGCCCCGCGCCGAAGCCCATGCCGTCGGAACGAGCTACCTGTTCGCCGAGCTCGACGCGGCCGAAGCCCCGGCGAAGCTGCGCTGGGAAATGAACGCGAACGAGCTCGCTTGGAACGTCTTCATCGACAGTGACGCGAATGGCGCCATCACGCGCGAAGAGCTGGAACGAGCGCGGCCTTCGCTGGCAGCCGCCACAGCCGCGCAGCTTGCGGTGACCCGCGGCGGAGCCCCCTGTGCGCTCGCCTACGATCACGCCGACATCCGCCCGGCGGATGATCACGAGGTCGTATCGATCTTCGCGCGCGCGGATTGCCCGCGCGAGGGCCTCTTCACCATCGGCGGCCCACTGTTTCTGTCGGGCTACGCGCAGCGCGTGATCCTCGAGGCCACCCGTGGCAGTGACGCGTCGGTCTTCGTGCTCAGCCTCGATGAGCCCACCTGGTCGCAGACTGAACGTGTTTCCGCGTGGGCGGGCTTTGCCCATTTCGTCGGGCAGGGCGCATGGCACGTGTTGATCGGCTACGACCACATCGCGTTCGTGCTGCTCTTGCTGCTGCCCTCGGTCATGCGACCGCTCGGCGGCAGGTGGCAGGGCGCCGAAGGACTCGGCCCGGTCACGCGCGATATCGTGACCATCGTCACCGCCTTCACGATCGCGCATTCGACCACCCTGGCGCTCGCCGTCACGGGCATCGTCAAGCTACCCGCGCAGCCGATCGAACTCGCCATCGCCGCATCGATCGCCGTGGCGGCCGCCATCAACCTCATGCCGCGGCTGTCACACGCGCGATTGCCGCTCGCGTTCGGTTTCGGTCTCGTCCACGGATTGGGCTTCGCCAACGCGCTCGTCGAGCTGGACGCGCAGGGCGCGAGCCTCGTGGCGCTGCTCGCCGGCTTCAATATCGGGGTGGAGCTGGCGCAACTCGCGATCGTCGCGCTGGTGCTGCCTCTCATATACGCCGCGCGGCGCACGCGCTGGTACGCGAGCGGCGTATTGCCGCTCGGCTCGTGCGCGCTCGGCGCGGCCGGCGTCGTCTGGCTCGTCCAGCGACTCTAGTTAGAGCCCTTGCGGCGCAGCGGCGCCTTGCGGCCGGACGCCGTCAGGATTCCCGAATACCCATAACCCTCGTTCTCGACGCAGGGAATCACCTGCACGTCGATGCTGGAGTCCACGAAGCCGTTGTTGGACATCGCGGTGCGCATGTCGTCGATGCTCAGGTTCGAACCCGGGAACATGCGGTCGCCGCACTTGTACGCCTCGCAACGATGCAGCGCGTGGATGATGAACGTGCCGCCCGGCGACAGCATCGAGGTCACGTTGCGCATGCAGTTGGTCCACACCGTGCGGTCGCTCGAGATCGCGTCGATGCAGAATCCCGTGATGATGAGGTCGTAGAAATTCTCGCGCGTCGGTCCGAGCGGCTGGCGCAGGCGCGCATCGCTCACGTACAGCCCGCGCACCACCTGGCGCGTGAGCGCCTCGCGTTGCAGGACCTGCGCGACGTTCGCCTGTGGTTCGCCTTCGCAGGCGAGAACATAGCGGGTGAAGCGATTCCACTCCGGGGCGCTTTCATCGGCGCACAGCCATTCGCGCGCCTCGGTCAGGTTGTCGGCAAGCCAGTCCGCCATGTCCATGCGGAAGGTGTATTTCGACGCGGCGATCGCCCGATGCAGCGTGGGTCCGCATCCGTATTCGAGCCCGCGGCCGAAGCGTGCGCCGGCCGCGCGCAGTACATCTATCTGGTAAGCGAGAACGGCCTGCTCGTCGGGCAGGACAACTTCGCTGTAGTAGGTATCGAAGTAATCACGCGCTTTCCACTCGGAGTAGTCAGCGACCAGGGCATTTCTCGTCAGGTTGCCGTCTATCACTGTCTTCACCCTGCTAGTCCGTTAGTTATTGGTTAGGCTTTTTTGTTAAACCCTTATGTAAGAGGATACTTACGGCTCTATTCGCCCAATAGCCGATGTACCCCTACTAGAACACCTGTAAGGCGGCCGGTTTCCCTACTGCAAGTCCCTGGTCTCATGGATGAAATTGCCAATCTGGGCACCCCAGCTGACGCAAAACGGGGGGTGGATCAACGTGCAAGTTGTCGCCGGGCATAACAATAATCGGCCATGAACGCCCGCCCCGAATCCGCCCAGACCGCCGAGGAGGCGCTGCCGGCCGAATTCCGCTCGGCGCTCGAGCTCGCGCAGGCGGCCGTCTGGGACTGGCGGCTTACGGGCGACCGGTTCCAGGTGGACGAGGCGTGGACGCGCGCGCTGGGGATAGACGTGCCCGGCGGCGCGATGTCCGTCGAGCAATGGAAGCGTCGCATCCATCCCGACGACCTCGGCGCCTTCATCGCCGCGGCCGAGTCCTGCCAACACGGCGGTGACCGCTTCGAGTGTGAGTACAGGTTGTTAGCCGCCGGCCATCGCTGGCTGTGGGTCCTGCATCGCGGACGAGTCGTGCAGCGTGAACGTGATGGCTCCACGGGACGCATCGCCGGTTTGCTGCTCGACATCGACCACCGCAAGAGCGAGGAAGTCGCGCGCAGCGACAGCGAGTCGCGCCTCGCCACCGCGTTGTGGGGCGCGCGCGCCGCATTCTGGCAGTGGCACGTGCCGAGCAACGCGCGGACCGCGAGTCCGTTGTGGCTCGCGATGACGGGTTACTCGCGCGCCCAATGGGACGCGATGCCGAATCCGTGGTTCAGCAACCTGCACGCCGAGGATCGCGAGCGCGTCGACCGGCAGCTGCGGGAGCACGCGCAGGGCGAGCGCGATTCGGTCGAGTTCGAATACCGTTTCAAGACCGCGAATGGCGAATACCGCTGGATGCAGGATCGCGGCCGCGCGGTCGAATGGGACCTGCAGGGACGACCCGCGCTGGTCATCGGCGTCACGCTCGACATCGACGCGGCCAAGCGCGCCGAAGCGCACCTCGCCTCCAGCGAGCACATGCTCGAGACCGCGGCCTGGGGCGCGGGCATCGGCCTGTGGGAAACGAATTTCGTCACCGACACCACGCGCTGGTTCAACGACTGGTGCGACCGGCACGACATCTATCCCTGCGACGGCTCGGATCACGTGCAGCGCTGGGACGAGCATCTGCATCCCGATGAGGGGCCCGAGGCGACGCGCCGCTTCAACGAGCACGTCAACGGCAAGGCCGAATACTACGACGCCGAGTACCGGATCAAGACGCGTGGCGGCCTGTGGCGCTGGGTGTTCGAGCGCGGACGCGTGGTCGAGCGCGACGAGAACGGCAAGGCCGTGCGCATGCTGGGCGTGTGCATGGATCTCGACGAGGCGAAGGTCGCCGAGCGGCGCGCCAACGCGCGCAACGAGCGCGTCGAGGCCGCGCTTCAGCTAACTACCGCGGGCGTCTGGGACTGGGACGTCGAACACGGTGTTCCCAATCACACCGATGGCTACTACCGCGTGTTCGGCGTGGATCCGGCGTTCGGGCGCGCGAATCCGAATACCTGGCGCCAGCTGCTCGGCACCGACCCTGAAAACGAGATGGAGGATTTCCGCAACCGGCTGCGGCACGTCGACCCGGGCGCGTCGATGCTGGAGACGGAATACCGGTTCCGGCACACCGACGGCAGCTGGCACTGGGCGCTGGACCGCGCGTACGTGATCGAACGCGCGCCCGACGGCAGCACGCGGCGCGTGCTCGGTCTCGTGGTCGACATCACGGCGCGCAAGCTGCGCGAGATGGCGTTGTCGGCGGGCGCGCAGCGTTTCCGCGCGATCTCGAGCGAGCTTCGCTGCATCATCTACGAAATCGATTCCGAGACGAACTCGCTGACCAGCGAGGGAGGCGAGCGGGTGCTGGGATATCCGCCTGGCCACCGCGCACGCGCCTCCGACTGGACGGCGATGCTGCACCCGGAAGATCAGCCGCTGATGCAGGACTGGTACGAGCGCAGTGCCGATGGAATGCTCGCACTCCAGTACCGCATCCGGCACTACGATGGCCACTACGTGACGCTGCTCGATTCCAGCGTCGCGGTGCGCGATGCGGCGGGCAAGATCCTGCGCATCGTCGGCGTGGCGATCGACATCAGCGAGCGGGCGCGCCAGCAGGAAGCACTGCGTGAATCGCAGGAGCTGCTGCAGATCGTGGCGGCCGGCACCGGCGACTGGCTGATCCTGGTCGATACCGAAAGGCGCGTGCAGTTCATCAACCGCGGCATCCGCTCGCACTCGCGCGAGAGCATCGTCGGCCAGCGGCTCGATGAAATCGCGGTCGCCGAGGATCGCAATCACATCCTCAACGCGCTCAAGCAGGTGCTCGAGACCGGCGAGCCGGTCGACCTGCAGTTCACGAGCGAGGGGACCCAGTACGGCGGTCGCTACTTCGACTCACGCATCCGCGCGGTCCGCTCGCCCGCCGGAATAACGGGCGCGGTGATCAACATCACCGAGATCACCGACCGCCACGCGGCCATGCACCTGCGCGAAACGCAGGCGCGCATGTTCGAGCTGCTGCACGAAGGCGTGGTCGTCATCGACGAGAACAACATGATCCGCATGGCGAACCCGGCGTTCGAGCGGATGTTCGGCTTCACGACGGGCACCGCGGTCGACACCTCGATCGACGACCTGATCGCGCCGCCACCCGGCGCGCAACGCGGTCGCATGGACCAGCGCCTGTGGGGCTCGATCGGCGAAGCGCCCGGACTTGCACCGGTGGAGTTCAAGTGCCGCCGGCGCGATGGCTCGACGTTCGATGCCGCCTGCGTTGCGACCCTGACGCACGTCGATGGAGAAACACATCGGCTCGCGGTCATCACCGACGTCACGGAGCGCCGCGGGCTCGAGCGCGAGATCCTGGAGATCGCCGGGCGCGAGCAATTGCGCATCGGCTCGGACCTGCACGACGGCTTGGGGCAGGATCTGACCGGTGTCGCATTGATGCTGCGCAGCGTGGTCGCGCAACTTCGGAAGGAGAACTCGTCAGCGCGCGCCGACGTGGAGGACATCATCAGCCTCGTTAATGGGGCCATCGAGAGCACCCGGGCCATGGCGCGGGGCCTTGCGCCGGTAGGCGCCGATCGCGGTGGCCTGATCGCCGGCCTTCAGTCGATGGCGGTCCGTGGCATGGAGCGGTATGGTGTACGTGCGCATTTCAGTACGTCGCTCAAGGAGCCGCTGACGCTCGACGACGCTGCTGCAACGCACCTTTATCGCATCGCCCAGGAAGCTTTCACCAATGCGATCCGTCACGGGCGGGTCACGCAGGTCACCATCGACCTGGCGACGGGCGAGGGAAGCCTGACGCTGTGCGTACAGGATAATGGTAGGGGTTTCGATGAAAGGAACGCGACCAGCAACGGCATGGGACTGAAACTCATGCGCTACCGGGCGCAGATGCTGGGCGGAGACGTGACGATCTCCAACGGTCCGGGCGGCGGGGTCGTGGTCCGTTGCACCTGTCCCCACCGTGCGCCGCTCGCCGGGGATGCAGCCCCGCGCGGCGGATTCCCGCTCAAGGACTGAAAACAGTCTAACTATAGTTGCGCAATAGGCCCCGGGCAGGATTGACGCTCCGCCGTATCTTCGTCACGATCCGCGCCTAATATTTGGGCGTAGGGGACTTGTCATGAACGCAGCGCTGGCCACCAAACGGCAGATTCTCATCGTCGATGACCATCCCATCGTGCGCCAGGGCCTGCGGCGGATGTTCGAAGCGGAAACCGATCTCGCGGTTTGCGGCGAAGCCGACAGCGAGCCGGCCGCCCGCGAGGCGATCCGCGCCAAGAAGCCCGACATCGTCGTCGTCGACCTGTCGCTCGAGCGCGGCGACGGCATCGAACTAGTTAGACAGATGCACGCCGAGATGCCCGAGCTGCGGATGCTCGTGTTGTCGATGCACGATGAGACCATCTACGCCGAGCGGCTGCTCGCCGCGGGCGCGATGGGTTACATCATGAAGCAGGCGGCGTCCGACCAGCTGCTGATCGCCGTGCGCCGCGTGCTCGACGGCCGCACCTACGTGAGCGAAACCGTGCAGCGTTCGCTCGATCAGCGCGCCGGAGAAAACCGCTCCGAGACCAACGATCCGGTCGCGCGCCTGTCGAACCGCGAAGTGCAGATCCTCAACATGATTGGCCGCGGCATGAGCTCGCGCGAGATCGCGCAGGAGTTCACGCTGTCCGTGAAGACGATCGAGTCCCACCGCCAGACCATCAAACACAAGCTCGGTCTCGCCACCAACAGCCAGCTTCTGCAGTACGCCATGAAGTGGTTCAGCGGTGGTACGCAACGCAGCTGACGATCGGCGCGATGGGGAAGGGATTCCCCGAGCGAGCACGACAATCGCCCGAAAGTCCCTGTTTTTCCCGGGATCTCCCTGCCCGGTCCGTCCCGCATTCAAACCCGAAGCGCCTGAAATGCCTCCAACCTGCGTACCCGGGAGAGGCGCTTGGCGGACGGTTCAACAGCACGAATGGCCCCGATGACGAGAACCGACGCGGTCGTGGATTTCGACGACGCGCTCATCGAGCGGGCGCGCCGTGGTGACACGCGGGCCTTCGAACGCCTCTACCGAGAACACGTTGGCCGCGTGAATGGTTTGTGCCTGCGCATGACGCGCAATCCGGACCTCGCCGCCGACTGCACCCAGGACGCCTTCATCAAGGCGTGGAAGGCATTGCCGCGTTTCGAGGCGCGCAGCAGTTTTTCGACCTGGCTGCATCGCATCGCCGTGAACACCGTGCTCGAACGGCGTCGCGGTGGCATGAACAGCGAGGTGCCGGTCGAGGATCCGACCGAATACGAGGATCCGGTGATGGTGCTCGATACGCCCGTGGAGGAGCGCGAGCTCGAGGCGGCGATCCAATCGCTGCCGCAGGGTGCGCGCGACGCGCTGGTGTTGTGCGGCCTGTATGGATACGAACATGCGGAAGCGGCGTCGATGCTCGGCATTGCCGTTGGCACCTGCAAGGCGCAGCTGCACCGCGCGCGCGGATTGCTGCGCGATCGACTGGAAAGAGGTGTGCGATGAATACGCGACGCGTGAAACGAATCGATGAGCTGGCGCGCGACGTTCCACCGGCCCGCGATCTGTGGCCCGCGATCGCCGCCGCCATCGAGGCCGACAAGTCGGCTGCCGTGGCCCCCGCGGTCGAGCGGCGCCGCAACTGGTGGCCCGCCCCGGCGGTCGCGGCCGCCGTCGCGCTGGTGGCAGTCGGTGTGCTGATCGGTCGCCAGATGGCGCCCGAGGGCGTCAACACGCTCGGCACCAATGCCGTGCCGACCCACGATGCCGCCGCGATGCCGGCCGCGTACCAGCGCGAGGCGAAGTACCAGCAGGTGCGGGCCGAGCTACTCGCCGACGTGCAGAAACGGCTCGAGTCCATGCCGGAGGCGGAACGCGAAGAGGTGGCCGCGAGCCTCGCGACCCTGCGTCGCTCCATCGGTGAAATCGAAGCGGCGCTCGGACGCGATCCGGCGAACGCG
Organism: Pseudomonadota bacterium; assembly: GCA_023457495.1. Taxonomy (GTDB): domain Bacteria; phylum Pseudomonadota; class Gammaproteobacteria; order Steroidobacterales; family Steroidobacteraceae; genus CADEED01. The sequence continues at coordinate 14,910 of JAEWLQ010000011.1, forward strand.
CTGTTGCAAGAGTTGTTGGTGAGTTCCCGCCAGGAAGAAATGCGCGCATTGACCGTGGTGCGTGATGCCGGCGGCCAGGAGATCTGATCATGTTCGAATTCAAGAATCGTCTTCGTAGTGGATTGGCGATCGTGTGCCTGCTGCCGCTGGCTGCGGCGGCCGGCGATGTCCCCGTGGAACGCAGGGTCGCCGCGGACGCGAACGGCGAGGTGGTCATCTCCAATGTGTCGGGATCGGTCGACGTGCGCGGCTGGGATCGCAACGAAATCCTGGTCACCGGCCGTCTTGGCGAAGACGTCGAACGGCTGGACGTCGAGACGTCGGGCGGGCGCACCATCATCAAGGTGGTCCTGCCGCGCGGCCGCGCCAGCGACAGCGATGCCGAGCTGGACATCCAGGTGCCGCGGGGCAGCCGGGTCGAGGCGAGTGTGGTGAGTGCGGATCTGTCCTCGCGGGGCGTGCTCGGTCAGCAGCGTCTCAAGAGCGTGAGCGGCGAGATCACCGCGGACATCGCGGGTGATGACTCGGAACTGCGCACGGTGAGCGGAGACCTGACCATTCGCGGCAACGGCAAGCCGTTGCGCCTGCGCGCGAGCTCGGTCAGCGGCGACATCGATCTGACCAACGCCGCGGGCTCGGTGGACGTGGTGACCGTGAGCGGCAGCTCGCGGCTCGATCTCATCGACGCCAGCGACGTGCGTGGCCGGACCACTTCGGGCGACCTCGAGCTGCGGGCCAGGCTCACCCGCGATGGGCGGGTCGACGTCGAAGGCGTGAGCGGTGAGATCACCCTGCGGGTCTCGGCGGCCGACGGCTTCTCCACCGAAATCGAATCATTCAGCGGCGATATCCGTGGCTGCCTGGGCGGCAAGGCGGAGCGTGTCAGCAAGTACGGGCCGGGCACGCGGCTCAACATCCGCACCGTCGAGGCGGGCGCGCGGGTGCGCGC
>JAEWLQ010000012.1 GCA_023457495.1 Pseudomonadota bacterium
GACTGAGTTAGCGCCGTAAGACGCCCTTGCGCCGCGCGCGGCGCTAACTCAGTCTTTTCTCACCCGGCACCAACATCCAATTTCGCCGGTCGAATTCGAGCGCGATGAAGCCTGCACGGCGCGGCAGGTCATTCCCTGAATTCTTCGCCACCGCCGCAGCGGGTCAACGATCCGATGTAGCGATTCAACTGTGGCGGTCTCAAAGGGAATGCGGTCTTGTTAGCCTTGGCCCAACGAAATCGTGAATTGTAAGGCCCCATCGCCGCGAACACCGCGCCGACTTCGGCTCCCTGCCACCCCTCGACAGCCTCTTTCATGCAGGAGCAGAACTCGGCCTGCTTGACGCCCTTTTGCATGTCGGTGCTCCAGTAGCCATCGCAGCCTTCGCCCGCGTACATCTGCTCAAGTGGCTCTTTCCAGCATGCTTGCTGGATCGCGGGAGTTGCGTGGACTTTGAATTCGTTGTCCCCAATTGCCTGTGCGGACAATGCCGCCTTCGGCAGTGACTCAAGCAACTCGCGTGCCTTCGCCGGATGGCACACGCACATGGTCTGATACATCTGCCTTGTCACGATGATGACCCCGGTATCGCCTTTGGCCTTCGCATCAGCCATTGCCGCCGCGTGCTGTGGGCACTGTTCAGCGAGCATGCGCACGTAATTGTTGAGCATGCCGCCCAGCGAATCATCCCTCCACTGTGGGTGGCTCGAATTGCTGAAACAAATCGCCAATACCGCGATCAGGCTTCTGCTCATCCTTGCTTTCATAGTGTTTTTCTCACGGCCCCCTCTCTACTGCCACGAGCCTTCCGATCTCGACATGCGCCGCGACCAATTCCTTCAACGGCAGCTGCGCCTCGTACGGCACGCTAACTCAGTCTTTTCTCACCCGGCACCAACATCCTGCGCCAGAGCAACGATACGATGGCCGCTACGAAGAAAATCGTGCAGAAGATGCTGCCTTCGGGTCCCTGGGCGCCGCCGGTCAGATAGTCGGGGCCGACGGGCGACAGCTGGGCCAGTAACGCCGGGGCACCGCTGTTCATGCCGGTGACGGGCAGCTCGAAACCTGTTGCCAGCAGCCAGTTCCACCCGGCATGCCAGCCCATGACTCCCCAGACGTTGCCCGCGCGTAGAGCCCAGACGCAGGTGAACAACGCGAACAGGACGAGGTTCAGCGTCACCAGCCACGGCTGGCCGGGACTGAAGTGGAGCAGACAGAACACCGCGCATGACAGCGCCACGGCCAAGGCCACATTGAACTTGCGCGCGATGGCGGACAGCAGCCAGCCGCGGAACACCAGTTCCTCGACGCTCGATTGCACCGCGAAGCCGATCGCGAGGATGGCGATGTTCAGCAGGGCCATGGGCGAGCGCAGCGCGCTCAAGTACGAGACTGCTTCGTAACCTCCGGCAATCCAGCTCGCGAGGATCACGAAGAGAATCGCGGCCCATCCGATGAGGAGGCCGCGCAGGAACGCCGCCGGCCCACCCGGCCGCGTCAATCCGATGGTCGCGAACGGCCGGCGCTCGACGTACTTCACCCAACCGAGAACCACGAGGCCGATGACGCCAAAGGGAACCAGCAGGAATGCCGCGAGGGCAGCAGTTCCGAGCGGGTCTCCCTCCGAGTCCAGGAGCTCGAGGCGCTCGAACACGAGCAGCGCACCGATCAGCGGCAGAAGGACGAATGCGAGCGCGAGGAACGGCGCGAGAGCGCCCCAGGGCAGCCAGCCCTGCGCGGGCTCCGGGGAATAGAGCGCGCGCGACTTCATGCGATCAGGGCCACTTTTCTTCCGTCACCAGGCGCCCGATCTCCGCATGAGCGGAGATGAGATCCTTCTGCGGCAGTGTCGATTCGCTCATGTACACGGCGATGAGGATGGGACGTCGCTCCGGTGGATAGGCGATGGCAACGTCGTTCACGGCGCCGTTCTGGCCGGTGCCGGTTTTGTCACCGACCTGCCAGCTGCGCGGCATGCCGGCGCGCACGCGGTCGCGCCCGGTATTCGAGATGTTCATCCAGTCGATGAGCATCGCGCGCGCCGGCAGTGACATCACGTCCTGCGTGAAGATCTTCAGCATCGAGTCGACCATCGCGCGCGGCGTGGTCGTGTCGCGCGGATCGCCCGGCAGGTTGCTGTTGAGCTCGAGCTCCATGCGATCGAGCCGCGTGACTTCGTCGCCGATGCTGCGCATGAAGCGGGTCACGGTCTCGGGGCCGCCGATGGCGGCGAGCAGGATATTGGCCGCCGCGTTGTCGCTGCGGGTCACGATGGCCTTGCACAGGTCCTGCACGCTCATCGTCTCGTCGCCGGCCGCAAGCGCGGCTTCCACCATGGGCGACGTCGGCAACACGTCCTTGCGCGCGATCGGCACGGGATAGGCCAGCGGAAACGCGCCGCGGTCCACCTGCCACAGGATCGAGGCCGCCAGCAGCATCTTGAACGTCGAGGCCATCGCGTACCGGGAATTCTCGTCGTATCCGATGCGCCGGCCGCTCTGCGAATCGAGCACGTGCACGCCGAGCCGGCCGCCGATGCGCTTGTGGAGGGCCTTGAGCGTGCGATCTGCGCGCGCCGCCGCGGCGGGTTCGGCCAGGGCCGCGGCCACTGCCAATGCAACGAGATGACGCCGCGTGAGCATCAGTCTTCCGCCAGCACGACGATCTTGTCGTGCTCGGTGAAAGCGTGTTTCTCGGACTTCTTCGGGTTCACGTTCACTCCGTAGCCGCGCGACCGGTCGTCGGCGTGTTTCATGATGCGATAACCGAGCGCGGTTTCGCCACGCTGCGCGGCGGCCTCGAGCACGGTGTAGAAATCCACCGTGGCGCCGAGCTTGACGTAATCCGTCATGGGACGAATGTATATCTCGCTGCCTTCGGAGCTGAATAGCACCTTGAAGACCTTTTCGAGGTGCTTGTTCTCCGACAACTGCGACATCATGAGGCTGACCAGCTTGTCGCTCACGATGAAATCGTCGGCGCGCGCGATCTGCGCGAGCGCGCGGTTCCGGATATCCATCATCTCGCTGACGATGGAGAGCCGCGTGCCCGCGGAATCGGCCAGGTTGCGCAGGTGCAGCAAGGTGATCAGCGTCTTCGCGTCCGCCTCCTGGATCGGCAGATCGCTGTAGCTCAGCAGGATGACGTGCTCGAAGCTCGCGGCCTTGACCGCGGCGAGCGTCGCGGCGTGGGTGATGTCGCCGTCGGCGAAGCGCACCTTCTGGCGGCGCATGCGTTTCGCGACGCCGAGCAGTGTGTCGCGCACGCCGTCGTGCCGGCAGATCACGATGGTCTCGGAGCCGGGCGCGACGTAATTGTCGAGTTCCTCGATGATGGCCTGGGCCTTGCTATTCCAGCCGAGGATGAGGATGCGCTCGGGCGCGGGCGGCAGGCGATCGCGATGGGACAGCGCGCTCGAGTCCGGCAGGCCGCCACCGGCATCGGGGCGCAGGATCAGCGTGTCGTCATCCTCGGTGATCGCGATGACGCTGTCGGCGCTGCCGAAGGCCGTATCCATGGGGGGATTGATGAGCACCTCGCCGTCGCCGCGCATGATGCCCATGACGGTCGAATCCTCGTACGCGGCGATCACCTCGCGGTATGTGCGGCCCGCGAGCGCGGGCTCGGGCTTGAAGTAGATCTCCGCGCCGTCGAAGTCGAGTAGTTCGGTGTAGACGACGGAGAGGCCCGACTGTCGGCAGGTCTGCGCCGTCACGCGTGCGATCAGCTCCTCGCCCTGCACGTAGATCGCTTCCCGGCCGCCGACCAGCGCCGCCGCCTCGAGATTCCGCGGCTCGCGGATCTCGGCCACGATGTGATACGGCTCCTGCTTGCGGTTCGGGTTGTTGGTGATCGCGAGCACGGACTTTATAACGTTGATGTCCGGGTTATCGGTCTCGGGCGCGAGCACGATGACCGAACGCGCGGAGTGCGGATCGACGACCGCGAGATCGTCGAGGTCGAGCGGATTGCCGCTGCGGCAGATGACGCGCGTGTTCCGCGTGCTCGGAAACTTCGCGCGGATGTCATCCTCCATCTCGATCTTGTCGCGCTCGGCGAGGGTCACGATGCACGGATCCTTCTGGTTGGAGTTCGCGATCAGGAGCTCGCCGATGATGGAATACACCTTGCTCGACCAGCCGAGGATCAGCGTGAAATCCCGCTCGATGACGCGCGAGCGGCCCTTGCGCAGCTCCGCGAGCCGCGTCTCGAGACCCGAGGTGATGGTGCCGATCAGGATGCTGACGATGAAGATGCCGCCGATGGTCACCAGCGCCATGAGCAGGCGCAGCTGCCAGCCCGAGTCGCCGGCGATGACGCCCGGATCGAGCGTGCGCAGCATTGCCTGCCAGGCGCCTTCGAGGAATCCGTAGGGATGTTCGTGATCGGCAGGGTCCTGCCCGATGCGCATCACGGCGAGGATCAGCGCCGCGAGCAAGACAATGGCGGTGGATAGCAACGCCAGCCATCCGATGATGGCGATGGTGCCTTTCGACAGGGTGTTCTCGAATCGATAGCGCAGCCGGTCGCGCCAGGTCACCGGTGTCTGAGGCATGCGTCGCGGCCCCTCCCAAGGCGTTGGACGATGTCCCGGATTTGATCACATCGGATGGTCGCAGACCACGCCGCGCAAGTTAGTCGCCGCGCGTCGGGGTCCTAACCACGATGTCGATGGATTCGGTGTTCGGGTCGAAGACGATCTCCGCCTCGCGGCGCTCGAGCTGTCGGCGCACCTGCAGCACCTTGGTCTCGAACGGCACTTCCCGCTCGCCGTAGTCGGTGCCCTCGCGCAGCACGAAGGATTCGATGACGCCGGTCAACGCGTCGGCGGACAGCTCCGTGTGCGGCACGACGATGGGTGGCAGCGGAGAAGCCTCGTCAGTCAAATCGCCCTTCCATCAAGTCGCCCTTCCATCAAGTCGAATACTTCCTGATGAGCCACGCCGATCCGGCGAGCGCGGTCGAGAATCCGAGCATGAGCCACTCGGCGTGTTCGCCCGGCGAACCGATCACGCGCGGAATGTGCACCAGCAACACGAACGACGCCATCATACCCGCGAGGCAGGCGGCGGCGAGCCGCGCCTGTACGCCGCTCACCAGCGCGAGGCCGGCGGCAAGGTGTCCGGCGCCGGTGGCCCACGCCCAGAAGGTCTGCGAAGGCGGGATCCATGCGGGCACCATCGTGGCCGTGAAGTCGATGTAGTTGAAATGCGCGAAGCCGAACACGATCGCGCTCACGCCGGCCAGCACGCGCGTGATGAGTCGCAGCGTGTTGCGCGCCGGGCCAGCATTGGAGGCCCACAAGGCGAGTCCGCCCATCGCGAGCAGATTGATCTCCGCGGGCGCGTTCCATGCGCCGATGTGTGTCCAGGATGCGAGCGCGTTCGGGAAGTGGAACGCGATCACCCACAGTCCGTAGAACACCGCGAGCGTGAGCGCGCCGATGCTTGCGTAGCGGCGCACCAGCAGCGCGCAGCCCGCGATGAGCAGGATACCGGCGCTCACGTACGCATAAGGCACACGCGGGATACCGGCCGGCACCGCCTGCCACTGCAGGGCGAAATTACCGAAGACGAGCCCGACGATGCCTAACAAGATGGCGCCGGCGGCATAAGGAAGCACGTTGTAGTTCATGATGACCCCCGAGGAAATGGGGACATTCTCCGTTTCCTAGCAAAAGGGGACAGACCTGGAGGCTGTGCTCCGGATCGAGGCCTGTCCCCGTTTGCTAGGAAACGAGGAATGTCCCCATTATCTTAACCACCAGCGGAGGATCAGGCTAACTACTCCGAGCGCGGAGACGCTTACGGCCCAGATGAGGGCCATCCAGCCGAGGCGGCGTCCCAGGGGTGGTTCAGCCATCGGCTCAGTGGTATCCATCGTGCGCGACCTTGCCGCGGAACACCCAGTAGGACCACGCGGTGTAGGCAAGGATGATGGGCACGAGGATCGCCGCGCCGACCAGCATGAAGATCTGGCTCGAGGGGGGCGCCGCCGCCATCTGCAGCGTGATGCTGTTCGGGATCAGGTACGGGAACATGCTGATGCCGAGGCCCACGAACGACACCGCAAACACCGCGAGCGTGATCACGAACGGCGCAAGCTCGTAGTCGCGGCGCAAGCTGCGCATGAAGCGCCAGGTGAGGATCGCGATGACGAGCGGCACCTGCGCGGTGAACAACACACCCGGCATCGAGAACCAGCGATCGAAATACTCCTGGCCGAGGAAAGGCGTCGCGAGGCTGACCGCGAGGATCGCGAGCAGCGTGACGGGCGCGAGGATGCGCATGAGCCGCCGCGCGTGTTTCTGCGTCTCGCCGTCGGTCTTCCAGTTGAGCCAGCACGCGCCCAGCAGCGCATAACCCACGACCACGCTCGCGCCCGTGAGCAGGCTGAACGGCGTCAGCCAGTCCCACCAGCCGCCGGCATACGCGCGCCCTTCAACGGCGATGCCCTGCAGCAAGGCGCCCAGCGTCACGCCCTGCGCGAACGCCGCCACCGTCGAGCCCGCGGTGAACGCGAAGTCCCAGACCGGACGATGCGCGGGATCGCGCCAGCGAAACTCGAACGCGACGCCGCGGAACACCAGCGCGAGCAGCATCGCGATGATGGGCGCGTAGAGCGCCGACATCACGATGGAATACGCGAGCGGAAACGCCGCCATCAAACCACCGCCACCGAGCACCAGCCAGGTTTCGTTGCCGTCCCACACCGGCGCGATCGAGTTCATCGCGATATCGCGTTCGCGGCCCACGCGAAACACCTTGAAAAGGATGCCGATGCCGAGATCGAAGCCATCCATGACGACGTACATGAACACGGCGAACGCGAGGATCCCCGCCCAGACATGCGTGAGCACGGTGATTTCAGTCATGGCTCGGCTCCTTGCCGGGCGCGGCGAACGCCGGCGCCGGCGTGATTCCCGCGGCATGCGCCGGGGCATGCGGCATCTCGGGCTCATGCGGCTGCGGCGCGCGCGACATCAGCCGCAACAGGTACCACGTGCCCATGCCGAACACCGCGAAGTACACGATGACGAAGGCGATCAGCGATGCGGCGACTGCGGGGGCGGCCAGCGGCGATACCGACTCCGCGGTGCGCATCAATCCGTACACCGTATACGGCTGGCGTCCGACCTCCGTCGTGATCCAGCCGGCGATCACGGCGACGAATCCGGACGGACCCATGAGCAGCGCAAAGCGCTTGAGCCAGCGCCAGTCATAGAGTTTGCGCCTCGCGCGCGCGACCAGGCTCGCGATGCCGAGCAGCAGCATGAGCGTGCCGAGCACCACCATCACGCGGAACGACCAGAACACGACTTCGACCGGCGGGCGGTCCTGCGGCGCGATGGAATCGAGTCCGGAGAGCGGCGCGTCCAGGTCGTGACGCAGGATCAGCGACGACAGGCGCGGAATCTCGACGCTGTATTTCATGCGCTGCGCTTCATCGTCGGGCACGCCGAAGAGGATCAGGGGCGCCCCGTCCGGGTAGTTGCGGTAGTGACCCTCCATCGCCATGACCTTCGCCGGCTGATGCTCGAGCGTGTTGAGTCCATGCAGGTCGCCGACGAAGATCTGCACGGGCGCCACCAGCGCGGCCATCCACAGCGCCATCGAGAACATCTTGCGCGCGTGCGGTTGGGCGGCGTCTTTCAACAGGTGCCAGGCGCCGACCGCGCCCACCGCGAGCGCGGTAGTCAGATAGGCGGCGATCACCGTGTGCACGAGGCGGTACGGAAAGCTCGGGTTGAAGACGATGTGGAACCAGCTGTCGGGCACGAACTGTCCCTGTTCGTTGATCGCATGGCCCGTGGGCGTCTGCATCCAGCTATTGACCGAGAGGATCCAGAACGCCGAGATGAACGTGCCGATCGCCACCATGAGCGTCGCGGCGAAGTGCAGACGTTTGCCGACTTTCTGCATGCCGAAGAGCATGACGCCGAGGAAGCCGGCCTCGAGGAAAAATGCCGTCAGCACTTCGTAAGCCATCAACGGACCGACCACCGGTCCCGCCCGGTCGGAGAACACGGCCCAGTTCGTGCCGAACTGGTACGAGAGGACGATGCCCGACACCACGCCCATCGCGAACGTGATCGCGAAAATTTTCAACCAGTATTTATACAGATCCAGGTACAGCGACTTGCCGGTCTTGAGCCACAGGCCTTCCAGCACCGCGAGATAACTCGCGAGACCGATGGAAAAGGCGGGGAAAATGAAATGAAAACTGACCGTGAAGCCAAACTGGATGCGCGCCAGAAGGAGCGCGTCGGCGTCTTGAAACATGCCGCGATTCTAGCGCCGCGAAAAGAATGCCGAAGTGTTACGCTGACGAAGAACTCATATCTCCGGGCGCGCCAGACAAACTAAAGTCGCCGCCGCCGGTGACTCTTGCCGGCATGCAGCTGCAAGGCACCGGCTCCCGCAGCGCTGATCCGGCACGAATCACACCAAACTACCAGAATCGCGAATTCGCCCTTGTCTCGAAGGCACGGCAGGCATAGCCTCGTTGAAATGAAGCGTGCGTGGATGTTGTTGGGTGTGCTGATCGCGGCGCCCGTGTTGTGCGATGAACCCGCCACGAAACCTTTGCCCGCGCGGCAGGCCTTCGATCTCACGAATCCCGCGATCCGGAAGATCCTGCGCAGAACCGTTGCGACGCAGATCGGTCAGTACACGCTGGCGCCCGCGAAGGACGTGGAGCCGGCGCCCGACACCGCCGTGAAGTTCGTTCCGGCCGAACCCGCGCGGCCGCGCGCCGAATATCCGTCGTCATTGCCGGCTGCGCATCCGACATCCGACACTTTGCTGTCCGTCCTCGTCGATGCGTTGATCGACGAGGCGCTCGATGCCGACCGCCATGTCGACAATAGCGGCCTCGACAGTCAGGAACACCAGGACCCGCGCCTCACATGCCAGGCGCGCGGAAATGATCTCGGATCGACGACCTGCGACCGCGGCGACGCCGCACGCCGGATTTCTCAATGATGGCCCGGCGACGCCGACCCTCGTCAGCCGCGCGGTAACAGCGCGCGCAGGCGCACCAGTTCGTCTTCGAGGTCGCGCACCCGCTCGAGCAGCCGCAGGGCGACGCCGAGTGAGGGCAGATCGAGCTCGAGTTCGTCGCGCAACCGGCACGCGGTACGCGCCACGGTCACGACCCGCGCGCTGAACACATAGGTTCCACCGCTGGCGCTGCCCGCCGGCAACGCGCCGATCTGCACGAGCTCGCGCAGCTCCGCCACGCTCAGCCCGGAGAACTCCGCGAGTTCCTCCAGGCTGACTACCCGCTGCTCGTCGAGCCACAGCACTTCGGTTTCGCTGCTCATGGGCCGAACTTCTCTCGCGGATCGAACGCGGCGTCGTCCGCGAGCTGCTGGTACAACTCACGCTCACGCTCGGAGAGCTTCGTCGGTACGACCACCTGCGCCACGGCGATGAGATCGCCGGCGCCACCGCGCGGCTTCGGCAGTCCGCGCCCCGCGAGCCTGAGCTTGCGGCCCGCCGACGTGCCCGCGGGGATCTTGAGATTCACCTTGCCCGCGAGCGTCGGCACCTCGACGGATGCGCCGAGCGCCGCCTCCCAGGGGGCGAGCGGCAGGTCCAGGTAGAGATCGTGATCCACCGCCCGGTACAGCGGGTGAGCCTTTAGCGAGATATCCAGATAGAGGTCGCCGTTGCGGCCGCCATTGAAGCCCTTGCCGCCCTTGCCCGGCAGCCGGAGACGTTGCCCGGCGACCGCGCCCGGCGCGATCCGCGCCTTGACGACCTGCGGAACGCGCCGCAACCGCCCGGCCGCGTCGTACTCGGGCATCGACAGATTGAGCTCGAGCGTCGTGCCGCGAAACGCATCCTCGATGCTGATCTCGACCGGAATCTCGAAATCCTGCCCGGGCATTGCGCCATTGCCCGCACTGAAACCCCCGGCTCCCGCACCCCGCGCGCCGCGCGCGCCGAAGCGCGAGAACAGGTCGGCGAAGTCGATGTCCTCGAAGGAAAACTGCTCCGCGCCACCATGCTGACGCGTCCAGTCGGGCGGCGGGCGGAATTCCTCGCCCTGCGGGCGCATGCCGAGCGCGTCGTATGCCGCGCGCTTTTCCGGATCCTTGAGTGTCTGGTAGGCCTCGGCGATTTCCTTGAATTTCGCCTCGGCGCCCGGCTCCTTGCTCACGTCCGGGTGATGTTTCTGCGCGAGCCTGCGGTACGCCTTCTTGATCTCGTCCTGGCTCGCGCCGCGCTCGACGCCGAGCGCGGCGTAGTAATCCGCGTACTTCATTGCCCTGGTTGCGTTGGCATCTGCTTCTGCTTGAAGCCGGCGGGCACCTCGAACATCGAGGCGGGGATCGCCTGTTCGCGCCACACTTTCACGACCTGTTCCTCAGGCGCGAGCCGGCCGTTCTCGTAACTGCGGGTGCGCATCGGAAAGCCGTTCACCTTTCGAAGCGCGCTCATCTGGTTGTTCATCGCGCCGCTGAGCTGCGGCAGATTCTTCGCCATGTCCTCGAAGACTCGCGCGAACTTCTCGAATACCGACTTGAAGTCCTCCGTGCCGGGCAGCGCCGAGTACGGCACGACGCAGATCTGGTGATCGGGCTGATCGTTGAGCTTGACGTCCCAGACCTTGCACGCGCGACCCTCGACCTTGTCGGACTTGCCGGTGTCCACCGCTTCCATGGTCCAGCCACCGGCGCCGTTGCCCGAGGACTTGATTCCCATCATCTGTTCCATCTGCGCGCGCTGCTCGGGCGGCATCTTCGCGAGCTGCTCCTTCATCTTCTCCATCGCAGCGCCTAGCTGCTTGCCGAGCTGCTCCATCGTGGCCTTGTCGAGTACCACGTAGCTCTTGTCTTGCTGGTCGATCACGTAGATGGAGTCGCCCTTGATGATGGAGGCGCGGCCTTCCGCGTCCTCGAACCTTCCGGAGCCGTTCTGCACGTACATTTTTTGCGCGAGCTCGGACGCATTCGTCTTGAGGTTGTTGGACACCGTTTCGACGTAGACGCCGGCGCTGGCCACGGGCGCGAAACACGCGGCGATGAGAATCGGGACGATGCGTTTCATGAAAGCCTCGCTGGTTGCTGGGCGCGACTCTAACACCGGCTCCGCATAGACTGTCAGTCATGGGAGATCTGCCGCAACCGCACAACGTCGGCATCGACGTACACGGCGACGACGTGCGCGCCTACGAATGAACGAAGAACGCCGCAAGCCGGTTCCCGGGCGCGTCGTCCCGGGTGTGTCGGCGCTGATGCAGCGACGCCTGCGGCGTTTCTTCGCCGTCGTGCAGTTCGTGAGTTCGGGTCTCGCCGCGCGGCTCGCGCTGCGGATGTTCATCACGCCGCCGCGCCGGCCGCTGGATCCCGCGGACGCGCCCATCGTCGCCCAGGCGGCGAAACTGTCGCTGCGCGCTGGCGGCGAAGATTTCACGATCTGGCGCTGGGAGGGGCCGGGACCCACGGTTGTGTTGTTGCACGGCTGGGGGTCGCATGCAGCGCGTTTCGGCAGCTTCATCGCGCCGTTGCGGGCCGCGGGTTTTTCGGTGATCGGCATCGATGCGCCGGCCCACGGCGATTCGCCCGGAAAATATTCGGACCTGCCGCGCTTCCGGGACAGTCTCGCCGCGGTGCTGCGGGCGCACGAACCGATCCACGCGGTGATCGGCCACTCGCTCGGCGGTGGCGCGGTACTCACGGTGCTTGCCGAAACGGCGCACTATCACCCGCGGAAGATCTGCCTGTTCGGCGTTCCTTCCGACATGGATTACATACTCGAATCCTTCGCGATGATGCTGGGCCTGAAGAAGCCCGCCCTCGCGAAACTGCGCCAGTGCTTCGCGGCGCGCTTCGGCCGTCCCGCGGATGCCATCTCGGTAGCCGCCGCGGCGCCGCACGTGCGCATCCCGGTGCTCGCGGTGCACGACGAAGAAGACAACGTTGCGCCGTTCGCCCAGGGCGCGGCGCTCGCGGCGGCGATTCCGGGCGCGACACTGTGCCGCACCAGCGGGCTCGGCCACAGCGGCGCGCTGCGCGATGCCGCGACGATCGAACGCGTGGTGCGATTCCTGCGGGACTAACTAACTTGCGCGTTGCGACTCGTGACGCATCCACAGGTCGGCCGCCCATTCGCGGCTGACTTCGGGGAGCGACTCGAGCCGTAGTTGGGGCGCGGAATCGTCCGCGGCGAACCGGATGGGTCGCGAGCAGACGGCCACCGCCGCCATTCCCGCCGCGCGGGCCGCGCGCACGCCCGTGGCCGAATCTTCGAAGGCGAGACATTCTTGCGGCGGGATTCCGAGCCGGCGCGCCGCTTCCAGGTAGATGGCCGGATCTGGTTTGCCGCGGGCAACGTGGTCGGCCGAAACCACCGCGTGGAAGTGCGCGGCGATCCCGAGTTTTTCCAGCGTGCGCCCGCACAGCCGGGCCGGCGAGTTCGATGCCAGCGCGATCCGCCAGCCGAGCCGCACGCACGATTCCAGGGTACGGTGCACACCGGGCAGCGCCGCGCCGTGCGTCTCGATGAGCTGGTCGACACGCGCGATGACCGCCTGCTCGACATCCGCGATGCTCGGACCGCTCCAGGGCCGGAATCCGAACCAGTACTCCGACACTTCTCGCGTCGTCATCGGCGCGGTGACGGCGCCCATCGCATCGCTGATCTCGATGCCTAGCGCGCCGAAGACCTCGCGTTCGGCCGACGCCCAGTACGGCTCCGAATCGATGAGCAGCCCGTCCATGTCGAAGATGGCGGCGCGAAACATGCCGGAATCGGCTTGCGTCAGAAGCTGAAGCGGATGAAGAGCTCGGGTCCCGAGGTTTCCATGTTGAAGAGCAACGGCTCGTCGGCGTCGAAGACCTGAAGGTCGGTGTTCATCTTCGTGTAACCGAGGCCCACGGCCATGTTGTTGGCCACGCGGTACTGGATGTCCGCGTGGTACTCGGACATCGTGCCGTCGAACTCCTCCGGCGCGGCGGAGAACCACAGTGCGCGCGCGGTGAACGCGAAGCGTTTGGAGATCTGCCACGAGAAGATGCCGTTGAGGGTCGGGAATATGCCGACCTCGTTCGCCACTTCGCGATTGTTGGTGCCGGGCTCCATGCCTTCGGCATGGGCCTCGATGAGGTGGATGCCAAGTCCCAGGCCCGCCTCGATCCGCTCGTTCTGGAAGAAGGAATAGGTGTGCGTCAGCGTCAGGACGCGCCAGTCGAGCTTGGTGCGGAATATCGTTCCTTCGTCGAACGTGAAATCTCCGAAGTCGATGTCGCGCGGCAGCGGCTGCTGGCTGAAGCGGTTGAGCTTGAAGTAGTCGACGTGAACGTTGTGGCGGCGTCCCATCCGGATGTTGAAATCCATGCGCCCGAGGTCGACCTTGTCGTCCAGGCCGAGATCATCCTCCGCGCTGAGTGGGGTTCCCGCCGCGCCTCCCGTGGAATCGAGCTGGATCTGGGTTTCCACGGTCGCCGGGAAATAGATGCCGCGCACGTAGAACCGGTCGGTCGAAGGACTCGCGATCTCGCGCGAACGGGGCTTGAGCACTTCACTGGGCTTGAGGACATCTTCGGCCGTGGCCTGGCGCGCGCCCCGGTTCTCGACCGGCTCTTCTGCGTCCCTGCGCGTGACCGCGCATCCCGACAAGACCACACCCAGCACGACGATCAGCGCAACGCGCATCTTCGAACTCCCACGACAGTTGTTGCAGGTCGGTGCCGGGTGAGAAAAGACTGAGTTAGCTTGCTCGCGCGTCGCATTGGCTCGCGGAATGGCTAACTCAGTCTTTTCTCACCCGGCACCAACCGGCACCGATCATCTAACAGGTGTGGGGGCCGCGCCAGCGTCGGCTTAAGGAGACGGGGCGGGTGTGACGTGGCGCACACCGCGAGCGGGGACAGACTCGAGGTCTGTCCCCTGCCGGGTCTATCTCTTCATCGCCTCGAAGAATTCGCTGTTGGTCTTGGTGTCTTTCATCTTGTCCAACAGGAATTCGATGGCCGCGAGTTCGTCCATCGGATGCAGGAGCTTGCGCAGGATCCAGATCTTGGCGAGTTCGCCCGCGTCGGTGATCAGCTCTTCCTTGCGCGTACCGGAACGGTTGATGTTCACGGACGGGAACACGCGCTTCTCGGCGATGCGGCGATCGAGGTGGATTTCGCTGTTGCCCGTGCCCTTGAACTCTTCGTAGATCACGTCGTCCATCTTCGAGCCGGTGTCGATCAGCGCGGTCGCGAGGATGGTGAGCGAGCCGCCCTCCTCGATGTTGCGCGCGGCGCCGAAGAAGCGCTTCGGACGCTGCAACGCGTTCGCATCGACACCACCGGTGAGCACCTTGCCGGAGCTCGGCACCACGGTGTTGTAGGCACGCGCGAGACGCGTGATGGAATCGAGCAGGATCACGACGTCCTTCTTGTGCTCGACCAGGCGCTTGGCCTTCTCGATCACCATTTCCGCGACCTGCACGTGGCGGGCGGCGGGTTCGTCGAACGTCGACGATACGACCTCGCCCTTCACCGTGCGCTGCATCTCGGTCACTTCTTCCGGGCGCTCATCGATCAGCAGGACGATGAGATACACCTCAGGGTGGTTAGCCGTGATGGAGGTGGCGATGTTCTGCAGCAGCATCGTCTTGCCGGCCTTCGGCGGCGAGACGATGAGACCACGCTGGCCTTTGCCGATCGGCGAGACCAGGTCGATGGTGCGCGCCGTGAGATCCTCGGTCGAACCATTGCCACGTTGCAGCTTGAGGCGCTTGGTGGGATGGAACGGCGTCAGGTTCTCGAACAGCACCTTGTTGCGCGAGCTGTCCGGCGAATCGAAGTTGATCTCGCCGACCTTGAGCAGCGCGAAATAACGCTCGCCATCCTTCGGCGGGCGGATCAGACCGGAGATCGTGTCGCCGGTGCGCAGGTTGAAGCGGCGGATCTGGCTGGGCGACACATAGATGTCGTCCGGGCCCGCCAGATACGAGCCGTCGGCCGAGCGCAGGAAGCCGAAGCCGTCCTGCAGGATCTCGAGCACGCCGTCGCCGTAGATGTTCTGGCCGTCACGCGAGTGGGCCTTGAGGATGCCGAAGATGATGTCCTGCTTGCGCGAGCGGGCCATGCCCTCCACGCCCATGGACTCGGCCATCTTGACCAGCTCGTAGATCGGCTTGGCCTTCAGCACCGAGAGGTTCATCGAGCTCTTGGTAGCTGCGAGATCCTCTTTACTGATGATTTCGGATTCGTCGACCTCGTACGCCTCGGGCGGCTGGTCGTCGTGGCGCGGACCGCCGTTGTTGCCTCCGCCGCCGCGGTAGTTCGGATCGCGGTTGCCGTCGCGGTCGCGATGCTGACCGCCACCACCGTGACGCGGGCCCTTGTTAGGACGATTGCGGCCCTGATTACCCAAGTAGCCCCTCACAGGTGCGCGTCCAGGAAAGATTTCAGGTCGGGTTTGCGCACGGAGCCGACCTTCTGAGCCTCCACGGTGCCGTTCTTGAACAGGATCAGCGTGGGGATGTTGCGGATGCCAAACTTCGGCGGCGTCTGCGGATTGGATTCGATGTCGATCTTGGCGACACGCAGCTTGTCTTTGTATTCGACCGCGATCTCGTCGAGGATCGGCGCGATCATCTTGCAGGGCCCACACCACTCGGCCCAGAAGTCGAGAAGGACGGGCTTGTCGGACTTGAGCACGTCCTGGCTGAACGTTGCGTCCGTCGTGTGGACGATGTCCGGGTTACTCACGTGGAAAGACCTCCATAGAAATCAAAGAAAGCTCGCGTGGGAGTGCTGGGTGACGGGGTTTTTTTCGGGGGTGGCGCTGCAGCCGGCAGGAAGCCGTGCTCAGGACGCGATCAAACGGTTAGACTGCCGGCTTAGCTGCACGGCCAGAATCGCCTGATGGGTTAAATGACCTTAGTGGTTAAGGAAGCTTTGGATTTGCGGCTCGGGTGCTTGTCAGCAGGGCCGCGTCTTGGGACCAATTTTTAACGGGTCCGCCGGCCATTTGCAAGCGCCAGTTGAACCCGCCGCCTCAATAGACAAGTAACGCTGAATTAATGACAGAGACACACCTTTCCGACCTCGAATTCGCATCGCTCGACCTCGTCCCGCAAGTCGCACGAGGCATCAGTGACGCCGGTTTCGTCCGCGCCACGCCCGTCCAGGCCAGTACTTTGCCGATTGCGCTCACGGGTAAAGACGTTGCAGGCCAGGCCCAGACCGGCACCGGCAAGACCGCCGCGTTCCTGCTCGCGCTGTTTCAGCGGCTGCTGAAGAATCCATCGCCCCCGGGGCGCAGCGCGACGGGTATCCGCGCGCTGGTGCTCGCGCCGACGCGCGAGCTCGCGGTGCAGATCTTCAACGACGCGGAAGTCCTGGGCCGACACACCGGGCTCAAGATTGCCGTGGTTTATGGTGGCGTCGACTACGAAAAGCAACGCAAGACGCTGCAGGACGGCATCGACGTCCTGATCGGCACGCCGGGCCGCGTCATCGACTACTTCAAGCAGCACGTGTACGACATGCGGCATGCCGAGGTCGTGGTGCTGGACGAGGCGGACCGCATGTTCGACCTCGGCTTCATCGCCGACATCCGCTTCATCCTGCGACGGCTGCCGAAGCCCGAGCAGCGCCAGTCGATGCTGTTTTCGGCGACGCTGTCGCATCGCGTGCTCGAGCTCGCCTACGAGCACATGAACAATCCGGAGCTGGTGCGCATCGAGCCGGACCGCGTGACCGCGGATCGCGTGCGGCAGCTCATCTACTTCCCATCGATGGAAGAGAAGGTGCCGCTGCTCATCGGGCTGCTGCGGCAGTTCGAGGCGCGCCGCACGATGGTGTTCGTCAACACCAAGCGCGTCGCGGAAAAGCTCGAGGCGTACCTGGTCGCCAATGGCTTCAAGGCGCAGGCGCTGTCCGGCGACGTGCCGCAGAAGAAGCGCCTGCGGTTCATGAAGGAATTCCACAGCGGCGAGCTCGCGGTGCTGATCTGCACGGACGTCGCATCGCGCGGCCTGCACATCTCCGATGTGAGCCACGTGTTCAACTTCGACCTGCCGCAGGATGCCGCCGATTACGTGCATCGCATCGGCCGCACCGCGCGCGCGGGCGCCGAGGGAGACGCGATCAGCTTCGGCTGCGAGGAGTACGCGGTCTCGCTGCCCGAGATCGAGGACTACATCACGCACAAGATCCCGGTCGCGGCCGTGCGACCCGAGTTGCTGGCCAAGGACCTCAAGCCGCCGGTTTACAAAGAGTGGGATCCGGAAGACGGCCCACGCCCCGTGCGTCGGGGCGGCGGCGGTGGCGGTGGTCGTGGCGGCCCGCGCCGCGGTGGCGGCGGTGGTGGTGGC
>JAEWLQ010000013.1 GCA_023457495.1 Pseudomonadota bacterium
CTGCCGCGGCGCGACAACCGCGCCGTCGCCGTCATGCTGGCCTGCCGGCCGTGGGTCTTTTCGATGTTCGATGGATTAAAACGCCGCTGACCAGCAGCAGCGCGAATGCCGCGAGCCACGCGTAGTAGCCGACCAGGAGCTCGTGCGCCTTGCCTTCCCGCGAGGCCTGCACGATCCAGTACAGGTTGAGGATGAAGCAGGCGATGGCGACGCGGATGTAGAGCCCTGGCCGCGTGACGGCGGAGCGCCAGGCCAGTACGAACAACACCGGGAACACCACGTTGGTGAGCGCGCTCAGCAGCCAGGGCACCGCGTCCGCCCATTGCTTCTCCTGCGAATTCCACAGCGGTTCCAGTGCGTAGCGGAACGCGAGCCAGCCCGGCACTTCGGCGGCCGCCGGCAGGAACCACGAGGCGAGCCAGGCGAGCGCCGCGACGCCGCTCGTGAGGCGGATGTACGTTTCCAGCGGGGTGAGTTGCACGATAGCTAGGGCTGACGGGGAAACTCGGCGTGAATCTCGTCTTCCGACTCCGACAGCTGGCACTGGCCTACGCCGCCGCCGGCCATGCCGCGCGACGGGCTGATCAGGGTGAAATTGCAGCGCATGTGCTCGCCGTCGTCGGAATGCAGATTGGCGAGCACCTGCCCGCTGTAGGTCTTGATCATCTCCGAGCGCGATTCCGCGGCCCAGTAACGCCAGGAGCCGCGGCGGCTCGGACGGCCCCAGCCGTCCCACAGAGGATCGAGCCGATCCACCCGCGTCTCGCTGGTGATCTGGAAGTACGTGCCCTTGAACACGCGGCCGGTGCCGAAGCTCGCGGTGATGTTTCCGGAGATGCTGTCGGTGCTCTGCCAGGTGAAGCCCACCGGCTTTCGCGAACCGCTGACGCTGCCAGTGCCGCTGCCGGCCGTCTGGCATCCGGCGAGGGCGAGCGAAGCCGCCAGCAGCGTGGCCGGCAGCAGTGCGCGGCGGATACCTCGGTTGAAATGCGGCACTAGTCCCCCGTGGGCGATAGTTTGAATTCGATGACCGTCGCGTTCTCCTTCAGCGAATGCGCGAGGCGCGAGGCGGCGGTGCGGTCGGTGGTCTTGAGCGTCATGCTGTGGCGGAGCACGCGGCCCTCGGTTTCCAGCCGGTAGCTGAAATTCGCGATGCTGAACGCGTGCTGCTTGATCAGCGCCCGCATGTCGTTCTCGGACAACGTGCCGTCGTGAGCGTATTTCACATCGAAGTTGAAGTACGCCTGGGTCGGAACGCGCGTCTCGATCCAGCGGAACACCGAGAGCACCGCGAGCGTGAGCACGACCGAGACGACGAGAGGTAGATAGAGGCCGACGCCCGCGATGATGCCGATGGCGGCGGTGATCCAGATCGAGGCCGCGGTGGTGAGGCCGCGCACGTTGAGTCCTTCCTTGACGATGACGCCCGCGCCGAGAAAGCCGATGCCGGTCATGATGCCCTGCGCCATGCGCGTCGGGTCGAGCCGCACCTCGGAGCTGCCACGCACCCATTCATCCTCGTAGACCGTCACGAGCATGAGCAGCGAGGAGGCCAGGCAGACGAGCACGTGGGTGCGCAGTCCGGCGGGGCGGCCGTGGAATGAGCGCTCGTAGCCGATGCACGCGCCCGCGGCGAGCGCGGCCACGAGCCTCAGCATCATTTCGATTTCAGTGGCGGAAAGTGTCATCAGGCAGGAGGGTGGCGCGACAGAGGAGCGCCGTCAATGCATCCGGCGGCGGCGACGTTCGAGCGCCTTCCGGATCACGCTGATCCAGTTGGCGAGGTTCAGCGGGCACAGGCAGATGAGCATGTCGCCCTGGTCGTGGCCGGGGTTGGCGTTCGCGAAGAAGCGGATGTCGGGGTCGGCAAGCTCGGATTCGGTCAGCGGCGCGGTCGTGTCCAGCAGCCGCTTGCGGCCCGACCGCAGGACCAAGCCGCTCGCGGGCCGCCAGCCGCTGCCGTAAATCTCCACCGCCAGCTGGTCCATGAGTGCGCGCTCGGTATCCGGCGTCGGCACCTCCCGCCGTGGCCAGAAGATCCGGAAATTGCGCGGCAGCAGCAGGTAGCTCTTGTAGCTGTAGCTGTCGAAGAACCAGTAGATAGGGCGAAGAGGGTAACGGAGCCGCGCGCGCAGCCAGGTGCGCAGGCCCAGCTTCTGGACCAGGTTGCGCCCGCGCCAGGGCTCGCGGATCAGCACGTGGGTCGTGAGGACCACGGCAATGGGGCGGCCCCGGAACCGCGCCGGGACCACATCGGTGGTGGCCATGCCGACGAGTTGCCCATCGACCCGGAACATCGCGATGCGCTCGCGCCGGAAGAGCTCGGTTTCCGCGTACCACCGCTCGACGTCGAAAAACTGGCGATTGAGATCCCAGAGCTCCTGCCAGTCCTGCTCCTTCAGGGCCGCGGCCGGCTTCAGGATGGTTCTAATTCGGCCTTGCCCGGTCATGGGCTGAGTGTGGCACGGCGGATGGTGGGCTCGGCAGCCGCGAAATCAGGCAGTTGCGTGTCCAGTACGCCGACGCGCTCGCCACTGTATGGACGCCTCCGGCAGCCGCCGATAAGGTGCGGCTCATGCCCCTCCCGCAATTCCATCCCGCCGTTCAGGCGTGGTTTTCCCACGCTTTTCCCGGCGGCGCCACCGCCGCGCAGCTCGAAGCCTGGCCCGCGATCGCGGGCGGCGGACATGCGCTGATCGCCGCGCCTACGGGTTCCGGCAAGACCCTCGCCGCGTTCCTCGCCGCCATCGATTCGCTGATGCGCGAGGGTGCGGCGGGGCAGCTCCAGGACGTCACGCGCGTCGTGTACGTGTCGCCGCTCAAGGCGCTGTCGAACGACATCCAGCGCAACCTCGAAGCGCCGCTCGAAGGGATCTCGAAGGAGCTGATCTCGCTCGGCCTGCAGGCGCCGGCGATCCGCGCCCAGGTTCGCACGGGAGATACCTCGCAGACCGAGCGGGCGATGATGCGCCGCGTAC
Organism: Pseudomonadota bacterium; assembly: GCA_023457495.1. Lineage (GTDB taxonomy): Bacteria > Pseudomonadota > Gammaproteobacteria > Steroidobacterales > Steroidobacteraceae > CADEED01. The sequence goes on from JAEWLQ010000013.1 coordinate 2,979, forward strand.
CCCCGCACATCCTGGTGACCACGCCCGAGTCGCTCTATCTACTCCTCACGAGCGTGTCCGGGCGAGAGATGCTCTCCACCGTGCGCACCGTGATCGTCGACGAAATCCACGCCGTCGCGCAGACCAAACGCGGTGCGCACCTGTCGCTAACCCTCGAGCGCCTCGCCGCGAACGCCACGCAACCCATCCAGCGCATCGGCCTCTCCGCCACCCAGAAACCCATCGAACTAGTCGCCCAGTTCCTGGTGGGAAATGGGGACACTCCCCATTTCCTGGCAAAAGGGGACGGACCTCAGATCGAAATCGATCTGGGGGGCTTGGCGCCGGCCGCTCCGCAACGAAGCAACCTCCCCATCATCGTGAACAGCGGGCACGTCCGCGAGCGCGACATCAACCTCGTGATACCGCCCGTGCCGCTCGAAGCGGTGATGTCGGGCGAGGCGTGGGCCCTCGTGTACGACCAGCTCGCGCAGCTCATCAACGAGCACCACACGACGCTGATCTTCGCGAACACCCGCCGCATGGTGGAGCGCGTCTCGCGCCATCTCGCGGAACGGCTCGGCGAAACGGCCGTCGCTGCGCATCACGGCTCACTATCGAAGGAAACGCGGTTCGATGCCGAGCAGCGCCTGAAAGCAGGCTCGCTCAAGGTCATGGTCGCCACCGCCTCGCTCGAGCTCGGCATCGACATCGGCGACGTCGAGCTGGTCTGCCAGCTCGGCAGCCCGCGCAGCATCTCGACCTTCCTGCAGCGCGTCGGCCGGGCTAACCACTCGGTCGGTGGCGTGCCGAAGGGCCGTATCTTCCCGGCGAGCCGCGACGAGCTGGTCGACTGCACCGCGCTGCTGGATTCCGTGCGGCGCGGCGAGCTCGACGCACTGCAGATCCCCGACCACCCGCTCGACGTGTTGTCGCAGCAGATCGTCGCCGAGGTCGCGGCGCGCGAATACGGCGAAGACGAGTTGTTCGACCTCGTGCGCCGCGCCTATCCCTATCGCAACCTCGAGCGCCGCGATTTCGACGCGGTCGTGCGCATGCTCGCCGACGGCATCGCCACGCAACGCGGCCGCCGCGGCGCCTATCTGCATCGCGACGCGGTCAATCGCATCCTGCGCGCGCGGAAGGGCGCGCGACTGACGGCGATCACCTGCGGCGGCGCAATTCCCGACAACGCGGATTACCAGGTGATCCTCGAGCCCGCCGGCATCTTCGTCGGCACGCTGAACGAGGACTTCGCCATCGAAAGCCTCGCCGGCGACGTTTTTCAGCTCGGAAACACCTCGTATCGCATCCTGCGCGTGGAGGCCGGCCGCGTGCGAGTGGAAGACGCGAAGGGCCAGCCGCCCAGCATCCCGTTCTGGCTCGGCGAGGCGCCCGCGCGTACGGATGAATTGTCCGCGTCCGTCTCGCGGCTGCGCGCCGACATCGAGGCGCTGCTTCCCGAGGTCAACGCGCAGACCCTGGCCGCGGCCATCGAAACGGTGACCGCGCGTTACCAGCTGGCCGAACCCGCCGCGCGCCAGCTCGTCGAGTACCTCGCGGGCGCCAAGGCCGTGCTCACCAAACTACCGACGCTGGACACCTTGGTGTTCGAGCGCTTCTTCGACGAATCCGGCGGCATGCAGCTCGTCATCCACGCTCCCTACGGCGCGCGCGTGAACCGCGCCTTCGGCCTCGCGCTGCGCAAGAAGTTCTGCCGCACCTTCAACTTCGAGCTGCAGGCCGCGGCCACCGAGGACGCGATCGTCCTCTCGCTTGGCGAGACGCACAGCTTCGAGCTCGCGAGCGTCGCGCGTTTTCTCAACAGCAAGACCGTCGAGGACACGCTGATCCAGGCGATGCTCGACTCGCCGATGTTCGGCGCGCGCTGGCGCTGGAACGCCAGCATCTCTCTCGCGATCCGCCGCGCCTCCGGCGGCAAGCGCACGCCGCCAAACATCCAGCGCATGGCGGCCGAGGACCTCATCGCGGTCGTATTCCCCGACCAGATCGCCTGCGCCGAGAATCTCTCCGGCCCGCGCGAGATCCCCGATCACCCGCTGGTCAAACAAACCCTGCAGGATTGCCTGCACGAGGCCATGGATATCGATGGCCTCAGGAACCTGCTGCGCGGCCTCGAAGGCGGCGATATCAAGGTGGTCGCGCGTGACCTGCCGCAGCCATCGCCACTCGCCGCGGAAATCCTCGGCGCCCGCCCGTACGCCTTCCTCGACGACGCGCCGCTCGAGGAGCGTCGGACGAACGCGGTATCACAGCGTCGCTGGCTCGATCCCGAAACCGCCGCCGACATGGGACGGCTCGATCCGGCTGCTATTGCCGAAGTGCGAGAGGAAGCCTGGCCCGACGCCGCGACGCCCGACGAGCTGCATGACGCGCTCAACACGCAAGGCCTCATCACCGAAGGCGAGGGCGTCGCGAACAACTGGACCCGCCACCTCGATGCGCTGATCTCGGCCAACCGCGCGACCCGGCTCGCCGACGGCGAACACACGTTCTGGGTCTGCGCCGAATGCCTGCCGATGATTCAGGCTATCTACCCGCAGGGCCAGCTGGATCCACAGATCAGCGCGCCGCCCGACCACGCCGGCAAGACCTGGTCGCGCGAGGACGCCATCCGCGAGCTCGTGCGCGGACGGCTGCAGGCGCTCGGACCCGTCACCGCGCGCGATCTCGCCGAAACCCTGGCGCTGGGCGCGACCGACATCGACGTCGCGCTGATCGAACTCGAGAGCGAAGGCTTCGTGCTGCGCGGCCAGTTCACGCCCGAGGCCACGCTCGAGTGGTGCGAGCGTCGCCTGCTCGCGCGCATCAACCGCTATACCATCAAGACCCTGCGCGCCGAGATCGAGCCGGTTTCGCCCGCGGATTTCATGCGCTTCCTGTTCGAATGGCAGGGCGTGACCCGCCTGCCGAAGCCCGAGGGCACCGAAAGTCTCGCGGCTGTCGTCTCGCAGCTCGAGGGCTACGAACTACCGGCCGCCGCCTGGGAAGGCGACGTGCTGCCCGCGCGGCTCAACGAATACGATCCGCACTGGCTGGACAGTCTGTGCCTTTCGGGCCGCGCGCTCTGGGCCCGGCTCACGCCCGCGAAGAGCGCGGGTGCCTCCCCGGTGCACACGACCCCCATCGCGCTCGTGACCCGCCGCAACTGGGGCCTGTGGAACGCGCTGGCCGACGCGCCGCACGAGGAACTGCAGCTCTCGCACGGCGCACGTGCGATGTTTGACTACTTCAAGGAACACGGCGCGTCCTTCTTCGACGATCTCGTCTCCGGAACCAAACTACTGCGCTCGCAGGCAGAAACCGCGCTCGGCGAGCTCGTTTCCGCGGGCCTCGTCAATGCCGACAGCTTCAGCGGCCTGCGCGCGCTGCTGATTCCCTCCGACAAGAAGCGCCAGCTCGTCGCGCGCCGCCGGCGCGTCGCCCTTTTCGGGCTCGAGGACGCGGGCCGCTGGAGCCTGATCCGCAAGGGACACAAGACCGAGGACACCGCGGCCCTCGAGCAGGTGGCCGACATCCTGTTGCGCCGCTACGGCGTCGTCTTCCGCCGCGTGCTCGAGCGCGAAGCGGACTGGCTTCCGCCCTGGCACGCCATGCTGCGCGTATTCCGGCGGCTCGAGGCGCAGGGAAAGATCCGTGGCGGCAGGTTCGTCGCGGGCATGGCGGGCGAGCAGTACGCGCTGCCGGAAGCGGTCGCCGCGCTGCGCGCCGCACGCAAGCAGGAGCCGAAAGGCGATTTTGTTTCGTTGAGTGCGGCCGACCCGCTCAACCTCACCGGCATCATCACGCCCGGAGAGCGCGTGCCGGCGCTGGCGAAGAATCGCGTGCTCTATCGCGACGGCGTGCCAGTCGCGATCCACGCGGGAGGCGAGTCGAACTTCATCGTCGAGATGGAGCCGGGGCGCGAGTGGGAGGCGCGGCAGGCCTTGCTGCGCAAGAACATGGCTCCTTCATCTTCGCGAGCTTCCTGAAAGCGCAACTCCCACGCGAAATTGGCCCTCTGCCACGTCGCGGGAAACTGTGACGCAATGGCGGTTGGCGCCGCCAAACTATTCCTCCTCGCACCTATCCAGACAAGAAAAACCCGCGGAGGGTGAGAGAAGTCGGTGCCTCGCGACACTTGTATAGGCAGGTCTCGAAAAACGTCGCCGTAATCGAAAGAACCGGCGACGGGTTCCCTGCGGACAGGTGAAGGTCAATCAGGGTGGGTCGACTTACTATGACGAACAAAGCCGGGCGCCGGAAATTGCTGGCGAAATCAAGTGCGTGGCGTTTCCAGTATGTTGCGATGGCCTGCCTTTCGGGCCTGGGGCTGTCTCCAGCGCTCGCTGACGAGGTGGAGTACAAATACGACGCGCTCGGCCGACTCGTCGAGGTCGAGCGTTCCGATGGCATCAAGACTATCTACACGCTGGATGCGGCGGGAAATCGCACAGAGGTCAAGGAAGACATCCCGCCCAGCGTGCCGGCGTCGATCTCAGTGCCCTCGAGCAATACCTCGGGCAGTTACACCATCAGTTGGACCGCGCCGGCGACCGGAGCGCCTGCTTCCTATCAGCTCTACGAGTCGACGAGCTCGAACTTTACTTCGCAAACGCAGGTTTACACCGGCACGGCCACGAGCCGCGCGATATCGGGAAAGGGCAACGGCCTCTATTACTACCGAGTCCGGGCATGCAACACCATCGACTGCAGTGACTACAAGGCGGGCGCAAATGGCGTGCAGGTCACGCCCGGAGCGCCCGGTGCGATCTCGCTGCCGACGGACAGCAGCACCGGCAGCTACTCCGTATCCTGGGGAGCGGCGAGCGGCTCCTTCACGGCTTACGAGCTCTACGAGGCTACGAACTCTTCGTTCAGCGGCGCGACGCTGGTTCACAACGCCTCGGGCACGAGCTTCAGTGCCTCGGGCCGGGGCAACGGTGTCTTCTACTACCGAGTGAGAGCTTGTGGCACCGGTGTGTGCGGCGCATACAGCACGGCCGCCAATTCGATCACCGTCGCGATCACGCCGCCTCCGCCGGTATCGATTTCGGTGCCGACCACAACCAGTTCCGGCGACTACACGGTTGCCTGGGGCGCGTCGCCCAGTGGAACGGTCACTGCCTACGAGTTGTATGAGGCAACGGACTCGGGTTTCGCATCCGCAACCCGAGTTCACAACTCGCCGAGCTCCGGATGGAGCGTTACGGGAAAGGCCACCGGCACTTACTACTATCGGGTCCGCGCCTGCAACAACGCGAGCTGCAGCAGCTACGTGACCGCGTCGAGCGCGGTATCCGTCGACCGCACCGCGCCGACCATTCCGGGCACGCCCGCCTTCACGGTAAACGGTACGACCGTAAACGTGAGCTGGTCAGCGGCAAGCGACAACATCGCGGTGACGGGCTACGAAACCCGATTGAATGGTGCCGCTACTTGGACCGCACCGGCGATCTCCACGTCGCGGACCTTGAGCGGCCTCACGGAGTTCACGGGATATACGTTCGAGGTTCGCGCGCGAGACGCGGTGGGAAATGTCGGGCCTGCATCGTCCGGTTCCTTCACGACTGGCTCTGCGGCGCCACCCCAGCCGAGTGGATTGAACGCCAGCCTGATGGCCAATTGCGCATGGAACGCAACGTGGAGCGCCTCGTCCGGCGCGACTTACTACATCTTCAAAGAAGCGAACGCAGCCGAACAGAACGTGGGCAATGTGACGTCCAAGATCGTCAACTGCCCCTACGACAATCCCGATGGAAACAAGCCGCAGTGGGTGAAGGCCTGCAACAGCATCTCCTGCAGCAATACTGTAAGTTTCTTCGTCACGGACACGACGGCTCCCACTCAGCCGGGCGTTCCGGTGTTCAGCGCGGTCACCCACACGAGCGCCACGGCGACGTGGAGCCCTTCGACGGACGCGAATGGCGTCGCCGGGTATCGGTATCGGCTGAACAGCGGCGGATGGACGTCCATCGGGTCGGTGCCGGTGGTCGGACTCGCGGGACTCACCCCATCGACGAACTACACCTTCGAAGTGCAGGCGCGTGATGGCGCCGGAAATCTCAGCGCATCGAGGAGCGCTTCGCTCAACACGCCGGCAGAGCCGGACACGACCAGTCCTTCACAGCCTGGAGCACTCACGATCAGTGACGTCACGTACTACAACGCCAGGGCCACCTGGGTGGCGGCCACCGACAACGTGGGTGTCACCGCGTACGAGTACCGGTTGAACAACGCTTCGACCTGGACCGGCCTCGGGAATGTCCTGACGGTCGTCGTCACGGGTCTCAATCAGCTCACTACCTACACGTTTGAAGTTCGAGCCCGCGACGGCTCCGGAAACGTGGGCGCTTCGAGGAGTGGTTCGATCACGACCACGCAGGCCCCACCAGCGAAGCCGACCGGGCTCTGGTATTCCCCGAACTATGACTGCTGGCGCGCCGGCTGGAATCCGGTCAACGGGGCGGCTTACTACAAGTGGGATGGAACGGGCAGCGGCGCGGCGCAGACGACGACCAGCACGACCGTGTATCTGTCTTGCCCCTCCGGCAATCCGAACGGCAACAGGCCTGAATGGGTGCAGACCTGCAACAGCGCCAACGTCTGCGGCGAACGCGCCTACTTTTGACAGGGAGTGAACGGATGATAGTCAAATCCACAGTACGGCGTCTCGCCTGCGTGCCGCTGATGCTTGCGGTGATGTGCGCCTCCCAGGCCGCGGACATCGAGCGTCCCAGAACAGAGATTGTCGACAAATTTGGCGTAAACGTCGCCACGGGACAGGTTACGCAAAGCCTCAATACCGTGAGCATCGGTGGCCCGATGGGGCTGAGTCACCGCATCTCCATTTACGCGAACGAATTTCAGTACGTGAATATGCGCGGGTTCAATGACAACATGCGTCAGATCACGCGCTACGTGCACCTCTCCCAGAACCCGAACTACTCGCCGCAGGCGGTTCTGAGCGTGAGCGATGGCGCGGATTCCGCGCAGTTCAGGGTGGAAGTGAACGGCGTCAGGGTCGAACAGTTCGCCGGCACGCCCCAGCCGTATACGTACATCGCGGTAGGTGATGAGCGCAACTCGCTGGTCGTGAACGGGGCATTACTCGAATGGACCAAGCCCGACGGCACAGTCGTGACCTTCACGCGGACCGTCGGTGCGCACGCCAGCGCGCAAGGCCTGCTCAGCGAAATCGTCTACCCGAACGGCTACACGATCACGATCACGCCCGGCGGCGTGGGAATCCAATCGAATACCGGGTTTCAATTGAAGAGCATCTACGGCTCGGACACCCGTCCGATGGGAAAGCCCAACAATCTGAATCTAATCAATGTGCATCCAGCGACCACATCACAAGCTTCAGGCTGGTCGACCGCCAATCCGATCCAAATCGTTGCGATCAACAACGCGCTGGAGTTCTGCGTCCCGACTGATCAGGTCTGTAGTTTGAACATCGCATGGCCGACTGCGACGTTCGACTGGCCCGCCGGCATGCCGAGAACGATGTACATCGGAGAAAGCACCATCAGCATTACCGACGCCGCAGGAGGCATCACCAAGTATCGATTCCTCGCGCACGATCTTGCGTTGAGCGAAAGCGGATTAGTTCAGGAATGTTGCGTGCCGGACACGGAGTATTCGCCGCGCCTCGTGGGCGTAACGCCCGCGGGGAGCCAAAGCGAGCAATTCACCTATGCGTTCAGGAATGTCTTTGTCTACAACAGCAACTACTTCGGGACGTGGGTTCATAGGGCGCAAAATTCGGGCGTCATAACGCACGCGACCCATATTTCCAAGAACACCAGCTACAGCATGTTCCAGGACTACATGGGTTCGACGCGCACGAATTCGACGAGCGGCGGTGGCATCACAAACGTCGTGTTGAGCGCCCAGTACGGGAATCCCGATGCCATCAGTTACGCCGTTGTTGATGACGGTCGAATCAACTTCGAATCCTCCGCGAGAAACTGGCCCACGGATTTCTACAAGCGGGAGGAATTCGGCGTTCCTGAGCGCTATGAGTACGACGCGCGAGGCAATCTCACGAAAGTGAGCCGCGGTCAGGGAGGTAACTACGTCACGTATCGCGAAGCGAAGTACGCGGACAGCTGCACGACCGCCAATCGCAAGTATTGCAATCAGGCCGAGTGGATCAAGGACGCCAGGGGCAATGTCACCAACTACACGTATCACGCGCCATCCGGGCAACTACAGTCAGTCACCTATCCACCCAACAAGCATGGCATTCGTGCCCAGACGCGCTACGACTACGGCGAATTCCACGCGCGGTATCTCAATGGCAGCTCGAAGATCAGCGGCACCGCCATCTGGCTGAAAACTTCCGAGAAGCACTGCATGAACAGCGCCTCCACGGGAAGCGGCTGCACTGGTGGAGACGAAGTGGTGACGGAGTTTGAGTATAAACACGACAACTTGTTGCTGACGGGCATGACGGTCACCGAGCCACCGTTCCCACTGGGGAGCGGCACGACGCTGCGGACCTGCTTCAAGTACGACATCTACGGCAACCAGATTGGCAAGACTCAACCCAAGGCGGGCCTGAGCGAGTGCCCGGAGGGTCGTTATCCATGAAAGCAGAATCGCAACCGCGTATGCGCGGCTGGATGATAGGCCTGGCTGGCGGAATCCTGATCGGCAGCGTTCACGCCGCCCAGGTCGAGGAGCCGTTCACCACCGCGAGTCGGTACAACCTCGGCGGACAACTGACCGGTACGATCGCGCCGGATCCGGACACGTCCGGGCCGCTAAGACTTGCTGCCACGCGCTATACCTACGACACGACCGGCGCGAACCGTGCGTTGCTGCTGAAAGTGGAGAGCGGTCAGCTGACTACATGGGCCAGCGAGGATGTTGATCCCGCGGGCTGGGAAAGCTACGGGTTCGATATCTTCGTGACCACCCGATACACATACGATGTCTTCGGCCGCAAGGAGACGGAGCGAGTCATCGGAACCGACGGTGGGGTCGAGTCTTTCGTCCAGTACAACTATGACAGCCGAAATCGCGTGCTCTGCAAGGCTGTACGAATGAATCCGGCGATGTACGGCTCGCTTCCAGGCGCCTGCACTCCTGGAGTCCCGGGAGTCTTCGGTGAAGACCGGATCATGCGCTACACCTACGACATCCTCGACCAGGTGCTCAAGGAAGAGCGCGGCGTCGGCACCTCTCTGCAGCAGAATTACGTCATCAACACCTACACACATCGACGTCTGACCTCTCAGACGGATGCCAATCTAAACCGCACGGAGTTGCGCTACGACGTCCATTCGCGTCTGATGAGGCGCGTCTATCCATCGGCGAGCGGTGGCGGCGGGGTCGATGAAAACGACTACAACCAGTACGGATACGACGAGAACGACAACGTTATCTACGAGCGCAAGCGCGACGGCCGGTCGATCGTCAACAACTACGACGCCAACAACCGTCTGACTTACAAAACCTTGTCGGACAATACGCATTCGCAGAATGTCAGCTACGACTACGACCTGCGTGGCCTCACGCTCTCATCGCGCTTTGTCGATGACAATGGGCAAGGCATCACCAACACATTCGACGGATTCGGCCGGCTGAGCTCCACATCGACGAATGTCGGCGGCACGACTCGCTTGCTCAAGTACCGTTACGATGCGAACGGCAACCGTACGCGCGTCACGCATGACGACGGCTGGTTCTTCGAATACGACTTCGATGGCCTGAACCGCCTGAACTTTCTCGGCGAGTCGGTAGGCATCGCCGAGAACGCGAACAACTCGCCGCTGCTCACGGTCGACTACCACCCCGGCGGCGGCCGCTATCACCTCAGCCGCACCGGCGGCGCAGTAACCGAGTACCTGCAGGACAACGTCAAGCGTCTGGACAGCTTCTCGCAGGACTTCTCCGGCAGCGCGCACGATCTGCTCGCCACGTTCAACTACAACCCGGCGAGCCAGGTTGTCTATCGATTCCGCAGCAACGATCTCTATGCCATCACCGGCCAGGTGAGCCGCGCCGGGGCGTATGTCGCGAATGGGCTCAACCAGTACACCGGCATCGGTGGCAAGACCCTCAGCTATGACGCCAATGGCAACCTCACGAACTATCGTGAGGCAAACGATGAGCTGGTGACCTACGGCTACGACATGGAGAACCATCTCGTCAGCGCGAACGGCACGGTCAACGGGCAGGCCGTCACGGCGAACCTGACCTGGGATCCGCTAGGCAGACTTCACCAGGTCACGATCAACGGAGTCGCGCGGCAGTTCCTCTATGACGGCGATGCGCTCGTGGCCGAGTACAACGGATCGGGCCTGGTGCGTCGCTACGTGCATGGGGATCAGGTCGACGAACCGCTCGTTCAGTATGACGGCGGCAATGTAGGTACTAGCTACCGGCGGTTCCTGCACGCGGACCACCAGGGAAGCGTCATCGCGCAGAGTGGTAGCACGGGCGCGGTTCTCTCAACGAATGCTTACGATCCGTATGGTATTCCGGCTTCTACCAACTCGGGCAGGTTCGGATACACGGGGCAGGCATGGCTGCCGGAGCTTGGGCTATATCACTACAAGGCGCGCATGTATCACGCGAAGATCGGGAGGTTCTTGCAGACCGACCCGATCTTCTATTCCGATGGCATGAATATGTATGCATATGTCGGCAATGATCCAATGAGCGGCACCGACCCGCTCGGATACGAAGCCTGCCCGGTGGGCGACCGGAATTGCATAGACGATCCGAAGACTGAGCAGCCCGGACAGGCCCCTCCGGGCGGCCATCCCGTCACTGAACAACAAGAAAAGCTCGACGAGATCGTGGTGTCGGCTCAAAGAGCAAAGAAGATTGGCGATCAACCGATAGACTTCAACCTCCCATTTCCTCAAGAGCAATATGGGGCCGTTGATCTCGAAGAGGTTACTGTGACGGCTGTCAAAGGCAAGCGCGAACGCAGATACAAATGCACGGATGGTTCGGAGGGCGCGAGCAATGTGCTCAACGCGGCGGACTTCTCTGGTGCAGATGCAGCAGTACACACGCATCCCAACTGGGCAAATCCTCCGTCTCCCGGAATGGATGATGGCGCGATTCCCGGCGCTCTTGGAATCCCAAACTACGGGATTACTCCAGTGGGCGCATTTGCAATTGAGAGAACTCCGTCCGGATATCGTGCGCGACTGATCTCAGGAAGATGGGGCGACTCGCGTGCCAATGTTCGGGCGGCTGTACGCGGCTACAATACCGGAGGTGGCAGGGGATCGTCGGGCAAGACGTGCACCTACCAATGAAAATGATGCGCTACAAGACTCTGTGTGGCCTGACCCTATCTGCAGTTGTCCTTCTATGTGGCTGCGCAAGTCAACACGCGCCAAATCATGCATCACAAGAATCAGAAGGCCGATACGTCGGGTGGATTCGTTTCGTTGGAGAGTTTGTACTCTATAGTGACCGCGCCGCGTTCGAGAATTCTCGCAGAGAGCACTGCGTCAGCGGGGCGCTGCCCCTCGGCAAGCAACGAGATGCCGTCGGAAGTTTGGATGGCAAGAGGGTAGTGGTTATCGCGAGGCGAGTGCCTTGGATGTTGCCTGATCCGCTGGCTGTCTCACTAAACAATGAAGGCTCTCCGATAACCAACTGGTGTGGCGGAGAGTACGTTCTGTTTGCGACCGAGGTGGTCGCCGAGTAGAACGCTGATCAGGATATCGTTCGTGCCTAGGCTCTTCAGCTCTTTCATCACGCGCAGTCAGAACTGGCCCCTAGCTCTGCTCGATCCAAAGGCCTACGACGTTCGCATCCATGCCGATCGCCACGTAAATGGCCTTGTTCTTGACCAGCCCCTCGTCGCGGATCTTCACGCGCAGGGCGCCGAAGAACACGATCGCCTAGCAAGCTTCCAGCGGCCGTCCTTCCACGCTGTCACCTCGTCGATCACCTGGTCGGTGGCGGCGGAAACGAGATCCGGAGCGACCTCGATGCCGTAGAGCTCACGCACATGCGCCTGGACGTCGCGCGTGCTCATGTCGCGGGCGTAGAGCGCGACGATCTTGTCGTCGAAGCCGGTGGGAAAGCGGCGACGATACTTGGCGATGAGCGTCGGAGCGAAGCGACCGTGTCGATCGCGCGGAATCGACAGCGTGAGTTCGCCATCGGGTGTCAGGCCGAACTTGGAGCTCGTGCCGTTGCGATGGTTGCCGGCCTCAGCCCTCACCTGGCTGATCCAGGTGCACGTTCATCTCGGCGTTGAGCATGCGTTCTGCTACCGCCTTCTTCAGCTCTCCGATTAGCCCGCCGAAATCCAGCGGCGACTTCGGATATCTCCCGGCCAGTAGCTGGTCCAGAAGCTCAGCGGAAACCCCTCGTCTCGCTCTTGGCAGTACATCTTCCTCGCCCTCTCGGGCAGTGTACGGCTCTTCACACAAAATTCTTACAGCCCCCGCTGCGAAAACGTTATCTTCTACTGCAAGAATACTTTGGGCTCGATGCTGGTCCTTATGTTCAGGCGCCAATAGAAGGCTACCTACCGGCAAACCTCAACCGCGATATCTGCTTGATGTGCCCCGCCTGATAATACTTGTCCGCCCAACTCCCATCCGGTTCCAGCGGCCGCGCCGCCTGCAGCTCGAGCAGCTTCGCGTAGAAGCGAAACCGGTAATGCTCGTAGAACCGCAACACCTCGATCCCATACCGATCCGCCAGGTCCGTATCCCCGCGCATGATCAGGTAGTTCTCGTCATTCCCGTTGCTCGCTGAGCCGGAGAGGTTATGGCTCCCGCTGATCACGGTGGGATTGTCCGTCGTGAAATTCGCGACGATCGTCTTGAGGTGCACGAGCAGAGATCCTTTCTGCCCGCGCAGACCTTCTTTCACCCAACCTTCCAGTCCCTTGTTGAGCAACGCGGGAGTAGTGAACTCCGCGGTGCGATCGGCATGAAACCCGGTGATGCGGCTCTTCGAATTCTGGATGCCGAAGCGCAGCACGCTGTCGTTCGGCGCGCCCAGCAGCGCGTTCAGGATGGCGTCGGGTAGTTCGAACGCGGTGGCGAACAGCAGGTCCTTGTCCGCCGCCTTGATGCAGTTGACGAACTCCGCGAGATCGCCGCCGCCACTTCGTGGAGAAAATCCGCAGAACATCTTGTGGGCGGCATCGATGGCGTTGTTGGCGTTGATCCAGGTGCGCGTCACGGAGGGATCCGCGGGCGCATCCCAGATCACCTGGAATACCTTCGCGTACGCCTGCGCGACCGCCGCGTCGTTCGCGACGTGCACGACGTTCGCCTGTCGATAGACGCCGTTTTCGGTGAAGTTGGTGCTGCCGCACAAAACGGCCTTGGGCGTGACCTCGCCGTTGGCCTTCTTCTTCCCCAGCACGATGAACTTGTCGTGAAACAGCTTCTTCGTGACGCGGGCGCGCTTCTTCTTGACCGGCAGCCTCTTGACACTTTTTTCATTGAGTTCGGTCTGCTCGTCGCCTGCTTTCGCGTGATACAGCACGCGTACCTGCACGCCGCGTTTGTGCGCGGCGTTGATCGCATCCACGATCGCCTTGAGCTCGTATTCGTAGATGGCGAGGTCGAGCGTCCATGTGCCGTCCCTGGCACGATCAACGAACGCTTCAATCTGATCGAGCAGCCCGTTCTGCAACCAGTCGCGAGCCTTCTCGCTGGGCCAGTCTTCGATGGGCGCATTCTTGTGAGTGGTCAGCCACTCGTCGACGTCCTCGAACTTGCGGCCGAAGGCCTGGCTCGCGGCCACGGCGCGGTTGAAGATGACGCGGTGGTTGGCGGGTTTGCCGTCGTCGGTACGCACCTCGAGCTCGAGACTGTCGGCCAGATCCGGCGCATCGACGTCGCCGTATGCCAGGTGCACGCGAAACCTGGCGCTCTGCCGGGCCTCAAGTCGATAGTCCGCCCATCTCATCTTCTGGATAGGCGCGAGATTGCTCGGCGTTGCCTTCCATTTCGGAATCGTGTGTTCCTTGCCAGGAAACGTCAGGCTGTTCCATAAAAACTCCCAGTTCTTGTTGCCGACCTTCCGCTCGATCGCGAACCCGAGCAATCCATCGCGGCGCGATTCGTCGAGATCCATCGCCAACAGGACGCCGTTGGTGCCGGCATAAGCCTTCACCCGGAAGTCGTCGGCCGCGTTCGTGACGAGCTTTCGCATGGGACTGATTGGTTGTGTCGCGAGACCGGGTTTTCTCCCACCCCGGCGCGACAATAATCGGCGAACCGTGAAAAAAGGCCGCCGCGTCGGGGCCGGCCGCCTCGGCGGGTCTAGAAGCGCGAGGGCATCCCGGCGTCGTCGTCGTCGTGCATCGCCGTCGCGATACGGAAATACACGCGACGTCCGGTGGCGTTGTTGTGGTTGGGCGGTGTGATGTAGACGACGGCATATCGCTGCATGCCGATGTCCGTCATTTCATGGGGTTCCGCTTCCCAGTCGGGGTAGTGCGTACGCAGCCAGCGCCGGATGAAGCGGTCGACCATGACGTCGGATGCCGCGATGATGCGAACGGCGCTTTCAGGCGAAGCACCCGGTGCGCTCGGGTCGGGCAGGTTGATCTGCGCATACGCGGCACCGGCAGCGCCCCACAAAGTGCAGAAAATCAACGCGTTTCGAAGCGATTTCATGCGCACCCCCAGCGGGAACAATAGAGCACAGCCCCCGAAGAGGCGTCAATTGCACCTGCGCCGGCCCGAGAGCGGGGCGGAGCGCATCGCCTGTTAGACGTCAATCCTCAGCAAAATCATGGCTATGCCATGCCGATCTTGCCGGCGGCCTGCTCGAACAGGGCGCTCGCGTCGGGGGAATAGCGGAAAGCCGCGACGAAATCGACGATGCGGTAGTCGGGCACGCGCTCGCGGATCTTCTTGGTGTACTCGAGAGCTTCCGGCACGCGCCCGGCCATCGCCAGCGTCGTCGCCGCGATGGCCATGATGTGCTGGTGGGCGTTGGGCCGTGCTGCGGCCTTGATGGCCCACTCGGCTGCCTCGTCGTATCGGCCGAGGCGCGCGAGCCCCATCGAACGCGAGGCGAGCATCGCGAACAGCAGCGGATCGAACGGCGACAAGTGCCGCGAATGATCCGAGAACGAGATCGCGGCCTGCGGGTCACCCGCCTGCGCGTGCACGAAGGCGAGGGTGTAATGAGCCATCGCATAGTTAGGGCTGATGTCCACCGCGCGTTCGAGCTCGGTGACCGCCTGGTCCTGGTCGCCGCGCAGCCACAACGCGCGGCCCATGGCCCAGTGCGCCGCGGGGTCGCGATCGTCGACCATCAGGCCCTTGCCGGCCGCTTCGAACGCGCGGTCGATTTCGGGCCCCGCCTTCTTCCAGCCGAGGAACGCGTTCTGGAAATGCGCGAACGACAATCCGGCATAGGCGCGCGCGAAGGTGGGGTCGAGCTCCACCGCTTGCGAGAAGAATTGCCGGGCGCGCTCGTTGTCGTTCTTGTTGAAGCGGTACATGTGCCACAGGCCGCGGTGATGCGCTTCCCACGCATCGAGCGAGCTCGGTGGCTTGAGCACGGCGCGGTTGCGCTCGAGCATTTCGATCTCGTGCGCGATGGCGGCGACGATGCGGTTGCCGAGCTCGTCGAGAACGTCGAGCGCGCCTTCGGCCTTCTCATCGAATACGTCGGCCCAGATGATGCGCGCCGTGCGGGTTTCGACCAGCTCCGCGCCGACATGCATGCGTTTGTCGTTGCGTCGCACGGAGCCGCCGACCACGTAGTCGACGTTGAGCATGCGCCCGGCTTCTTCCGGCCCGATGTTGCGGTCCCGCAGCGCGAACGTGCTGCCCTGCGCGATCACGAACAGGCTGCGCAGCTTGGCGAGTCGCGTCGTCACGTCGTAGGCGAGGGCATCGGCGGCGCCGCCGCGCCGGTCGGCGTCGCTCGAGCGATCGACGAAGGGCATCACCGCGATCGACGCCCGGCGGATCGCGGATTGCCCGGGCGCGAGGCGCGCGATCTCCGACGGTCTCGTCTCGATGAGATCGGCGCTCACGATCTCGAGCGCGGGTCCCGGGGTTCGGGTGGCGACGGCGTTGCCGCGCGCCAGGCGCCACATCTCGCGCAGCGGCGCGGATTCGAGACCATCCGCCTCGAATAGTTTGATGGCGCTGGCGAGGTGCGCCTCGCCCTCGGCGATGCGGTTCTGCAGCGCGAGCGAGGTCAGCAGCAACTCGTGCGCGCTGCGGTCGAACGGGGCGAGCGCGAGCCATTGCTCCAGATAGGGCGCGGCCTCGGCATGCGGCAGCGCGCGCGAAAGATTTTCCAGCAGCACCGTCTGGATGCCGCGGAAGCGGCGACGTTCGGCCGTGATCCAGGCATCGAACATCGGACTGCGTGCGATCTCGAGACCTTCCAGCAGTTCGCCGGCAAACAATCCGGCGAGCCCGCGCTGCTGCTCGACGCCGAGATTGCGGATGCCGTGTTCGGGCGCGCGCGTCGCTTCGAGCGCATCCACCATGCAGTCGGCGAGATCGAGCCGGATCGTGTTGCCGGCCGCGATGACGCGCGTGCGGTCATCGTCGTCGATGAGTCCGCGGATCTTCGACAGGCACCAGCGCAACTCGCCGCGGGGATCGTTGGGCACGTCCCACAGGAGCTCGCATATCTGCGAACGGGTGACCGGCCGCGCGGCGAGCACCAGGTAGCCCAGCAGCGCGCGCACCTTGCGCGAGGACGGCAGTTTCAAGATTTCGCCGTTACGCGACAGCTCGAGGCTGCCGAGCAACCGCAGCCGCAGCGATTCCACGGGCCTTTCCACGGCGGCTACCACGCCGGGCCTCTAACTTCGTGTCCGTTGAAATGGAGGAGGGGTCGCATGAACGTCAGTCTGAGTCGCAACGCACCGCGGGTGAATCAATGGGCCGCCCGGAGCCGCCGGCAGTCTGCCTGGGCAGGCGGAGATTATGCCGCCGTTGGTAGTGCTCTGCAGTTGGTGAGTGAGGAACTCTGCGAAACCATGAATTTGTACCAGGAGGCGCGCGTCCTCGACGTAGCCGCCGGGAATGCTCACGCGTCGCTCGCCGCCGCACGCCGCTGGTGCGACGTCACCTGCACCGACAGCGCGCCCGACCTGATGGATAGGCAGGCCAGCCGGACGGAGGCCCGTAATCTCGGGGTGCGGTTCGTCGAAGGCGATGCCGAGGCGCTGCCGTTCGGCGACCAGAGTTTCGACGCCGTCATTTCGACGTTTGGCGCGATGTTCGCGCTCGACCAGGACCGTGCGTCGGCCGAGATGATCCGGGTGTGCCGCCGCGGCGGGCGCGTGGGGGTGGCCAACTGGACCCCCCAAGGGTTCATCGGCGAGCTGTTCAAGCTCATCGGCAGCCATGCCGGGTCCGACGGGGCGAACCTGGCAGCGTTCGACTGGGGCACCCATGGATGCCTGGCAAGGTTGTTTGGCGCTTACGGGCGCATCGAATCCATCGTGAAGAACGTTGCATTCCGGGCCGCCACGCCGGCGGAGTGGGTCGGGCGGTTCCTGACCAGTTACGCGCCGGTGCTCAAGTCGTTCGCGATGCTCGATGCGAATCGTCAGCGCGCGCTGCGCGGTGACCTGCTGGAGCTCGTGGCGCGGTTCAACCGCGCGAAGAACGGGGCGATGGTGGTCGACGCCGAGTATCTCGAAGTCGTGATCACGCGGCGCTGACGTTTGCCGCCAAATCCACCAGCCCGAGCCCCGGCTGGCGGATTTCGGGGGCGCGCGGCCATTTATTTGCATGCCTGCGGCGGATTGAGCGTATGGTGATGACAGGCTTGTGATTCTTCGTATTGAGCGTCCCTGAACCCGCGCGCATGTCTGCGCGCCGACGGCCAGAGTCTGCCACGCGATCATTCGCGATCCGACCCGACGGAACGCCGCGGGTCCACCTAACTTCCGGGCCATTCACATGACGAAACTCTACGTCGGCAATCTGCCATTCACCGCCACGGAAGATTCCGTGCGCGCTCTCTTCTCCGAACACGGCACGGTCGAAAAACTCGCGCTCGTGAACGATCGCGATACCGGTCAGCCGCGCGGCTTCGGCTTCGTCGAGATGACCAGCGCGGATGCCGCGCGCGCCATGCAGGCGCTCAACGGCCGGGATTTCGGCGGGCGTCCGCTCAAGGTCAACGAAGCTCAGGACAAGCCGCGCAACGGCGGTGGCGGTTACGGCCGGCGTTGAACCCGGTGGCGATTCTGCGCCTGAGTTTCCATTCTTCGGTCGGCCAGGCTCCCACGCGCACGGCAGCTGCCTTTTTCCGCTTCTGCGCGGATGGCACGCTGCGCGGCCCGGAGAACTACGTCGTCGCCCGATGCGTTGGCGGAATCTGGACCATGAGCGGCCGATCGCATCGCGAGCTCGACTGCGAAGGTCCGGTGAAGCTGCGCGTGCTCTCGGGCGCGCTCGATGCGCCCGTGTTGCTCGGGCCCTTTACCCAGGTTCGTTCCGCTGCCGGAATGCTCTATGGCGATGAGCGTTGCCTCAATGTGTTTCTTCCCGGCAGGAATCCCGCCACGCAGGCCGGCTGCCACGAATTGACGATGCTACCGGCGGAGTCGGCGTGAACCATGGCCAGGACTAACTATCATCAGGTGAAGCGCCAGAAGGAAACGGCGCGCAAGGCGCGACAGCAGGAAAAGCTCGCGCGCAAGCAGGCACGAGCGGGCAGCGCGCCCGGAGGAGAACCGGTCGAGCCAGGCCCGGACGCCGTGCCCGCGGATTCGAAGGAGACGCCTTGAGGTTCACGAACTCGAGCAGCCGCAACCAGCTCCGGGAGCGACAGCGCAGGGATCGGGCGACCGCGCAGACGATGCGCAATTCGTATCCACAATTTGCTTCGTTGCGCATCGAGTTCGATTTCAGCGAGCCGGAAACGTCCGCGCCCGCGCCGCAGGTGCTGGTCCTGCATCCGCCTTCACAGGCGTATTTCGTGTTCCCCTGCCCCTATGCCGATTGCGATGGGGAGTTCGACCTGACGAGTGCCGTCGCCGCGTTGCCGCGCTCGGGCGATGTCAGCAGCGAGGGTCACCAACGCTGCGGCGGTCAGCGCGTCCGCGACCAGCGTGGGCGAATGCCCTGCGGGCTCACGCTGGAGTATTTCCTCGCGCCCGAGCCCGCGACGCCGCACGCCGGCGGATGAACTGAATCGCGCCCGCTCCGGCGAAGGCGCGATCAACCACCATCCGCGCGCGCCAGGTCGGCCGGCAACTTCACGTTTGCGGCCTTGAGCTCGCGCACTTTTTCGATGACGGCGAGGCGCTTGAGATCGCGCTCGGGCTTCGAATTGCGCGAGGTCATGAGCGCTCCCAGGATCGCGACGATGGCGGTGACCAGCGCGCCGACGAACCCGCTCTTGAGCACGGTCTGAGCATCCCGCAGCTTGTCGCTCTCGGCCTTGAGCTCGTCTATCTGCGTGTGCAGCGATTCATTGATCCGCTCGCCGTTCGCGAGAGCGGCCTCCAGCTTGCGCAAGCTCGCCTCGACTTCGGGCGTCGTCCTGCCCTTGGCGGCTTCGATCGCGGCCTGCGCTTCTTCCGAGGCGGTTTCGATCCGTTCTATGGCCGCGCGTGGCGCGGTTGAGGCGATCGTCATCGCCGCCACGAAGCCCGCGATCTGCAGTATCCGTTTCATCGCAACTCCCTTGCCCGTTCCGGACGGCTCACTAGTTTGAACGAACGCCGACCGCCCGAACTATAAGCCCCGCCACGATTCCACGCCGCCTTCCACGCCCATTCCCACGCCGGCCCCGGACGATGGCGGCCTCGACATTCCAGGAGTGAGGCCATGGTCAAGCGCATTTCGATCTTCCTGTACGGCGTCGTCAGTTATGCCGTGTTCTTCGCGTCCTTCCTGTACGCCGTGGGATTCATCGGCAACTTCGGCGTGCCGCACACGCTCGATTCCGCGCCAACCGGCGCGTTCCTGCCGAGCCTGCTGGTCAACCTGGGATTGCTCGCCTTGTTCGCCCTGCAGCACAGCGTGATGGCGCGTCCCGCGTTCAAGCGCTGGTTCACGCGCATCGTGCCGACGGAGGCCGAACGCAGCACGTATGTGCTGGCCTCGAGCCTCGCGCTGATCGCGATCCTCGCGTTCTGGCGGCCGCTCGGCGGTGAGGTCTGGACGGTGACGGATCCGACCTTGCGCGGCGTGCTCTGGGGCGGATTCGCCTTCGGCTGGCTGCTCGTGCTCGTGTCCACCTTCCTGATCAATCACTTCGATCTGTTCGGCCTGCGGCAGGTGTGGCTGCAGCTCGTCGGCCGGCCCTACACGGAGATCGGCTTCCGGACGCCCGGGCCCTACCGCTACGTGCGTCATCCGCTTTATGTTGGCTGGTTCTTCGCGTTCTGGGCGACGCCCACGATGACGGTGTCGCACCTGGTCTTCGCGGTGGCGACGAGCGCGTACATCCTGATCGCAATCCGCTTCGAGGAACGCGACCTGGTCGCGCACCTCGGGGCGGCTTACCAGGACTACCGCGAGCGCGTGCCGATGCTGATGCCGTTCACGCGCCGTCGTTTCGAGGGCTCAGGCCTTGCAATGACCGCGCGCAAGGCGCGCTGAAACCCGAAGGATCTTCCTAGGTTCCTGGGCGATCGGTGGCTTCCGGCACTCGAAGTCGCCGTCGCCCCAGCAATGGTTATCTGGTGATCATCGATTCGAGCACGTGACGCCGGGCCCTGGGATGAATTACTGTACTCGTGGACATCGACATGGAGGTTGAACAATAACAAGAACACGAGATTTTCCAGGGGGTGTCATGAAGAACGTATCGATCGCGACTCGGGATCGCGAAGCACACTGGCAGGCGACACGCGCCGAGCTGGAATCCATTCAAAGGCGCGGCAACCTCGTCACCACTATCGCGCTGGCGCCGCTGTGCGTCCTGCTGTGGTTCAACGTGGCGGAAGCGCGGCAGATCACGTCCTGGGGAATCTTCTGGACGTCAGCGACGCTCGGAATTTTCGCGGCCAGCATCTGGTTCGTCGTGACGCGCCGGCGGCGGCTCTCCGAGTCGCGTGGGCTGATCTGCGGCTCGTGCAACTACCGGCCCCACGATACCGAGATCAGTGACGCCATCGAGACGCGCGCCTGCCCACGGTGCCAGGCGCAACTCGGGCAATAGAGCACGAAATTGTCGAGCAAGAAAAAGGCCGCCCGAAGGCGGCCTTTTTCAATTCTGCTCTGCGGAGCGAGTGTCAGTCTTCGATGAGGAAGCTGCGCAGCTGCTCGCTGCGGCTCGGATGCCGCAGCTTGCGCAGCGCCTTCGCCTCGATCTGGCGAATGCGCTCGCGCGTGACGTCGAACTGCTTGCCGACTTCTTCCAGCGTGTGGTCGGTGTTCATGTCGATGCCGAACCGCATACGAAGCACCTTGGCTTCACGCGGGGTCAGTTGCGCAAGTACCGAGTGAGTCGTCTCACGCAGCGATTCCATCGTGGCCTGGTCGATCGGGGACGCGACGGAGGTGTCTTCGATGAAGTCGCCGAGGTGTGAATCCTCGTCGTCGCCGATCGGCGTTTCCATCGAAATGGGTTCTTTTGCGATCTTGAGAACCTTGCGAACCTTGTCCTCGGGCATCTCCATGCGCACGGCCAGTTCTTCCGGCGTCGGCTCGCGGCCCATCTCCTGCAGCATCTGCCGCGAGATGCGGTTCAGCTTGTTGATGGTCTCGATCATGTGCACGGGAATACGGATCGTGCGTGCCTGGTCGGCGATCGAACGCGTGATCGCCTGGCGGATCCACCACGTCGCGTAGGTCGAGAACTTGTAACCGCGGCGGTATTCGAACTTGTCCACCGCCTTCATGAGGCCGATGTTGCCTTCCTGGATGAGGTCCAGGAACTGCAGGCCGCGGTTCGTGTACTTCTTCGCGATCGAGATCACGAGGCGCAGGTTGGCCTCGACCATCTCCTTCTTCGCGCGGCGCGCCTTCGCTTCGCCGATCGAGACCTCGCGGTTGATTTCCTTGATGTCGGAAATCGTCAGGTGATAGGTCTTCTCGAGCGCGGCCAGCTTGTCCTGGCGGCGCGTGATCTCGTCCGCCAGACGGCCCATGGCCGCCGACCACTTCTTGCCGCCCTTGACCTGCTTCTGCAGCCAGCGGTGCGAGGTCTCGTTCTTCGGGAACGAGAGGATGAATTCCTTGCGCGGCATGCCGGCATCGCGCACGGCAATGATCATGATCTCTTTCTCGAGCTGGCGGATTTCGTTCACGCCATGGCGCAGGTTCGCGATCAGCGCCTCGAACATGCGCGGCGCGAGCTTGAGCTCCATGAACTCGTCGGAGAGCTTCTTGCGGACCTTGAGCGTCTTCGGATCCTTCGCGCCCATCTTCTCGATGTGCGTGAGCGCGTTGGCGAGATGTTTGCCCACGGCGGCGAAGCGGCCCGCCCCGTTCTCCCGATCCGGGCCGGTGTCGACGGCTTCTTCCTCGCTGTCGCCATCTTCGGCTTCTTCGTCCTCACCTTCGGCCTTGTCATCGGTCGGCGCCGCGAGGTCCATCTTGGTGGGATTCTGCGGCTGCGCGATCACGTCGGGCGCATTCGGGTCGATGAAGCCCACGATGATGTCGACGAGGCGGCCGCCGCCCGTCTTCACCGGCTCGTAGGCCTTGAGTAGATAGTCGGCGGTCGACGGGTACATCGAGAGCGCGAGACGCACGGCATCCAGGCCTTCCTCGATTCGCTTCGCGATGCGGATTTCGCCTTCGCGAGTCAGCAGCTCGACCGTGCCCATCTCGCGCATGTACATGCGCACCGGGTCGGTGGTGCGGCCGAGCTCGGCATCGAGCGCGGCGAGGGCGGCGGCGGCTTCTTCGATCGCTTCTTCGTCCGTCGGCGTGGACGGCTCGGGCGCGAGAATGCTCTCGTTGTCCGGCGCCTTCTCGTACACCGGGATGCCCATGTCGTTGATCGTGTTTACGATCTCTTCGATCTGCTCGGGATCGACGATCTCCGACGGCAGGTGATCGTTCACCTGCGAGTAAGTCAGGTAGCCCTGTTCCTTGCCGCGCGCGATCAGCAGCTTCAGCTGCGACTGGCGCTCTTCGGGCAGCACGGAACGGCGCGCCGGCAGGTTGATCAGCTCGGCGGCCGCCTTCTTGCCTTTCTTGCCTTCGGCGGCCGGAGCCGCGGCTCCCGTCGCACCGCCGGCAGCGGTCGCGGACTGCGCCGCACGCGCCGCGGCAAGTTTCTGCGCGGGTTTCAGATCGACCTTCGATTTCGCGTCGGCCGCTTTCTCAGGCGCCTTGCCCTTGGCGACCGGCTTCTTCACTTCGACGTGTTTGGCCTTGGCGGGGTGCGCCGCTTTCGCTTGCGCAGCAGCGGGCTTGGCCGCCTTCTTCGGCAGCTTTTTGGAGGCAGGTGCAGCAGGACGCTTGTGCTTTTGTGTCATGAGATTCCGGACGCCAGGGCGTATTGAGGTCAGCACCGCATCAGGGTCGGCAGTGCGATCGAAGGTGGCTTGCGGGAAAGGGGGCGCATTCTACGCAAAGAGCTACGGCTTGACAAAATGAAAATTGCCAGTAGGTCAACGACTTCCGTTCGAGTTCAGCCATCCCCAGAACGCAAAAACCGGGCCAAACGGGTCATCCACACAGGAAGTCGGGTGGGAGTCTCGATCAGTCCCTTCAGCCACGCGATGGGACGTTTGGGGCGGTTCTGCTCTTTGCCAGATGAATGGCGTTATTGAGTTCCTTGAGTTCGGCGAGTTCGTCCGGCGTCAGATCACCTTTGGTCACGAGTTCCTCGTACCGGCGCATGGCCGGCTCCATGGCCAGGGTTTCGATGACGCTCACCACCTCGAGGGCCGCGGCCGCCGCATCCGCGACCGCCGTGAGTTCCTCTGCCGCGAGGGCCCGCATGCGGACAGCCTCCGGCCGATCCCGCCAGCGCTCGAGCAGGACCGCCGTGCTTGCCGCCGGCTCCTGCTGGAGGTGATCGATGAGGTCGAACAGGAATCGGGCGCCCGGTTCGGGATTCGACTCGAGCCGGGTCAGCTGGGACCCGGATATGGTGCTGGCGAGCGTGGGGAAATGGACCAGGAGTTTTACAGCCCGTGTGACCAGGCTCTTGTTGCCGCCGCCGTCCCGCGCTCGCGGTGATCGCCCGTGCAGTCCAAGCCGGGTCGGCTCCGGGCTCGTCGTTGTCGTGTGGGCGCCGCCGGCTTCCGTGGCCTCGTTGAACCATAATTGGTTCAATCGCGCCGGAGGCAGCTTTATAGACTCGGATAAGCGATCAATAAGCAGGTCCCGGTATACCCCTGGCGCGACCTTCGTCACCAGGGGCCGCGCCAGTTCAGCGAACTGCGCACGGCCGTCGGCATGCGATAGATCCGCCTGCTCGGCCAGCGCGGTCGCCAGATATTCGGACAGCGGCAGCGCGCCATCGAGGCGGTTTTCAAATCGCTCCCGGCCCTCTTCGCCGACCAGTGAATCCGGGTCGTGACCCTCGGGCAGGAACAGGAAACGGATCTGCCGGCCGTCGCGCGCTTCGGGCAGGGCATTGCTCAGGGCGCGCCAGGCGGCGGCGCGGCCGGCCTTGTCACCATCGAAGCAGAAGACCACTTCGTTCACGAGCTTGAAGATGCGGCGCAGGTGCTCCGGGGTGGTGGCGGTGCCCAGCGTCGCGACCGCGTAGGTGACGCCCGCCTGGTGCAGTCGCGCCACGTCCATGTACCCCTCGACCACGAGCAGGCGCTTGAGAGCGGCGCGGCTCTGGCGCACCTCGTACATGCCATAAAGCTCGCGTCCCTTGTGGAACAGCATCGTCTCGGGCGAGTTGAGGTACTTGGGTTCGCCCTGGTCGACGATGCGTCCGCCGAAGGCCAGCACGCGGCCGCGCGAATCGCGGATCGGGAACATGAGGCGGTCGCGGAAGCGGTCGTAGTGACGCTCGAGCGCGCGGGAGTCGGTGCGTTCGCGCTCGATGATGAGTCCGCATTCGAGCAGCGCGCGCTTGTCGGCCTCGGTCGTTCCGAAGCGCTTGAGCACCTCGTTCCAGGAGTTGGTCGCGAAACCGATCATGAATTTCTCGACGGTCTCGCGCGTGAGGCCGCGCTTCTTCGCGTATTCCCTGGCGCGCGCGTCGTTCGGCAGGACGCTCGCGAAGTACTTCGCGACCTTGAGGTTCATGTCGTAGAGCGGGGCGGTCGAGCCCGAGGTGTCGGGCTGCGAGGAGGCGTCGCGCGGGACGTCGAGACCCAGGCGGCCCGCGAGCTCTTCGATCGCCTCGGGAAACGACAGCTTGTCGTACTCCATGAGGAAGCCGAGCGCGGTGCCATGCGCGCCACAGCCGAAGCAGTGATAGAACTGCTTGACCGGGCTCACCCAGAACGAAGGGGTTTTCTCGTTGTGGAACGGGCAGCAGGCGCGGTACTCGCGGCCCGCCTTCTTGAGCGGGACCCGCGAGCCGATGAGCTCGACGATGTCCGCGCGTGCGGTCAGGTCGTCGATGAAGCTCTGGGGAATGCGGCCGGCCATGGGCCGCGATTATGCGGTCTCCGGCCGCGATTTAGGGCTGCCGGCGCATCGTGCGCAGCCGCGCCTCGATGAGGAAACCGGCGAGGCCGCCGAACGTCAGCAGCGCGCCCGCGAGCATCAGCCAGCGGTTCTGTGGCCGCGATGTGACCACTTCGCCAGTGAACGTGAAGTAGCGCCTGCCGCCCGGCACCGTCTCGAAGAACTCCCCGCCGCGGTAGACATCGAGCACCTGGCTTTCGGGCATCACGCGGGGCGCGAACTTTTGCGGATACTGGAAGGCCAGCTCGGGCGACTCGTCCGGCAAGAGGACGCCGACCGATCGGTAACCGTATTGCGTGTTGGAGAACAGCAATCCCCGGTGGCCCGCCAGGAACAACGTGAGCCCCAGCGCGAGTGCGATGCCCGATGCGTAGAGCCATGTCTTGACGCTGTGGATGCGACCGGTCACCACGCTGTTGAGGTGGTTAGCCACCTCGGGGACCTGGCGCAGGTCGCGATGGACCTGCTTCTCGTCCACACCCTCGAGGAAGGTCGCCACGTCGAGACCGAATGCCTTGAGGATCGACTGGAAGATTTCCGCCGACGGGATGGACTTGTCGTTCTCGAGCTTGGACAGGTACGACTGCTCGATACCGATCGCCTGCGCCAGCTGCGGCTGCGTGAGATTACGTTCCGCCCTGAGCTGCTTCACCTTTTCGCCGAAATTCACGAGGACTCCCTGGCAGCGCCGTGCCGCCGATTCTGACTGACCGGCGGTACATGCTTGGAAATTCCTCGAGAAATTGGAAGATGAATATTCGGGAATGAAGCGGAATTCAGCTCGACGTCCGCGGGAAGGCTTCAGTGAAGCGCGCCGACTAGCGCAGGATCGCGACGATGACGATGGCGCAGAGGATCAGCGCGCCGAGCGCGCCGCCGATCACGAGTGGAAGCCGGTGCGTGGGAAACCGCCCGAGCTCACGGCGCTCGGATTCGATCTTGCGGCTGATGGAGATGCAGACGAGCGCGATGAGGATCAGCGCGCCGGCGGTGGCGATGCCACGTCCGCCCAACTAACTAACCGCCCAGCTTCGCTTTGATGCGGGCGCCGACGGCGCCCATGTCGGCCTTGCCCGCGGCCTTCGCTTTCACGATACCCATCACCTTGCCCATGTCCTTGATGGAGGAGGCAGAAGTGGATGCGATCGCTTCGCCGATGAGGGCATCGAGCTCGGCGTCGGAAAGCTGCGCGGGCAGGTAGGGCTGCAGCACGGCGATCTCGGCGGATTCCTTCGCGACGAGGTCGGCGCGGCCGCCTTTCTCGAACGCGACGATGGATTCCTTGCGCTGCTTGATCATCTTCTCGAGCACGGAAGTGACCTGCGCGTCGTCGAGCGTGATGCGCTCGTCGACTTCGCGCTGCTTGATCGCGGCGTTGATCAGGCGGATGACGCCCAGGCGATCCTTCTCGCCTGCTTTCATCGCGGCCTTCATGTCGTTGGTGAGCTGTTGTTTCAGGGACATGGCGGTGCTCCGGGAATGGTGGAAACAGGGCGCCGGCAGAGGGGCGGGGCGGCCTTTGCCGAACCCCCGTTCCCGAATCCCGGATCCCGGCTCAAAAACACAAAAAGCCGGCGACGCTCGCGCGTGCCGGCTTCCTGCGAAGCGACGCGGCTCAGTACAGGCGCTGGCGCTTG
>JAEWLQ010000014.1 GCA_023457495.1 Pseudomonadota bacterium
ACGCCGTGCGCGGGGGGCGGGGCGCTCATCGGGGCGCGCCGCCCGCATACTTGCCGGGACCGGAGGCACCATGAGCACACAAATCGTCGATTTCGCGCAGCCCCTCGCGGGCGAGACTTCCACTCCCGCGGCCGAGCGGCTCATCGCAGGCGCGCCGCGCCAGCTCGTCAGCAACTACTTCACCGACGCGACGGAGCAGTTCTTCGCCGGCCGCTGGTCGAGCACGCCCGGTAAATGGCGCATCCGATACACCGAATCCGAGTTCTGCTGCCTGATGAAGGGCCGCGTCGTGCTGGAGAGCAGCGCCGGCCAGCGCTGGGAGTTCGGCGCAGGCGCTGCCTTCGTGGTGCCGTCCGGGTTCGAAGGGACGTGGGAAGTACTAGAAGAGTGCACCAAGTTCTACGCCATCTTTGAGGCCCGCACTTAATTAGTGCATTCGTTCGCCGGTGCGCGGCATAATCCTCCCCCATGAGTGCAGGTGTATTGTTTTGCACTACATGTAATTCATTGAAGTCCCTGAGTATTTATACGATCAGCGGCATGTATGGCACACCCTTTGCTTTAGGCAAAGGGGCCCTTTAGCCCTTGGAGGAGACTAATGAAATCGATAAGAACACTGGCGCTCGTGACCGGCCTCCTTGGCCTCTGCGGCGTTGCTCAAGCTCAATTCAGTTCGACCTGGACTGCGGTGAGCGATTACGACTTTCGTGGCTGGAGCCAGAGCGCGAAGGACCCGGCGTTGCAAGGCAGCGCCGACTACGCGTTCGGTGAAAGCGGATTCGCGGTTGGCGCCTGGGCGTCGAGCAGCATCGACTTCGGTCCCGGTACGGACGCGGACGTCGAGCTGGACCTGTACGCGAGCTACGGCGCCGAGATCAACGACACGTTCTCGTGGTCGGCGCTGGCGAACTACTACACCTACCCCGGTTCCGATGACGCCGAGGACTTCCTCGAAGTCAACGTGGGCTTCGATGCCGGCAACTTCGGCTTCAAGCAGTGGTACGCCGATGACTGGCTGGGACTGGGCGATAGCGCGCTCTACACCGAAGCGAACTACTCCCAACCGCTGGGCGACAAGCTCTCGCTGGACTTCCACGCCGGCTATTCCTGGGGCGATGCCTGGGATAACGCGGAGCTGATCGACTACTCCGTCGCGCTGACCTACAGCGCCGGTAACTTCAGCATCTTCGGCAAGTTCACGGGCACGGATGCCAGCGGCGAGGAAAAGGTCACCAGCGACGCGAACAACAACGAGCCGCGTTTCCTGATCGGCGTGTCGACCACGCTGCCCTGGGGCGAATGATTTGACGCTTCGATAAGATCAGCGAAGAATCCAAGCTGACTCGGAAAGGCCGGTCTTGCGACCGGCCTTTCCTTTTGCCCGCAGCAAATAGATAGGCCGAGAAGATGAAGGATCTCACCAGCGGCTCGATTCCGGGACACATCGGCACGATGTCGGTCCAGATGGCGATCCCGATCTTCGTGCAGACGCTGTACTTCTTCACGGACCTGTATTTCGTCACCAAGCTCGGCGATGCGGTCACGGCCGGCGTCACGTCGGCGGGCAATCTGTGGTTCGTGACGTTGGCGCTGACGCAGATCCTCAACGTTGGCACGCTGGCGCTCGTGGCGCAGGCGGTCGGGGCGAAGGATCGCGAGCGGGCGAACCTGGTGTTCAACCAGGCGCTGATGCTGTCGCTGTTCCTGGTCGTCATCGTGATCGTCGGGCTGTACGTGTTCTCGGGGCCGTACATGCGCGCGGTCGCGGCCGATGCGGAAACCGCGCGCGCGGGCATGGATTACCTGCACTGGTTCGCGCCCGGACTCGGGCTTCAGTTCATCATGATCGCGATGTTCGCGACGCTGCGCGGCACCGGCATCGTGATGCCGACGATGATCATCCAGATGCTGTCGCTGGTCGTGAACATCGGGCTCGCGCCGGTGCTCATCGCGGGTTGGGGCACGGGGCGGCCGCTGGGCGCCGCGGGCGCGGGCCTCGCGAGCACGATTGCCGTGACCGTGGGCGTGATCCTCTGCGCTTACTACTTCTTCAAGCACGAAAAATACGTCGCCATCCATCGCGGGCAGATGCGGCCGCGGACCGCGGTGTGGAGCAAGGTGCTCGCCGTCGGGTTGCCGGTGGGACTCGAGTTCATCCTGATCTCGATCGTGATGACGATCATCTACTACCTGATCCGGGATTTCGGCGCGGCCGCGCAGGCGGGGTTCGGCGTCAGCCAGAGCGTCATGCGCATCATCATGCTGCCGGCTATGGCGGTGGCATTCGCCGCCGCGCCGATCGCCGGCCAGAACTTCGGCGCCCGCAGGCCCGAGCGCGTGCACGAAACGTTTCGCTGGGCGGCGCTGCTCAGCATCGTGATCATGACGGGGCTGACCATCGTGTGCCAGTTCGAGGCCGAGTGGTTCATGCACTGGTTCACGCGCGAAGAGGCCGTGGTCGCGGTCGGCGTCGAGGTGCTGGTGATCACCTCCTGGAATTTCGTCGCGACCGGCGTGATCTTCAGCTGCTCGTCCATCTTCCAGGGCCTCGGCAACACCTGGCCCGTCAGCGGCGCGAGCGCGTTCCGTCTCGTGTTGTTCGTCGTGCCGGCCTTCTGGCTGACGTCACGCCCCGGCTTCACGCTCGATGAGCTCTGGTACCTGTCGGTCGCGACCATGTTCCTGCAGGCCGTCGCCAGCTATCTGCTCCTCCGCCGCGAATTCGCCCGCAAACTAAATGGGGACATTCCTCGTTTCCTAGCAAAAGGGGACAGGCCTGATCCTCCGGCCGAGCGAGGCTCAAATGAGGTCTGACCCCGTTTGCTAGGAAACGAGGAATGTCCCCATTTATCTCAGGGCTCCCGACAGGATTCCGATCAGCTCGTCGATGTGATTGGGCTCGATGATCAGCGGGGGCGAGAGGGCGATGACGTCGCCGGTGGTGCGGATCAGCAGGCCTCGTTCGAAGCACTCGAGATACACACCGAAGGCGCGCGCGCCGGGTGAGCCCGCGATGGGCTCGAGCTCGATGCCGGCGACCAGCCCGTAATTGCGCACGTCGATCACGTGCGGCCGGCCTTTCAGTGAGTGCACCGCCTCCTCGAACACGGCCGCGGTCTGCTTCGCGCGCGTGAGCAGGCTCTCCCGCTCATAGACGCCCAGCGAAGCGAGGCCGGCGGCGCAGGCGATCGGATGCGCCGAATAGGTGTACCCGTGGAATAGTTCGATGGCCCCCGGCGGTCCCTGCATGAACGCGTCGTAGATCTTCTTCGATACCAGCACGGCGCCCATCGGCACGCTGCCGTTGGTCAGGCCCTTGGCGCAGGTGATCATGTCCGGCGTCACGCCGAACTCCTGCGCGGCGAACGCCGAGCCGGTGCGCCCGAACCCCGTGATCACCTCGTCGAAGATCAGCAGCAGGCCGTGTCTGTCGCAGATCTCGCGCAGCCGCTTCAGGTACCCCTGCGGCGGCAGGATCACGCCGGTCGATCCCGCGATGGGCTCGACGATGACCGCGGCAATGGTCGAGGCATCGTGCAGCGCGACCAGCCGCTCCAGGTCGTCCGCCAGCTCCGCCCCGTGCGCCGGCAATCCGCGCGAGAAGGCATTACGCGCGAGGTCATGCGTGTGCCGCAGGTGATCCACCCCCGGGATCATCGACGCCGGCCATGCCTTGCGGTTCGCCACCATGCCGCCGACGCTGATCCCGCCGAAGCCCACGCCGTGATACCCGCGCTCGCGGCCTAACAACCGGACCCGCGCGCCGTCGCCCTTCGCGCGGTGGTACGCGAGTGCGATCTTGAGCGCGGTATCGACGGCCTCGGAGCCCGAGTTCGTGAAGAACACGTGATCCAGCCCGGCCGGCGCGATGCGCACCAATCCATTCGCGAGCTCGAACGCGGCCGGGTGACCCATCTGGAACGGCGGCGCGTAATCCATCGTTTCGAGCTGCCGCGCTACCGCCTGCGTGATCTCCTCGCGGCCGTGGCCGGCATTGACGCACCAGAGGCCGGCCACGCCATCGAGGATCCGCCGCCCGTCGGAGGTTTCGTAGTACATGCCGGCCGCCTTCGTCAGCAGGCGCGGCTGGCTCTTGAACTGGCGGTTCGCCGTGAACGGCATCCAGTAGGCGTCGAGGGAAGGACCTGTGGTGGGTGGCTGGGCGGACATGCGCGTCTCCGTTCGGGGTCCCGGGATCATAAATAAAAGGTCCACCCGGCGTTGACACAACGGGAAAATCGCGCCGAAATCACCCCGAGCCATCGTCCACATCGGCCGCCAGACAACAACGCCATGACCATCGACGTCGGAGCGCGACTCAAACACGTGCGCGAGCTGCACGGCCTATCGCAACGCGAGCTCGCGCGCCGCGCGGGCGTGACCAACGGGCTCATCTCGTTGATAGAACAGAATCGCGTCAGCCCCTCGGTGGGATCGCTCAAGAAAGTCCTCGACGGCGTACCGCTGTCGATGGCCGAGTTCTTCACGCTCGATGTCACGAGCAGCGCGCAGGTTTTCTACGCCGCGAGCGAGCTGGTCGAGATCGGCAACGATGGCGCCTCCTTGCGGCTGGTCGCGGCGCAACGGCCTGGCCGGCAGCTCACCGTGCTGCACGAACGCTACGAGCCCGGCGCCGCCACCGGCGATGACATGTTGTCGCATCGCGGAGAGGAGGGCGGTGTGGTCGTGCGCGGAAGGGTGGAGCTCACGGTCGGCGGACAATCGCGCATCCTGGAGCCGGGCGATGCCTACTATTTCTCGAGCACCACGCCGCATCGATTCCGCAACGTGGGCCGCGAGGTCTGTGAGATCATCTCGGCCTCCACCCCGCCGACTTTCTAGGACTCCAAGATGTCCGCGCAGCCCAGGCTTTCCGTGAACCAATGGCGCGAACGCGCCGCCGCCGCCAAACCGCGATCCGGCGTGTTCATCGACGGGCGTTCCGGTCCGTCCGCCAGCGGCGCGACGTTCGAGAACATCAACCCGGCCACGGGGCGCTCGCTCGGCGCGGTCGCCGCGGGCGAGCAGGCCGATATCGACAACGCGGTCGCGAGCGCACGTCGGGCGTTCCGCGCGGGTAGTTGGGCGAACGAATCGCCGAAGGCGCGCAAGCGCGTGCTGACCCGTTTCTCGGAGCTGATGCTCGAGCATCGCGACGAACTCGCCCTCCTCGAGACGCTCGATACCGGCAAGCCGATCTCCGACAGCCTCGCGGTGGACATTCCCTCGGCCGCCAACTGCATCCGCTGGTACGCCGAAGCGGTGGACAAGATTTACGACGAGGTCGCCCCCACCGGTCCCCGCGCGCTCGCGACGATCACGCGCGAGCCCATGGGTGTGGTCGGCGCCATCGTGCCGTGGAATTTCCCGCTGCTCATGGCCTCGTGGAAGATAGGCCCGGTGCTCGCCAGCGGCAATTCGCTGGTGCTCAAGCCCTCGGAGAAATCTCCGCTGACCGCACTGCGCGTGGCGGAGCTCGCCGTGGAAGCCGGTCTGCCGCCCGGCGTGTTCAACGTCGTGCCCGGCTTCGGCAATCCCGCGGGCGCCGCACTCGCCGCGCACATGGACGTCGACTGCATCGCGTTCACCGGTTCCACGGCCACCGGCAAGATGGTGATGCAGCTCGCCGCGCAATCGAATCTCAAGAAAGTCTCGCTCGAATGCGGCGGCAAGTCGCCGAACATCGTGCTCGCGGACTGCCCGGATCTCGACCGCGCCGCGACCGCCGCCGCGTTCGCCATCTTCTTCAACCAGGGCGAGATGTGCTCGGCGGGCTCGCGCCTGCTGGTCGACGCGTCGATCAAGGACGCCATGCTCGAGAAGATAGCCGCCGTCGGCCGGCAGATGGCGCCGGGTGATCCGCTCGACCCGGACACGAAACTCGGCGCCATCGTCGACGAAACGCAGATGAAACGCGTGCTCTCGTACATCGACGTGGGCAAGTCCGACGGCGCACGCGTCGCGCTCGGCGGCTCCCGCACGCGGCTCGACAGCGGCGGCTTCTTCGTCGAGCCCACGGTGTTCGACGGTGTGAAGCCCGCGATGCGCATCGCGCGCGAGGAGATCTTCGGGCCGGTGCTCGCGACGATCACCTTCAAGGACGTCGAGGAGGCGATCCGCATCGCCAACGACGTCGAATACGGCCTCGCCGCCGCGGTGTGGACGCGCGACATCAACACGGCGCACCGCACCGCGCGCGCCCTGCGCGCCGGCACCGTCTACGTGAACTGTTACGACGCCGACGACATCACCGTGCCGTTCGGCGGCTTCAAGCAGTCGGGCATCGGGCGCGACAAGTCGCTGCACGCGTTCGACAAGTACACCGAGCTCAAGACCACGTGGATAGACCTGAGCTGAGTACCGCGTCGCCGCTCGCCTTCGTCGACATCGAAACGACCGGCGGATATCCCGGGCTGCATCGCGTCATCGACGTCGCGGTGATCGGCGCGACGGATGGCGTCGTCGATTTCGAATGGCAGAGCCTCGTGAATCCGGGTGTGCGCGTGCCGGCCGGCATCACGGCGCTCACCGGTATCGACAACGACATGCTCGAAGGCGCGCCGGGCTTCGAGGACGTGGCGGCCGAACTGCGCGAGCGGCTCGCGGGGCGCGTGTTCGTCGCGCACAACGTACGCTTCGATTACGGCTTCATCCGCCGCGAGTTCGCGCGGCTCGGCGACCACTGGCGCAGTCCTTCGCTGTGCACGGTGCGCCTGTCGCGCGCGCTGTATCCGGAGATGCCGCATCACAATCTCGATTCGGTGATGGAGCGGCACGGCATCCACATCGAGAATCGCCACCGTGCGATGCCCGACGCGCAGGTGCTGCTCGAGTTCTGGCGGAAGTTGCGCGCCGAATGGACGCCGGACGAGCTGGAGCGCGCGTTGTGCCGCGCCTCGCCGCGCATCCGGCTGCCCGCGGCCTTGTCCGGCGACCTGCTCGATGACCTGCCGGAGGAACCCGGCATCTATCGCTTTTTCGGCGCGGGCGAGGCCGGCGACGAGACGCTGCTCTACGTCGGCAAGGCAAACAACCTGCGCGAGCGCGTGCTCGACTACTTCCGCGAGGGCGCCCACGAGGCGAAGGTGCTCAAGCTTGCGGCCCAGGTACGGCGCGTGAGCTGGACCGAAACCGCGGGTGAACTCGGCGCGCTGCTGCTCGAGGCCCGCGAGGTGCGCGAGCGGCAGCCCGTGTACAACCGCCGGCAGCGCGGTGGGGGAGATCGCTTCACGTGGTTGTTCGAGGACGGTCCCGGGGCGCCGCGCCTCGTGGCGCTCGACGGCGAGGCGCTGCGCAGCGGCAATGCGTACGGCACGTGGCGCAGCGAACGCGATGCGCGCCACGCGCTCGAAAACCTGGCGCGCGAACATCGCTGGTGCCTCAAGTTGTTAGGGTTGGAGGACGGTCCGGGTTCCTGCTTCGGCTACCAGGTGGGCCGCTGCAAGGGGCCCTGCGCCGGCAAGGAGCCTGCGGGTTTGCACCTCGCGCGCGTGAAGATCGAACTGGCGCGCGAGCGGCTGGATCCTTGGCCGCATGCAGGTCCGGTGATCGTCAACGAAGGATTCGGCGAGCGCCGCACGCTGCACGTGCTCGATGCGTGGCAGCACCTCGGCAGCGTGCCGGCCGGCGAGGCGCCGGACGAGCTCGCGGACATCGTCCGACGGTCGGCCCGCGCCGGCGACGCGTTCGACATCGACACCTATCGCATCCTGCGTCGCCTGCTGCGCAACCCGCGTTACCGCGCGCAACCATTGACGCCGCGCCGCGGAATCGCGTGACGGCGCGCGTCGAAGTTCCGGGCTTCCGGCCGTACGTCGGACAGCACTGCGAGACGGTTGCGACCGGCAGCCTGCTGCGCTGTGCGGGCATCGAGCTTTCCGAGCCGATGTTGTTCGGCCTGGGCGAAGGCCTCGGATTCATCTTCATCAACCTGCGCACGCTGCCTTTGCCATTCCTCGGTGGACGCACGCGCCCGTTCGCGCTGACATCCGCGCTGTGCGCCAACCTCGGCGTCGAATGCCGTGAGATCGAAACCTCCTCGAAGTCGAAAGCCTGGGCCGCCGTCGAAACGCCCCTGCGCGAAGGCCGTCCGGTAGGATTGCAGCTTGACTGCTTCTACCTCGACTATTTCTCGCAACCCGTGCACTTCGCCGGACACTTCGTCGCAACGTATGGCTTCGATGAGCGTGACCTGATGCTCGTGGATACCGCGCCGCAGGGCTCGACGCAGCGCGCGCCGCGCGCGTCGGTGGAGAAGGCGCGTTTCGCGAAAGGCCCGATGGCCGCGAAGGCGCGTGCCTGGACGATCACCGCTGCGCGGAAGTCGCCGGACCTGCGCGCGGCGGTTTCCAAGGCCATCGCCGCGAATGCCGTGGCCTATCTATCGCCGCCGTTCAAGGGCGCGTCGTATCACGGCATCCGCAAGCTCGCGGCGTCGCTGCCGAAGTGGCTCGAACTCGCGAAACGGCCGCGCGAGGACCTGGCGCTGGCCGCGTTGCTGATGGAGCGCGCAGGAACCGGCGGATCGCTGTTCCGCAATTTCTACCGCGATTTCCTGTCCGAGGCTTTCGGAATCGTCGGACGCAAGCCGGCCCTGGCCGAAGCACGAGAGTTGTTTGCCGCGTCGGCCACGGAGTGGGCGGGAGTCGCCGCATCCATCGAGGCCAGCTCGCGCAGCGGCGCGGCCACGCCGCTCGAGGCGGCGTCCGCCGCGTGCCTGCGCATCGCGGACCTCGAAGTCGCCGCCATGAAGAGGCTGGCTGCAGCGTGACGGAAACCCAGACCCGGCAATTCGTTGCGTCCTGTCCGCGCGGCTTCGGCGACCTGCTCGCCGCCGAGCTGCGCGCACTCGGCGCGGCCGACGTCCGTGAGCGCGCGGTCGGCGTCGAGTTCTCCGGGCCGTTGTCCGTTGCCTACCGCGCTTGCCTGGAATCGCGCGTCGCGAGCCGCGTGTTCCTGGTCGTCGCGCAATGCGAGGCGCGCACCGACGCGGAGTTCTACGACGGCGTGCGCGCGGTGGATTGGCGCGCGCACATCGACCCGGCACGCACACTCGCCTGCGATTTCTCGGGCAAACATCCCGCGATCACGCACACGCGGTTCGGCGCGCTGCGGCTGAAGGACGCCATCTGCGATCAATTGCGCGAGGTCACGGGCAGTCGCCCCGACATCGCGCCGGAGCGTCCCGCGGTGCGCGTGCATGCGCATGCGAATGGGCCGAAGGTCACGGTATCGATCGATCTGTCGGGCGAAGGCCTGCATCGGCGCGGCTATCGCACCGAGGCGGGCGAGGCGCCGCTGCGCGAAAATCTCGCGGCCGGTGTGCTGCTGCGCGCGGGCTGGCCCGACAAGTCGAAGTCGGCTGTCGAGTTCCTCGATCCGATGTGCGGCTCGGGAACGCTGGTCATCGAGGCGGCGATGATCGCCGCGAACGTGGCGCCCGGCGCGCGCCGGCATTACTTCGGATTCTTCGGCTGGGTGGGTCATGACCGCGCGGTGTGGGACGCGGTCAAGCGCGACGCGCTCGCGCGCGAGCAAAAGCCCGCGCTGCGCCTGCGCGGTGTCGACGCCGAGCGTCGCGTGCTCGACGCCGCCCGGGAAAACGCCGCCCGCGCGGGACTCGGCGAGCTGATCACGTTCGAGAATGGTCGCCTCGAAGACGCGCGGCCGGCGGGCGAGGGCGCGGGTTTCCTCGCGACCAACCCACCCTACGGCGTGCGGCTCGAGGATCGCGAGGGCGCGCGCGCCCTGATGCGCCAGCTCGGCGAAGTCCTGCGCACACGTTTCGGCGGCTGGGATGCCGCGATCCTCGCGGGCTCGCCCGATGCCGGGCTCGAGCTCAAGCTGCGCGCGGAGCGCGTGCACACGGTGTGGAACGGCGCGCTCGAATGCCGGCTGCTGCGCCTGCACGTGTCCGCGGAATCCGAGAAGGAACTGCTGCACACCGGGCGCACCGCGCGCATCGACGAATCGCTGGCCGACTCTCCGGGCGCGAAGATGTTCGGCAACCGCATCGCGAAGAATCTCAAGCAGCTCGCGAAGTGGGCGGAGAAGGAGCAGGTGTCCTGCTACCGCATCTACGACGCCGACATGCCGGAGTATTCCTTCGCGATCGATCGTTACGCCGAGGCCGACGGCTCGCGCGTCTGGCTGTACGTGCAGGAGTACGCTCCGCCGAAAACCGTTGATCCCAATGCCGCGCAACGCCGCCGCAATGAGGCGCTGGCGGCCCTGCCGGGCGCGACGGGGGTGCCGGCGTCCAGCATTCACCTGCGCCAGCGCCGCCGCACCACGCGCGGCGAACAGTACGAGAAGTTAGGCGCCACGGGCGAGTTCCGGCTCGTCGAAGAGAGCGGGATGCGGTTCTGGGTGAACTTCACGGATTACCTCGACACGGGCCTGTTCCTCGATCACCGCATCACGCGCCAGCGGCTGCGCGCGGCCGCGGCCCGCAAGCGGTTCCTCAACCTGTTTGCCTACACCGGCAGCGCGACCGTCTACGCGGCCGCAGGGCGCGCGCGGGAGACGACGACGGTCGACATGTCAGCGACCTACCTCGATTGGGCGCGGCGCAATCTGGCTGTGAACGGCTTTTCGGGGCGCGAACATACGTATGTCCAGGAAGATTGCATCGCCTGGCTCAAGACCGCCGTGGCGGAGCGTCGCGAGTTCGACCTGATTTTTCTCGATCCGCCGACGTTCTCGAACAGCAAGCGGATGACGGACATCTTCGATGTGCAGCGCGATCACGCGGCGATGATCGACCGCTGCATGGCGCTGCTCGCGCCGGGCGGCAAACTCGTCTTCTCGAACAACGCACAGAAGTTCGAGATGGACGCCGACATCGTCAGGCGGTACAAAGTGGCCGACATCTCGCGTGCGACGCTGCCGAAGGATTTCGAGCGCAATCCGCGCATTCACCAGTGTTTCGAATTGGAGAAGGCAACATGATCAAGAAGGGTTCAGCGGCCTGGAAAGGCGATCTCAAGGAAGGAACCGGCACGATTTCCACGGAGACCGGTGTGCTGCGCGATGCGCCCTACGGCTTCAAGGCGCGATTCGAAGACGGGCCGGGCACGAACCCCGAGGAGCTGATCGCCGCCGCGCATGCCGCGTGTTTCTCGATGGCGCTGTCGGCCGGACTCGGCAAGGCCGGATTCACGGCCGACTCGATCCAGACCGAAGCCGCGGTGCGCCTCGAGAAGGTGGGCGACGGCTTCGCGATCACCCACAGCGATCTCGTGTGCGTCGCGAAGGTCTCCGGCATCGACGACCGGACCTTTCAGGAAATCGCCGAGCAGACCAAGGCGGGATGCCCGGTGTCGAAGGTGCTGAACGCCAAGATTTCGATGTCGGCGAAACTGGCGGGCTGACAGGCGCGGCGCCGGGACGACGCCTGGCGTCGACGCATCACAAGATCAATAACAGTTAACGGAGCGAGCCGACAGCGGCGTCATCCCCATATGCGTTTTGCCATCCTCGGTGCCGGCGCGCTCGGCACGATCCTCGGCGCGCACCTCGCGCGCGCCGGTCATGAAGTCGCCATGATCGCGCGCGGCGAGCGCGCGCGTACCCTGCAGCGGCAGGGCCTGGTACTCAACGGGCTGTCCGACATCAAGGCCCGATGCCCGGTCATCGACGATCCGAAAAAGCTGCTCGAAACGGACACGCTGATCATCGCGACGAAGGCCATCGACACCGCGCAGGCCATCGACACGCTCGCGCACGTGAAGCTCGAGAATGCCTTCTCGGTGCAGAACGGCGTGATGAAGAACGAGTTGCTGGCGCGAACCTTCGGATATTCGCGGGTGCTCGGCTGCATGGCCGATTTCTCCGGCGAACTGCTGGCCAGCGGCGAGGTGAAGTTCACCCGCAACGTCTGCCTGCACATCGGCGAGGAGAAGGGCGGCGCGAGTCCGCGCGCCGACGCGCTGGCCACGGCGATCGACGCGGCCGGCGTGCGCTGCGTCGCCGCTTCCAACATCCGTACGCGTGAATGGTCGAAGTACGTGGGCTGGATCGCGTCGTTCCCTCTCGCGGTTCTGACGCGGCAGATCACGTGGAAATACATGATGGACGAGCGCAGCGCGATGGTGATCGTGCGCATCGTGCGCGAGGCGGCGCAGCTCGCGAAGGCGCTCGACATCGAGCTCACCGACGTACCGCCGCTGCCGGTGCCGAACATCGTGCACGGCAGCGATGCCGACGCGTTGGCGATCGTCCAGGCCATCGGGAAGAAATTCCTCGATACCTCGCCCGAGCACCGCATGTCCGCGCAGCAGGACGTGTTGCGCGGCAGTCGTCTCGAATACGAGGAAACCCTCGGCTTCGCGCTCACGAAGGCGCGCGAGACCGGCGTGCCCATGCCCACCCTCGACGCCCTCTACCGCATCATCGCCGTGGCCCACCCATGAAATGGGGACATTCCTCGTTTCCTGGCAAACGGGGACAGACCTCGGTCACTCTTGCATGCCAGGTCCAATCAGAAGGAGCGGGATGATGAAGCGGATGATGACGATCGCGATGGCGCTGGTCGCTTTCCTCGGACTCACGGCGCGGGGCGCCGAGCCCGCGGCGCCGCCGGCCCCGAATGCCATCGCCACGCCCGCGCCTCCGCCGATGGTGGACCCCGCCGTCATCGACGCCGCGCTCAAGGAACTCGTCGACAGCAAGCAGCTCGTCGGCGTTTCCGCGCTCGTCTATCAAGGCGGCAAGGAAGCCTACTTCGGCGCCTTCGGCTACGCCGACCGCGAGAACGACAAGCCGATGACGCGCGACACGATCGTGCAGATCTTCTCGATGACCAAGCCCATCACGGGCGTGGCGCTGATGCAGCTCTACGAGCGCGGCAAGTTCAACCTCGAGGACCCGCTCGAACAACACGCGCCCGAGTTCGCGAACCTGAAGGTGTACGCGGGCGCCGATCCGGCCAGTGAGCCTGTCTACGAAGAGCCGCGCCGCAAGCCGACGATGCGCGACCTGCTGCGCCACACCGCGGGCCTCACCAGCGGTGACGAAGACCGCACCCCGGTGGGCGCTATCTACCGCGAGCTCGATCCGGCCAACTACAACAACACGCTGCCGGAATTCGCCGCGAAACTCGGGCAGGTGCCGCTCGCCTATCAACCCGGCACGCGCTGGTTGTACAGCCCCGCGGTCAACGTGCAGGCCTACCTGGTGCAGAAGATCTCCGGCGTGCCGTTCGACGACTACCTGCGCATGCACATCTTCAAGCCGCTGGGCATGAACAGCACGCGCCACACCATCCTGCCGACGGATCCGGACCGCGCGCAGCTCGCGGCCATGTACATCCGCCACGCGGATGGCACGTTCTCACGCCTGGCGGACGAGGAAGCCTACAAGTACAACGGGGCCGCGTGGCCGTTCAAACCCGGCAGCTCCGGGCTCGTGTCCACCATCGACGATTACATGAACTTCGCGCGCATGCTGGCGGGCCGCGGCAAGCTCGTGCGCGCGCGCATCATCAAGCCGGAAACCGTCCAGCTCATGGCGACGGACGCGTTGCCGAAGGACGTCACCGACGTGTCCTGGTTGCCTAACAAGGGCTCGGTGGGTTTCGGCATCGATTTCGCGGTGCGCATCGCGCCGCCGAAGGATGCGAAGGAGGCCTCCGGCCAGGTGGGCGAATTCTTCTGGGATGGCGCGGCAAACACGCTGTTCTGGGTGGACCCGGTCAACGACATCGTGGCCGTGCTGTTCACGCAATACCGCCCCTTCGGCGGCGTGCCGCTGCACAAGGCCTTCCGCGATGCGGTCTATCACAACGCGCCGCAGGCGCTGGCGCAGGACCGGTGACTGATCGCGGGCTGGGCTTCGGTTTCATCGGCGCGGGCGCGATCGCGCACTTTCACGCGCGCGCAGTCGCCGCGGCGCGCGGCGGCCGGCTCGTGGGCGTCGCGAGCCGGCGCCTGACCACCGCCCAGTCCTTCGCGCAGGAACACGGCATCGGCTTCGCGACCGACGACGTCGGCGAACTACTCCGCCAGCCCGGACTCGACGCGGTGTGCATCACCACACCTTCAGCGCTGCACCTCGAGCCCGCGCTCGCCGCGATCCGCAGCGGCAAACATCTCATGATCGAGAAGCCGCTCGACTCGACGGTCGAAGGCACCGATCACATCCTGCGGGAAGCGGACAAGGCCGGCGTGCGCGTCGGCTCCATCTTCCAGGCGCGCTTCGGTGACGCCGCGCGTGAGCTCAAGGCCGCCATCGACGCGGGCCGCTTCGGCCGCATGGTGCTCGCGAGCTGCTACGTGAAGTGGAACCGCACGCGCGAGTACTACACCGGGTGGAAGGGACGCCTGTCGGAGGACGGCGGTGGCGCGGTAATCAACCAGGCGATTCACGGCATCGACCTGCTGCAGTGGTTCGCGGGAATGCCGGTCGAGGTGTTCGCGTGGAGCACGCAACGCGTGCACCGCATCGAATCCGAGGACACCGCCGTCGCGGCGCTCAAGTTCGGCAGCGGGGCGTTCGGCACGATCGAAGCGTCCACCGCGCTGTGGCCGGGATCCGCGCGGCGCATCGAGATCTGCGGCGAGAACGGTTCGGCGGTGATGGAGGACGACGACATCACCCGCTGGGATTTCCGGGAACCGCGGCCCCAGGACGAAAGGATCCGCGCGACGCGCGAGAGCGGCGCGATGGGCTCCGGCGCGGCCGCGCCGATGGCGATCAAGTTCGAAGGTCACCTGCGGCAGATCCAGGATTTCATCGACGGCATCGACGAACGACGCCCGTTTTTCATCGAAGGCCGCGAGGCGCGCAAGGCGGTGGCGCTGGTGCGAGCCATCTACGATTCGGCCGCGGCCGGGAAGCCGGTCCGGCCGGACGGGGTCTAGCTACATGAAGCTCGCCACATGGATGTTGGGTGCGCTGCTGGCCGCGCCGGCATTCGGCGCCGGTGAATTCGCGCCGCTGCTCGCGGACCCGGGCGTGAAGTCGGCGCTGCAGTTCCTGCGCGTCGATGATGCGCGCACGCTGCGCGAGCAGGTGGCGATCGCGCAGGTCCCCGCGCCGCCGTTCAAGGAAGGCGTGCGCGCGCAGAAGTACCTGGCGCAGCTGCGCGCGAACGGGCTCACGGATGTCGCCATCGATCCGGCGGGCAACGTGATCGCCCGCCGACGTGGCATCGGTCAGGGTCCGTTGCTCGTGGTTTCCGCGCACCTGGACACGGTATTCGACGAGGGCACCGACGTCACCGTCGAGCTCAAGGACGGCCGCTACTACGGAGCGGGCATCGCCGACGACGCGCGCGGGCTCGCTGCGCTGCTGTCGCTGGCGCGCGCGATGCAGGCCGCGAAGCTGCGCACGGTGGGCGACGTGTGGTTCGTGGGCACGGTCGGAGAGGAAGCGCTCGGCAATCTCAAGGGCGTGAAGGCCTTGTTCAATGATCATCCGCACATCGACGGCTTCATCTCCGTCGATGGCGTGGACGCGCCGGGCCACGAGGGGCGGTCGGAAATCGTGACGCAGGCGACCGGCAGCCGGCGCTGGGAAATTTCCTTCGCCGGCCCCGGCGGCCACAGCTTCGAGAACTTCGGCAATCCGAGCGCGGTGCATGCGATGGGGCGCGCGATCGCGCGCATCGCCGACCTCGAGGTCTCGACGGATCCCAAGACCACCTTCAACGTCGGCATGGTGAACGGCGGCGCCGGCGTCACCTCGATCGCTGCGCAGGCGACCATGCGCGTCGACATCCGCTCGAATGACGCCGCCGAGCTCGGCAAGCTCGAGACGCGCATTCTCGCCGCGGTGGACGAGTCGGTGCGCGCGGAGAATGCGCGCGCGCGGCCGCAGGCCCTGACTACCGGGAAGGTCGTTGCCGAGCGCAAGATGATCGGCGACCGGCCGGCATCCGCCCGCAGCACGGACTCCACGCTGATCGACGCGGCCGTCGGTGCGTATCGCGCACTGGGTTTTCCCGAGCCGTTGCTGCGCGCGGCGAGCACGGACAGCAACGTGCCGCTCGGGCTCGGCATTCCCGCGGCGACGATGAACGGTGGGGGACGAGGCGACCTCGCCCATTCGCAGGACGAATGGTACGAACCCGTCGATGCGTGGCGTGGACCGCAGGTGCTGCTGCTGACGACGTTGCGGCTCGCCGGCGTCGCGGGTGTGAGCGAGCCGGCGCTCGCCATCCGCAAGCCTCGCTAGCGCGTCAGCGGCAGATCTGGTTCAGGCGCTCGCGCGGCTTGCGCGGCGCATTGTCCGGCCAGGGAATGTTCTTCGCCCGCATCCCGAGGTCAGTCAACGTGCCGCCGCCCGGTGCGGCGATATCGGGATCGTAGTCGTACACCGGATCCTTCTGCGCCTCTTCGAGCGTCACGATGTCGAAGCCTTCCTCGTCGAGGATCGCGAATAGTTCGGGCAGGATGTGCGCGCTGAACGAGCCGAGGTGCAGCAGCATCACGTGGTGGATGTCACGGCCGAACACGGCACGTGAGTTTTCGCGGCCGAAGCGGATGAACTCGCGCGCCGCCGTACGGTAGCTGTCGCGCAACCAGGCGATCGACTCGGCGTCCTGCTTCATCCAGCAGCGCGCATTCGCGCTGTTCCAGAGATAGTCCTCGAAGTCGAGCGTGGTCTGCGCGATGCGGTAGCCATTGTCGGCCAGGAAGGCGCGGATGGCGCGGCGTTTCTCGAGCGTGTCGCCTTCGTGCAGATAGGGGTATCGAAACCACTTCCAGGCTTTCTCGTCTTCCTGCTCGCGTGGCTGCAGCAGCATCAACGCGGGCTCGTTGCGCAGGATCTCGCGCTGGAACTCCTCGACCGGCGTCTTCGTGAAATCGATGTGCGAATAGGTGTGATTCGCGAGCGGGTGGCCGCCCTCGATCCAGATGCGCAGCGCCCGCGCGCCGTCGGGATTGCGCTCGAGCTTGTTCGCGTTGATGAAGCCGTAGGAGGGCGCGATGCGATGCTTCTTCAGCACGCGCACCGTGTCGCGTGCGAAGTCGGATTGCCGGGCGCCCAGCGGCAGCGTGCCGTTGAGCGGCAGATCGTCGAACGTGAGCGCGACCTTCAATCGCGGTGCGTCCGCTGCGAAGGCGGATGCACAGAGGAACGCGGCGGCCATCAAGACCGCCGCGCGCATCGACTTGAGGTCTGTCCCCATTTGCTAGGAAACGAGGAATGTCCCCATTATTCCCATCACTTGAGGAGGCTGCGCAGCATCCAGGCGGTCTTCTCGTGGACCTGCAGGCGCTGCGTCAAAAGGTCGCAGCTGGATTCATCGCCGGCTTTCTCGGCGGCGGGGAAGGCTGCGCGCGCGGTGCGCGCCACGGCTTCGTGACCGGTGACGAGCAGGCGGACCATTTCCAGCGCCTCGGGCACGCCTTCGGTTTCCTCGATGGACGTGAGCTTCGAATATTCCCGGCCGGTGCCGGGCGCGGGATAACCCAGCGAGCGGATGCGTTCGGCCACGGCATCGAGCGCGTTCCACAGCTCGGTGTACTGATCCATGAACATCAGGTGCAGCGTGTTGAACATCGGTCCTTCCACGTTCCAGTGGAAGTTGTGAGTCTTGAGATAAAGCGTGTAGGTGTCGGCCAGGACGTGC
This sequence comes from Pseudomonadota bacterium, assembly GCA_023457495.1. Taxonomy (GTDB): domain Bacteria; phylum Pseudomonadota; class Gammaproteobacteria; order Steroidobacterales; family Steroidobacteraceae; genus CADEED01. The sequence continues at coordinate 17,579 of JAEWLQ010000014.1, forward strand.
GACAGGCCTTGCGCGATCTTCGCGCGATCCTTGTCCTTGATGCCGATGTCGATCTGCGGTGCGGCGACGGTCGCGGTGTTCTTCTTGCCCATGGCGGTACTCCTCTTTGGCTGGAGTCTAATGAGAGCCGATACCCGCGGCCATTCGATATTGCCTATTGTCTTGATAGACAGGTTGATAGTGCGCGCGTAAAGCATCCCCGCCGAAGTCACGCTCGAGATCTCTGTACACGGTGTGGATGTGGTTTGCCCCGTTCTGGGTATTGTCGTACTCGATCAGCACCGTGGGTCCGTGAATCCGGTAGTAGTGCGGTTGCCCCGCCTCGAGGCCGCCTGCCCATGCGAAGTGCAGTTTCCCGAAGCCTGCCCGATCCACGCGCGCCAACGCATCCTTCGCCGCCGCTTCGATCAGGCGGCTCGTGTACACCTCGAGCAGGCGGCGCAATTGCGTGCGTTCCGCCGGGTTCATGTCCGCGGCCGACAAGCCTTCGAGCTCGAGCGGCTTCACCTTCGGATCGTTGCCGGTGAGGATGTCCGCGAACGCGGTGTCGCGTATCAGCGCAGTCTTGCGGCGCTCCGGCGGGAGCATCGTGATGAGCTCGCGCGCGAGGTCCTCTTCGTCGGCGAGCATGCGGAAGCCGGCCTCGGCGCCGTCGGGCACCGTTGCGGGATTCGCGCCGATGAACAGCGGTGCGACGATGGGTGGGGCGCCCGGAATCTGCGAGACGTTGATCGAGAGGTGATGCCCCTCGAAGCGCCAGGCCCAGGGCGAGTTCGTCGCGGGAACGCCGAACACGACGGTGTGGTATTTGCCCGGGTCGCGCTGCGAGGCGAGCGGGGCGCCGGACGCGGTCTCGATGCGGCGCAGGATGTTTTCGTGCTTCATCACGTCGCGCGCCTTGAGCAGGCCTTCGGGGCTCAGTGCCGTCGCGAGCAGCGGGCCGATGAGCTCGCTCTGCGCGTCATCGAGTTCCAGCAGCGAGGCGCCGACGCGTTCGCGGGGAACGAAGTGCCAGTCGAGGCGTTCGGCGGAGTTCAGCGGGAATTGCGTGTTCTCCCGCAGGTCGCCCGGCAGCGAGGCGAGGAACGCCCGGGCCGCGGCCGCGGCGCCGACGTCCGTGCCGGAGACCTTCTGCGCGCCCGCGTCGAGCGGCAGCGCCAGGGCGGCAAACGCGCCCGCGGCGAGAGACGCGGCGACGGCTACTAACTTTCCGCCCGATCTGTTTCCGTTACGCATCGACGCTCTCCCTGAAAGGAGCGTCAATGTAAACGGCTCAGGAGGTTTTGGCCAACAACGCCTCGGCTTCGGCGCGGCTCTTCTTGAACACCTCTTCGAGGCCGGCCTCGCGCAGGAACGACACGTCGATGCGTCCCGAGCTGTCGAGGTCGGAGCCGGGCGCGCGGGCCTGGCCATCCGCGTCGGTCATCTCCTCGACCAGGCCGCTCGCGATGTGGATCGCGGTCACGAGCGGTCGCGACTCGGGCGCGACCTCGTGCGGGCGGTGATGGAAGGCGACGGCCTCGACGATCGGGAAGGGGATGCCCCACAGTCCCAGTAGATAGGCGCCGACCTCGGCATGGGTCACGCCGAAGATCTCGCGCTCCGCCGCGGCGCTGTCGCCGCCGAGCTCGCGCTTGCGGTCGAGTGCGCGCTTGTAGTCCGGCGGCGCGGCGTGCAGCAGCACCAGCGCGCCGATGTCGTGCAGCAGGCCCGCGGTGAACGCGGCCTCCGCCAGCTGCGGGTTCGAGACGATCTTCTTCGCGAGCAACGCGGTGAGCATCGAATGATGCTGCAGCCGGTCGGGCGAGAATCCCTTGACCTCGCTGATCGCCTTGTCCGAGAACGAGCTCGAGCCCAGCACCAGCGACTTGATGATCTCCACGCCGAGGTAGGTGACCGCCGGGCGGATGCTCACGATCTTCTGGCCGAGGCCGAAGTACGCCGAGTTCACGAGCTGCAGCACCTTGGCGCACACCGCCGCGTCCATCTCGATGATCTTGGCGAACGCGGCGCTGTCGGCCTTCGGATCCTGCGCGAGTCGCGACAGCTCCGTGTAGGTGGTCGGCACGGCCGGAATGCGCTCGAGCTTGCCGACGAGAGCGGTCAAGGCCGGGTTCTGCATGAGCTTGTGCAGCGCATGTGTCTGCTCGATGACGGCGCGCAGCGTTTCGCCGTCGCAGGGCTTGTGCAGGAACTGATGCGTCACGGGCAGCGCGCGCATGATGGCTTCGCGCTCGGCCTGGCCCGACAGCACGATGCGCGCCGCGGCCGGGTAGTCGCGCTGGATGTGCCGCAGCAGCTCGGCGCCATCCATGCCCGGCATGCGCATGTCGGTGATGACGACGTCCGCCGGGGTCTGCTTCATCGCATCGAGGGCCTGCTGGCCGCCGAGCGCGAAGGTCATTTCCCAGCGCTTGCGTTCCTTGCGCAGGGAATTGCGCAGGCCATCGAGAATGGCCTGTTCGTCGTCGACAAATAACACGTGTAGAGCGGTCATGCTGCAGCCTGCCTGGTGGAAGACACGGGAAGCCGGACGAAGAAAGTCGTCCCCTTGCCCGTTTCTGTTTCGAAATGGAGTGAACCCTTGAGCTTCTCGACCACGAGGTTGCGCGACAGCGCGAGTCCTTGGCCTGCGCCGCGGCCGACTTCCTTGGTCGTGACGAAAGGCTCGAAGATGCGCCCGCGCACCGTCTCGGGAATCCCGTTGCCGGTATCGGAGATGGAGATCTCGATGTAACCGCCGATCGCGCGGGTGCGCACGGTAATGCGGCCCTTGCGGCTGGTGCCATCGACCACGTCGTGGATCGCGTGGGCGGCATTGAGCACCAGGTTCAGCACCACCTGGTTCACGTCGCCCGCGTGACAATGCACCGGCGGCAGGTCGCCGAAATCCGTTTCGAGCTCGGCGACGGTCTTGTATTCGTTGCGCGCCATGTTGAGCGTGGTCGTGACCGCGCGGTTCACGTCGACGTCGGTTTCGGTGCGCGCGTCGGGATGCGCGAACTCGGTCATCGATTTCACGATGGAGCCGACGCGGCCGATGCCTTCGAGCGCGCGGTCGAGCGCGTCCGGCGCGTTCTTGAGGAAATAGTCGACGTCGGCCGCTTCGTCGGTTTCGTTCGCCTTCTTCGCCGCCTCGGTGACGTCGCGTCCCGAGAGCACGCCGGCGGCGAGCGCGCGGTAGTCGGCGAGCGCGTGTGGAACGTCGCGCAACGCGTGCCGTACGAAGCGCACGCTGTCGGAGATGAACTGCACGGAGGTGTTGATCTCGTGCGCGACCCCGGCCGCGATGCGGCCGACGGACTCCAGCTTCTGCTCCTGCGCCGTGTCGCGCATGGGGCGGCGCGCTCCGGTCACGTCGATCATGAAGCCGCGCATCACCCGCGCACCGCCGCGCGCTTCGCAGTTCATGATCCAGCGCAGCTCGACCACGCGGTCGTCGCTGCCGATGACCGAGCAGAGGGTTTCGAGTGAGCCGGGCACCGCCTCATCGAGCGCACGGCGCGCCGTCTGCTCGCGCCCGCGGGGCAGGAGCACGTCGATGAATCCCGTCTCCGCCCAGCGCGCCAGCGGAATTCCCAGCAGTTTTTCGGCCTGAGATCCAACGTAGCTGAAGCGGCCCTGCGCGAGCTCGAGCTCGAAGGGAATCGCATGCGTGGTTTCGGAGATGAGCCGGTACTGCTCGCGGCTGTGCGCGAGTTCGGCCGCCTGCTCCTCGACGGCGCGCGCCGCGGCGGCGTTCGTGACGTGCAGGTGGGCCGCGTCGGCGGCGAAACGCGCCACGGTCTCGAGGCTCTGCCGGATCGTGAGCAACAGCAGCAGGACTTCGGCGACGATCCAGGAGCCTTGCTCGAACAGGCGCGTCCAGGCCGGGGCGCCGACGACGTAGGAGGCCGGCAGGAGCTGGATGCGCAGCAGTGGATAGGCGAAGGCCGCGAGCGTCGCGGTCGCGAGCACGCGCCAGTCGCGATAGAGCGCGAGGATGGCGAGCGAGACGAACAGATGGAATTGCGCCTCGGCGCGTCCGCCGAGCAGCCACATGAAGAGCATCGACCAGCCGACCTGCGCGATGGCGACCCAGTGCTTGATCCACGGCGCCCGCGGCGCGGCATGCATGAAGAGCAGCGTGGGGATCGTCAGCGTCGCGGCGGCCACCAGCGTGAACAGGACGCGCGGGTCTCCCGGCGGTCCGGCTTTCCAGGCGAGCGCGAGCGCGGCCACGCACTGCACGGCGAACAGGATCCGGAATGTGCGATGGGTCGCGAGCGTGAGCTGGGCCACGACCTCGTGGCGCACCTCACGGGCACGTTCTTCGCGCAAAGTTGAATCCGGCACTGTCACGGCTGTCCTGGGCTGTTCCTGTATCCCCGGGCATGGCTCCGGGTTACCCGCCGTTATCGGCCCAGAACAGGGCAGTCTTTAGGTCATTTCTGGTGCAGGCCGGGCAGAAAAGCGTTCGTTTTCAAGACGTAGTCGGCATATTGCGGCCGGCGATTGCCGCTCTCCCGTTCCATCTGCCGGGCGCGCCACAGCCACAGCCAGGCCGTCAGCAGCACAGGGCCAGCCAGCGACCACCAGGCGCCGGCGGCCAGGGCGATGAGGCCGAAGCCCCACCAGACGCAGGTCTCGCCGAAATAGTTAGGGTGACGCGAATGGCGCCACAGGCCGGAGGTCATGACGGCGTCCGCGTTGGCCGGATCGCGCGCGAAACGCGCGAGCTGCCGGTCGCTGATCGACTCGATGGCGATGCCGATGACGCAGAGCGCGGCACCGGCGTAGTCGAGCGCGCCGGGCGGCCGGATGCTCGCGAACGCGCCGAGCAGCGGCAGCGATACGAACCACGCGCCGAAGGCGCGCGGCAGGAACACGAGGTAGAGGCTCTTGATGCCGAATCGCGGCGAGTGTCGCTCGCGCATGTCGCGATAACGGCGGATTTCTCCGGCACCCGCATGGCGCGCGGTGAGGTGAAATGCGAGGCGCAGCGCCCAGCCCACGAGCAACCACAACACCAGCGACAGGCGCGGCGCGCGCGGATCGCTGCCGAGCGCGTACACGACGCCGGCGACGAACAGCATCAGCGGCCACAGCGGATCGGCCAATGTCACGTTGCGCAGCGCGAGCGACAGCAGCCAGGTGACCGCGGCGCCGAACAGCAGCAGGGGGAGCGCCGAGAAGAACAGGCCGAAGTCGAACGGCGCGCTCACAACAAGTCCCTGAGCCGGAACCACAACATCGCGAGCACGAGCGCGGGGCGGCGCAGCAGCGCGCCGCCGGGAAAGTCCGCGTGTTTGAGCTTCGCGAAAAGGTCGAAACGCTCCGCGTTGCCCGCCACCGCCTCGCTCACGAGTTTGCCCGCGATGCCGGAGATGACCATGCCGTGGCCGGAGAGGCCCTGGATGAAATATGCGCTGGACCCGAGACGGCCGAAGTGCGGCGCGCGGTTCGGCGTGATGTCGAGATATCCGCCCCAGGCGTAGTCGACGCGCACGTCGGCCAACTGCGGGAATACCGCGACGATGCGTTGTCGCAGCACGCGGCCGGAGTCGAAGGGATCGAGGCCGGAGTAACTCACGCGCCCGCCGAACAACAGGCGGTGATCGGACAGGCGCCGGAAGTAATCGAGAATCCAGTTCATGTCGGCGACGGCCGCGTTGTTGCGGATCAGGGCGGCGGCGCGTTCCGCGCCGAGCGGCTGCGTCGCGGCGACGTAGGTGCCGATCGCGATGAGCTTGCGCTCGAGCTGCGGCACGAGTCGGCCCAGCAGGGCGCCGCCCGCGATCACCAGCTGCGGCGAGCGCACGATGCCGGAGGCGGTGTGGATGACGTTGAGCGAGTTCGCATCCGGCGCGAGGTCGAGCTTCGTGACCGGCGAGTCTTCGAAAATGGACACGCCGGCGGCGGCCGCGGCCCTGCCGAGTCCGCAGGTGTAGCGATACGGGTGCAGATGCCCGCCGTTGGAGTCGTAAAGCGCGCTGGTGTAGCGCTCGCTCGCGACGAGGCCGCGCAGTTCCTCGCGCTCGATGTAACGCAACGAGTGGTAGTCGTATTTCGCGGCCAGGTGATCGACCTCGGCGCGCAACGCGGCATCGTGTCGCGGCTTGAGCCCGACGATCATGTGGCCGGGAACGTAGTCGCAGTCGATCGCATGCCGCGCGATGAGCTCGCGCTGCAGGTTCATGCCTTCGATCGAGATGTCCCACATGCGGCGCGCGTCCGCGTCGCCGACGGCTTTTTCGAGCGGGTCCTGCTCGCTGGCGTAGCCGAAGATCGATTGACCACCGCTGCGGCCCGAGCCGCCGTAGCCCAGGTGCTGCGCTTCGAGCAGCGCCACCGAATAACCGCGTTCGCGCAGGTGCAGCGCCGCCGAGAGTCCGGAGATGCCGCCGCCCACGATGCACACGTCGGCGCGCAACTCGCCGCGCAGCGGCGCGTACCGCGGCATGCCGGGCGTGCTGGCGTAGTAGTAGTTGCGGGTGTCCGGTGTGGTCACGGGATTCTCACAGGATTCTCACAGGGGGCCGAGGTAACGCGCGATCTCGAGCGGCGTGATGTGCGAGCTGAACTCGTCCAGCTCCGCGCGCTTGACCGTTGCATACAGCGCCGTGAATTTCTCGCCGAGGAATTCACGCGCGAAGGGACTCGCGCTGAAGCGGTCGAGCGCGCTGTTCCAGCTCAGCGGCAGCGACGCGCCGGTTTGTTCGTAGGCGTTGCCCGTCATGACCGTCGGCGGCTCGAGCTTGTGCGTGAGGCCATGATGGATGCCGGCCAGCAGCCACGCGGTGACGAGATACGGATTCGCATCGGCGCCGGCGAGCCGGTGTTCGATGCGCAGGTTGTCAGGATCCGACGCGGGTACGCGCACCGCGGAGCCGCGGTTGTTGATGGACCAGCTCGGATGCAGCGGGACGTAGGCCTCCGACTTGAAGCGGCGGAAGCTGTTGGGCCCGGGAGCGCAGATCGCCATGCTGTCCGCCATCGTCGCCAGCGTGCCGCCGATCGCGTGCAGCAGCTCGGGACTCTCGTGTGGCGTGGGCGCGGCGAAGATGTTGCGGCCATCGCGATCGAGCAGGCTCACATGCACGTGTAGTCCACTGCCCGCCATGTCCGCGTACGGTTTGGGCAGGAACGTCGCATCACAACCGTAGGCGCGCGCGACACTCTTCACGATGCGCTTGAAGCGCAGCGCTTCGTCGCAGGCGCGCAGCGCATCGGGCCCGTGCGCGAGATTCACCTCGTACTGGCCGGGGCCGTACTCGGCGAGCGAGGAGGTCGCGGGCACCTTCTGCACGCGGCAGGTGCGGTCGATTTCCGCGAGCAGCGGCGAATACTCGTTGAGATCGGTCATCGAGTTGATCTGCGTGCGGTACTCCCGCCGGCCGGTGAGCGGTCCGCGCGGCGGCTGTGGCAGGCCGTTCACATTGCGCTCGCTGTCGACGAGGTAGAACTCGTATTCGATCGCGACCACCGGCGTCAGGCCCAGCAGGCTGAAAGCGTCCAGGTGATCCTCGAGCACCCGGCGCGGATCGCCGAAGAATCGCGAGCCCTCGTGCTCGAACATCCGGCACTGCACCTGCGCGACCTCGTTCTGCCAGGGCACCGGCACCAGCGTTCCCGGAATCGGCATGCAGGGACGATCGGCGTCGCCGTCATCGAAGCCGAGGCCGGTCGCCTCGACGGTTCCGCCTTCGATGTCGAGCGCGAACATCGAGCCGGGCAGGGGCAGGCCGCGCTTGAACATGCCGGCGATGCCGGCGCGGTCGATGCGTTTGCCGCGCTCGACGGTGTTGAGGTCGTTCAGGTACGCATCGAAGAACCGGACCTCGGGGTGATCCGCCAGAAAGCGCGCGAGCTCGAGATCGGACGGCGTCATGCTGAATCCCGGTGTTTATTATTTTCGACGCTGACCGCGCGCCGGACCCGGGAGCATATGCCCGCGCGGCTCGGGGCGGCAAACCGGGCAAACCCCTGAATTGAGCCCCTTTGCGGGGCCATTCATCACAGCCTTGCGGATGCGCCGGAGTCCGGCGAGCTGTGGTCTAATGACCACCCCTGCCCGGGTCTCGGACCAGGGTCCGTAGAAGATAATAGACACCGCCAGAGTGAACGACGTATGGCTGGCAACAAGCGTCCCGTCATCGGCATTCCAGCCGATCGACGCATGATCGGTCCGCATCCTTTTCACGCGGTCGGCGAGAAATACATCGCGGCCGTGGTGCAGGCGGCGGATTGCCTGCCGTTGCTGATCCCGGTGCTCGAAACGCCGCTCGACGTGGCGCAGATCCTCGCGCACGTCGATGGCATCTTTTTCCCGGGCTCGCCGTCGAACGTCGAGCCCACGCATTACGCGGGGATCCCGAGCGTGCCCGGGACGCTGCACGATCCACATCGGGACGCGACGACGCTGTCGCTGATACCGCGTGCGGTTGAAAGAGGAGTGCCCGTGTTCGGCGTCTGCCGCGGGTTCCAGGAGATGAACGTCGCGATGGGCGGCACGCTGCACCAGCGCGTGCACGAGCTGGAAGGCTTCAACGACCATCGCGAGGACAAGGAACAGCCGCTCGACGTGCAGTACGCCCCCGCGCACGACGTCGTGCTCGAGCCCGGCGGCCTGCTGTCGAGGATCGCGGGCCGGGAGCGGATCACGGTCAATTCGCTGCATTGGCAGGGCGTCGACCGGCTCGCGCCGGATCTCGCGGTCGAGGCGCGCGCGCCCGACGGGCTGATCGAGGCGTTCCGCGTGAAGAACGCGGCGAATTTCGCGCTCGCGGTGCAGTGGCACCCCGAGTGGAAGGTGATGAGCAACCCGTTTTCGCAGGCGCTGTTCGCCGAGTTCGGACGCGCGGCCCGGCAACGGGCCAGTAGTTAGAAAGAGAATCACAGGACGCATCATGGCGAACGAGATCAGGCAATTCCTCCGCGACCACGGCATTTCCGAAGTCGAGGCGATCATCCCGGACATGGCGGGCATCGCCCGCGGCAAGATCATGCCGGCGGAGAAATTCGGCGAGGACGAGGGCATGCGCCTGCCCGAGAGCATCTTCCTGCAGACGGTGACCGGCGACTATCCACCCGACACCGACAAGGCCATGAGCCCCGCCGAGATCGACATCACGCTCAAGGCCGACCCGAAGACGGTACGGCGCGTGCCGTGGGCCGCCGAGCCCACCGCGCAGGTGATCCACGACTGTTATTACGCCGATGGCCGGCGCGTCGGCATGGCGCCGCGCGGGGTGCTGCGCCACATCCTCGAGATGTACGCCAACCGCGGCTGGGAACCGGTGGTCGCCCCCGAGCTCGAGTTCTACCTGGTCGAGCCCAACATCGACGCCGACTATCCACTCAAGCCGCCGGTGGGCCGCTCGGGGCGCGCCGAGCCCGGCCGCCAGAGCTACAGCATCGCGGCGGTCAACGAGTTCGATCCGCTGTTCGACGACATGTACCAGTTCTGCGAGGACCAGGACATCGAGATCGACACGCTGATCCACGAGGACGGCGCCGCGCAGATGGAGATCAACCTGCTGCACGGCAACGCGCTCGATCTCGCCGACCAGGCATTCCTCTTCAAACGGACGGCGCGCGAGGCGGCGCTGCGGCACAAGATGTACGCGACCTTCATGGCCAAGCCGCACGCGAAGGAGCCCGGCAGCGCCATGCACATCCACCAGAGCATCGTCGACAGCAAGACGAAGCAGAACATCTTCTCGAATGCCGACGGCACGCCGACGCCGTTGTTCTTCTCGCACATTGCCGGCCTGCAGAAGTACCTGCCCGCGGCGATGTGCCTGCTCGCACCGAACGTGAACAGCTACCGGCGCATCTCCCGTTTCCAGCTCGCGCCCATCAACGTGCAGTGGGGCTACGACAACCGCACCGCCGGATTGCGCGTACCGGCCTCCGATGCCACCGCGCGGCGCATCGAGAACCGCCTGGCGGGCGCCGATGCCAATCCGTACATCGCCATCGCGACTTCACTCGCCTGCGGTTTCCTCGGCATGGTGGAAGGACTGCAGCCCTCGGAGCCGATCTCCGGTTCCGCGCACGATCTGCCGTTTTCACTGCCGCGCTCGCTCGATGACGCGATCCGCGAGCTGCGGGAGTGCGATCCTCTGGTGCGCGTGCTCGGCGAGCCGTTCATATCCGCGTACACCATCGTCAAGGAAGCCGAATACGAGGTCTTCCTGCAGGTGATCAGCTCCTGGGAACGGGAGCACCTGCTGCTGAACGTCTGAGCCGGAAAGCCAAGGAGCGCGCGATGAAGACCGGGGAATGGCAGCAACTAGATAGCGCCCACTATCTTCACCCCTTCACCGACTACAAGCAGCTCGCGGCGAAAGGTGCACGGATCGTCACACGCGCCGAAGGTGTCCATATCTACACTTCGGACGGGGAGAAAATCCTCGATGGAATGTCGGGCCTGTGGTGTGTCGCGCTCGGTTACGGCCGGCGCGAACTGTCGGAAGCCGCCTACCGGCAGATGCAGGAACTCCCTTACTACAACAGCTTCTTCCAGTGCGCGACGACGCCCGCGATCGAGCTCGCGCGCATCCTCAAGGAGGTCACGCCTGCGCAGTTCAACCGCGTCTTCTTCACGAGCTCCGGTAGCGAGGCGAACGACACGCTGCTGCGCCTGGTGCGCCGCTACTGGCAGTTGCTAGGCCAGCCGGAGCGCAACGTCGTCATTTCGCGCTGGAATGGATACCACGGCAGTACCATTGCCGGTGCATCCCTCGGCGGCATGAAGCCCATGCACGAGCAGCTAGGCCCGGACGGCGCCGTGCCCGGCATCGTCCACATCAATCAGCCGTACTGGTTCGGCGAGGGCGGCGATCTGACGCCCGCGGAGTTCGGACTGGCCTGCGCGCGCGAACTGGAAAGGAAAATAGAGGAAATCGGGCCGGCGCGCGTCGCAGCTTTCATAGGTGAACCCGTGCAGGGCGCGGGGGGCCTCGTGATCCCGCCCGAGACGTATTGGCCCGAAATACAAAGGATCGTCGACAAGTACGGGATTTTGTTCGCTTCTGACGAGGTGATCTGCGGATTCGGCCGCACGGGACGCTGGTTCGGCTGCGAATACTTCGGCACGCGGCCGGATTTCCTCACGATGGCCAAGGCCCTGTCGTCGGGCTATCTACCGATCGGGGGCCTGATGGTGTCGGACCGCGTCTCGGACGTGCTCATCGACAAGGGCGGCGAGTTTTTTCATGGTTTCACCTATTCCGGACACCCGGCCGCCTGCGCCGTGGCGATCGCCAATCTGGAGATCTTCCGGCGGGAAGGCATCGTCGAGCGGGTGAGGGACGAAGCGGCGCCCTATCTAGCGGCCCGCTGGCGGGAACTGGCCTCCCACCCGCTGGTCGGTGAAGCAAGGTGCCTGGGGCTCCTGGCCGCGATCGAGCTAGTGCCCGACAAGAGTTCACGGCGCTTTTTCGAGCCGCGCGGCGAAGTAGGCACTCATATGCGCGACACCTGCACGCGCAACGGTCTCGTCATGCGCGCCACGCGCGACACGCTCTTCATCGCGCCACCGCTGGTCATAAGCCGCGCGGAAATCGACGAACTACTGTCCAAAGTAGTGCGATCGCTCGACGAAACACTGGTTTGGGCACGCGCCGAGGGCTGGCTATAGACGCGGTCGCTGTTATATAAGACGACCCATGGACGCGATGTGTGGGTCTCACATCGCGACAAACATCTAGGGGTCAAATCATGTTCACTCGCAGCCTATCGGCCATCGCATCGGCTTCATTGCTCCTTCTGCTCGCCGCGTGCGGCAAGAAGGAAGAAGCGCCAACGGCGCCCGCGTCCGAGACGTCCCCCGCCGTCACCTACGACACCGACGCGGAAAAAGTCGTCAACGTCTACAACTGGTCCGACTACATCGAGCCTACCGTGCTCGATGACTTCACCAAGGAAACCGGCATCACCGTCAATTACGAGGTGATGGACTCGAACGAACTGCTCGAGACGAAACTCGTCGCCGGTCGCACCGGCTACGACGTGGTCGTTCCGTCCGCCTCGTTCCTCGCCCGCCAGATCAAGGCCGGCGTCTACCAGAAGCTCGACAAGTCGAAGCTCGACAATCTCAAGAACCTCGATCCGGAAATCACGAAGAAGCTCGAGGTGTTCGATCCGGGCAACGAGCACGCCGTGAACTACATGTGGGGCACGTCGGGCGTCGGCTTCAACGAGGGCAAGGTCGCCGAGGCGTTCAAGGACGCGCCGGTAGATAGCTTCGCGATGTTCTACGATCCGAAGGTCGTGTCGAAATTCGCCAAGTGCGGCGTCTCGATCCTCGACGCGCCGTCCGAGGTCGTCGGCACCGTGCTGATGTATCTCGGCCGTGACCCGAACTCGGAGAAACCCGAGGATCTCGCCGCCGCCGAGAAGGTGCTGATGTCGGTGCGGCCGTACATCCGCCTCATCAACTCCTCGAAGTACATCGAGGATCTCGCCAACGGCGAGATCTGCCTCGCGCTCGGCTGGTCGGGCGACGTGCACATCGCGGCCTCGCGCGCCACGGAGAACAACACAGGCGCGGTGATCAAGTACAACATCCCGAAGGAAGGCGCGGTCATGTTCTTCGACAACATGGCCATTCCGGCGGATGCGTCGCACGTCAAGAACGCGCACATCTTCATCAATTACATGCTGCGCCCGGAAGTCGCCGCCAAGAACAGCAACTTCCTCGGCTACGCGAACAGCAACGCCGCCTCCTGGCCGCTCATCAACCCGGAAGTCATGAACGACCCGGGCATCTTCCCGCCGCCGGAGACGATGGCGAAGCTGGTGCCGGATCTGCCGGAGTCGGCGGAATTCACCCGCGCGCTGACCCGTACCTGGACCCGCTTCCGGACCGGCAAGTGAAGTGAGCCGGCCGCCGCTGAGGGCGCGGCGGCCGACTTCTTCCATTGCTACGGGGGCCTGCCATGCAAGCGGCGGAACGACGTTCAGACAAGTCGAAGGAAAAGCACGAACCATGGCGTGATCCGGACGCCGAGTGCTACGTGCGCATCGAAAACGTCACCAAGCGTTTCGGCGACTTCGTCGCGGTCAACAATGTTTCACTGAAGATCTACAAGGGCGAGATCTTCTGCCTGCTCGGCGGCTCGGGCAGCGGCAAATCGACGCTGCTGCGCATGCTCGCGGGATTCGAGCAGACCTCCGGCGGATCCATCTTCCTCGACGGCCAGGACATGAAGGACGTCCCGCCCTACGAGCGGCCCGTCAACATGATGTTCCAGTCGTACGCGCTGTTTCCCCACATGACCGTGGAGAAGAACATCTCGTTCGGACTGGAGCAGGAAAGGGGCCTGTCGAAGTCCGAGATCGCCACGCGCGTCACCGACATCCTCGAGATCGTGAAGCTGACCCAGTTCGCCGTGCGCAAGCCTCACCAGCTCTCGGGCGGCCAGCGCCAGCGCGTCGCGCTGGCGCGCGCGCTCGTGAAGCGCCCGAAGTTGCTGTTGCTCGACGAGCCGCTCGGCGCGCTCGACAAGAAGCTGCGCGAAGCGACGCAGTTCGAGCTCATCAACATCCAGGAGCAGCTCGGCGTCACCTTCATCGTGGTCACGCATGACCAGGAAGAGGCGATGACGCTGGCCTCGCGCATCGGCGTCATGAACCGCGGCGAGATCGTGCAGATAGGCACGCCCACGGAAATCTATGAATTCCCGCAGACCAAGTTCGTTGCGGATTTCATCGGATCGGTGAACATGTTCCAGGGCCGGCTCATCGAGGATCTGCCCGATCGCGTGCGCATCGAGTCCGACGAACTCGGCGGCGTCGTATACGTCGATCACGGCATCAGCTCGGCGCCGGGCGCCACGGTGTGGGCGGCGATCCGCCCCGAGAAGATCAACATCCTGCGCACCCCGCCCGCCGATACCAGCGAGAACTGCGTCAAGGGCGTCGTGAAGGAAATCGCCTACATGGGCGACGTATCTATCTACCTCGTCAGGATCGAAACCGGCAAGACGGTGCGGGTGACGCTGCCCAACGTCGAGCGGCTTTCGGACGACGAACGAATTCTGTGGGACGAGACGGTGTGGCTCACCTGGCATTCGTCGAGTCCCGTGATAGTCACCCAGTAACAGCAGCCGGTAACAGGAGCCCAGGATCGTGGCATTGGCCACCACCCGAATTTCTCGCGAAGCGCCGGGGCGCATCGGGCCCCTGTGGACGTTCCTGTTCAGGTACGGCCCGCCGCGCTGGACCGAGTACGTGCTGAGGAACTGGTCGGGTCAACGCCTCGTCATCGCGATTCCCTATCTGTGGCTGATCACCTTCTTCCTCGTTCCGTTCCTCATCGTCCTCAAGATCTCGTTCGCGGAGTTCTCGCCGCTGGGACGTCCGCCCTACGAGCCGGTGTTCCGCTGGCTGGACGAGGGCGCCCTGCAGATCAAGATGCTGATCGGCAGCTACCAGTACCTGTTCACCGAGCCGCTGTACGTGAGCTCGTGGATCTACTCGATCAAGGTGGCGGCCATCTCGACGGTGCTGTGCCTGTGCCTGGGCTACCCGATGGCCTACGCCATATCGCGCTCGTCGCCTACCTACCGCAACGTCTTCCTGATGCTCATCATCCTGCCTTTCTGGACGTCCTTCCTGCTGCGCGTGTATGCGTGGATAGGGCTCCTCAAGACGGACGGGGTGATCAACCAGGTGCTGCGCGGGATCGGGATCATCGACGAGCCGCTCGCGATGATGAATACCAGCTTCGCGGTGTACATCGGCATCGTGTACTCCTATCTGCCGTTCATGATCCTGCCGCTATATTCCAACCTCGAGAAGCACGACAACACGCTGCTGGAGGCCGCGCAGGACCTCGGCGCCGGGCCGATCAAGTCGTTCCTGCGGGTCACGCTGCCGCTGTCGTTCCCGGGCATCGTCGCCGGCTCGCTGCTGGTCTTCATCCCGGCCGTGGGCGAATACGTGATTCCCTCATTGTTAGGCAGGACCGACCAGCTGATGATCGCCAAGCTGCTGTCGGACGAGTTCTTCCTGAATCGTGACTGGCCCAAGGCGAGCGCGGTGGCCATCGCGATGCTGCTGCTGCTCGTGGTGCCGATCATGATTTTCCAGCACTTTCAGAACAAAGAGCTGCAGGCCGCCAAGAGATGAATACGCGCGGCCTGTTCAGCAAGACCATGTTGGGCTTCGGCTTCTTCTTCCTGTACGTGCCGATCATCCTGATGGTCGTCTTCTCGTTCAACAACTCGCGCCTGGTCACGGTGTGGGACTCGGTGAATTCGCCCACGCTCAAGTGGTATGGACGCCTGTTCTCGGACAAGCAGGTCCTGTCGGCCGCCTGGCTGTCCATCAAGGTCGCCGCGATGTCCGCCTCCGGAGCGGTGATCCTCGGCACGATCGCCGGCCTGGTGCTGTCGCGGTTCGGACCGTTCAAGGGACGGGCGCTGCTGCAGGGCCTCACTACCGCGCCGCTGGTCATGCCCGAGGTGATTACGGGCCTGTCCATGCTGCTGTTGTTCGTATCACTGGAGCAACTGTTCCAGGCCATGTTCGGCTGGCAGTTCAACCGGGGCATGGCGACGATCACCATCGCGCACATCACCTTCACGATGGCCTACGTTACCGTCGTCGTGCAGTCGCGCCTGGCCAGTTTCGACGACTCCCTCGAGGAGGCGGCGCTGGACCTGGGGGCGCGTCCCGCCAAGGTCTTCTTCCGCATAACCGTGCCGCTGATCCTGCCGGCGATCCTGTCCGGCTGGCTGCTGGCCTTCACGCTTTCATGGGACGACCTGGTCGTGACCCAGTTCGTATCCGGACCCGGGTCCAACACGTTGCCCATGGTCATATTTTCTCGCGTTCGACTAGGTGTAAGCCCGGTCGTGAATGCACTAGCAACCATAATGGTTCTGGTCGTAGCTCTCGGGGTCATCCTTTCGGCCATTCTGATGCGCCGGCAGGAGCAACGCCGCAAACGCGAGGAACAGATGGCCGTCACTGGCTAACTACTGATAGACTCACAACCACGACTTTTGACGAGGATTCGATCAATGGCCAAATCAGCCCGTAAGCACAACGCCCCATGGACGCCCGCGGATCTCAAGAAGATGCGCGCCCTGGCGAAACAGCGCATGTCCGCGCGTCTCGCAGCCAAGGAACTGGGTCGCTCCACCGGTGCGGTCAAGTACAAGGCGATGGTGGAAGGTATCCGCTTCCGCTTCATCGACCAGCCGGCTGGAGTGCAGAAGAAGCTCGCCCGCAAGGCGAAGCGCGCCAAGAAGAAATAAGGCGTCCGTCGAAGACGCCGCGTACGGGGGTGCGCGGCGGCTTTGCTTCAGCGATGAGTTTCCCGGACCAGTTTGCGAGCAAACTGCCCGACGTCGGCACCACGATCTTCACCGTGATGTCGCGCCGCGCCGCCGAGCAGGGCGCGGTCAACGTGGGTCAGGGCTTTCCTGATTACCCGATAGATCCCAGGCTGGCCGAGTGCGTGACCGAAGCGGTCCAGGCCGGCTTCAACCAGTATGCGCCCATGGCGGGCGACGTCGCGTTGCGCGCGCGCATTGCCGCGAAGATCGCGTCCGCGGGAGGCCGCGCCGTCGACCCGGAAACCGAGCTCACCGTGAGCTGTGGCGGGACCGAGTCCATCTACAGCGCCATCCAGGCCGCGGTCGGCGCCGGTGACGAGGCCATCGTCTTCGATCCGGCATACGACGCCTACGATCCCGCGATCCGCCTGGCGGGCGGCCGCTGCATCCACATCCCCCTCGAGCCGCCGCACTTCCGCTACGACTGGGACCGCGTGCGCCGCGCGCTGAGCCCGCGCACGCGGCTGATCATCATCAACAATCCTCACAACCCCGCCTGCACCGTGGCCGGGGAAGCAGACCTTGATGCGCTCGCGGCGCTGGTGCGCGACCGGCCCATCATCGTGCTCGCCGACGAGGTCTATGAGCACGTCCAATACGACGGACGCGTTCATCAATCCGTCATCGACCACCCGGAGCTGCGCCAGCGCAGTTTCGCGGTGTACTCGTTCGGCAAGACGCTGCACATCACCGGCTGGCGCGTCGGCTACTGCGTCGCACCGCCCGTCCTGACCACCGAGCTGCGCAAGGTGCACCAGTTCAACGCCTTCAGCATCGCGGCGCCGCTGCAGGCCGCGATCCGCCTCTACCTGGAACGTCATCCCGATGCCTGGCGCGAGATCGCCGGATTCTTCAGCGCGAAGCGCGACCTGTTGCGCGCGCGGCTCACGGGCAGCGGCCTCACGATGCCTCCCGCGGAGGGCAGTTATTTCCAGCTGGCGGACTTCGGCCACTTGGCAGATGGCAAGAACCCCGGCGACGATGTCGAATTCACCGAGCGGCTGATCAACGAGGCCGGCGTCGCGGTCATCCCGCTATCGCCTTTCTACCGTGAGCCGCCCGTAGGCATGTGCATCGTGCGGCTGTGCGTGGCCAAGCGCGACGAGACCCTCATCGAGGCGGCGGACCGCATCAAGGCCTGGACACACACATGAACTTTCGCGTCACACTCGTGCAGCAGCCGCTCGCCTGGCACGACCCCGAGGCCAACCGCGCCCATTTCGCGCAGGTGCTCGCGCCGCTCGCCGGCACGACCGATCTCGTCGTGTTGCCCGAGATGTTCACCACGGGTTTCACGATGAAGCCCAGGGAATTCGCCGAGCCCGCGGACGGCCCGACGCGCGAGTGGCTGCTGGCGCAGGCGCGCAAGCTCGATGCCGCCGTGGGAGGCAGCGTCGCGGTGAACGACAACGGACGCTACTTCAATCGCTTCATGGTGGCGCTGCCGGAAGGGCCCACCTACTGGTACGACAAGCGCCACCTGTTCCGCATGGGCGGCGAACACCGTCATTACAGCGCCGGCTCGCACGCGCTCATCATCGACTGGCGCGGCCTGCGCCTGTGCCCGCTGGTGTGTTACGACCTGCGTTTTCCGGTGTGGAGCCGGCGGCGGCCCGAGCTCGACTACGACCTCGTGATCTACTCGGCCAACTGGCCGGCGCCGCGGCGCGCCGCCTGGTCGGCGCTGCTGCGCGCGCGCGCCATCGAAAACCAGGCCTACTGCGTGGGCGTGAATCGCGTCGGAACGGACGGCGCGGACAACGCGTACGTTGGCGACAGCGTGGCGCTCGATTTCCTGGGCCAGCCGCTGGTCGAGCTGCTGGACGGAACCCAGGCGATCACCGTGCCGCTCGACATCGACGCCTTGCGCGCGTGGCGCGACAAGTTTCCCGCGCATCTCGACGCGGATCCCTTTTCCCTGGAATGATCGCGACATGAAACCACCGACACTCGTCAACCATCCGCCGGACGTCGCGCCGCCTCCGGGCAACGAGCCCGTCATCGCGCCTATCTACCAGAGCGTCAAGTACGAATTCGAGACCGTGGACGACACGCTGCGGATGCTGCGCGGCGAGACGCCCGGGTACTTCTACATGCGCGCCAGCAACCCGACCACGCGCCAGCTCGAGCTCACGCTCGCGCGGCTGCAGGGCAGGGACGATTGCCTCGCCAGCGCCTCGGGCGTGAACGCCATCGCCCAGACGCTGCTCTCTCTCACGAAAGCCGGCGATCACATCCTGTTCTTCATCGAGACCTACGGCCCCACGCGCAACATCATCCGCAGGCTGCTCGCGCGGTTCGGCGTCGAGCACACGATGCTGTCGATCGAGGACCTGCCGGGCATCGAAAACGTGCTCGCATCGCGGCCCACGCGCCTGGTGCTTTTCGAGAGCCCGACGAATCCGGTCACGAAAGTCGCCGACATCGAGCGGATCGTGGAGCTCGCCCACCGACATGGCGCGCTCGCGGTCCTCGACAACACGTTCGCGGGGTTTCACCAGCACGGCGAATACGACATCGACGTGTTCGTGCACAGCCTGACGAAGTACGCCTCGGGCACGGGCGACGTGATGGGCGGCGCGGTCATCGCGCGCAAGGAACTCATCGAAGGCATGCGGCCGGATTTTTCCGTACTGGGCGCGCTGCTCGATCCACATGCGGCGTTCCTCATCCAGCGCGGGCTCAAGACTTACTTCGTGCGTTATGCCGAGCAGACCCGCAGCGCGCAGCGCATTGCCGAGCATCTGGCCGCGCATCCGGCGGTCGCGCGCGTTCATTACCCGGGGCTGGCCACGCATCCGCAGGCGGCGCTCGCGAAGAAGCAGATGCGCGAGCCGGGAACCGTGGTGGCGTTCGATATCGCGGCCGGCGCCGAGGCGGCGCGGCGCTTCAGCGAACAACTCGAGCTCTTCGCGTTGACCGCGAGTCTCGGTTCGACGGAGTCGCTCGTGATGGCGCCGCAACTCATCGGCACCCGCGACTTCACGCCCGACCAGGCGCGCAAGTCCGGCATCGGTCCGGGGACTGTGCGCCTGTCGGTGGGTCTCGAAGACGTCGACGACCTCATCGCCGACATCGATCAGGCCCTGGCGTGAAAACCCTCCGAAACCCCTAAGCGATCCCGTACTTCCGGGTTTTCCGTGCCCGACACCCGGGCACGCACCTCTCATTTTCGTCGGGTCGTGCTGAACGCACTGCGGCAACGCGCGAGAATTCGCGCTCGGCAGCATTCCAGAACAAGAAGCGAACATATGTTGAATCGCCCCCATCGCCAGCCCGGCCAGTCGCTCGAAGCCCGCCGCACCATCACCGCCGAGCTGCGGCAGAAATTGCGTGATCTGCCTGCGTCTCCGTTCGATTGGGCGAAGCTCGACGTGTCGGCCATGCTGGGCGCGGCCGGCGCGCCCGCTGATCTGCGTCTGCAGGCGATGGCGCGCCTGCTGTGCACGGCGCCTGCGCGCGCCCGTGAGCTGCGCGCCCTGTGGAAGGAGTGCGTGGTCACCGCCGCCTGCGCGTGGCGCCTGGCCGGCGACCTGCGCGCCGACCGGGAAAACAGCGCCATCGCCGGATTGCTTCATCGCCTGGGCGATATCCTCACGCTACGCGCTATCGCCGAGGCCGAGCACGCGTCGGGCCTGCGCCTCGATGCGACCAGTAAGGCTGAGCTGTGCGCGGAACTCTCGGGACAACAGCTCGAGCGCGCCGTACGCGCCTGGGGCGTGCCCGCGCAAGCCGCCACCACCGCGGGCGAGTGGCAGCGTCTGCGCGAATTCCCCTCGGCGGCCGCCGACGCGACGACCGTCTACCTCGCCCGAATGGTGGCGATCGAACTTCTGACGCCGCAATTCTCGGCGCCCGGGCTGCTCGAGCATGCCGCGGAGGAGGCGGGCCTCGCGCCCGCCGTCTTGTCCGCCCTGCGCGCGGATGTCACGATACGGGAACTCGCAGCCAGCCATCAGTAGTTTGGCCGTCCCGGAGGATCCATGGGGCCAGCAAGTCGTTGCGCCGCGGCGCTGACCGCGGCCGGGTCCCTCGTTGCCAGTTGTGCCGCGTTCGCGGATTCCGGTTTCGTTCCTTCCACGCGCGTCGCGCCCTCCATCGCGCAATTCGCCGCCGAGGCCGATTTCAGCACCCCTGCGCTTTCGCCGGATGGCCTGAAGCTCGCCTTCGTCACCCGCGTGAATGGCGAGCCCGTCGTCGTCGTGCAGGACACCGGCAAACACGAGATACGCCAGCTCATGAAGGCCACGGCCGACTCGTACCAGGTGACCTGGTGCAGGTTCAAGGCTGACGACCGGCTGGTGTGCGGCCTGACCGGCACCCGCTTCGAGCGCGGCGCTCCCTATGCCGTCTCACGCCTGGTCTCGATCGGCGTGAGCGGGACGGACATGCCCATGGTGCTGGTACAGAACGGGCCGCAGGGCGGTTCCCAGTTCCAGGATCGCGTCTTCGACTGGCAGCCGCACGATCCGAAACGCGTGCTGATCCAGCTCGCCGGCGACGGCGGGCCCTATCCGGACGTGTGGGCGCTCGATGTCTACACGGGCCGCATGAGCCTCGTGCAGCGCAAGCGTTACCCGATCATGAACTGGCGCACGGATCGCCAGGGCGTCGTGCGCTTCGGCTCCGGTTTCGACGAGCGCAGATCGCAATACATCACCCGCGACTCGGCCGATGCGCCGTGGCGCACGCTGGCGCGGTGGCGGCTCGGCAAGGACGATTTCGACGTGATCGGCTTCGGTCCGTCGCCGGATGCCGTGCTAGTGGAAGCCGACCACAACGGCCGCGCGGCCATCTTCGAGATGGACCTGCGCGAGAAATCGGACCGGCAGCTGCTGTTCTCGCACAATGCCGTCGACGTCGGCGCGCCTATCTACTGGCCCGCCGATGGCCGCATCGTCGGTTTCTCCTACGAGACCGAGCGCGTCCACCGCATGTTGTTCGACGACGCCGCCGAGCGCATTTACGGCGGCATCGACCAGTTGCTGCCGGACTGCGAGAACTACGTGATCGACGCGTCGCTCGACGGGCGGCGGCTGCTGGTCGAGTCCTACTCCGACGTGCGGCCGGCCGAATACCACCTGGTCGATCTCGACGCGAACAAGATGTGGTCCGTGGGCAGCGCGAGCCCCGCGCTCGCCGGCGAGACTTTCGCGCCGATGAGGCCGATGGAGATCCGGGGGCCGGATGGGCAGATGCTGCCCGGATACCTCACGATCCCCGTGGGATCGGGCGGGCGGAACCTGCCGATGGTCGTCTATCCACATGGCGGCCCTTATTTCCGCGACAGCTGGGGTTTCGACTCGATGGTGCAGTTCATGGCGAGCCGCGGATACGCGGTGCTCCAGGTGAACTTCCGCGGCTCGACCGGTTATGGACGCGAGTGGTACGACGCGGGCCTTCGCAACTGGGGCACCGTGATGGTGGATGACATCACCGCTGCGACGAAGTGGGCCATCGAGAAGGGCATCGCGGACCCCGCGCGCATCTGCATCGCCGGCTGGAGTTATGGCGGATACGCCGCGCTCATGAGCGCCGTGCGCGAATCCGATCTCTACCGATGCGTCGTGAGCATCGCGGGTGTTTCGGATCTGCGTGCGCTGGCCGCCGAGACGCGGCGCTTTCACGGCGGCCGTTACCGCGCGGATTACTCCATCGGTTCGGACAGCGACGAGCTCAGGGCCGGCTCACCGCTGCGCGGCACACAAAGGATCAAGGCGCCGGTGCTGCTCGTTCATGGCGACAGCGACATCCAGGTGCTCGTCGAGCACAGCCGGCGCATGGCGCGCATGCTGGAGCTCGAGAACAAGGATCACGAACTCGTGATCATCAAGGACGGGAACCATTCGCTCTCGCGCTACGAATGGCGCGAGGAGTTGCTGGAGAAGCTCGAGGAGTTTCTGGGTCGGCGGTTGGGAGATTTCCGGGTGCGGACGGCTGGCCAGGCGCAAGTGCTGTCTGATCAGGCGCACGCGCCACAAAAAGAAACGCCGCCCTGAAGGGCGGCGTTCTTGTAGTTGGAAGAGCTTCTTCCGGAAGAGCGTTCTTCCGTTACATGTTCCTGATCAGCGCATCGCCGAATTCGGAGCACTTCACCTTCGTCGCGCCTTCCATCAGGCGGGCGAAGTCGTAGGTGACGGTCTTCTGGCCGATGGTCTTGTCCATCGCGGAAATAATGGCGTCGGCGGCTTCGGTCCAGCCCATGTAACGCAGCATCATCTCGCCCGAGAGGATCACCGAGCCCGGGTTCACCTGGTCGAGATCCGCGTACTTCGGCGCCGTGCCGTGCGTGGCTTCGAACACCGCGTGGCCGGTCACGTAGTTGATGTTGGCGCCCGGCGCGATGCCGATGCCGCCGACCTGCGCGGCGAGCGCGTCGGATAGATAGTCGCCGTTTAGGTTGGTCGTGGCGATCACGTCGAATTCATCCGGACGCGTGAGCACCTGCTGCAGCGCGATGTCGGCGATCGCATCCTTCACCAGGATCTTGCCGCTCTTGAGCGCCGCGGCCTGCTCGTCGTTGGCCGCCTTCTCACCCGAAGCGGCCTTGGTGCGGCCCCACTGTTCCCAGGTGTAGAACTTGTCGGCGAACGCGGGCGACTCCGCGAGGGCATAGGCCCAGTTGCGGAACGCGCCTTCGGTGAACTTCTGGATGTTGCCCTTGTGGACGATCGTCACGCTGCGGCGCTTGTTGATGACGGCGTATTCGAGCGCCGCCTTGAACAGACGCTCCGTGCCTTCCTGCGACACGGGCTTGAAGCCGATGCCCGAGGTCTCCGGGAAGCGGATCTTCGCGTAGGCCTTCGGGAACGCCTGCTTGAACAGCTCCTTGAACTTCTTCGCGTCCTCGGTGCCATGCTCGAATTCAATGCCGGCGTAGATGTCCTCGGTGTTCTCGCGGAAGATGACCATGTCCACCTTCTCGGGCGCCTTGACGGGCGAGGGCACGCCCTTGAACCAGCGCACGGGGCGCAGGCAGACGTAGAGGTCTAACAACTGGCGCAACGCGACGTTCAGCGAGCGGATGCCACCGCCCACCGGGGTGGTCAGCGGACCCTTGATGGAAACCAGGTATTCGCGGCAGGCCTCGACGGTTTCGTCCGGCAGCCAGCTGTTGAACAGGTTGAAGGACTTCTCGCCCGCGTAGACCTCGAGCCAGTGGATCTTGCGCTTGCCGCCGTAGGCCTTTTGCACCGCGGCGTCCATGACGCGCACGCTTGCGCGCCAGATGTCCCGGCCCGTGCCATCGCCTTCGATGAAGGGAATGATCGGCTGGTCGGGGACGTTCAGCTTGCCGTTCTGGACCGAAATCTTCGCGCCGCCGGCTGGCGGCGACACTTTGGGACTCGTCGGAGTTGCCATCGTTGTTTTCTTGCTTGCCAAGGGGTTTCTGAGGGGCCGCGATGCTAACACGTCGCCGGAAACCCTTGTTTCCTTGGCTACAATGCCGGAACGATGTCGCAAACCCTTGACTCCACACCCGCGGCGGATGGCTTTTCAATGCCTGCCGAATACGGGCCACACGCAGGCTGCTGGATGCTCTGGCCGGAGCGCCCGGACAACTGGCGCGCGGGCGCGTTGCCCGCCCAGGCGGCCTTCGCGGAGGTCGCGGCGGCCATCGCGCGTTTCGAGCCGGTCACGGTCGGCGTCTCCGCGGATCACTACGAATTCGCGCGCGCGCAGCTCGCGCCGCCGGTGCGTGTGCTCGAGATCTCGCACGACGACGCCTGGATGCGCGACGTCGGGCCGACGTTCGTGACCAACGGCAAGGGCGTCCGGCGCGGCGTCGACTGGCAGTTCAATGCCTGGGGCGGCTTGAATGGCGGACTGTATTTTCCGTGGGACCAGGACGATCTCGTGGCGCGCAAGGTGCTCGCGATCGAGGGCTGCGACCGCTACCGCGCTCCGATCATCAACGAGGGCGGCGCAATCCACGTGGACGGGGCGGGCACCGCGCTGGTCACCGAACAATGTTTGTTGAATCCGAATCGCAATCCGGGGCTCTCGCAGCCCGAGATCGAGCAGTGCCTGAAGGATTACCTCGGAGTCCGGACGGTGATCTGGCTCGGCGAGGGCGTGATCGACGATGAAACCGACGGCCACGTCGACAACCTGGCCTGCTTCGTGAAACCGGGCGTCGTCGCGCTCACCTGGACCGAGGACCGCAGCGATCCGCAATACGCGGTGTCCGCGGACGCGCTGGCGCGGCTCAGCGCGGCGCGCGATGCGCGCAAGCGCAGGATCGAGGTCATCAAGCTGCCGATGCCGGGACCGCTCGAGCGCAGCCCGACGGAAGCGGGCGGCGTGCTGCTGCGCGACCACACGCACGCGCGGCTCGAAGGAGCGCGGCTCGCGGCGAGCTACGTCAATTTCTACATTGCGAACAAGGGCATCGTCATGCCCCTGCTCGACGAGCAGACCGATCGGGCCGCGGCGGCGCAACTGAAACGCGCCTTCCCGGGCCGCAAGGTGGTGGGCGTGCCCGCGCGCGAGATCCTGTTAGGCGGCGGCAACATCCACTGCATCACCCAGCAGGTGCCCCGATGAGCCAACGCCTCGTGTCGCGGCGCGACATTCCCGACAAGCTGCGCGTGGCGCCCGGTTCGCGCCTGAAGCTGCGCGACGAGGATGCCGAGCGCAACTTCGGCTGGGACAAGGACAAGGCCAGCGCGGCCACCGCGGAGAACCTCGCCAAGCTCGAGGAGCTGCAATACAAGATGTATGCGGACGGCCGCTTCGCCATGCTCGTCTGCCTGCAGGCGATCGACGGCGGGGGCAAGGACAGCACCATCCGCCGCGTGTTCAGCGCCTTCAACCCGCAGGGCTGCACCGTCACCGCCTTCAAGGCGCCGAGCGCCCAGGAGCTGCGCCACGACTACCTCTGGCGCGTCCACCAGCGTTGCCCCCCGCGTGGCGAAATGGCGGTGTTCAACCGTTCGCACTACGAGGACGTGCTGGTGGTGCGCGTCAACGACCTCGTGCCCGAGGACGTCTGGAGCCGGCGGTACGATCAAATCAACGACTTCGAGCGTCTGCTCGATGCCTGCGGCACGCGCGTTGTAAAAATTTTCCTGCAGGTCAGCAAGGAAGAGCAACGCCACCGGTTCTCGGAGCGTCTCGCCGACAGGCGCAAGAACTGGAAATTCGATACCGGCGATCTGGAAAAGCGGCAGCAGTGGGCCGCCTACACGCGCGCCTTCGAAGCGATGTTCGCGCGTTGCTCGACGGAGCACGCGCCGTGGTACGTCGTGCCGGCGAACCGCAAATGGTTCCGCGATTTCGCCGTTTCGCAGATCCTGCTGTACGAGTTCGAGCAGATGCCGCTGCGATTTCCGGCTCCTAACTTCGATCCTAAGGCCATCAAACTGACTTGATGGCGGACGTGAGGTTGATAGGCGCGCGCCGCGTCTGGCTGTCGGCATCCGGCGACGTTTGGCTTTACCCCGGGAATTGTTTGTTAGACTACGGTCTGCAAAATCTCCACCCACGTTTCAAGAGGACTCCGAATGGCAGCCAGTAAAAAAGGTGCTCGTCACATGCGCGAATGGTCGGAGGGCGACATGAAGAAGCTGCGCCAGTTCGCCAAGGCGCGGGTGTCGGCGCGCGTCGCGGCGCAGAAGCTGGGTCGCTCGCCGGGTGCGGTGCGTTACAAGGCGATGATGGAAGGCGTTTCGTTCCGTTCCATCAACCGCAGAAAATAAGAATCACGCGGGGCGGTCGTTCTTCAGCCGCCCCGCAGCTCCTTTTCCGCCTCGTCCAGCCATTCCTTTTGCGCCTTGCGATAGTGCGCCGGCGCGTACCGGGCACGATCCAGCAGACTTTCGAGAACTTCCCGCGCGAGCGGCGCGCGTCCGGCCCGCTTGAGCAACTTCGCGTAACGCACGCCGGCCTCGGCGCCGGGGAAATACTCGGCCAATGTCGCGAATTCGGACATCGCCTTCTCGAGATCCCCTTCGCCTTCGAGCGCGCGCGCATACAGCAGGTGACCGTCGGGCGACTTGAAGTCGGGGTTTTTCTGAATCAGGTCGTCGAGCGTCTTGCGCGCTCCGGCCGGATCGCCTGCCGCGAACAGGGCGCGCGCGTAACCTAACAGCAGCTTGGGATCTTCGGCGAATACGCCTGTAAGACTATTCTGATAGATAGGCACGGCTTCCGCCGCCCGGCCGAGTCGCACCAATTCGTCGGCGTAACGCTGGCGGGCGCCCACGGTGCCCGAGACCTTCATGTCGTTCTCGAGTTGCC
The DNA here is from genome assembly GCA_023457495.1 of Pseudomonadota bacterium. GTDB lineage: Bacteria > Pseudomonadota > Gammaproteobacteria > Steroidobacterales > Steroidobacteraceae > CADEED01. The sequence continues at coordinate 44,155 of JAEWLQ010000014.1, forward strand.
GCAGATCACCCTCCGGATCGAGGGTGGTGCGGAGGCCGCGCATGGCGCGGCGGCTGGTCCGCGAGCGCAGCAAGTCCGGAAGGATTTCCACGCCCGCGTAGAGCAGGGGCCCGACGAACGGCAGCGTCGTCATCAGAATCACCAGCACGTAGACCCAGATCGTGTTCCGTCCCGTCTTGATGCAGTGGACGACGAGCCCGAGCGAGAGGAGACCGGAAAGGACGTAAAGGGCAAATGCCATCCTGGAACGCTCCGTCAGTGTTGTGCGAATTCCGCGGACAGGAACACCGCGCGGCCGCGAGCCGGGAAATAACGATAGTTGCCGAAAGCGTAATCCGCGCGATCGGCGAAGGCCTGGTCGAAAACGTTGTCGAGGCGCAGCGCGACGAGGAAGCCTCCCGCGCCCCGCCAGGCCACGCGCAGGTTGGTCACGTCGTGCCCGGAATAACGCGCGGAGTTCGCCGCGTCGAGGTAGTACGGGCCGACGTAGTAGGTCGTCGTCCCGACAGTCCAGGCTCCGTCCGCGCCGAGCGGCAGCTCGAGGTCGAGTGAATGCAGGTTCCGCGGCGCGGTGTCGACGTCATTGCCCGCGACGATGGTTTCGCCGCCTTCGATGGCTCGCGAGAACGTGTATTCGTGCCGGGCCACCGTACCGGCGATGGTCGCGCGCAGCTGGGTGTTCCCGAGTCGCGGGCGGAGCTCGAGCTGGTATTCGAGGCCGCGATGGCGCGTCGAGCCATTGCCGACGTTGAAGCCATTGGTCTCGCGCAGGATGACGTTGTCCTTGTTCATCGCGAACAACGCGAGATCGAACGACAGGAACGCGTCGCGGAATTTCCAGCCGAGCTCCACGGATTCGAGCTCTTCGCTGTCGAGGTCGGCTTCGACCTGCTGGCGCTGCAGGCGATAGAGCTCGGTCATTTCCGGCGGACGGAATCCGGTCGAGCCGTTGAGGTACACCAGGTTGCGGGCGTCCGGCTGCCAGGCCAACGTCACGCGCGGCGCGAGGTTGTCGAACGCATCCTCGCGATCCGCGGGACGCGAGTAAAGACAACCCGCGCCGGGGCAGGGCACGCCGTTTTCCGCGGTGTTGCCGTCGATCATCCGGTTGTCGTAGTCGTAGTTAGTCCGATCCGCGCGCAACGCCGCCGTGGCGGTGAATCGGTCCGTCAATCGCAGCTCGAGCGAGGCGGTGGCGCCGGCCGTCCAGGAATCTACGACGTAGTCGTAGTGATATCCCGCGGGCCGAATCGCGTTCGCGGCCGGCGCGCCGTCGGTCGCCGGGCCCGGCTGGAATTCCGTCAGTTCCGAGGAGGCCGTCTCCGCGTCCAGCGCCACGCGCGCGGTGAGTCTCTCGAACGGAAACGTCGCGGAGCCGGTGACGAAGTAGCTCGTCTGCGCGTTGTGCTCGACCGGCTTGCCGATCAGGAAATGCTGCAGGAAGTCCATGCGTGAGCGGCGATAAAGCGCGGCGACGGAGACATCGCCGTTTTCGCCGAGGATATCCGCGGCGTCCCAGTGAACCGCGACGCGCGCGCTCGAGGCGTCGCGAAAAGCCTCGGGATTGGGATTCGACCTCGCGATGCGCTCGTCGCGATAACTTTCGAAACCCTGAATGAATCCCGCGGTTTCCTGGTTGAGCACGGTGCCGGACGCGCGTACGCGCAGCTCGCCCGCGCCGAGCGGGGTGTCCGCGGAGAGATTGAGCTTGGCCTCGTCGACACCCGAGGACTCGCGCCAGCCGGGCGCGCGCGTCCAGGTGCCATACGCGGCGAGTCCGCGGCCGAGCGCCTCGTCGCTCGTCGAGGTCGCGAAAGCCACTCGGCGAAACGCATCCGATCCCGTTTCCGCGCGCAGCGAAAGTCCCGGGATATCGGACACGCGCGGCGTGAGCACGTTGACGATGCCGTGCACCGCGCTCGCGCCAAACAACGCGGAGCCCGGCCCGCGCAGCACTTCGATCACCGCGGCCTGCTCGTAATTGAGCTCGAACATCTCGTTGAGATTGCAGAATCCGACCGGCCGGATGGGCAGGCTGTCCTCGGCCATCAGGAACGCGCCGCAGGCGCCCGCGCCCGTCAGCACGGGCGAGCGGATGGCGCCGAGACTTTCGGAGCCGCTGCCGCGCTGAACGTACACGCCGGGGCTGCTGTTGAGCACGTCGGCCTGGTGCTTCGGTGCGATGGCCGTGATGGCCGCCTCGTCGATGCGCGCCACGCTCGCCGGCGTGCGGGCGGCGGAGCGCGCGTCGCGCATGCCCGTGACGACGACGTCGACCGGCCCGGATTCCTGCGAGGCGATCGTCGGCCCGACGGCATCCTGTTCGGCGCCGCGCGTGGTCAGCGGCAGCAGCGCCGCGAGAATGAAAAGAATACGCATGATTTGGTGGCCGATTATCGCCGTGAACGTCTATCCTTGCTCAGGGATTCTCCGGTGCAGGCGAGCATCCCGCCGCCATTGATGAACCACAAAACGGTCACCGCGCTCATCGTCGTATTGCTGTCGGGACTCTCGGGCGCAGTTTTTGCCCAGGAGTCGCCGCGCATCGGTCTCGTGCTCTCCGGTGGCGGTGCGCGCGGGGCCGCGCACATCGGCGTGCTCAAGGTGCTCGAGGAGAATCGCATCCCGGTGCACGCCATCGCGGGCACCAGCATGGGCGCCGTCGTCGGTGGCCTGTATGCCTCGGGACTTTCGGCCGATGAAATCGCGCGCGTGATGGATTCGGTCGACTGGCAGGACGCGTTCCGCGATCGTCCGCCGCGCACCGATCTCAATTTCCGCCGCAAGCTCGAAGATCAGAACTTCCTCGTGAAGTTTCCGCTGGGAATCAAGGGGCGCAAGTTCCGATTGCCGCGTGGCCTGGTGCAGGGACAGAAACTCACGCAGATATTGCGCAACCTGACGTTGCCGGTCGCGCAGATCCAGGATTTCGACGATCTCGCGATTCCGTTTCGCGCGGTGGCCACGGACATCGTCACCGGCGATCGTGTCGTCATCGGGCATGGCGACCTGACCACCGCGATGCGAGCGAGCGTGTCGGCGCCGGGCGTGTTCGCGCCGGTCGAGTCGGACGGACGGCTGCTGGTGGATGGAGGTTTGTCGTCGAATCTGCCGGTCGATGTGGCCCGCGAGATGGACGTCGACCTGCTGATCGTCGTCGACGCGGGTTTTCCGCTGCTCGATCGGTCGAAGCTGGACTCGGTCGCCACCGTCTCCAACCAGATGCTCGCGATCCTGATCCGCAACAACACCAAGTCGCAGCGCAACTCGCTCACCGAGGACGACATCATCATCGACCCGGAGCTCGGTGATTTCTCGTCGCTGGCGTTCGGTGATCACACGCGGGCGATGGAGATCGGCGCGCAGGCCGCGAACGAGGCGTTGCCGCGGCTGCAGGCCTTGTCGGTTCCGGAGCCGCAGTTCCGCGCGTTTCTCGCGCGGCGCGACGCGGTGCGCACGCCGCTGCCACGCGTGGATTTCCTGCGCGTCGAGCCGGGCTCGGAGCGTTACGCGGGGGCCATCGACGCACTGTTCGGCGACCAGGTGGGCAAGACCGTCGACGGCGCGAAGCTCCAGACGCGCGTGAGCGAGCTGTATGGCCAGGGAAATCTCGAGAACTTCGACTATCGGCTGGTGCCGGGCGGGGTGGAAGAAGGGCCGGGGGAAGAAGGCGAGTTCGGGCTTGCGCTCACCACGCGCCGCAATTCCTGGGGTCCTAACTATCTGCGCTTCGGTCTACAGCTGCAGAACGACTTCGAGGGCAATTCGTCTTTCAACGCCGCGCTGCGCGGCACGCTCGCGGAGATCACGCGTTACGGCGGAGAATGGGTGTGGGACCTGCAAGTGGGCGAGACGCCGCGGGTCGCGACCGAGGTGTACCTGCCGGTGGGATACCGCTCGCGCTGGTTCGTGGCGCCGCACGGCGAGTTCCTGATCCGCACGCTGCCCATCCTCGACGAGAACGACCGCATCCTGGCGGAGTACCGCGTGCGCACCACCGACTATGGCCTCGATTTCGGCCGCGAGCTCGGCAACTACGGCGAAGTCCGCGTAGGTTGGGGGCGCAGTTTCGGAGAGGCGTCCGTGCGCGTCGGAGATCCCATCCTGCCGACCAACGAATTCGATTCACGCAAGTTCTTCGCCCAGTTCCGCTACGACACGGTGGACGACGTGAATTTTCCGCGCCGCGGCGGCACCTTCTCGCTCGGCTGGCAGGCCGAACGCGAGGGGAAGGGATTCTCGGCCGATGGCAATGCGGACCTGCTGCTCTACGACCAGCTGTACGCGCGTTCCTGGGGGCGTGGCACCGGCATCCTGTGGGCGTCGTCCGGCCTGCGCCTCGACGATGACATCGACATCGTCCGTTCGTTTTTCTCGCTGGGCGGTTTCCTGAACATGTCCGGCATCGCGCCGGAGTCCCTCGTCGGGCCCAACTTCGCGATTTTGCGCGGCATCTACTATCGGCAGGTCGGCAGCGGCGGGCCGGGCATTCTCAACCTGCCCGTGTACGTCGGTACATCGCTCGAATTCGGCAATGTCTGGAACAACCGCCGTGACATGTCCTTCGAGAGCGTGCGCACCAACGGCAGCATCTTCGTGGGGCTCGATACCTTGTTAGGCCCGGTGTATCTCGCGACGGGCTTCGACGACAAGGGTGGTTCGGCGTACTACCTGTTCCTGGGACGCACCTTCTGATGCATCGGGCGCCGATGACCCGGCGCCGCGCCTCAAAGCCCGCGGCTTTCGTGGAGCTTTTCGACCTTCTCGAACCGCAACGCGGGTTTGTCGCCCGGGCGCGAGTATTCGTGCTTGCGCGACATCTCGATGAGCGCGGCATCGCGCTCCGCGGCGGTGCCGAACCAGTGAGTCTTGTTCCAGTCCGCTCCGAGCAGCTTCTGGAAGGGGTCGCCACGCTTGAGCGTGATGCGAACGCCATAGGGACGCTGGATCCCGGCGTCGGGCTTGCGCAGGTTGTGAGGATGAACGATGGCCATGGCGCGCAAGGTTACCTGATTTGATTCAAACCGAGGGTGGCCAATACCATCCGGAATTCGTACTTCGCTGACGGGAGCCGGAAAATGCGCATCGCGTCATGTTGGGCGGTGGCCGTGGCGATCGGGGGATTGCCGGCGGTGGCCCAGCAGTCGGTCCGTCAGCCGACGCCGGCGGCCCCGGAAGTTCGATCCTATTACCAGCGGAAGGTCGAGCTGATCCGGCGGGCGCACGAGCTGCGGCCGCGGCGGAGAGATGAACCGCTGCGCTACGAGAACATCACCGACATGGAAGTGCGCGAGATCCAGGCCGTCGCCGCCAAATTCGTTCCGAAAGCGATCGTGAACATTTCGCCGGTCGTCACGGGTTGTCCGTGCGAGGAAGGGCCGCAGTGCACCGACCAGGTTTACATCGTGGCGAGCAGTCTCGACGATTCCGTGGGGCTGCAGCTCTCGCGCGTGAAGAATGCGTGGCAGGTGGGCGTCGTGCAGCGCTGGTGGCTCCGCTACGATGCACTACGGGCGCGCATTGTCACGATGAACTTTCGGGCTTATGAAGCATCGGAAGCCGAACTGTTCCGGGAACTGCCACAATGCGTGGGTGAGCTCGTGCCCGCGACGACCGCATCGACTCCAGCTGAAGTGAAGAAATGACGACAAGACGAGCGCCGGTGACCGTCCGGCCGGTGAAACCCGACGACTACGATCCCTGGCGGCCGCTCTGGGACGAATACAACGCGTTCTACGAGCGCACGCTGCCCGAGGAAGTGACCCAAACTACCTGGCGACGGTTCTTCGACGCCCACGAGCCCGTGCACTGCATCGTGGCCGAGCGCGAGGGCAAGGTCGTGGGCACCTGCCACTACATCTACCATCGCAACACGGCGCGGATCGAGCCGGTGTGTTACCTGCAGGACCTGTTCACCGCCGCGGACTATCGCGGGCACGGGATCGGACGCGCGCTGATTCAGGGCGTCTACGACATCGCGAAAGAAGCGGGCTGCAAGCGGGTGTACTGGCTCACGCATACGACGAACACGCCCGGCCGCACGCTCTACGACAAGGTCGCGAAAAACCTCGGGTTCATCCAGTACGTACAGGACGTGTGATGAAGACGCGGCGGGTGTGTCCGCGGGGACACGTGTATTTCAAGAGCTCCGACTGCCCGACGTGTCCCCGGTGCGAATCCGCGCGGACGCCCGCGGATGGATTTCTCGCCAGGCTCGCGGCGCCGGCGCGCCGCGCGCTCGAAGGGGCGGGGCTCACGACGCTCGCGAAACTCGCGCACAAGACCGAGGCCGAGGTTCTCGCCTTGCACGGCATGGGACCGAATGCCATGGCGAAACTGCGCGAATCACTCAAGGCGGCAGGTTTGAGCTGGGCGGAAACGCCGGAGTCGTAGTTAGATTCGCGGAGCCGGCTGCGCATCGCGCCGGCACAACGACCAGTCGATGCGCGCCCATCGGTTGCGCGCGAAAGAGCGCAATATGACGGCCAGCGCGGCCATTGCCGCAAGCGCAGCGGCCACGATCCAGAAACGGATGTCGTCCCTGGCCGTCATCACGGCCACGACCGAGAGCGCCACCATCACAACGATGGCGAGCAGGGATTCCGGTACGCGGACCCCGCGAGTGAGCATGAGTCCGAGGTACGTGCTCAGGACCGTGCCGAGAACGACCAGCGACGTTCCCGCGATCATCCGTGAGGGGGGCATTCCCGCATACGCGCCCATGCCGAGCAGGAACAGGATCAGGGCGAGCAGAACGAGACCGTTGTGCCGCCAGGCGGACCGCTCGACGGCGGCGAACAGGGTGTCGCGAGATCCTTCGCTACGCAGCCACAGTGCGCGGCTGCGTGCCGGCGCTTTCTCCGCGTTGCCCCCGGCGACGACGCTGGCGATGGCCAGGTAGAGCAGCCACATGACCGGCGCGCCCCATCCCGTCCGGAGCACGAAAGCCATGGGCAGCAGCAATACGGCGATCAGGATCCAGGGGCGGGTGTTGCCGAGCAGCAGATCGATTTCCCGGCCCGCGAACTCGCGCGTGGAAATGCTCCGGGCGCTGGGTGGCGCGCGGCGCCGGCCGGCGAACCACCGACGCAGTCGCGGCCAATTGAGATAGCCTGCGCTGAATACCACCGCGAGCACCGCCAGGTGCTGCAGATTGCGCTGGAGGAGCAGGCCTTCGTCCAGATTCTCGCCGGAGGGAATAAGCGCTAACGCGATCAGCAAACCGAATCCCTTGGTGAATCCGGCGAGATTGCGTTCACTGCTGACGAACCACATGAACACGTACAACCACGTGGCGGCGATGCAGGCCGAGGTGTAAGTGAACAGCGCCAGCCACAACGTGTATTCGAAGAGGCGCTGATCCTCCAGCAGTATTCCGGGTTTGGCGGACATGCCGGCGACGTAGGCCAGCGGTGTCATGAGTCCGGCTGGCAGGGCGACGAGCAACACGGTGAGAAAGGCGCTGGCTAGTAGTTTGACGCGCGCTCGGGGGAGGATGCAGGCGGAATGACTTCGAGAAAGCCGTCCGAAGGTCAGAGGCATCAGGGAGCCGCCGAGGAAGATCGCGATCATGCCGGGCCACGCTAATGCGAGCATTTGCTCGGTCTGCGGCAGGTAGAGCACGACGTAGAGCGAGGCAAAGATGAGGAGCAGGCCGCCGATCGTCAGCCACCGCGTGACGGTCATTCCGAAGAAATATGTCAGCAGCAGGCGCCCGACCGCTTTCATCGGTGCAGCTCCAGGAAGATTTCCTCGAGGCCCAGCGATTCCTGCTCCACGGTGACCGAGTAACGTTGCTCGAAGGACTGCTGAATCGCCTGCGTCCAGTCGCGCACCACCGCGATGACCGATTGCGCCTGCACGCGCTGGTTGAGCGCGCCGGGGATGTCGAGGTGGGTCATCGCGCCACCCACGCGGATGTGCAGCCGCGAAACCGATTCCTTGAGCGATTCGAGATCGCCTTCCCAGAACAGGCGGCCCTCCTTGAGTATCCAGATGCGCGTGGCCAGCCGCTCGATGTCCGAGACGATATGCGAGGAGAACACGACGGCGCGTTGCCCTTCGGCGGACAATTCCACGAGCTGTTCGAGGAATTGCCGGCGCGCCATCGGGTCGAGGCTGGCCACCGGCTCATCGAGGATCAACAGATCGGGCCGATGTCCGAACGCCAGCAGAATGGATAGTTTCTGCCGTTCGCCGACGGACATGCTCTTGATGCGAGCCTGCGGATCCACGCCCCAGGCGCCGCACAGCCGGGCGATGAGCTCGTGATCCCATCTCGGATAGAACGAGGCGATGACGCGCAATTGTTCGGCCACGGTGAGCTGGTTCAGCAGTTCATCCTGCTGCGGAACGAAGCCGATCCGGCGTTTCACCTCGCCCGTCAGGTTCTGGCTTTCAGCGCCGAAAATGCGCACGTGGCCCGAGGAGGGCGTGGAGTAACCGAGCATCAGCTCGAGCAGCGTGGTTTTGCCCGCGCCATTCTTGCCTAGCACGCCGACCACTTCGCCGGCTCGCACCTCGAAGCTGAGGTCCTGCAGTACGTCGCGCGAACCGAACGCCTTGCGCAGGTGTAAGGCCTGCACGGCTGGATCATTCATCGTGTTGCTCCCATTTGCTGCGGAGCAGTCTCGTGACCTCCGCCTGGCTCAATTGAAGTTGTCGGGCGGCCAACGCCACCTGTTCGACCAAGGGTTCGATCTGTTCGAGCCGCCGCGCCACGGGTGACTGCGGCCGCGAGCGGCTGGCCACGGTCATGGGTTTGCCGCGGTTGTGTTCCAGCAGGCCTTCCGCCTGCAGCAGGCTATAGGCCTTGGAAATCGTCATGGGATTCACGGCGTGCGCGACGGCGACCTCGCGGACCGACGGTAGCTCATCGCCGGGCTTCAGCTGCCCGCTGGCGATCCGGCGCCGCACCTGCTCGAGGATCTGGCGGTAGATCGGGATGCCGGAGTTGGGGTTGAGTATGAACATGGGCGCCGGTGAATTAGTGTATCAAGACTATAATACACTAAGCCGGCGTTGTGTGAGGTAGCTCACAGCTGCGTCGAAAGGGCGGGGCTGTAGCCGCCCTCCCGTGGGGGGGCTTACGCGGCGCGGTCTCCGGCGCCTTCCCGGTCGCGCCAGTGAAAGATGCGGCGCGTGACGAACAGGTAGACCTTCTTGCCGCTCGCCATCCAGATGCGTGAAACGAGCGACGGCGTCGCGAGGATGCGTTTCTCGCGCGCGGTCAGGCGCTCTGGAAGATAGGTGCGCTTGTGTTTGAGCAGGTGACGGATGTCGTCGTGTCCGAGCGCGCGCGCCAGTGCCCCACGGCGCGTGAGGGTCATTGCGAGCTGGAAATCGACGAGAGCGGGGCGGCCATCGGTCGTGACCAGCCAGTTCGTTTCCTTGGCGAGATCATTGTGGATCACGTGGGCGGCGTGCAGCCGGCGCAGGAGTCTGAACGCCGCGCGGAAGTACGCCGGGTCGCGCGGCTTCGCGATGTGCATGGGCGAACCTTCGATCCAGCTGCGCGTGAGCAGGCCCGCGCGATAGTCGATCGCGCGCGGGATTCCTTCGATTCCCTTGCCGAGCGCCAGGCGCGTGAGCGCGCGGTGCTCGCGACGCATCAGGTGGCGCGCCAGCCACCGCGCCCACGGACGTGCCGGGCGAGCGTCGCGCACGACGAGATCGCCGGCGCGCGAGATCGTGCCGAAGACGTCTTTCTTGAGCGTTTGCTCGTCGGGAGGCAGGTCTGTCCCCTTTTGCTAGGAAACGAGGAATGTCCCCATTACTGCCAGTCGGCGCGGAGGCCGGAGACGATGCGGTGCAGGGCGGGGGCGGTGGTGTCGGCGCCGGGCACGGGGGCGGTCGCGACCAGTTCGATGCGGGACCAGAAGCGGCGGGGTAGTTGGGCCATCGCGGACTTGCCGTCGCGGCGGCTGAAGAAGCTGCCCCACAGGCCGCGCAGCGCCATCGGGACGACGGGCACCGCGCGGCGCTCGAGGATCTTCTCCACGCCTTTCTTGAACTCGTTCATCTCGCCGTCGCGCGTGAGTTTGCCTTCGGGGAAGATGCAGACGAGCTGACCGTCCGCGAGTTCTTCATCGATGCGGTCGTAGGCCTTGCGCAGCGCATCGACATCCTCGCGCGCCGGCGCGATCGGAATCGCTTGCGCGGTGCGGAAGATGAAACCCAGCACCGGGATCTTGAAGATGTTGTGATCCATCACGAAGCGCACCGGCCGGCGCACGCTGCCGCCGATCACGAGGGCATCCATGAAGCTCACGTGGTTGCACACCAGCAGCGCCGGACCGCGCTCCGGGATGTTCTCGAGCCCACTCACCTTGATGCGGTACATCGTGTTGACGAGCACCCAGGTGAGGAACCGCATCAGGAACTCGGGCACGAGCGTGTAGATATACGCCGCGACCAGCGCGTTCAGAACGGCCGCCAGTATGAAGAGCTGCGGAATCGTCATGCCCGCGGCCAGCCAGCCGATCGCGAGCACCGACGCGAGCACCATGAACAGCGCGTTCAGGATGTTGTTGCAGGCGATGATGCGCGCGCGGTGACTTTCGGCGCTGCGCTGCAGGACCAGCGCGTACAGCGGCACTATGAACAATCCGCCGAATGCGCCGATCAACGCGCAATCGAGCACGATGTCCCAGCCGCCGTCCGCGACGAACTGCGTCCAGCCGACGACGGGCGCTCCGGCCGCGGGCATTCCCGTGCGCTCGAAATACAGGTCGATGAGGCACACGGTAATGCCGATGGAGCCAAGCGGCACCAGGCCGATCTCCACCTTGTGCCCCGACAGCTTCTCGCAGGCCAGCGAACCGAGCGCGGTGCCGATCGAAAACGCCGCGAGCAACAGCGTGTAGACGGACTTGTCGCCCTTGAGCACGTCGTGCGTGTAGGCCGGAAGTTGCGCGAGGATCAAGGCGCCGACCAGCCAGAACCATGAAATGCCGAGCAGCGAGAGGAAGATGGAACGCGTGCGCGCGGCGAACCTGACTACCTGCCAGGTCGCACTGACCGGGTTCAAGTTCATCTTCAGTTCCGGGTCCGTCGCCTCGCCGCGCGGGATGAAGCGCGAGAAGACGTACGTCGCGACGGCCACGACGACCATCACGATCGACGCCGCGATGTTCGCGTGGCTCGCGCCGCTGGCGGTGACCGAGGAATCCGGCGTCGGCACCAGCAAACCACCCATGATCGTGCCGATGAGGATTGCGAGGAACGTGCCGGAATCCACCAGCGCGTTGCCGCCGACCAGCTCGCTCTGCCGCAGGTGCTGCGGCATGAGCGAATACTTCAGCGGCCCGAAGATCGTCGCGAGCACGCCCAACAGGAACAGCAGGGCGAGCAGCGAAGGAATGTGTCCGAAATACAGCGCGACGGCGGCGGCCAGCATCACCGCCACTTCCGCGGCGCGCGTCTGGCGGATCAGGCGGCTCTTTTCGTACTTGTCGGCCAGCTGTCCCGCGATCGCGGAGAACAGGAAGAACGGCAGGATGAAGAGGCCAGGCGCGATATTCGCGAGAAACCTCGCCTGCTCCGCGGCGACCGTCGCGCCGAACGTGACGGACACGATCAGCGCGTTGCGGAAGAGGTTGTCGTTGAATGCGCCGAAGAACTGTGTGAGGAAGAAGGGCAGGAAACGGCGGGTCTTGAGCAGCGCGAATTGCGAGGCTTCCGCGCCGGGCACCTGTTCGGGCAATGACATCAGGATTTTTCGGCAGCCCGGGGAGGGGCGAGGCGATGCATGCCGCCTGTATATCGCGGCGCAAGATAATCCGCCAGAACGGAGCGTCGACTTCCGTGACCCAAAACCGGCTAGAGTCCGGTTTATGACACGCAAGCTGCCCCTGGTCGCCCTGCTGGCCGTCTTCGCCGGTTGCACTACCTACAAGTTCTGGGCTGAATCGGATTCGGACCAGCAGGCGGGCACCATCAGCATTTCCTATGAGTTCCGCCGCTTGGAGAACCCGCAGGTGGACGACCGCGCCGCGAGCACGCTGGTGCGGGACCGCTGCGCCGACTGGGGTTTCAAGAATGGCGCGACGCGCGAGGGAGAAGGGCGTTCATGCATCGACGGCACGAATGAACGCTGCAATCGCTGGCGCGTGACGCGCGAATATCGCTGCGTCAGGGATGCCGTGCGCTAGTTCGGCCGCGTTTTCGCCGGCTCCGCCGCGCGGGCCTGGAATGTGGCGAGCGTCTTGTCGCTCGCGTCGAGCAGCTGCAGCGTCTGGCCCGTGATCTGCCAGCGGGTCACGCGCGGAAAGATCGCGAGAAACTCATCTTCGATCTTCATGGCCTCGCCGGGGCAGGCCATGCGCGTTCCCGCCATCTGGTCGAACTTGAGCTGGCTGCCGTTCAGCGCGTACGAGCCCATCATGCGGTTGCAGCCGGAATAGCCGGCGACGCGCTGATTGTCCGCCTGCAGCACGAAATAGATGTCCTGCGCGCCCTGGGGCGTGGTGACGACCCGGTCGCCGACCTTTCCGAGCTTCCAATACGTGTCGGCGAGCGTGGCGGTGGATTGCATGGTCGCATCCGGGGTCGCTTTCGAGGCGCACCCCGCCAGGTTTGTTAGGGCGAGGACCAGGGCGCAGGCGAGCGGGATTCGGGTTTTCATTCCTGGAGCCTAGGGCCGGCGCAAGTCCCTGCGTATCAGACGGCAGTCCTACATGGACAGCCGATATTCCGTCGCGATCGTCACGAGCAGCCAGAGCAGGAAAAACGAGCCCGCGTCGAGAAACGCCTTCCACAACACGGTCGGGCGAACCTCGACGCGCTCCGGCGCCGCACCGGACCGGGCGGGCCACCACTTGTTTGGTGTGGTTTTCACGTAGGCATCGAATTCGGAGGGAAAAGCGTTCGCGAGGCTCTTTTCCTCGCGCGCGGCCGCCCTCCATACGAGCGCCAGGATGCAGAGCAGGGTGATCGCGCACAGCGTCGCGGACCGGGTCGTCAACCCTAAACCCAGGGCGCCGAGCACCGACAACGAATACAAGGGATGCCGGCAGGCCGCATAAGGCCCGGTGGTGACCAGCACCGCGTCCTTGTGGCCCGCGATGTAGACCGAGCACCAGATGCGGCCCAGGCTCGCGAGCGCGACGCACACAAACCCGAGGAAACCCGTGACGTAGTAGATCCAGGACCCGACCTGACGCGGGCCGACGAATGCGGAGACGACGATCAGCGCGAGATAGATCGCGAACGTGGCGCGCAGGCGCGGCGTGCTGGCGGATTCGGTCATGGGCCGCGCCAGTCTGGCACTTGAGGTGTGTGCGGTGCCACCCCACACTGGGTTGCCCCCCGATCATCCGTGGAGCCCGACCATGGCCCTACTCAGCAAGAAGACCGTCATTCCCGCGCAGGACGAAGCGCTTCCCGGCCGCAATACGCCGCTGCCTCTCTCCGGCAGGCATTTCGTCAACGGCTCCAACATCAAGCAGCCCGCGGTCGGAGGGCTCGAGGAAGCGGTGTTCGGATTGGGCTGCTTCTGGGGTGCGGAGCGCAAGTTCTGGCAGATTCCGGGTGTCGTCACCACCGCGGTGGGTTACGCCGGCGGCTTCACGCCGAACGCGACCTATGAGGAAGTCTGTTCGGGTCGCACCGGTCACACCGAGGTCGTGCGCGTGATCTACGATCCCGCCAAGGTGAGTTACGAGACGCTGCTCAAGGCGTTCTGGGAATCGCACGATCCGACGCAGGGCATGCGCCAGGGCAACGACGTCGGCACGCAGTACCGCTCGGCTATCTACTGGACCACGGATGCGCAGAAGACGGCGGCGGAGGACGGCAAGCGCCGCTACCAGGAAGCGTTGTCGAAGGCGCACCGGGCGCAGATCAAGACCGAGATTCGCGAGGCGCCGGACTTCTACTACGCCGAGGAGTACCACCAGCAGTACCTCGCGAAGAATCCCAATGGGTATTGCGGGCTCGGCGGGTGCGGGATTTCGTACAGCTGAGGCATTGCGCCGTCAGGGTGCGCTCACCAGCCCGGCGAGGAACCCCCAGGTGTAGTCGCGCCTCTTCCAGTTGATCGCTCGCTCGTTCTGGCGCGGTTCAGTCGAAAGCTCGAACCAGGGCGTCTTGCCGCGGGGACCAAACCGTCGCGCGTAGGTTTGCAGCGAGAGAACACCGACTTCTCCGTGGCAGCCGCGGCAGCCACCGGACTGGAATCCCACCTCGAACATCGAGCGACGCGGGAAACGGATGCTGGCTTCCCGCTCGCCAGGCTCGTGCCGGCGCAGGCCACTCTTTCCCGCGAATAGATCGCGCGGATCGAGTCGCAGATCGAAGAAGTCCTGATTGTCCTCGCCGGGCTGGGCCGACATCGGATCGACGCGGTACACCCGCATTTGCACGCTCTCGACGATGGGCGTCACGACCAGTTTGCCGGCGTCGTCGGTCAGGAGCATTCGCCGCACCAGCGCGACCTGCGTTCCGGCGGGAAACTGCGGCAGCTCCGGATTCGGGACCACGGGAGGACGCGCGGAAGGAAAAGGCGCGTATGACTCGTTCCAGACGAAGGGCCGGGGAAAGTCGGCGAGTTTCCGTAGATAGGCAAGTGTCGCGGCGCGTCCTTCCGGCAATCGCACGAGGACGTAGAACACCGAACGTCCCTGCGTGAATTCGACGTGCCGGATGGCGGCGGGCTGCTGCCAGTCGCTGCCGGCCATCATCACCCACGGGCCGCTCGAGTCGAAGAGGTCGGGCGGCAGGTAGGCGAGATCGGGATGCTCGGGATCGTATGCGGCGGCGAACTCCCGGGCTCTGGTCGAGATCGCGAACACGTCAGGCAAATGCGCCAGCTCGGTTTCGCTCAACGCGAGGCGACGGATGATCCGCGCGCAGCGCCGCGCGATCGCATTGCGGTTGACCTGGTCATCGGCGTTCGGGTCGGAGACCTGGTCGAACAAGGCCCACAGCGCGCTTTGCAGGATCGCGCGTTTGACGGGAGAGGTGATCGCCTTGTGCGCGTTGCTCGAGAGGAAGGTGTCGAGTTGTCCGATCACGGTGTCGTATTCGTTTCCCGACACGCTGAAGAACGCGCGAACGCGCGCGGGATCGTCTGGAGAGGGCAATTGCGCGGGCTCCGCGTGCAGCGCCGCGAACAGCACGTTCCAAGTGTGCGAAGGATCCGGATCGAAAAGGAGGTCCGCGGAACGGGCAGCGGACGCCCCGAGCAGACAAACTACCAGGAGGGAAAGAATCTTCACGTCGCCTCCGATGCGCCGATCCTTGCGCGCGGGCCGAGCGTATCACCCCACCGGGGTAGGGCTCACCTCCGGGCGCGCAACCGGCGATTCAAGATCAGCGCAAGCGCGATCCAGGCCATGGCCCACCCGGTCATGCCCCCGATCGCCAGGTGGAAGATCTCCGTCTCCAGGTAGTTGGGCCGATGCATCGCCACGTTCGCGAACGCCCAGGCGGAGGACGTCGTGACCAGCAGGAGCGCCGCGCCCGCACGTGCGCGATTGGTCATGGTCCAGGGGCGAGCATGTACGTGAGGTTTGAGACGCCACGCCCACAGGCCGAGCATCACGAGGCCGAACAACGTGCTCAGATGCTGCAACACCTTGTAGAGCGGCATGGCGTAGCCACCGATGTCGAAGGCGGTGAGACGCAGGAAGGGAAGCGCGTCGACCACGGGCGTGTTGCCGTGAGTGAAGGCATCCCAGGCGATGTGCGTCGCCGCGCCGAGGATCACCGCGATGGAGGCGCGAAGCAGCAGGCCGGGCGTGAAGGTCCTTTCGGACGGCGTGAAGCGGGCGCGCCAGGCATCGGGCAGCAGCGCGAACGTCGGGGTCTCCACGACACGCACGAACAGGATCCACAGCGTGAGCCCCACGGGCCAGCAGAACCAGAACAGGGCGGGGATGCTGTGCGTGAACAGATACAGGGTCCACGGCGTGAAATACGAAAAATCCGGTGACATGCTGCCGATCATCAGCGCCGCCAGCGGCAGGCGCGTGAAGCGCCGCAGCGGCAGCACGGCCGCCGCGTGGGAGAGGGTGAAAGGCATGTTCCGGACGCTACCGGCTGTGGCCGCTGCGATGGTGATCAATTGTGGCGATGGACATGACGTGCGAGCGACCCGGCCCTCATCAGGGTAACGATTAGCCCTCATGTCTGTGATTTTTCAGGACATCGGACCCACGGAAAGTCAGTCTTGCTCCCCGCTCGGGGGTGGGTTGAACTACGGCGTCATGGGCGGCACGAGTTGCCGCGCCGTTCCGATGGGGGTCGTTTGAACCAGAAGTTTCGCGGCTTCGCCGCAGGCGCCGCCTTGTGCGCGCTGTTTGGCGCGTTGCCGCAAGTCACGTTCGCCGCCGACAAGAAGATCCTGTTCCTCGCGGGTCCGCGCGATCACGGCGGTGGCGGCCGGCACGAATACGAGCTCGACCTGCGCACGCTCGCGGAGTCATTCGACAAGGCGACGAACCTGAGTGGTGTGAGTACGGAGGTGCTGGTCGGCTCGCTGCCGCGCGATCTCACACCGGTGCTGAACGCGTCGGTCATCGTGATCAACTCGAGCTCGGATCGGCACGAGAAGGAAACGCATCCGCTGTTTCCGCCGAACCCGACCACCAACGGCCGTGGCTACGACGAACAGACCGCGGCCTATCTCAAGTCGCTCGACGGCTTCATCAAGCAGCACGGCATCGGCGTCGTTATCCTGCACTACGCGAGCTGGGTCGAGAACTGGAGCGCGCGCGACTACTACCTCAAGTGGACCGGTGGCCTGTGGGTGCAGATGGCCTCCAAGAATCCGGTGGACGATTGGTCGATGAGCCTGCTCGACAGGACACACCCGGTGTTGCGCGGCGTGAAGCCCTGGGAATATCGCGATGAGGTCTTCAGCCGCTATTTCCTGCCGCCAAACGACTCGCGGCGCACGGACCTCATTCTCGCGACGCCGAAGGCGGACCGGCAGAGCATCGGCCCGCAGGTCGCCGCGTGGGCCTACCAACGTGATGACGGCGGGCGCGGTTTCGTGTTCGGCGGGCTCGACTTCCGCGACAACCTCGCGCAGGACAACTACCGCAAGTTCCTGCTGAACGGCATCGCGTGGGCCGCGCGCATCGAGATTCCGAAGGAAGGCATCGAGTCGCCGACCCCGGACGTCAGCAATGTGTCGCCGCGCTCGTTCGCGGCAGGACCGCCACCGGCTGCACCGCCGGCGCCGAAGACCGAGACCCAATAACAGATGAAGACTTTCCCGCGCGTCCTCGGCGTCGCGTTCGCGTTGTTATCGATGTCCCACGCCGCGGAGTGGCCCGACTACGGCGGCAAGCCGGACCAGTCGAAATTCGTCGAGGCCCGCGACATCACGAAGAAGAATGTCGCGAAGCTTGCGGTGGCCTGGATCTATCCGACGAACGACGAGCGCGCCTACCAGTTCAACCCGGTGATCGCCGACGGCGTGATGTACGTGCTGGCGAAAAACAGCTCGCTGGTGGCCATCGACGTGAAGACCCGCAAGGAGCTGTGGATCCACGCGAACCTGCACGGCATCACCAATCGCGGCATCAACTACTGGCGCAGCAAGGATGGCAAGGACCGCCGGCTGCTGTTCGTGATGGACGACCTGCTGCAGGCGATCGACGCGCGCACGGGCAAATCGATTTCGACGTTCGGCGTCGACGGCGCGGTCGACATCCGCGAGGGTCTCGGCCGCGATCCGGCCACCATCCGCCGCGCGGCCTCTTCCACGCCGGGACGGATCTTCGAGAACCTCATCATCCTCGGCAGCTCGCCGGGCGAGGGCTATTTCTCCGCGCCGGGACACGTGCGCGCCTACGACGTGGTGACCGGCAAACTCGCCTGGATCTTCCACACGATCCCGCAGCCCGGCGAATTCGGCTACGACACCTGGCCGAAGGATGCGTACAAGTACGTCGGCGGCGCGAACGTCTGGGGCGAGATCACGCTCGACGAGAAACGCGGCATCGCCTATCTACCCGTCTCGTCGCCGACCTATGATTACTACGGTGGCGATCGGCACGGCATGAATCTCTTCAGCGACAGCCTGGTTGCGGTCGAGGCGCGCACCGGCAAGCGCCTGTGGCATTTCCAGTTCGTGCACCACGACCTGTGGGACTACGACCCGACCGCGGCCCCGCAATTGATCACGGTGCGCAAGGACGGCAGGACCATCGAAGCCGTCGCCCAGGCGACCAAGCAGGGTTTCGTGTTCGTGTTCGACCGGGTGACCGGCGAGCCCGTGTGGCCCATCGAGGAGCGCCCCGTTCCGGCGAGCGACGTGCCTGGCGAGAAGGCCTGGCCGACTCAGCCGCATTCGACGCTGCCGCCGAGTGCGCGGCAGGTCGTGAAGCCCGACGATCTCACGCCGTTCTTCATCACCGAGGCGGAACGCACCGCCTGGCGCGAGCGCATCGGCAAGGCGCGCACCGGGTTGTTCAATCCGCCGGCGCTCACGGAATCGGCCGTCGTGCCGGGCGCGGTGGGTGGCACCAACTGGGGCAACACCGCCGCGCATCCGGACGCCGGCGTCATCTATGTGCTCAACCAGGACTTCCCGTCTTTCTACCGGCTGCAGGAGCTCACCGAGACCAGCGGTCCGCGCTCGCCGTTCGGGCCACCGGATCCTGCAAGGATCGAGCGCGGCAGGAAAACCTACGAGGAGTCCTGCGCGGTGTGCCACGGCGCGGACCGGGCCGGCACGCCGGCGGGACCGTCGCTGCTCGGCATCGGCGGGCGCATCAACGCCCCCCAGTTCGCGCGCATCATCACCTACGGCAACGGGCGGATGCCGCCGCTGCCGCACGTGTCCGCGCAACAGGCCGGCGACATCCTGGCCTACCTGGGTGGCGGCGCACGCATGCGC
>JAEWLQ010000015.1 GCA_023457495.1 Pseudomonadota bacterium
GGCGCTGCTGTGGCACAAGGCCGGATCGCAGCCCGAAGTGCTGACGCTCGAGCCCACGAAGAGCGAGCGGCGGCGGCACCTGCGCAAGTATTCGGAAGGCTCGCTGGGCGAAGACCGCTCGTTCTACTTCCGTGGCCCGGAAGGCAAACTCAAGTTGCGCGCGCAGAACCTCATGGTTTTCCTGGATCTCGCCGACGGCGTGGACGAGGAGACCTGGCTGCATCACTGGCAGCGCGGCGACGTCACGGACTGGCTGCGCACCAGCATCAAGGACGAGGCGCTGACGGCGAAGATCGCCGCCCTCGAGCATCACGTGCCCGACGATGCGGCCGTATCGAGAAAGCGCGTGCGGGACGTGATCGAGGAAAGTTACACGCTGCCCGCCGAGAACGGTGGAAGTTAGCAATCTTGCGGCAGAGCCGGGCAGCGGGTAGCGTCGCGCGATGCGACAGGCCATGCACGTGCTGCCCGTTCGCGCCCGGCGGCGCGGACTTGCTGAATTCACCGACGAAGTGCGGAGCTGGGTCGCGCGGCAGGACATCACGGACGGCCTGTTGACGCTGTTCTGCCGTCACACTTCCGCGTCGCTGCTGATCCAGGAGAACGCCGCATCGGCGGTGCGACGCGACCTCGAAAAATTCTTCGACGAACTCGCGCCCGAGGGCGCGGGACTCTACGAACACGATGACGAGGGCCCGGACGACATGCCGGCCCACCTCAAGACCGCCTTGACCCAGGTGCAGCTGAACGTGCCGATCATGAAGGGGCAATTGATGCTCGGCACGTGGCAGGGCATCTATCTGTTCGAGCATCGTTCCGCGCCGTCGACGCGCGAGATCGTGCTGCATCTCGTGGGGGAGTGAGCGCGGGTCACGTTTCGAGGGGTTCTTCATGATCGATCGACGAACGTTCATGGTCCGTGCGGGCAGCGCGGCGGCCGCGTTGTCCTTCTGGCGCCAGGCAGGCGCCAACGGGCAGGCGAGTTCATCCGACGCCTGGCAGCGCGCCGCGGACATCGCGCGTAATGTCCGTGCGCCGACCTTTCCGGACCGCGACTTCGACATCACGAAATTCGGTGCGCTGCCCGACGGCAAGACGCTCAACACGTCCGCGATTGCCAGGGCCATCGAGACCTGCGCGAAGGAGGGCGGCGGCCGCGTGATCGTGCCCGCCGGCACCTTCCTCACCGGCGCGATTCATCTCAAGACCAACGTGAATCTGCACGTCGAGCCGGGCGCGACGCTGAAGTTCGACACGAACCCGGCGAGCTACCCGCTGGTGTTCACGCGCTGGGAAGGCATCGAGCTCATGAACTACTCGCCCCTCATCTACGCGCGGCGCGAGAAGAACATCGCGATCACCGGCAAGGGCACGCTCGACGGCCAGGGCAGCGAACAACATTGGTGGAAGTGGAAGGGTCGCTGGGGCGGCACGGTGCCGTATGGCTGGGTGGAGGGCATGCCCGACCAGCGCCCGGCGCGCGCAAAGCTTTTCCAGATGGCCGAGGACGCGGTGCCGGTCGAGAAGCGTGTCTTCGGGGAAGGTTCGATGCTGCGCCCGCCGTTCATCCAGCCGTATGAATGCGAAAACGTGCTGATCGAAGACGTGCGCCTGCGCAACTCGCCGTTCTGGAACATTCACCCGGTGCTGAGCCGCAACGTCATCATCCGCGGCGTCGACGTGTACGGCCACGGTCCCAACAACGATGGCATCGATCCGGAATCCGTCGACCACCTGCTGATCGAGAACTGCTCGTTCGATACCGGTGACGACTGCATCGCGGTGAACTCGGGTCGCAATGCGGACGGTCGCCGTCTCAACACGACCTCGCAGAACATCCTGGTGCGCAACTGCCGCATGAAGGAAGGTCATGGCGGCGTGGTAGTCGGCAGCCAGATTTCGGGCGGCGCGCGCTGGGTGTTCGCGGAGAACTGCCAGATGGACAGCCCGGAGCTCTGGTACGCGATCCGGTTCAAGAACAACGCGCTGCGCGGCGGCTTGCTCGAGAATTTCTATTACCGCGACATCGACGTGGGGCAGGTGGGCCGCACGGCGATCACGGCCGATTTCAACTATGAGGAAGGGCCAAAGGGTCCTTTCATCCCACAGTTGCGCAACGTCGTCGTCGAAAGGCTGCGTGTGAAGAACGCGGTGCGCGTGCTCGATTCGCAGGGCATTCCGCAGGCGCCGGTCAACGACATCACGCTGCGCGATTGCGAGTTCCACGGCGTCACGCAGCCGAGCATCGTGAAGTACACGCGTGACGTGAAACTGGAGAAGGTGCGCGTCAACGAAAGGCTGGTCGATTCGCTGGTCTGAGCCGATCAAATGTTGCCGTTGACGATGGTGGCCGCGACCGCGCGCGCATCCGCCATCGTCATCTGCACGAACAGCGCTTCTTCGAACGATTCGCAACGTTTCATCCGGAACTCGATCATCGGTGTGCTCTTCATGTTCAGCACGACCAGGTCCGCTTCCATCCCGACGGCGATGCTGCCGATCCTGTCGTCGAGATAGAGCGCCTGCGCGGCGCCGCGCGTCGCGAGATAAAACGCCGCGGTGGCGCTCAGCGAATTTCCATTGAGCTGCGCGGTCTTGTACGCCGCGCCCAGGGTTTCGAGCATCGAAAGCGACGTTCCCGCGCCCACGTCCGTGGCCAGCCCGACGCGCACCGGGCGCGCCGGCTGCTTCGCCCGCGCGAGGTCGAACAATCCACTGCCGAGAAACATGTTCGAAGTGGGGCAGTGCGCGATGGCCGTGCCGCTCTCGTGCATTCGCGCCAGCTCGGCTTCGTCGAGGTAGATGCCGTGTCCGTAGATGGCCCGCGGACCGAGCTGTCCGTAATGATCGTAGATGTCGAGATACCCGGCCCGTTCCGGATAGAGCCTGCGGGCGAACTCGACCTCCGCGCGATTCTCGGCGACGTGCGACTGTAGATAGGTGCCGGGACGCTCCTTCCACAACGCCCCCGCCATCTCCATCTGCTCGGGCGTCGAGGACGGCGCGAAGCGCGGCGTGATCGCGTAGGACGCGCGGCCCTTGCCGTGCCAGCGATCGATCAGCGCCTTCGATTCGTCGTAACCGCGTTGCGCGGTATCACTGAGCCCGGGCGGACAATTGCGATCCATGAGGCATTTGCCGGCGATCGTGCGCATGCCACGCCGCGCCGCGGCTTCGAAGAACACGTCCACTGTATGTGGATGAACCGTGCAGAACGTCGCGACCGTCGTCGTGCCATTTCGCAGGCACTCATCGAGGAAAAACTCCGCGACCACGCTCGCGTGCGCCGGGTCCGCGAACGCATGCTCGGCCGGAAACGTGTATTTCTCCAGCCAGTCGAGCAACTGCTCCCCATACGCGCCGATGATCTGCGTCTGCGGGTAGTGCACGTGGCAATCGATGAATCCGGGAAGGATCAGGCTGTCCTGGCCGTACTCCCTCACCGGTGTATCCGGCGGCAGCGTCTCGCGGATCGTGGACGCCGGGCCGAAGTGCGTGATTTTTCCGTCCTTCATCGCGACGATCGCGTCGCTCTCGTAGCGCACCGCGCTCGCGCCTTTTACGAACACGTCGCCCGAGAACGTGAGCGCGGGCCCACGGATCGCGGTGACGCCGGTATCCGCGGCGTCGGACTGTTTGACGAAACCTGTCGAGTTATTCACTGACGTCCTGAAATGCGACTTGGCTCACACGCGTCTGCTCCAGATTGAGGCGCATCGACTCCCCGCGTTCATAGAATGCGGAGAGGATGACCGCACAACAACAAGAACGACGCATCGCCATGGAACGGCGTACTTCCATCTCGCGCGCCCTGTGGCGAGGGAATTTCGAACGTCGCCGGATTGCACCACGCCGAGGCAACGAGCGGCCGGCGGTCGTGACCGACTGGTTTCACCCGCAATGGCTGGTGACGACCATCCTGATCCTGTTGCTGTGCGTAACGGACGCCATCCTGACACTGACCCTGCTGTCGCAAGGGGCGACCGAAATCAATCCTGTCATGGCCCCGTTGGTGACCGGATCGGGCCACAGTTTTGCGTTCGTGAAGCTGGGTCTCACCATCCTGGGAGTGGTGGTCCTGACGGTTTTCGCCCGATTGCGCCTTTTCGGGTCCCTGGGGGTAGGAGTGGTCCTCTACGTGATCCTCCTGGGCTATGTCGCCCTGGTCGGATACGAGATTTGGCTTTTACGTAACATCCCCCAGTAATAAGCCGTAGTCGCCTTCCGGGCCCGGGCCGGTTCGGCTAACATACCGCCCCCTCATTGATCCAGGACCTTGAGTCCACAAGGATTTTTACTCGTATGGCCACAAGCCTTCGCGAGCTGTTGGCATCTACGCCGCTATCCGGCGGCAACGCTCCCTATGTCGAAGCCCTGTACGAACAGTTCCTCGCCGATCCTCAAAGTGTCGAGCCTCGCTGGCGCGACTTCTTCCTGAAAATCCGCCCCGCCGGCGAGCGCGAGCAAATTCATTCGGCTATCCAGTCGGGCATCGCGCAGCGCGCCACGCGCCCGCGGATGGCCGCCGCCGCGCCGGCCGGCGCTACGCCGGGTTCCGAGGTGGCCGCCAAGCAGGGCGCCGTCTCCCGCCTGGTGCAGATCTACGCGAACCGCGGCCATCTGGTCGCGAACCTCGATCCGTTGGGCCTCACGAAGCGTGAGCGTCCGCGTGTCCTCGAGCTCGGATATTTCGGGCTGAGCGAATCCGATCTCGACACCGAATTCCTCACTGGCGCGCGCCCCAGCGAGATCGCGCCGCGCCAGAAGCTGCGCGACATCATCTCGCAGCTCGAGTACGCGTATTGCGGCACGATCGGCGCGGAATTCGCGCACGTGTCGAACACCGAAGAGCGCCTGTGGCTGCAGGATCAGTACCTGGTCGGCCGCCTCACGGGCAAACTAACTACCGAGGAACAGAAGAACATCCTCTGGCAGCTCTCGGCCGCGGAAGGCCTGGAGCGCTACCTGCACACCAAGTACGTCGGCCAGAAGCGCTTCTCGCTCGAGGGCGGCGACTCGCTGATCCCGCTGCTGGATTGTCTGATCCAGCGCGGCGGCGAACAGGGCGTCGAGGAGTGCGTGATCGGCATGGCCCATCGCGGGCGACTCAACGTGCTGGTGAACGTGCTCGGCAAGTCGCCGTCGGTGCTGTTCAACGAATTCGAAGGCAAGTACGACGACGCGCACATGCAGGGCTCGGGCGACGTGAAGTACCACAAGGGCTTCTCCGCCGACCTGCGCACGCCGGGCGGCAACGTCCACGTCGCGCTGGCGTTCAATCCCTCGCATCTCGAGGTGGTGAACCCGGTGGTCGAAGGCTCGGTGCGCGCACGCCAGGAACGCCGCGGCGACACCACCGGCGCGCGCGTGTTGCCGATCCTCATCCACGGCGACGCGGCCTTCGCGGGCCAGGGCGTCGTGATGGAAACGCTGCAGCTCTCGCAGGCGCGCGCGTTCTTCACCGGCGGCAGCGTTCACATCATCATCAACAACCAGGTCGGCTTCACGACCTCGGATCCGCGCGACACGCGCTCGACGATGTACTGCTCGGACGTCGCGAAGATGCTCGAGACGCCGATCTTCCACGTGAACGCCGACGATCCGGAAGCGGTCGTGTTCGTGACGCGCCTCGCGCTCAAGTACCGCCAGCATTTCCACAAGGACGTGGTGATCGATCTCGTGTGTTATCGCCGGCACGGCCACAACGAGGCCGATGAGCCTTCTGCCACGCAGCCGGTGATGTACCAGGTCATCCGCAAACATCCGACGACCCGCAAGATTTACGCCGACCGCCTCGCGGCCACGGGCGTGCTCGGCGAATCGGATGCCGCCGGGTTCGTGGAGTCGTATCGGCAGGGCCTGGACGAGGGCCGTCCGCAGGCGCGCGCTTCGCTCGGCATGATCGGCAACAAGTACACCGTGGACTGGACCAAGTACGCGGGCAGCGACTGGACCGAACGCGTGCGCGGCGGCGGCGACATGGCGCGCCTCAAGGCGCTCGGCGCGGCCATCGTGCGTTATCCGTCGAACATCTCCCTGCATGCTCGCGTTGCGCAGGTCATGGCCAATCGCGTGAAGATGCTGGCCGGTGAGCTGCCGCTCGACTGGGGCTGCGCGGAGACGCTGGCTTACGCGAGCATTCTCGAGGAAGGCAACGCAATCCGCCTCACGGGCCAGGACTCCGGGCGCGGCACGTTCTTCCATCGCCACGCGGTGCTGCATGATCAGACCACGGGCGAGCGCTACATCCCGCTGCAGCACCTGGCCGAACGGCAGCCGTCGTTCCAGGTCACGGACTCGGTGCTGTCGGAGGAGGCCGTGCTCGGCTTCGAATACGGTTACTCGACGACGGATCCTTCGTCGCTCGTGATCTGGGAAGCGCAGTTCGGCGATTTCGTGAACGGCGCGCAGGTCATCATCGACCAGTTCATCAGCTCGGGCGAGGCGAAGTGGGGCCGGCTCTGCGGACTCACGCTGCTGCTGCCGCACGGCTACGAAGGCCAGGGTCCGGAGCATTCCTCCGCGCGTCTCGAGCGTTTCCTGCAGCTGTGCGCCGAGAACAACATGGCGGTGTGCGTGCCGTCGACGCCCGCGCAGATGTATCACATGCTGCGCCGGCAGATCCTGCGCTCCTTGCGCAAGCCGCTCATCGTAATGACGCCGAAGAGCCTGCTGCGCCACGAGTTGTCGGTGTCCTCGCTCGAGGACCTGGCGAATGGCGAGTTCGCGACGGTGATCGACGAGGTAGATAGCGCCGTCAAGCCGGCGAACGTGCATCGCGTCGTGATGTGTTCGGGCAAGGTGTACTTCGACCTGCTCAAGGCGCGCCGCGCCTCGAACGCGAACGATGTCGCGCTGGTGCGCGTCGAGCAGCTCTATCCGTTCCCGGTGCCCGAGACCGAAGCCGTGCTCGCGAAGTATCCGAACGCGCGCGAAGTCGTCTGGTGCCAGGAAGAACCGCAGAACCAGGGCGCGTGGTACCAGATCCGCCATCGCCTGCAGACGCTGTGCGGCAAGCGTGAGCTGCTGTACGCGGGCCGTCCGCCCGCCGCGGCGCCGGCCACCGGCATCACGAAGATCCACGACGTCGAGCAACGCGGTCTCATCGAAGCCGCGCTGACGGCGACCAACAAAGAAGACGGAGCGCGCGAGACCAAGCGCCTCACGGTGACGACGGCTCCCGCCGCGGCCGCCACGTCCCGCTGAGGAAAGAAGATGACCATCGAAATCAAGGTTCCCCAACTACCCGAGTCGGTCGCCGACGCCACGCTCGTCACCTGGCACAAGCAGGTCGGGCAGGCCGTCACGCGCGACGAGAACCTCGCGGATCTCGAGACCGACAAGGTCGTGCTCGAAGTGCCCGCGCCGGTCACGGGAGTGATCAAGGAACTGCGCATCGCGGCCGGCACGTCGGTGACCAGCGGCCAGGTTCTCGCGATTCTCGAAGAGGGCGCCGCTGCGACGGCCGCGCCCGCGGCTGCGCCGAAGGCTGCAGCCGCTCCTGCCGCCGCCGCCCCTGCGG
>JAEWLQ010000016.1 GCA_023457495.1 Pseudomonadota bacterium
TTGTTCAGCTGCGCGACCAGCAGCTTCAGGAACCGGTCCTGCATCGCGGCCGGGTCGTTGCTGGCGTTGGCCGAGGGGCCTTCGTGGACGGTGGCCGTGGAGCCGACTGGATTGAGGATCATGGTCACTGCCCCATCTGCAGGGTTTTCAGCAGCAGCGTCTTGGCCGTGTTCATGACCTCGACGTTGTTCTGGTAGGAGCGCGAGGCGGAGATCATGTTGACCATCTCCTCCACCACGTTGACGGCCGGGGCGTAGACGTAGCCATTGGCGTCCGCGAGCGGGTTGCCGGGCTCGTAGCGCGCGGCGGCCGGCGCCTGCGACTCGTAGATGCCGCGCACGCGGACCGCGGCATTGCCGCCGTCCGACTGCGCGGCGGCGTTCATCTGCGCGCGCACCGCCTCGAAGATGGGATGGCGCGGCTTGTAGACGTTGTTGGCGTCGCCGCTGACGCTCTCGGCGTTGGCGAGGTTGCTGGCGGTCGTGTTGAGGCGCACCGACTGCGCCGACATGCCCGAACCTGCGATATCGAAGGCCTTGAAGGACGACATGGCTAGCTACCCATGATGGCGGTCATCAGGCCGCGGAATTTCGAGTTGAGGAAGGTCAGCGTCGCCTGGTAGCGCACCGCGTTCTCGGCGAAGGCCGACTGCTCGAGCTGCGCGTCGACGGTGTTGCCGTCGAGGGCCGGCGCGAGCGGCGTGCGGTACTTGAGATCGGGATGACCGGTGGCATCGGCCGACGCGGCGCCGCCGATGTGGCCGGCCTGCGTGGTCGAGAGGGTCACGCCCGGAACGGACTTGTCGCCCGCGGCGCGCGCCATGGCCTGGCGGAAGTCGATGTCGCGGGCTTTGTAGCCCGGCGTGTCGGCATTCGCCAGGTTGTTCGCGATCAACTCGGTACGGCGCGCGCGCACGTCGAGCGCGGTCGCGTGCACACCGATGTACTGGTCGAGATTCAATGGCATGGTCACTCCTCGCGTCGGCGTCAGCGATCCGACATGCGGGAAGCGAAGCAAGCGACGTGCCACGGAGGGAATTCGCGCTGCGCGGGGCCGCGCTGGCGTGATGGGCGTTCGGGAATGTGACGCGGCGCGCACCGCGAAGGTGAGCGATTGCCGCGCGGCGGCGGAGAAATTCCGGTGGCCGCACTCGATGCGTCTCGAATCCGGTAACGGCGTCGCCGTGGATTTCTTGAGCGCCCCGCTTGGGCTGGCACGTCGATTGCTAACTACAGGGCATGTGGGTCAAAACCTTGACTGTCGGATGGATGGCGCTTTCGGGTGCTTGCTTCGCGCAGGGAGCCGAAGGGCTGCAAACGCTGCCGAGCGTGCGCGCCGCGGCGGAACGCGCCGTGCGCGGCGTGCTGGATCCGAAGGCGACCGGTGTGACGCTCGCGGCGGCGCCGCTCGATTCGCGCCTGCGACTCGCGGCCTGCGCCGCGCCGCTCGAGACACATGCGATTCCGCCGCGCGGCAACCAGTCACGCGTGCTCGCGCGGGTCTCCTGCACGCAGGGCACGCCGTGGACCTTGCACGTACCGGTGGATATCCGCCGAACACACAGCGTGCTGGTCCTGCGCCGCGCCGTCGCGCGGGGCGAAACGCTGGGCGCGGCCGACGTCGACTCGCAGACCCGCGAGCTGCCGGGCATGTCCTCTCCCTACGTCATGCGGGTCGAAGACCTCGGAGGCCGCCTCGCGAAGCGCGCGCTCCCGGCGGGATCCTTATTGAGCGCGGATGCACTGACCGCGGCACTCCTTATACATAGAGGCCAGGAGGTCACATTGACCGCGGCTTCCAACGGCTTCGAAGTGCGCGCGCCCGGCCGGGCCCTCGCCGATGCGGCGGCCCAGCAGCGCGTGCGCGTGCAGAACCTGCTGTCGCTAAAGATCGTGGAGGGAGTGGCCGATTCAGCGGGTGTGGTCCGGGTAACTCCCTGATTGCGTGCGGAATATGACCACTGAACAGAATATGCGCCAAATAATCGTCTTTTCGCCTAAAGATTGTTCCGGCGCCGCCGTTACCTGCTCGTAGACGATCCAGGAGAATTGGCGATGGCGAACAAGATCAACGGAATCGACGGACGGCCGGTGCAAGTCAGCGGCGGAGCCCCGGTTTCACGCGTGCGCGACACCACGGCGGAAGGTCGCAAGACCGAAACCGCAGGCGGCACCTCGAACATCGACGTCTCCGACACCGCACGCACCCTCGCCGCGCTCGAGGAGCGCATCTCGAGCCTGCCCATCGTGAACGAGAGCCGCGTCGATGCGGTTCGCAAGGCGATGGACGAAGGCCGTTACCACGTCGACCCGCAGCGGGTCGCCGACAAGATGATGCGCTTCGAAGTGGATCTGCTCGCGGCCATTCCCGCGCACAAGTAACGGATGAACATGGACCCCGCGCTGGTTCGCGACACCCTCGGCCGACTGCTCGCCGATGAGAATGCCGCGCTCGGCGAATTCGAGACCCTGCTCGATCGCGAACATGGCGCGCTGAAGGAGCGCGACATCGACGCGCTCGAATCCCTGGCCGAAACGCGCCAGGCGAACGTGATCCGCCTGCTCAAGATCGAAGACGAGCGCCGCGCGCTGTGCAGCCTGCACGGCTATTCGGCGGATCTTCCCGGTCTCTCGAAGCTCATCGCCTGGTGCGACCCGACGCGCACGCTCGCGAAGCCCTACGAAGAATGCGCCACGCGCGCCAAGCGCTGCCGCGACTTGAACGACCGCAACGGCATCCTGGTCGGCGCGCAGATCAAGCGGGTCGAAGGACTGCTCGGCGCGCTCACCGGCGCCACCGACACCGCGCCGCGCGCCTACGGGCCGCGCACGAACTCGAATCCCTATGCGGCCACCGGCCGCGTGATTTCCGCCGAAGCCTGACCGACAGACTCTCCGGCATCCTCGAACGCGCCTCCGGGCGCGTTTTTTTTGGCGACTAACTACGTCCGCCGTTGACGTAATCCTCCCGCGATTCGGGCAACCGCCGACGAGGCGCGTACCGACCAGGAAACATAAGAGACGCGGTTCAAATAATTGCCCCGCTTGCGCGAAGTCCGTCACATTCGCCGGCTCACCCCTGCCTGATTGCCGCCGCAAACCTGAACAGGGTGCGGGCTCTTCGCCCGCGCCGACGTTTCGCTGGCGGCAGCTCATGGGTCCGTGCACACCGACCGACGGTACTCCTCTCTCGCAAGTGCTCGTGTGCTGCCGCCGGCCCCATCCAAGAGCACCGCTGATGGAAACGATGAAACTTCGAGCGATACAGCATCCCGGTCATGCCGGGGAGCTGCTCGACAGTTACATCCGCCACGCGGAGAAATTGCCGGGCGATTCCCACCGTCTGATGCGTGGCGCCGAACTCACGCCGGCGCTCGAGAAGATCGCGCAGCGCGCGATCGAGGAAGGCGCCGTGTGGCAGGCACGGACGGACGATCGCGAGATGTGGTTGTGGACCTGCGAGGTCTCGCTCGCGCGTTCCCGGGAACGCGGCATGCCGGTGATCGAAGTGCGGCGCTATGACGAATCGGGCGCGGTCGAGGAAAGCGGCACCTGGGTGCTCGTGCGCCTGGACAGTTGGCAACGGTGCAACGAATGAAACTGCGCAGAGCTTTCCTCGCGATGACGGTGATGTCGCTGGCCGCCTGCGGTGGCGGTGGCGGCGATGCGGCCTCCGCACCCGCGGCTGCAGGACCCCCCTCGCCCGCTTCCGTGACGCCGCCACCTCCCGTGGCACCGCCGTCGACATCCGGTGCGGATCTTTCCCTGGCCGATCGCCTGTACAAGGGGGATCAGCGCACGCCGGCCGGATTCGAAATCGAAGAACGTCCGGCGAGCGTCGCCGGCACCCTGACGACGCGCCACCTGCGCAATTCCGACCTCGCGACCGGGCCGCAGGCCGCGGGCCCGACTTACGAGCTGTGCACGAATGACATGGCGCAGGCCATCGATTGGTCGGAACGCCAGGCGACCTGGGGCGGTCAGTACTCCGACCTCGCCGCGGTGAACAGCGACGATCAGAAATTCGAGCTCGTGCGCGTGCCGCGCGCCGACGTCACCGCGATGGTTCGTCATCGCGTGTTCAAGTGTTCCTATCTCGACCGCACCGGCAGCGACCTGCGCGCCGAGGCGGGCTCCGCGGGCTCGATGAACCAGCGCCCGCTCACCGCCGCGGAGCTCGAGCATCTGGCCGAGTACCTGTGGCAGTTCACGATGTTCAACAACGCGGATTACGCCGTCGAGAGCAGCACGACGGTCGCGAACGGTGGCACGCTGGTGCAGACCATCCGCATGGGCAAGCTCGTGCGCGGCGCGAGCGGCTGCGACAGCGTGCAGATCGTCGACTGGGTGCACACGATGAACGCCACCGATGGCTCGCTCACGCGTGCGCTCGAAACCGTGCGCTCGTTCCAGGTGAAGAGCACGGCCGCCGGCGTGGCGAGTTGCTCAGGCTGAGGTAGCCGAGGTCGAGTTCGCCGGCCATCCATCGACCTTGGCCGCGCCCACTATCGCGCGAATCAGCGACGCCTTCCCCTGCCCGCGCCGTCAAAGATCCTTCGCGAGTTTCTTGAGGTAGCTCTTGAACGGCGACGCGAGCTCGGAGTGCGCCAGCGCGTATTCCACGTTCGCCTGCAGGTACCCGATCTTGCTACCGCAATCGAAGCGTTTGCCTGCGAAGCGATAGGCGTACACGGCCTCGTCGTTCATGAGCCGCGCGATGCCATCGGTGAGCTGGATCTCGCCGCCCGCACCCTCGCCGATGCGCTCGAGGTGCTCGAACACGCGCGGGGTCAGTAGATAGCGGCCAACCACCGCGAGGTTCGACGGCGCCTTGTCGGGCTTCGGTTTCTCGACGATGCGGTCGACGCGCAGCAGGTCGCCGCGTCTCGAGCCGGACTTCACGATGCCGTACTTGTCGGTCTGGTTGTGAGGCACGGTCTGCACGGCGACGATGCTGCCGTTGTCGAAGCGCTGCGCCATCTGCTTGAGACAGGGCACTTCCGCGTCGATGAGATCGTCGGCGAGATGCACGAAGAACGGTGAGTCGCCGACCGCGGGCTTGGCGCACAGCACCGCGTGCCCGAGTCCGAGTGGCGCCGGCTGACGGATGTAGATGCACGATGCGTATGACGGCAACACGCTGCGCAGCATCTTGAGCAGGTCGCTCTTGCCTTGCGAGAGCAGCAGGTTCTCGAGCTCCCCATCGGAATCGAAGTGATCCTCGATCGCGCGCTTCGAAGAGCCGGTGATGAACACCAGCCGCCGCGCTCCGGCGGCGAGCGCTTCTTCGACGGCGTACTGAATGAGTGGTTTGTCGACGATGGGCAGCATTTCCTTGGGGCTGGCCTTCGTCGCGGGGAGAAACCGGGTGCCGCGTCCCGCGACAGGAAATACCGCGACATCGATGTGAGTCTTCTTCGTCTTCTGCATACGGGCTCCGGGCCTAGAGGCCCGGAACCATATCACGACGTCACTGCGGCTCCGCGGGCCAGGACGGACGAGAAGCGCATTGTTTGCGCGACTTCACGTCTGCCATGGCTGTCGGACGCCGCCTACGAGGCGGGCTTGGCCGGAGCCGGCTTGGCCGCCGCCGGCGCGGTGCCGGCCGCGGGTTTGTCAGCCCCTAACCGGATGTCCGCGCGGTTCTTGTCGATGAGTTTCTGGGTGATGCCTTCGACCATGGCGAGCTGGTCGACCGACTTGAACGGACCGTTCTTGTCGCGGTAGCTCACGATCGCCTTGGCCTTCGCCGGGCCGACGCCGTTGAGCGCCTTGGCGAGGGTGGTTGCGTCCGCGGTGTTGATGTTCACGGGCTCGGCGAAGGCGCCGAGCGGCGCGAGCAGGACCAGGGCCGCGAGTGTGGATGCGAAGTGTCTGATGTTCATATTGCCTCCTTGCCTGTTGGGAACCGGCGGTACGCCGGGCGGCAGGGAGACTAGCAAGGCGGTGCGCGGCCGACGGAGCCGCAAATCGAGTCAAGTCGCGCGGATATTCAGGCTTTGCAGGGAGTCCCAGCTGCGGCAGCTCGGACAGCGCCAATGCCACGTCACACTCGACACACCGCATTGTTCGCAACGAAAACGCGCGGGCTCCAGCTGCGGCGCCACATCCTCGGGCGGATCGGCCCGCAGCATTGCGTCGAGCTCTCCGGCGCGCGCCCCAGCGGCCAGGTGCGCTTCCTGCGAGAAGGCCGCCCGCAACGTGTGCGACGGATGCAGCGCGGCCGCGTACAGATCGACGACCTTGCCCTGCGCGCCCGCCGCGGCCGCGATGCGCGCCGCCAGCAAGGCGGCCCGCGCACTCGACGGGGCGTGCACGCGTGCCGCGGCCACGTGGGCTCTCGCGGCCGCGAAATCCCCGGCCGCCAGCGCCGCCTCCCCCAGTTCGCAGCAATAGTGAGCCGCCACCGACGCACGCTCGCGCTGCTTTTCGTGCGGCAATTCGCGCCAGATGTCGAGCGCCGCGCGCCAGTCGTGCTGCTGCTCGTAGACCCACGCGAGCTTCTCGAGCGCGGCGGCGCGATAGTTAGGTGAGCCGAGCAGGTCGCGCAGCCGTTCCTCGGCGCGGTCGAAGAGTCCGGCGCTCATGTAGTCGAGCCCGAGCGCGAACGTCGCCTGCTCGCGGATGGCGATTTCGCCGTGCTGCCGCAGCTCGGTGTGGATCGCGATGGCGCGGTCCACCTCGCCGCGGCGGCGCATCAGGCTGCCGAGCGCGAACTGGATCTCGGCCTCGTGGGACTTGGTCGCGAGCCGCGTGAACACCTCGGCCGCGCGGTCATAGCGGTCGTTGACCAGGTGATCGAGGCCGGTGAAATAGTCGATGTCGTGTCGCATCCGCCGCGCGCGGGCCGAACGCCGGCCGAGCACGAACGCGGCCGCCCCCACGAGCAGGAAGCACAGCAGCAGGACTTCGGGACCGATGCCTCTCAGGCGCATACGGTCAAATTATCACGGAGACCCACCCATTCTCACGGACCTGGAAAAACCCTTGGAAACTCAAGCGCTGGATACTGCGCCCCGGGCGCGCGCCCAGTCCTTCCAGTAGTTCGGGTAGGTCTTCGCGACGCAGCCGGGATCCAGGATTCGCAGCCCCGGCAGCCTGGAGCCGAGCACGCCGAAGGACATGGCAATCCGGTGGTCGTGATAGGTCTCGATTTCCACCCTCGCCTGTGGCGCCCGCTCTCCAAGCGGCTGGATCACCATGAAATCCGGCCCCTCCTCGACTTCGACGCCCAGCTTGCGCAGCTCGCGCGTCGGTGCGGCGATGCGGTCGCATTCCTTGACGCGCAGGGTGGCGAGCCCGGTGATCCGGGTGGGCTTCGACAGGAACGGCGCGATCATCATGAGAGTCGGAGCGACGTCCGGCATCGTGGTCATGTCGACCGCGGTGTCGAAACCCGCCGCCAAAGACTTCGGACCTTGAATCACGGTGCTGCCCGGCGAGCGGTCGACCCGCGCGCCCAGCCGCTCGCACAGTCCCAGGAATTCGTAGTCGCCCTGCCGGGTGCCGGACCCCAGGTTGGTCAGCGTGACTCGAGCGCCATGCAGCAGCGCCAGCGCCGCGAAATACGAGGCCGCCGACGCATCGCCCTCCACGGGGATGTCACCGGCGCGATAGACCTGCGGCCGCACGATGAGCCTGTGGTATCCCTGGTTCTCGACCTCGACCCCGAACTTGCGCATCTCGTCCAGCGTGAGATCGAGATAGGGTTTGCTGGTCAGGTCGCCGTCCACCTCGACCGTGAGGCCGCCTTCGATGAGCGGCGCGATGATCAGCAGGCTCGTGAGGTATTGGCTGGAGATCGTGCCCGAGACTCGCGCGGGGCCGCGCAGCGCGCGCGTCCCGGAAACGGTCGTCGGCAGGTATCCGTCGTTCGTGGAATCCAGTCGCGCGCCCAGTGCGCGCAAGGCGTCCACGAGATCCTTGTTGGGGCGCTTCTGCATCGAGATGTGGCCGTCGACCCGCGTCTCATCCGGGCGCAGCGCCGCGAACGCCAGCATCAAGCGCGTGGTCACCGCGCTTTGCCCCACATCGAGCGTCACCGCGCCCGCGGCGAATCCGCCGCCCCGCCCGGTGATGATCACCTGGTCCTCGCGCGAGTCGTCCACGGCGATGCCGAGGCGGCGCAGGCAATCCTTCATGCGCCAGTAATCGTCGGCTTCGCCGGGATAACGGATGGTGCTGGTGCCGTTGGCGAGCGCCGCGATGGCGCAGTCGCGCAGCGTCAGGGACTTGCTGCCCGGCAGGGGTGTTTCGAACTTCAGGGAACCGCCCGGCCACGGCTCGAGATCGAGCGTGGCCGGGTAGTTAGTTTGCGAAGTCAATCTCGAATCGGGCGGTCCGCCCCGTCGTTGACCCGCTCACGCAGATCCTTGCCGGGCTTGAAGTGCGGAACGTACTTGCCCGACAACGCGACGGCTTCACCCGTCTTCGGATTGCGGCCCTGCCGCGGCGGCCGGAAGTGCAGCGAGAACGAGCCGAAGCCGCGTATCTCGATGCGATCTCCCGCCGACAGGGCATCGCTCATGATCTCGAGGATCTGCTTGAGCGCGAGCTCCACATCCTTGGCTGGCAGATGTTTCTGTTTTGCCGTGATGATCTCTATGAGCTCGGACTTCGTCATGGGCCGCTATCCTTTGTTGCTTTTATGCAGGATGCCTAGCTATTACCGGTCTCCGCCAATCTGCTCCTTGAGCAGGTCGCCGAGGCTCGTGCCGCTGCTCGAGCCCTGCTCGGAGCGGTAGCTCGAGACGGCTTCCGCCTCCTCGTGCATTTCCTTGGCCTTGATCGACAGCGCGATGGTGCGCGTCTTGCGGTCGACACCGGTGAACTTGGCTTCGACTTCCTCGCCCACCTTGAGCACGGTGCGCGCGTCTTCGACGCGGTCGCGACCCAGCTCGCTGGCGCGCAGCTGACCTTCGATGCCATTGCCGAGGTCGATGACCGCGCCGCGGGCGTCGACTTCCTTGACCGTTCCCTTGACGATCGTGCCCTTCGGATTCGTCGCGATGTACTCGCTGAACGGATCCTGCGCGAGCTGCTTGATGCCAAGCGAAATGCGCTCACGCTCCGGGTCGATCGACAGCACCATGGCCTCGACCTGCTGGCCCTTCTGGTAGTTGCGCACGGCTTCTTCGCCCGCGACATCCCACGAGAGGTCCGACAGGTGCACGAGACCGTCGATGTTGCCGGCAAGGCCGATGAACACGCCGAAGTCGGTGATGGACTTGATCTGGCCCGACACCTTGTCGCCGCGGTTGTAGTTCTCGGCGAACTCCTTCCACGGGTTCTGATTGCACTGCTTGAGGCCGAGCGAAATGCGACGACGCTCTTCATCCACGTCGAGCACCATGACTTCGACTTCCTGGCCCGAGTGCACGACCTTGGCCGGGTTGACGTTCTTGTTGGTCCAGTCCATTTCGGACACATGGACCAGGCCTTCGACGCCGTCCTCGATCTCCACGAACGCGCCGTAGTCGGCGATGTTCGTGACCTTGCCGAACACTCGCGTGTTGGGCGGGTAACGGCGGGCGATGTTCTCCCACGGATCCGCGCCGAGCTGCTTGAGGCCCAGCGAGACGCGCGAACGCTCGCGGTCGAACTTGAGGATGCGGACATCGATCTCGTCGCCGACCTTGACCACTTCCGACGGATGCTTGACGCGCTTCCACGCCATGTCGGTGATGTGCAGCAGGCCGTCGATGCCACCGAGGTCCACGAACGCGCCGTAGTCGGTGAGGTTCT
>JAEWLQ010000017.1 GCA_023457495.1 Pseudomonadota bacterium
CCCCGCCACTTGGACTCTTATGGAGGGGTGCAGGTAATGCGGATCGTGGTGCCCTCTCCGTCGGCCCTGACGATGGCCAGAACCGCGGCGCCGCCGCCCGAGGAATATTCGTAGGTGAAGGTTCCACCGGCCGCCAGACACGCCTGAAGCAGGCTCGCATCGGGCTGCGGAATGGCCTGCGGTGACGTCGGCGCCGGACCTTCGCCTCCAATCCAGTTGAGAATCCTCTCCCAGATGGACTTCGGCGGCGGAGATGACGCCTTCGCACCCGCCACCATCTCGATCTCTTTCATGGACAGCGGCACGATTCCCTGTGCCAGCGTTCCGTTCGCTCCGTTCAAAGTAGAAGTTTCCATTTCTTACTCCGGATCGTTGGTGCTCACTAACCCCATGTCGGCGAGCGCCGGGATCCCTGTGTTGCGACACGGAAAATATTCGCACAGCTAGTTAGCGGGCGAGTGGGTTTTTCAGGCGCATTTCTGCGCATTCGCCGCAGCTTTGCGCATGGACATGGGGTTCCGGCAGCGGAATCCGCCGCGGAACCGGAATGTTTACAGCTTGCTGCGCTCCAGGATCGCCATCATTCCGTTCGCACGGCCCCAGATGGTCGAAGGCAACACGATCTGCGCAAGGCGCCACCGGTCCTCGCCTTCCTTGTTGAGGGCTTGGCTCAGTTCGGTGTCATCGGACTGGAAAACAGAGGGCTTGTACGGTAGCAATATGGTCTTGTATTCGAGCTTGCTCACGGGATACTCCGGTGTGTGCGCCGAGGTTTCCGCGCGCCGCGCATCATTGCTCGTATCGCCCGACGAGATACGACTAAATCGAGCGGCGGCCGTGGACGGTCATCCGAGCACGATCAACAAGTCCTTGGCGTCCACCTGCATGCCGGGCTTCGCGAGCACCTCGGCGACGGTTCCATCGGTCTCCGCTCGCACGCTGGTCTCCATCTTCATGGCTTCCATCGTGAGCAGCAGGTCGCCCTTCGCGACCTTCTGGCCGAGCATCGCCTTCACCGTCGCCACGGTTCCCGGCATCGGCGCGCCGACGTGCTTGGGATTGCCCGCCTCCATCTTGCGCTGCGGCGGGCGCTTCGCGATCTGGGATCGATCCGCGACTACGATGGATCGCGGCTGGCCGTTCAGCTCGAAGAACACCTGGCGCGTGCCATCGTCGCGCACCTCTGACACGGCCACGAAGTGCACGATCAGCGTCTTGCCGCGCTCGATGTCGACGCTGACCTCGTCGCCGGGCTCCATGCCATAGAAGAACACGGGCGTGGGCAGGATCGCGCAGTCGCCGAACGCGGCGCGGTCGCGCGCGTAGTCGAGGAACACCTTCGGATACATCAGGTACGACGCGAACTGGGTATCCGTCGCGGCACGACCTAACTTCTCGTCGAGCTGCTTGCGCTCGGCCGCGAGATCGAGCGGCGCGAGCGCCGCGCCGGGACGGTCCGCCAGCGGCTTCTGGTCCTTGAGCACCTTCTTCTGGATGCCCGCCGGCCAGCCGCCCTCGGGACGGCCGAGGTCACCACGCATCATCTGCACGACGGACTCGGGGAAGGCGACTTCGTAGTTCGGGTCCTCCACCTGCTCGCGGGTGAGCCCGGACGACACCATCATGATCGCCAGGTCGCCGACGACCTTGGACGACGGCGTGACCTTCACGATGTTACCGAACATGTCGTTGACGTCGGCGTAGGCCTGCGAAACCTCGGGCCAGCGCGAATCGTCGAGACCGACCGAACGGGCCTGCTCCTTGAGATTCGTGTATTGCCCGCCGGGCATCGCATGCACGTACACCTCGGACGCGCCGGCGCGCATGTCACTCTCGAACGCGAGGTAGTTCTTGCGCACCTGCTCCCAGTACATCGAGATCGAACGCACGGCGGCGTGATCGATGCCGGGATCGCGCGGACTGTAACGCAGCGCCTCGATGATCGAACCGAGATTCGGCTGCGACGTGAAACCGCTCATTGCGTCGATGGCGCCATCGACGGCATCGCAGCCCGCCGCCACGGCCGCGAGCACGCTCGCCGCCGCAATGCCGGAGGTGTCGTGCGTATGGAAGTGCACGGGTAGTTTGAGTTCGTCCTTGAGCGCCTTGACGAGCGTGTACGCCGCGTTGGGCTGGCACAGGCCCGCCATGTCCTTGATGCCGAGGATGTGCGTGCCGGCATCCTTCAGCTTGCGGCCCATCTCGAGGTAGTAGTCGAGCGTGTACTTCGTCTCCTTCGGCGAGGAGAGATTGCCCGAGTAGCAGATGGCCGCTTCGCAGAGCTTGCCGGTCTCGCGCACCGCGTCGATGGCGACGCGCATGTTGTCGACCCAGTTGAGCGAATCGAACACGCGGAACACGTCGATGCCGGAGACGGCAGCCTGCTTCACGAAGGCGCGCACCACGTTGTCCGGGTAGTTCGTATAACCCACCGCGTTGGCGGAGCGCAGCAGCATCTGCAGGAGCAGGTTTGGCATGGCCGCGCGCAGCTGCTCGAGGCGCGACCACGGATCTTCCTTGAGGAAGCGCATGGCGACGTCGAACGTGGCGCCGCCCCAGCATTCCATCGAGAAGAGCTGCGGCAGCATGTGCGCGTAGTAAGGCGCGATGGCGACCATGTCGGGCGAGCGCATGCGCGTGGCGAGCAACGACTGGTGCGCATCGCGCATCGTGGTGTCGGTGATGAGCACGCGTTCCTGCGCGAGCATCCACTTCGCGAACCCCTCGGCGCCGAGTTCGTCGAGCTTCTGCTTCGTGCCCGGCGGCGGCGCCTTCGCCACGTTGAACTTGGGCAGCCGCGCCAGCGTCATCTGCTTCGGCTTGATGCGCCCCTTCACTTCCGGATTGCCGTTGACGATTGTGTCGCCGATGAACGAGAGGATACGCGTCGCGCGGTCGCGCTTCTTCTCCCACTTGAAGAGCTCGGGCGTCTCGTCGATGAACTTGGTCGTGTAGTCGCCGTGCGCGAACTTCGGGTGGGTGATCACCTGGTCGAGGAAGCGCAGGTTGGTCGCGACGCCGCGGATGCGGAATTCCCACAACGCGCGGTGCATGCGCGCGATCGCTTCGATAGGGTTCGGCGCCCAGGCCGTCACCTTCACGAGCATCGAGTCGTACGAGCGCGTGAGGATCGCGCCGGCGTACGCGGTGCCGGCGTCGAGGCGGATGCCGAAGCCCGCGGGCGAGCGGTACGCGGTGATCTTGCCGTAGTCGGGCGAGAAGTTGTTCTCGGGGTCCTCGGTCGTGACCCGGCACTGCAGCGCATGCGCTGTGAGGTGGATGTCCTTCTGCGGCGGCACGCCGCTCGCGTCTTCGCCGATCTTCGCGCCGTCGGCGATGCGAATCTGCGCCTTCACGAGATCGATGCCCGTGACGGCTTCGGTCACGGTGTGCTCGACCTGGATGCGCGGGTTCACCTCGATGAAATAGAACTTGCCGGTCTCGGCGTCCTGCAGGAACTCGACGGTGCCCGCGTTGCGATAGTTGACGGCCTTGCCGATCTGCAGCGCGTAACCGCAGAGTTCGTTGCGCTGCGCATCGGTGAGGAAGGCCGCGGGGGCCCGTTCGACCACCTTCTGGTTCCGCCGCTGCACGGTGCAGTCGCGCTCGTAGAGATGCACGAGGTTGCCGTGTGTGTCGCCGAGGATCTGTACCTCGATGTGGCGCGCCTTGCGCACCAGCTTCTCGAGATACACCTCGTCGTTGCCGAAGCCCGCCTTCGCCTCCCGGCGCGCGACCGGCAGTAGTTCGGAGAGCTGCGCGTCGTTCTCGATGACGCGCATGCCGCGGCCGCCGCCGCCCCAGCTCGCCTTGAGCATCACTGGATAGCCAACTTCCGCCGCCTGCTTCTTGCAGGTTTCGATGTCGGCGGGCAGCGGCGGAGTCGCCGGCATCACTGGCACCTTCG
Source organism: Pseudomonadota bacterium (assembly GCA_023457495.1). Classification (GTDB taxonomy): domain Bacteria; phylum Pseudomonadota; class Gammaproteobacteria; order Steroidobacterales; family Steroidobacteraceae; genus CADEED01. The sequence continues at coordinate 3,908 of JAEWLQ010000017.1, forward strand.
CCTTGGTCGCGAGATTGCGCGCGGCCACCTTGTTGCCGAGCTCGCGCATGATTTCAGGCGTCGGGCCGATGAAGATCACGCCTTCGCGGTTGCAGGCCTCGACGAACTCCGGGTTCTCCGACAGGAATCCGTAGCCGGGATGGATCGCGTCCGCTTTCGCTTCCACCGCGATGCGCAGGATGTCCTCGATGTCGAGGTAGGCGTCAACCGGCGCTTTGCCGCGGCCCACAAGATAGGCCTCATCGGCTTTCGTCCGATGCAGCGAGAACCGGTCTTCCTGCGAGTAGATGGCGATGGTGCGGATGCCCAGCTCGTTGGCCGCGCGCATCACGCGGATGGCGATTTCGCCGCGGTTGGCGACCAGCAGGCTGCGGATACGGGTCAGCATGAGTGCGTTCTTTTAAATATGATCGGGAGACGGCGACAGCATAGCCGCAGGAGCCGGAAAAATGGCGGCGAATCAAACTTTCCCGAGTCGATGGCGGCCGATGCGCGCGGTCGCGGTTTCCATTGCGGTGCTGTTAACGCTCACTTGCACTTGCGTCGTGCGCGCCGACGAGTCGGGTAGTCAGCGTTCCGGAGGAAAAATGTTTGCGATCGCGATTCACGGCGGCGCCGGCACGTTGTCTCGCAAGGACATGAGCGAGACACAGGAAAAGGCGTATCTCGCCGGACTCGAAGAGGCGCTCGATGCGGGTTACGCCGTGCTCGCGCGCAATGGTGGCAGTCTCGACGCGACGATCGCGGCGGTGCGTGTCCTGGAAGACAACCCGTTGTTCAACGCGGGACGTGGCGCTGTCCTGGATCGCAATGGTGAGGCGCAACTCGATGCCTCGCTGATGGACGGCAGGACATTGGCCGCCGGGGCGGTGACGGGGCTCAAGCACGTGAAGAATCCCATCGAGCTCGCGCGGCTGGTAATGGACAAGTCGCCGCACGTCATGCTGGTGGGCGAAGGCGCGGAGGAATTCGCGAGACTGCAGGGTGTCGAGCTGGTGCCGAATGAATATTTCCGCACGCCGATCCGGCAGCAGCAGCTCGAGCGCATGTTGCGGGGCGCACGCGTGCGCGAGAACGAGCTGCAGGCTTTCGGCACGGTGGGCGCGGTGGCGCTCGATCTCGCGGGGAACATCGCCGCGGCCACCTCGACCGGCGGCATGACGGGCAAACGCTGGGGCCGGGTCGGCGATTCACCGATCATCGGCGCGGGCACCTACGCGAACAACGAAAGTTGCGCCGTGTCCGCGACCGGGCATGGCGAGTACTTCATCCGCACCGTGGTCGCGCACGACATCTGCGCGCAGGTCCAGTACCTGAAAATCCCGCTCGCGCAGGCCGTGGACAACGTACTCAACGGCCGCATGAAGTCGCTCGGCGGAAACGGCGGCGTGATCGCGATCGATCCCAAGGGAGAGATCGTCATGGACTTCAACAGCGAAGGGATGTTCCGCGGAACGCGGACCTCGCAAGGCCGGCGCGAAGTCGCGATCTACCGGTAGGTGATGTTGGTGCCGGGTGAGAAATCGCTGAGTTAGCGTTCGGCGACCCCGGCATCCGCGCGACGGCCGGCGCTAACTCAGCGATTTCTCACCCGGCACCAACCTCCTAGCTACCAGCGGCTTCCTTGAGCGGCAGCACGGTGGTGTCGGCCGGATCCACGCGCTGGGCGGTGGGCTCGGCCACGACGTAGCGGTCGCGGCCCTGGTGTTTCGCGGCGTACAGCGCCTGGTCGGCGAGTTCCACTGCGGCGTCGTGCGAGGCGATGCGGTACGCATCCACCGAGACGACGCCGACGCTCACCGTCACGTACGGCTGGGCCTGTGAATTCGCATGCGGAATGCGCAGTTCGCGCACGGCGGTCAGCAGGCTGCGCGAGATGCTCTCGCCATAGGCCTTGTCCGCGCCGTACAGCACGGCGACCAGTTCCTCGCCGCCGTAACGCGCCACGAAATCCAGCGGGCGGCGGCGCGCGGCGTCGCGCAGCGCGACGGAAACGCGACGCAGGCATTCGTCGCCGGCGATGTGGCCGTAGCGGTCGTTGTACGCCTTGAAGCAGTCGAGATCGATCATGATCACCGCGACGGTCTGGCGATCGCGCTGCGCCTGCTGCCACACGCGCCGGATCTGGTCCTCGAACGCCGCGCGGTTGAGCAGCATCGTGAGTCCGTCGTGGGTCGCCACCTCGGTGAGCTGCCGATGCTCCAGGAACGCGGTGCGATTCGCGTACTCGAGTGCGTACGAGCCAGCGCAGCCGATCAGGTTCGCGCAGAACAGCGTGAAGGTCAGGTACGTCGCGGTTGCCGTGGGCAAACTACCGAGCAGCAGCGCGAGCACGAGCGCGCCGAAGACGATGAGATTCGCGCGCAGCGCCTCGCGGAACCGCAGGCCGATCATGAAGTAGAAGAACAGCGACGCCAGCAGCAGCCGACCGCCGATCAACGGCACCTCCTGCGGCAGCGCGGTCGTCGCCATGATCACGGTCCCGATCCCGAACACCGGCGCGACGAAGCCCACGCCGATGTCGTACCAGCGATCGTAGAAGCGCTTCGACGTGCAGATCAGCATGATGATGACCGCGGGCACGTGCAGTCCGAACCGCACCATGTTCGCGATGCGCGAGTGCTCGGTCGAGAGCACGAAGTGATCGAGGATCGCGAAGCCGAGCACGGTGCACGCGGACACGATGATCGCGAGCCGCGTCCACGGCCGCAGCCGCGCGCGATGCTCCGTGCGGAAATCACTTTCGAGTGGTTCGGGAAAACGCAGGAAACGGAAACCTTCCGCGAGCAGACGCGCGGTCTCCGACGTGTTAGGCGACGACTTTTTCCCTTGCGCCATCAGACCGACCCCGCGCGCTAATCCCCTCTGCGCTTTTTATGTGTTCGGCAGTCGTGGCGCAACTGCCGCGCTTCCCTGTCGAGCGGCCCGAGCCGTCTCTCAGCTGCGAGGCCGAGGTTTCTCCGGCGTCAGCGCGGGATGTTTGACGCGCGTGCGCCAGACTTCATAAGGACTCCAGGCGCGGTTGCGCCCCGTGGCGCCCGCATCCCGTGAGTCCGGCGAAAATTCTTCGTTAGCCGCCGAGGTCTTTCCCAACTCGAGCAGATCGTGCTCGGTCTGATTTTTGGTTTTCATTAGCGGTCCCTGAAACTTAATGACCATGCGAGGTCTTCTGGCCAGGGATTCTAGTACGCCGAATGTGAAAAATCCGCTTTCCGAACAAGAATTTATGGATATGTCAATACTTCGAACTGCGTCACAGTTTTTCAGCCGGTCGTGTACTCCGAAAGATATTGTTCAAAACTGAGTCTATCGGCTGCCTCGATCTTCGCCTGGGCCACCAGCGACTCCTCCGCCGCGTTGCGGAACTCCGCCTGCCGCTCGACGTTGGGCGGATACAACGCCAGGAAGTACTCCTTGTGCAGGCGTGACATGCGCAACGCGAGGTCGAAGAACGACCCGCCGGTCGATTCGAGCTCGGAGAGCATGCGCGCTGACGGTGTGAGCGCTACATCGTCGACCTTGGCGGCCTGAACCGCGAGCGCCGCTGCGTAAGGACGCGCGGGATCGCCGCGATCCAGAATTTCCGCAACACCTTGCATCGAATCGACGAGCTCACGCGCCCAGTCGCGCATGGAGACATCACGCCCATCGCGCTTAAGGGTGAGACCAGGCTCGCGGCCGCGCCGCGCGACTGTCACATGATTCTGATCGAGCGCTTCCTGTTCGCCGATACCAATGGGTTTCGACTCCTTCATCAGGCACAGCGCGAGGAACACTTCGAGGAATCGCAGCTTGTTCTGGTTCACGCCGACCGGATCGAACGCGCTGACGTCGAGCGCGCGCACTTCGACGTATTCCACGCCGGCGCGCATCAGCGCCTTGGTCGGGCGCTCGCCCGAGCGCGCGACGCGCTTGGGGCGGATGAAGCTGTAGTACTCGTTTTCGATCTGCAGGATGTTGGCGTTGAGCTGGCGCCATTCTCCGTCGACGTTCACTCCTAACTTCTCGTACGGCGGGTGCAGCGTGCTGACCGCGCGGCCGAGATCGCGCACGTACTCCTCGAGGCTGTTGACCGACACGGATAGACCGGCCTGGTTGCGGTTGCGATAGCCGATGTCGCTCATGCGCAGCGACGTGGCGTACGGTTCGTACGAGGTGTCGCGCGACAGGCGCGGCAACGTGACGCTGCGGCCGCGCAGGAATGAGTTGCAAACCACCGGTGAGACGCCGAACAGATAGAGCACGATCCAGCCGTGGCGCCGGTAGTTGCGCAACAGGTGGAAGTAGCTGTCCGAGATGAACGCCTGTCCGGATTCGCGCGAGCGCACGAGCTCGGCGTAGGCCGGCCACATCCGCTCGGGGAACGAGTAGTTGTAGTGCACGCCCGAGATCGCCTGCATCATGCGCCCGTAGCGGACGCCGAGACCGTTGCGATACACGGTCTTCATGCGGCCGACGTTCGACTTTCCGTATTGCGCGATCGGGATGTTGGCGTCACCGTCGATGATCGAAGGCATCGACGTCGCCCACAGCAGCTCATCACCCAGATGCTGGTAGACGAACTGGTGCAGGTCGAGCAGGTATTGGAGCAGCTCCCAGCTCGTGCGGAAGGTGGGAGAAACGAGTTCGATCAGGGCCTCGGAATAATCCGTGGTGATGTTCTCGTTGGTGAGCGCGCTGCCGAGCGCGCGCGGGTGCGGCGTCTGCGCAATGCGCCCGTCCGGCGTCACGCGTAGCGATTCCTTCTCCACGCCCTTGCGCCCGCCTTGAATGATCTCGGGCTCGCCGCTGTTGATCAGCGCCGCAAGGGTTTGCTCGAAGCTACGGTCGATGGCGGCACTCATGAGGGGCCGGCATCTTGCCGTCAGGGCGGCGTATTTCGCAATCGGTCAGTTGGGGGAGATCGCCGCCGGCGCGGACGCACCTTGTTGGGCCTCACAAAGGCGCCGCAGTTCCTGCAGCATCTGCGGCAGCTCGCGCCTGAAGGTCGAGCGCGCCAGCCAGTTAGGCACGAACCCGGGTGGGTCGATGTAGGCGCGGTAACGCAGCAACGTATGTGTGCCGGTGGGGTCGGGCTCGAGCTCCCACATACCCTCGTTCGCCTTGAAATCGCCGGTCACCTGGCGGAAGCGCATGATGGTCTGTCCCTCGAAGTCGACGCGGAACACCCAGCGAAGTCGCGGCGCGTACCAGCCGAAATCGATCTCGTGATCGACGAGCTGCCAGCTGTTGTCGGGCGCGGCGTCTCGGACTCGGCACTCCTTGAGGTGAGGTACGTAGCGCAGGGCATCGGCGCAACGCGTCATCATTCCGAAGACGACGTCCGGTGGCGCATCGATGCGGATGGCGGCGCGTACCGTGCCCTTGCGCTGACTGCCATGGTCGAGCCTGGCGCGGATGACGACCTCGCGCTTGTCGAGCCGCTGCATTTCGGCCGGCGTCAGCGTGAAATCCGCGGCGCCCGCGTGGGCGCCCCAGCCGCAAGCCAGGGCGAGCGAGAGGATCGAAGCCGCCGTTTTCCTGCGAGTCGCCGTGCCCATGTAGACGTTGGTACCGCCCGTCGTCGGAAAGGTTCGCGCATCGATGTTAACGATTCGGGCAGCGCGACGCCGTTCATTGTCGGTTAAGGACGGAGGGTCTATGGTCGGCTCATGAAACGGGCCGCCTTGATCATCGCGTTCGGGCTCATCGCCTCGTCTCCCTCCTTCGCGGCAATGCGTTGCGGGAGCAAGATCATCTCGGAGGGCGACACGCGCGACGAAGTGGCCGCCAAGTGCGGCGAGCCCACCGACGTCATCGCGGGACGCAGCGTGTTCCGCCGGCCCGTGGTGTGGGACTATCGCGGCCGGCCGCACTACATCGGCGAGGACTTCATCGAAGTGCCCGTCGAAAGCTGGATCTACAACCTCGGCCCTAACAAACTCATGCGCCGCATCCGCTTCGAAGGCGGCGTCGTCGTCGACATCGAGACGATGGGCTACGGGTACCGGTAGGTGCCGGGTGAGAAATCGCTGAGTTAGCGGCGATGACTCACGGGTGCACCGCGACCGCGGCGCTAACTCAGCGATTTCTCACCCGGCACCAACGGCGCGGGCGGGGCGTTTCGATTCGATCCAGCGATCGATCTTCGCGGTGAGGACGTCCATGGGGACGGCGCCGTCGCGCAGCACCTGGCTGTGGAATTCGCGCAAGTCGAAGGCGTCGCCGAGCTGCGCCTCGGCCTTCGCGCGCAGCGCGCTGATGTGCAACTGGCCGAGCTTGTAGCCGAGCGCCTGGCCCGGCCACACGATGTAGCGCTCCACCTCCGCCGTCACGTCGCTCTCCGCGAGCGATGAGTTGTCGAGCATGTACTGGATGGATTGCTCGCGCGTCCATTCCTTCGAGTGCAGGCCCGTGTCGACCACGAGGCGCATCGCGCGCAGCATTTCATCCGACAGCCGGCCGTACCACTGGTACGGATCGGTGAACACGCCGAGCTCCTTGCCGATGGACTCCGCGTACAACGCCCATCCTTCGGAATACGAGGTGTATCCGTTGAAGCGCCGGAACCGCGGCAGTCCCGTGAGCTCCTGCTGGATCGCGATCTGGAAATGATGCCCCGGCGCCGCCTCGTGCAGCGACAACGTCTCGAGCCCGAAGCGCGGCTGCGCCTTCAGGTTGAAGGTATTGATGTAGAAGATGCCGGGCCGCGTGCCATCCGCCGATGGCGCCTGGTACGAGGCGCCCGCCGCCGACTGCGCGCGGAACGGCTCGACGGGCCGGATCTCGTAGTCCGCCTTCGGAAAATCGACGAACAACTTCGGCAGCAGAGAATCGATGTGGCGCTTCACGTCCCGGTACGCGCCCAGCAATTCCGCCTCGTCCTTGAAATAGAACTGCGGATCCTGTTCGAGATGCGTGAAGAAAGCATCGAGGTCGCCCTTGAATCCCACCTGCTCCTTGACCGCGATCATCTCGCCGCGGATGCGCGCGACCTCGGCAAGTCCGATCTCGTGAATGCGATCCGGCGGCAGATCCATCGTGGTCGACTGCCGTATGCGCCAGCGGTACCAGTTCGGCCCGTCCGGCAGCGCGGACCACCCGACGGTGGTGCGCGCCGCGGGTAGATAGTCGCGCTCGATGAAGTCCGCCAGCCGCGTATACGCCGGCAGCACCTCGGATGCGAGCGCCGTGCGATACGCCGCCGTGATGCGCTCGCGCTCGGGCGCGGGAATGTCCTTCGGCAGGTTGGCGACCGGCGTCCAGAAGATGCTGTCCTCGACTTTCGGCGTGACGATCTCGCGCAATTGCGGCACGACCTTGACGACCGCCGGCCGCGGCAGCGTGACGCCGCGCGCCATGCCCTCGCGCATACGTTCGATCGCGCCGTCCGCCCAACGCGGGAACTGGCGCACGCGCGCGAGGAAACGGTCGTAGTCCTTCGCGGTCGTGAACGGCTGTGGACCCGAACCCGAGCCGTACACCGCCAGGTCCATCGGCATGCCGCTCATCTGGTTCAGCGGCAAAAGTTCTTCGGGAAACTTGAGTCCCTCGATCGCGATCTCGCGCTCGCCGACGAAGATGTCCCACGTGACGCGCGACGAGGGCGACAGGCGCGCCGCGTCGATGAGCCGTGCGCGTGCGAGAAAGTCGCGCTCGATGGCGCCGGCGCGCTCGCGGAAGCCTGCGTTGGTCGTTTCATCGAGTCGATCGTCGTAGCGCGAATCGCCGATGGCGGTCGCGGTCATCGGCGACAGCTCGAGCTGCTTCTCGAAGTATTCGTCGACGAGCGCGGCGAGCGCGGAGTCGGGTGTCGCGGATGTCACCGGTGTCTGTGGTTCCATCGTTGCGGCGCACCCGCCCAGCAGGACGGACGCGATGAGGATGCCGAATTTGTTCATGACGCGATGGTAGCAAGCCGGGCTTCGGGGTTGCCCGGGTTTCCCCGGTCCCGCGCCGCGCCGCGCCGCGGAACGATTGCGGCAATCCACGTGACGGATTTCGCAGGGGGCGACGTCAGTCCTGATGCAGACGTCCGTCCATCCGGAGACCTCGTCACGAACAAATCCGGAAGACGCGTCTTTCAACTCGTAATTTTTCATGGCTTCAAGAAGGGGGAGCAATGATCCGTACGAAATCTCGAGCAGTTCTGAAATCGGCCACCGCGGCCGCGGCGTGCCTGTACGCCATCGGGGCGCAGGCCCAGGTGTGCGACGTGCAGCCGGAGTTCCCTAACAACACCGTCACGGGCGCGCAGGACCGCGACCGCATGATGTGCATCCAGGGACTTTCCTACCCGCTGATGCCGCCACGACTGGAGGATCCGAACCGTCCGGTGAATGCCTGGCCGACCAATGCCGCGAATCCGGAAGGCAACTGGACCGATGCAGTGGGCCACACGATCGTGCGCACGAACTTCGGCCTCTGGCACACCTATGACAGCGACCAGGGCCTCGCCGGTGGCGCAATGTCGGGCGTGGGCGACTATGGCCCGTTCTCGACGCCGCGTTACCCCGACCTCGACATCTTCCAGCTCAAGAACCAGAACCTGCGGGTCGAAAAGCCCGAGGACTGGTGGATGCTGCGCCGGCCGGAAATCGCCGGGCTCGTGCAGAAGCAGCTCTACGGCAAGCCTATTCCCAACGCCTGGCCCATCAACTGGGTCGTGAGCGCCGAAACGACCGGCACGCAGGTGGTGGCCGGCGTGAGCTATCCGTACCGCCAGAAGACGATCACCGGCACGGTGGACACGTCCAGCTATCCGGAGCTGCGCCACACGCCGCGCATCACGGCGCAGTGCCGCATCCCGGCCACGACCGGCAAGCGTTATCCGGTCGTCGTCACCTACGGCGAAGGCACGGCGCGCTTCCAGTTCACCGCGCCCTACGACATCGGCACGTGCAGCTACACGCCCACGCAGGTACAGCCCGACAACGGCAACAGCGGCGCGTTGTCGAGCTACATCATCGGCCTGATGAACCGGGGTGAATGGCGCAAGCCGGAAGACCCGGGCGCGCTCGTGGCCTGGGGCTGGGGCGTCAGCCGCCTCATCGACTACTTCGAGACCGATGCGGACTTCGACGCGGATCGCGTCGGCGTGCAGGGACACTCGCGTTACGGCAAGGCCACGCTCGTGACCGCCGCGTACGACGATCGTGTCGCCGTGGCATGGCCCAGCGACTCCGGTGCGATGGGCACCGCGGTCATGCGCCGCCACTACGGCCAGGCGCTCGAGAACGTCGCGAGCTCCTCGAGCGAGTACCACTGGGTCAACGGCTACATCATGAACTACGGCGGACCGCTGCATGAGGGCGGCTACATTCCGCGCAAGGTTCAGCTGCTCGACGTCGATGCCCAGCACACCACGGCGCTGATCGCGCCGCGTGCGATCTTCGTGACCAACGGCACCGACACGCCTCCGGGCTTCGGTAACGCGTGGGCGGATCCGCGTGGCACGTTCCTCTCCGGCCAGCTCGCCTCGCCGGTCTGGAACCTGCTCGGCTGGAAGGGACAGATCATTCCGGAAGGCACGGTGTTCACCTCCGGCATCCACGAGTCGATCGGTGGGACGCCGCCGTTCAACGTCGCGTTCATCGACGGCACCGTGGGCTGGCGCCGGCAGATCGAAGGCCACGTGTCGGCTCCGAACTGGCCGTCCTTCATGCAGTTCGCCTCGCGCTTCCTGAACGACAATCGGCCGGTGATCGAACCGGGCCAGTCGTTCGCGATCGACGCGGGCGCGGGTGGTGCGATCGGCACGGTCCAGGCCTCGGATCCGGACGAGGGCGACACGGTCGGCAGCTGGCAGATCAAGGGTGGCAGTGGCGCGCACCTGTTCGCCATCGATCCAGACACGGGAACGATCTCCTTCGACCGCTGGCAGGACATCGATTTCAAGAACACCTCCGAGTACACGCTCACGGTGTTCGCGGGTGACGGAAACCGTCCGAGCAAGGACGCGCAAGTCACGATCACCATTCCCCAGAAGGTCCGCCTGTGCAAGCAGACGCGCTGGGCCCCCGGTGAGGTGCCAAAGGGCCAGCAAGGCAAGAACCAGGTGCTGGTCGTCGCCAAGCAGGCCGTGCCCGCGCACATGAGCCAGGGAATGCTGCCGGGAGCGTGCCCGGCCGAGTAAGACAAAGAGACTTCTCCGACGCGGGTACCCCCGCGGTCCGAACTTTGCCCGTGTCACGGCCCCCGCCGTGCCACGGGCATTTTTTTTGAGCTGGGGCATGGCATCCTAATCGGCGCTTTCTTCGCCGGAGTGCCCCATGCTGGTTGGATCCAACGTCCGTCGCGTCGCCGTCGTCGGCGGAATGAGAATTCCTTTCGCGCGCGGCCACGGTGCGTATGCGCGCGTGGGCAACCAGGACATGTTCGCGACGGTGCTGCAGGCGCTGGTCGCGAAGTACCGCATCGCGGGCGAGCGGCTCGGCGACGTGACCGGCGGCGCGGTGCTCAAGCATTCGAAGGATTTCAACCTGGTGCGCGAGTGCGTGTTGTCGTCTGGCCTCGATCCGGCGACGCCCGGCATCGACATGCAGCGCGCCTGCGGCACTGGCCTCGACGCGGCGATCTCGATCGCGATGAAGATCGCGCTCGGGCAGATGGACGCGGGCATCGCGGGCGGTTTCGATACCGTGAGCGACCCGCCCATCGTGTATCCGCGGTCCTATCAACAGCTGTTGCTGCGCGCCTATCGCGGCAAGACGCTGGGGCAAAGGATCAAGCCGTTCCTCGGGCTGCGGCCGAAACATTTCAAACCCGTGATGCCCGGCGTGCTCGAGCCGCGCACGGGACTTTCGATGGGCGAGCACTGCGAGCAGATGGCGAAGACCTGGAGAATCTCGCGTGCGGATCAGGACGCGCTCGCGAATCTCAGCCACGTGAATGCGGGCAAGGCGTGGGCGAGCGGCTGGTACAGCGACCTGGTGGTGTCCGAGTACCAGGGGCTCAAGATCGACAACAACGTGCGCGCCGACAGCACGGTCGAGAAACTCGCGCTGCTCAAGCCCGCCTTCGACCGGCGCAGCGGCCAGGGCACGCTCACGGCCGGCAACTCGACGCCGCTGACCGATGGCGCGTCGGCGGTGTTGCTGGCGAGCGAAGACTGGGCGCGCAAGCGCAACCTGCCGATCCTCGCGTGGTTCTCCTTCAGCAAGCAGTGGGCGGTCGACTACGTGGGCGGCCATGAAGGGTTGCTCATGGCGCCGGCGTACGCCGTGCCCGCGATGCTGCAGGATGCGAACCTCACGTTGCAGGACTTCGATTTCTACGAGATCCACGAGGCGTTCGCCGCGCAGGTGCTGTGCACGCTGAAGGCGTGGGAGTCGCCTGACTACTGCCGCGACCGGCTGGGCCTCGACCGGCCGCTGGGCAGCATCGATCGCTCGAAACTCAACGTGAACGGCTCGAGCGTCGCGATCGGCCACCCGTTCGCCGCCACCGGCACCCGCATCGTCGCGCAACTCGCCAAGCTCTTGTCGGAATCCGCCACCGCCCGGCGCGGCCTCATTTCCATCTGCACCGCCGGCGGCATGGGCGTCACCGCCATCCTCGAGAAGGCTTAGTCGGTGCCGGGTGAGAAATCGCTGAGTTAGCGGCTGACGGGGGTTTCTCGCGCTTGCGCCGCTAACTCAGCGATTTCTCACCCGGCACCGACCGGCCCTTCCCATTGGTTTCAAATGAAACCAAAATCGGGGTGGAGGCCGAAATGAAGCGTTACGTCCACTTTCCGAAGGTCGAGGGACAGGCGTCGCGCCAGGCGCATGCGGACCTGCCCGCCGGGACCTACGAGCGCGAGATCAGCAAGGAAGGGTTCTTCGGTCCGGCCGCGCACATCTATCACCGCAATCCGCCGACGGGCTGGACCGACTTCGCAGGACCGCTGCGGCCGCACGCCTTCGACTGCACGAAACTGCCTGCCGCTGACGCGCACTCGCCGTGGAACGCGGCCGAGCTGCTGTTCAATGCATCGGTGCGCGTGCGCTTCTGGCAGCTCGACTCCGACATGCCTGCCCTCGCACGCAATGCGGACGGTGACGATCTGCTGTTCGTGCATTCCGGCGCGGGCGCGTTGTTCTGCGATTACGGCCATCTGCCGTTCGAGGCGGGCGACTACATCCTGATTCCGCGCGGCACGATGTGGCGCGTGACCTGCACGCAGCCGCTGCGCGCACTGCTGATCGAGGCGACCAACAACTCCTACCGGCTGCCCGACAAGGGCCTGGTCGGGCCGCACGCGATCTTCGATGCCGCGATGCTCGACACACCGCGCATCGACGAGGACTTCCGCGCGCAACAGGGCGAGCAGGAATGGCGCGTCGAGATCAAGCGGCGCGGCGCGCTATCTACCGTCACCTATCCATTCAACCCGCTCGACGCGGTGGGCTGGCACGGGGACCTGTCCGTGGCGCGCATCAACATGCGCGACCTGCGCCCGCTCATGAGCCATCGCTACCACCTCCCGCCGTCCGCGCACACCACGTTCCTGGCGGACCGCTTCGTCGTCTGCAGCTTCGTGCCGCGCCCGTTCGAGTCCGACCCGGGCGCGATGAAGGTGCCGTTCTTCCACAACAACGACGACTACGACGAAGTCATCTTCTATCACGCCGGCAATTTCTTCAGCCGCGACAACATCCATCCCGGCATGATCACGCTGCATCCGGGCGGCTTCACGCACGGCCCGCATCCGAAGGCGCTCAAGAACGTGTTCACGCAGTCGAAACCCACCACCGATGAATACGCCGTGATGATCGACACGCGCGACGCGCTCGAGATCGCGCCGCCCGCCGCCGCGATCGAATGGCCGGGATACGTCGACAGCTGGAAGACCGCGAAATGAAGCTGGCCACGCTGAAGCGCGGCGGCCGCGATGGCCGCCTGGCACTCGTCAGCCGCGACCTCACGCGTTGCCAGCTCGTTCCCGGCATCGCGCCGACCCTGCAGGCGGCGCTCGACGATTGGGCCGAAATCGCGCCCCGCCTGGCCGAACGCGCCGCGGCCCTCGAGCATGGGCAGCACCAGGTCGACGTCATGCCCTTCGATCCGGCGCAATGCGCCGCCCCGCTGCCGCGCGCGTACCAGTGGGTGGACGGCAGCGCCTACGTGAATCACGTGGAGCTGGTTCGCAAGGCGCGCGGCGCGGAAATGCCAGCCTCGTTCTGGATCGACCCGCTGGTGTACCAGGGCGGTTCCGACGATCTGCTCGGCGCGCGCGACGACGCGGCATTCGGCTCGGAGGACTGGGGCATCGATCTCGAAGCCGAGGTCGCGGTGATCACCGACGACGTGCCGATGGGCACGGACGCCGCCGCGGCGGCCGGACACATCAAACTACTGGCGCTGGTGAACGACTGGTCGCTGCGTAACCTGATCCCCGGCGAGCTCGCCAAGGGCTTCGGCTTCTACCAGTCCAAGCCGGCGACAGCGTTTTCGCCCGTGGTGGTCACGCCCGACGAGCTCGGATCGGCCTGGCGCGAGAGCAAGGTCCATCTGCCGCTGTTCAGCCGCATCAACGACGTCGAGTTCGGCCGGCCGGATGCCGGCTCCGACATGACCTTCAGCTTCGCGCAGCTCATCGCCCACGTGACGAAGACCCGCCGCCTGGGCGCGGGCACGATCGTGGGATCCGGCACGGTGTCCAACTACGACCGCTCGCGCGGCTCGAGCTGCCTCGCGGAGAAACGCACGCTGGAGCAGCTCGAACACGGCGCCCCGCGCACACCCTTCCTCAGGTTCGGCGACCGGGTCTCCATCGAGATGTTCGACACCGAGGGCCGCAGCATCTTCGGCGCGCTCGACAACCACGTGGTCCGCGCAGGGTAGTTAGCGCGGGCGATCAGGTCGTCGCCACTTCCACCAGCACTGGCTTGAGCACGCGCACCAGCTCCCGCGGATCGATCCCGACGAGAAAGCCGCGCGCGCCGCCGTTGATGTAGATGCGCGGCAGCTCGACGATCGACTTCTCGCAGTAGACCGGCATGGCGCGCTTGAGGCCGAACGGCGAAGTGCCGCCCACCTGGTAGCCGGAATGTTTGTCGGCGACCGCCGGCTGACAGGGCCCGACGCTGCGCCGCCCCGTCTGGCGCGCGAGATTCTTCGCCGAAACCTCGCGATCGCCGTGCATCAGGATGCACAAGGGTTTCTTCGCATCGTCCTCGAAGATCAGCGTCTTCACCACGACGTGTTCGTCCACCCCGAGGTGTCGCGCCGACGCGCTGGTTCCTCCATGGGCTTCCCAGGCGTACAGATGCGGCGTGAACTCGACGCCGTGTTGCCGCAGCACGCGCACCGCCATCGTGACGGGATGATCGGTTGCCATCAGCGCGTCTTCGCGAACTCCCCGGCGCCGAGGACGACCTCGCGGCCCTTGCCCACGCGCACCACGCGCAGCGCATCGCCATGACGCAGCCGCGCCTCACCTCCCGGCCTGCCGCGCACGCGCGCGGACTGCAGTGTTCCGTCGCGCCATTCGATGTCGAGCTCGAAACCGCCGCGGGCGCGCACGCCCCGCACCGAGCCCGTGGGCCAGGCGCGCGGCAGCGCGGGCAGCAGTTCGATCTCGCCATCGACGCATTGCAGCAGCATCTCGAGGATGCCGTTCGCGCCGCCGAAGTTGCCGTCGATCTGGAACGGCGGGTGCGCGTCGAACATGTTCGGATAGGTGCGCGACGGATCGAGCAGTAGTTTGATCACGCCGTGCGTGTGTTCGGCGTCCCGCAACCGCGCCCAGAGATTGATGCGCCACGCGATGGCCCAGCCGGTGGACAGGTCGCCGCGCAATTCGAGCGACTTCTTCGCCGCGGCCGCGAGCGCCGGCGTGCGCCGCACGTTGATCTGCTCGCTGGGGAACAGGCCGTACAGATGCGAGACGTGGCGATGATCGGGCTCGGGCGCCTCCATGTCCCAGTCTTCCATCCATTCCTGCAACTGCCCTGCCTTGCCGATGCGATCCGGCGGCAGTTTGGCGCGCGCGGCGCCGCAGGCCGCCCGGAAATCCGCATCCAGCCTGAGAATCCGCGCGGCCTCGATGCAGTGCGCGAACAGGTCGCGCAGGATCTGGCTGTCCATCGCGGGACCCGCGCAGATCGAACCTCCGTGCGGATGATCGTTTTCGGGCGAGATCGAAGGACTCGTCACGAGATACTGGCCGGACGGGTCCGGGACCAGCGTGTCGAGGAAGAACTGCGCCGCGCCTTTCATCACGGGATAGATGTCACGTAGATAGGCGGCATCGCGGCCGTAGTCGTAGTGATCCCACAGGTGCTTGCACAGCCACGCGCCGCCCGTCGGCCACATGCCCCACTTGGCGCCGTCGATCGGCGCCGTTCCGCGCCACAGCTCGGTGTTGTGATGCGCCACCCAGCCACGCGCGCCGTAGTTGACCCGCGCGGTGCGCGCGCCGGTGATCGCGAGATCCTTCACCAGCGCCACCAGCGGCTGCACGCATTCGGCGAGATTCGTGGGCTCCGCCGGCCAGTAGTTCATCTCGGTGTTGATGTTGATCGTGTACTTCGAGCCCCAGGGCGCGGAGAGTTTGTCGTTCCACAGCCCCTGCAGGTTCGCCGGCTGCGTGCCCGGACGCGAGCATGCGATCAGCAGGTAACGCGCGTAGTTGAAGTACAGCGTGGCGAGCTGCGGATCGTTGGAGACCTGCGACATGCGGATACGCACGTCGGTGGGCCGACTCGCCGCTTCTGTCGTACCCAGGTCGAGATGCACGCGACCGAACAGCCGCTGATGGTCGCTGACATGCGCATCGCGCAGCTCGGCGTAGGTCTTGCGCGCGGCCGCTTCGATCTGCGCGCGCGTACTCGCCGGATCCCCGCTCACATCGTCGAAGCGGCGGAAGCTGGTGGCGATCGCGATCAGGACGATGGCCGAGTCGGCGCCGTCGACCACGATGCCGCGATCCTGCGCCTTCACCGTGCCGTTCTGCGCGAGCACGCGCACGCGCGCCTCGAAACGCAGCGCCGCGGGGAGTCCTTGCTGCGAGGTATTGGTCCCCCGCAGTACGAGATCATCGCCTTCGATGTGCACCATGGCGGGCATCGGTGTTTCGAATTCCGCGCGGAAGCCGACCCGGCCCGGCTTGTCCGCTTCGATCCGGTGGACGATCACCTGGTCGGGCAGCGAGGCGAAGGCTTCGCGACGGTACAGCGCTCCGTCACGCCGGAATTCCACCGTCGACAGCGCCTGCCCCAGGTCGAGCGCGCGACGATAATCCTCGGCGAACGACGACGGGCCGAAGCTCAGCATGAGATCGCCGACCGTCTGGTAGGACGGCATGGCGAGCGGCCGCGCCATCATCTTTTCCTGCGCCAGCTTCTGCGCCTCGGAATACTTCCCGGCGGCGATCAGCTCACGCACGCGCGGCAACGCCTCGAGCGCCTCGGGACGCGAGGGATCGTAAGGCCCGCCGGCATACAGCGTGTCTTCATTGAGCTGCAGGCGCTCACGCGCCACGCCGCCGAAGATCATGGCGCCCAGCCGCCCGTTACCGAGCGGCAACGCCTCGGTCCACGCTTCGGCAGGCTGGCGATACCACAGACGCTTCGACTCGTCGGGCTTGAACGACAGCGCGTGGGCCTGCGAGCGCAATCCCGATGCGGCGACGGCTCCAATCGCGATGCCGCCCTTGATTGCGTTGCGACGCGTGACCATCTGGGAGACCTACCTGTTCCGAATCGCGGGCGAGAACGCAAACGCGCGCGCAAACAATCTCGATTCGTGGTGCATCGGCATCTCCCTACAAAAGTCCGGCGTCGATACTACCTTCGAAGGACGCGCGGGGTGGTCGACCGGTGGCAAAATGGCATGGAGGTATACCCATGGGTGAATACACGACGCTGATGGCCCGGGACGGCCACGAGTTCAACGCCTGGCTCACCGCGCCCAAGGGCCCGCCACGCGGTGCGGTGGTCATCGCGCAGGAGATCTTCGGCGTCAATCACCACATTCGCGGCGTCGCTGATGGATTCGCCACCGACGGCTACGTGACCATCGCGCCCTGCCTGTTCGACCGGATCCGCCGCGGCATCGAGCTCGGCTACTCCGAACCCGAGGTGAAGGAAGGCCGCGGATATCGCGTGCAGATTCCGATCGAGAAAACCCTGCTCGATCTCGGCGCGTCGATCAACGTGGTCAAACACGCCGGCCGCGTCGCCGTCATCGGCTACTGCTGGGGCGGAACGCTGGCCTACGTCGCGGCCTGCAATCTGCCGATGACCTGCGCGGTTTCCTATTACGGCGGGCAGATCCGCGAACATCTCGACAAGTCGCCGCGCCGGCCGGTGATGTATCACTTCGGCGAGAAGGACCCGTACATCAGCGCGGCGGACATCGAGAAGATCCGCGCCGCCGATCCGAACGGCACCTTCCACCTGTATCCCGCCGATCACGGTTTCAACTGCGACGAACGCGCAAGCTACGATGCGCCAAGCGCGAAGCTCGCGCGCGAGCGCACGCTCGCATTCCTCGTCGCGCAGATGGAGAAGAAATGATCAAGCTCGCGAACCCTTCGCTGCTCAAGCAGCAGTGCCTGATCGACGGCAAATGGCAGGACGCCGACGGCGGCGCCGCCGCGGATGTGAACAATCCCGCCAATGGCGCGAAGCTCGGCACCGTTCCGGACATGGGCGCCGCAGAGGCGCGGCGCGCGATCGAAGCGGCACACCGGGCGCAACCCGAATGGGCCCGCAAGACCGCGGGCGAACGCGCGCGCCTGCTGCGCAAGTGGTTCGAACTCATGATGGCGAACCAGGACGACCTTGCCATCATCATGACCGCCGAGCAGGGCAAGCCGCTGGCGGAGTCGAAGGGCGAGATCGCTTATGCCGCATCGTTCATCGAGTGGTTCGCCGAAGAAGGCAAACGCGTCTACGGCGACATCATTCCCGGGCACCAGTCCGACAAACGCATCATGGTGCTGCGTCAGCCGGTCGGCGTGGTCGCGGCGATTACGCCGTGGAATTTCCCGGCGGCGATGATCACGCGCAAGGCGGGTCCCGCGCTCGCCGCGGGCTGCACGTTCGTGTGCAAGCCGGCGATGCAGACGCCCTACTCCGCGCTGGCGATGGCCAAGCTCGCGCTCGACGCGGGCATTCCCGCGGGTGTGATCAACGTGATCACCGGCGACGCGGCCGCGATCGGGGGCGAGTTCACCGGCAGCCCGCTGGTGCGCAAGCTCACGTTCACCGGTTCGACGGCGGTGGGCAAACTACTCATGAAGCAGTGCGCGGGCACCGTGAAGAAGGTGGGCCTCGAGCTCGGCGGCAATGCGCCGTTTATCGTGCTCGACGACGCCGATCTCGATGCAGCCGTCGCGGGCGCGATCCAGAGCAAGTACCGCAACACGGGCCAGACCTGCGTGTGCGCGAACCGTTTCATCGTGCACACGAAGGTCTACGACGCGTTCGCGCAGAAGCTGGTCGACGCCGTGAAGAAGCTGCGCGTCGGCAACGGACTCGAGGGCGAAACCGACCAGGGGCCGCTGATCGACGACAAGGCGATCGCGAAAGTCGAGGAACACGTCGCGGACGCGAAGGCGAAGGGGGCAAACGTCACCGCGGGCGGTAAGCGCCACGCGCTCGGCGGTACGTTCTACGAGCCCACGGTACTGACCAACGTCTCCAGCGACATGTTGCTCGCGCGCGAGGAGACCTTCGGCCCGGTCGCCCCGCTGTTCCGCGCCGCGTCCGACGAGGAAGCGATCCGCCTGGCGAACGACACGGAGTTCGGACTCGCCGCCTATCTATATACCCGCGACCTCGCGCGCTCCTGGCGCGTCACCGAGGCGCTCGAATACGGCATCGTCGGCCTGAACACCGGGCTCATCTCGACGGAGGTCGCGCCATTCGGCGGCATGAAGGAGAGCGGTATCGGCCGCGAGGGCTCGAAGTACGGCATCCTGGAGTTCACCGAACTCAAGTACGTCTGCGTCGGCGGGATCTGAAGATCCGCGCCTGACATCGATGCGCGCCCGGCATCTCATTCCACTGCTCGCGGCGTGCAGCGCGATCGGCTCGATCGGCAATTTCCTGTTCCTGCCGGCGCTGCCGAGGATCGGCGAGCATTTCGGCGTCGACGCCGGCACCGCGCAGCTCACGATGACGGCGTACATGTTCTCGTTCGCCTTCGGCGTGCTGCTGTCAGGCCCGCTCGCGGACCGGTTCGGCCGCCGGCCCGTACTCGTCGTCGGTGTGGCGCTCGCCGGTTTCGCGGCGCTGCTATGTTATTTCGCGCCGACAATGACGCTGTTCGTGATCGCGCGCATCCTGCAGGGCGCGGCTGGCGGCGCCGGCATCACCGTTTCGCGCGCCACCGTCGGCGACCTGTTCGAGGGGCGCGAGCTCGCGCGCATGTACGCGATCCTCACGATGGCGCTGGTGCTCGGAACGAGCCTCTCGCCCTACGCGGGTGGACTGCTCACGCGGTTGTTCGACTGGCATGCCGGCTTCCTGATCCTGGCCGGCGCGGCCTTCGTGATGGCATTCGCCTGCCATGCGTGGCTTCCCGAAACGCGCGGGGCGAATGCCAACGCACACAGCTTCGCGGCGTTGTGGCGCGAGTCGCGGGCCGTGATCGGCAAACGCGTATTCCTCGGATACGTGCTGGAGTCCGCGGTGCTCTACTCCCTTTTCTTCGTGTTCGCTTCGCTCGCGCCTCACGTGATGGTGGGCGTGATGGGCCTGGAGGCCGACCTCTTCGGCCTGTATTACCTGTTCGTCGCGGTTGGATACTTTCTCGGCAACCTGCACGTCTCGCGATCGGGACCCGGTCATGACGTCCAGCGCCAGATGATGACCGGTCTCTTCCTGCAATTCGCCGGCGCCGGCATCGCCTTGAGCGCGGTGCTGCTGGGCTACGATCATCCGCTGGCGGTGTTCGCGCCGATGATGATGTTCAGTTATGGGCAGGGCCTGTCGTTGCCGAACGTCTTCGCGCGCGGAATGGGGCTCGCCCAGAACTACGCGGGCGTTGCCGCGAGCATCTTCGGATTCGCGCAACTCGCGCTCTCAGCGCTGGCGGTACAGGTGATGGGTTATGTACCGATCGGGAGCTGGCAGCCCCCGCTGTGGTTCGGCACGGTCGGCGCCGCGCTCACGTACCTGGCCGCGTTGCTATTGCGACGACGCGAGCAGCAAGGTCCCCTTCCGGCCAATCACCGACGGCCGGACGGAAGCGGCCGCGAGCGCTAACTCCCGGGCTCAGCCTTCGCGCTTGCCAGCAAGGCGGCGGCGGCCGGCTGTTCGGGCGTTTCGAAGGCGCCATTGGCGACCGGCAGGAGCGTGGTGCGCGCGGCATCGTCGCGTTCGCGCTTGATGAATTCCTCACCGAGCTTCAATCGGGGAGTGGGCGCGGCGGGCGAAGAGAAAACGACCTTGGCCATGCCCTCGACGGCAATGTCCGTGGCTTGCTCGCCGGCAACTGCAAAGCTGTTGTAGTAAGCGATGAGTGGAAGGATGCCGTCCTTGTCCAGCCGGTTGGCTCGCGAGATGTATTTCCTCGCTTCCTTGAGTCGGCGCGGCCGTTCGGAAACCGGCGCGCGCGCGGCTTGCTGCGCCAGTGCCGTGCCCGCCCACACCAGCGCCGTGGTATCCCTTCGCGACTGTGCAATCGCCCGATCGGCGGCCGCGAGACACTCGTCCGGATTGCCGGACCGGCACTCGGCCTCGGCCAATAGCAGCTGGTTTTCGATCAGGTTGGGGAACTGCCGTGCATTCTCGCGCAGGCGGGCGAGCCAGTCCGAGCGACGCTCGAGCACTGCCGAATGCTCCGGACTATCTTCCGCGGGCAATTCGATCCGCGCGCCCAGTTCGAGCCGTCCGCGGATCAGACCCGCCTCCGCCCGGGTCATCCGGCGGACGGTCGGTTCCGGCGCGCGCTCGGCCGGAAAGTTCATCCGCTCGAACTCCAGCTTGCGTCCCCGGTAAGCGGTCACGGCCTTCTGGAGCTGGGCCGGGTCGCCGAAGGCACTCGCGGCGCTTTGCAGATCGGCGCCGCGCGCCAAGGCGTTCAGATAGGTGTGCATCCGCGGCTTCCACTCTTCCGAGAAATACAGCAGGTGGACCAACCGCCATGCGTGAAAGGGTGTCCAGTACCGTCCCTTCCCGGAAAGATAGCGGCCGTTGAGAACGTCGGTAACCGGATAACCGCCGTAATGGTCCATGACCTGGAAGAAGCCGCTTGGAAGTTGGCCGTATTCCACGAAGTCGTCGCCGGCTTTCATCGTCGCGAACAGCTCGCCGAAACCCTGCAGGAACCAGCGCGGATACGCGGCCGGGTAATAGGTCATCAGGTAGTTCTGGGCGAACCCGGCATAGAGGCGGGATTCGGCGGACTGGCAGAAGACAAGCTCGTTCAGGGGAAGCTGGGAGAGCATGCCGCCCCATTGCTCATTTCCATTGCGATCAAGCGAGGGCCTGAAGCTCGAGCTCACCAACGGCTCATCGCCGCCGGCCCCATCGCAATTGCGGTTCGTCGGACGGCCGAGCGAAGGACTGAGGACCAGATTCACGCCGTCCTTGGTCGTTGCGAGCACCGACCCTTCTTCGCGAGGATCGTAGTAGATGGTCTTCGCGAACTTCTTCGGAAACGGCCCGTATTGCCAGCGCAAGTCCGTGAGCCGTAACTGCTCGAACTCCCCGGCATGCCCGATCATCGTGACGGCGATCTTGATCGTCTCGTCGGGCGCGTCCACCCGCCCAAACAAGGCCGAGAGCACGAAGTGAAGCTTCTCGAGATTATGGGCGGTATTCCGCAATTCCTCCTCGTCGTCCTGGCTGAACACGACGACGTGCGGCGTCTCCGCCATGCGCCACTTGCTCATCTCCACTTTCGCTTCGCGGTTCCGGGTGCCCGTGACGGTGATGGTCGTCTCGCCATTCTTCACCGGCGCCGTCAGCTGGGCGTGTGCAGGGAGGATCACGGCCGCGCCAAGGACGAACATCAAAGATCGCATCATTCTTCGCTCCCTCGACTTCCCGCGGAACATCCGGAGCAGGATCAAGCGCCTGACCAAACTAAAGGTCAATACATTGTCGAATCAATCCCGTCGCAGCAGAGGGTGCCGGGTGACAATCCACGGCGCCATTGCCCCGTCGACCGCCGCCCATACCCGGTTTCATTCACGGCGCGGGCAACCGTGGCGGAAGCCAAGTAAACTCCCGCGCCAGTGCTCGGAAAGTTTCACGAAATAAGTCTCGAGACGGCGGACATCGCTGAATCGGTCGCGTTCTATGAGCGGCTCGGTTTCACGCAGGTCGGCACGACGGACACATGGCAGCATCCGTACGGCGCGCTGACCGACGGCAAGCTGTTCATCGGGCTGCACCAGTTCAAGTTCCCGTCGCCGACGATCACCTACGTGCGTCCCGGCGCCGCGCAACACTCGCAAGCCATCGAGAAGCTCGGCGTCGAGATCGCGTGGAAACGCACCGGCGAGGATGCTTTCAACGAGTTCGGCTTTCTCGATCCGTCGGGCCAGGCGGTGCGCGTGCAGGAAGCGCCAACCCATTTTTCGGGCGACCGTGACCTGGGTGACTCCTCGCTGCTCGGCGACTTCGCGGAGTTCAGCCTGCCGGCGGCGGAATTCGAGCCCATGCGTGCGTTCTGGGAGCCACTCGGATTCGTCGCGATGGGTGAAAACGAATCGCCCTACCTGCGCATGTCGATGACCAGCGACCATCTCGATCTCGGCGTCCATCGGCCGCGCACGCTCGACGTGCCCATGCTGGTGTTCGCCGCCGCCGACATGGGCGAGCGCATCGAGCGGCTGCGATCGCTCGGCATCGAATTCGCGGACGACCTGCCGCGCGGCCTCGACCCGCGGCACAACGCGCTCATCGAAGCGCCCGAGGGAACCTTGCTACTCCTGCTGCCGGGGCTCGACTAGCCGGCCGCGCCGGACGATCCGCAGCCCGACCAGGAATATCGCGAGATTCACGCCCGCGAGCAGGAAGAACGGGCCGCTGCGCGCCACCGTGTCGTACAACCAGCCACCGGCCGCGTTCGTGAACAGGATGCCGGCGGAAGCGCAGATGCCCGCGAGACCGAATACCGCGCCGCGCACGTCGCGTGGCGCCTCCTCGCCGAGCAGTGTCTGGGCGGAGATGAGCGCGGCGATCTGCCCGACGCCGAGCAGGCCCGCGACCACGAGCAGCATCGCGCCCTGCGCCGGATCGCCGACGAATCCGCACAGTAGATAGGCCAGCGCAGCCAGCGCCATCGCCGCGACGCCCACCCGCAGCCGGTCGGCGCGGTCGAGCAGTACGCCGACGACCAGCGCCGTGACGAGGCCGGTGCACATCGCGACGGCGAAGGGAACGCGCGCCCGCGCCGTCGCCTCGGCCATGCCGACGCCCCGTTCGAGCCATCCCTGCTGCAGCCGCAGCGAAAGAAAGGTGCCGAGCACCACGCGATCGCCGAACGAGCCGAACTGCAGCAGCCACGCGAACCCGATGCGCGGATTGCGCCGCGCCGCGGCCAGCCCGTCCGCGAGGATGCGCGCGAGCGGCAGCGACGGCCCACGCACACTCGGCGTGCCGCGACGTAATCCCGCGAACACGATCAGCGCCGACACGGCGCTGAGCGCCGCCGCGATCCACATCGTGATGCGCCCCGCGCTGAGCTCGTCGAGTCCCGACCCGATGAGCCATTGCGGCGCCTTTCCCAGAATGAGCACGAACGCGAGCGCGCCGAGGCCCTGGCAGAATCCCGCGATGCCCACCAGCCGGCCGCGCGAATCCTCGCGTGGCGTGTCGGCCAGCACGGTGCCGAGCATCGTGCCGATGGCCGCCACGCCCACCGAGAAGAACAGCGCGCAGGCGGTCAACTGCGGCAGCGTCCGGGCCAGTGGATAGAGCACGAAACCCACCGCGAGCCACAAGAGCCCGCAGGAATACACCGCGCGGCGTCCGATCTTGTCCGCCAGCGCGCCGAACGGCGCGACCAGACAGATCGCCACCAGCTCGTTGGCGAAGTTGAGGGCGGAGATCGCGCGACCCTGCAGGGTGGGCGCGAGCCCGATATTCACGTTGAGCAGCCAGGCCTGCATGAAGCTCACGAAGGCGAGCAGACCAATGGAGATGAAGGCCGCGTATAGATAGGCGAGCGCGTTGGTGGGCCCGTACCCCTGGGCAAGCCAGACGCCTGCAAGGCGGCGCGCGGGAGGATTCGGGCCGGTGTGCTCATTCACGGCGGAGCCATGATGCCATGCGTCGAGGCGCGCCAAAGCGAAAGCGGGACGCGATATTCCGAACATCCGACGCCGCGTGTGCGGCTGATTGTGAGCCGGGGCGAGCTGTTGTGAGCAATAATCGCCGCAACGGCCGCCACGCGGCTCAAAAACATCCTGGAGACTCCCGATGATGCGCTGGATCCACGCGGCGGGCGCCGCACTTCTGGTTTTGGCTTGCTCGACGACACGCGCGGACGAAGGCATGTGGACCTTTCACGGCTTTCCATTCGAGAAGACCAACACGACGCTCAAGACCAGACTCGACCAGGCGTGGCTCGACCGCGTGCGGCTCGCGACCGTGCGCCTCTCGAACTGCACCGGCTCGTTCGTCTCGGGCGACGGCCTGATCCTGACGAACCATCATTGCATCGTCGGCTGCCTCGCCGATCTCTCCTCCAAGGAGAAGAGCCTGGTGGACGACGGCTTCCTCGCGCGCGACCGCGCCAGCGAGAAGAAATGCCAGACGCAGGTGGCCGACGTCCTCACCGAGATGGAGGACATCACCGCGAAGGTCGGCGCCGCGACCGCGGGCAAGAGCGACCAGGCCGCCAACGAGGCGCGCAAGACCGAGCTCACGAAACTGGAATCCGCCTGCGAAGCCCAGAGCAAACTCAAGTGCCAGGCCGTCACGCTGTACCAGGGTGGCCAGTACTGGCTGTACAAGTACAAGCGTTACACCGACCTGCGCCTCGCGTTCGCGCCGGAAGGTTCGGTCGCCGCGTTCGGCGGCGATCCCGACAACTTCCAGTTCCCGCGCTGGTGCCTCGACATGGGCGTGCTGCGCGCCTACGAGAATGGCAAGCCCGCGAAAACGCCTAACTTCCTCAAGATCAATTTCGCGGGAGCCGCCGAAGGCGATCCGGTGCTCGTCTCCGGACATCCGGGCACCACCAACCGGCTGCTCACCGTCGCCGAGTTGAAGCGGCAGCGCAACGTGGAGCTGCCCAACTGGCTGCTTCGCAATTCGGAACTACGCGGCCGGCTCATCCAGTTCTCCGAAGAGAGTCCGGAGAACGCGCGCATCTCCTCGGACCTGCTCCAGGGAATCGAGAACTCCATCAAGGTGCGCCGCAAGCAGCTCGACGCGCTGCTCGAAGATGCGCTGTTCGAGCGCAAGGCCGCCGAGGAGAAATCCCTGCGCGCGTATGTCGCGGCCAACAACGAGCTGCGTGCGGCCATCGGCGACCCCTGGGGTGACATCGAGAAAGTGCAGGCGACACACGGCGGCTCCTACCTACCCTTCCTGTTCATCGAACAGGGCGCGGGCTTCCAGGGTCGTCTGGTGACGTATGCCCGCGCGCTGGTGCGCGGCGCCGCGGAACGCGGCAAGCCCAATGATCAGCGCTTCCGCGAATTCACCGACGCGGCGCTGCCGCGCCTCGAGCAGCAGCTCGGCGCCGGCGTGCCGGTGTACCCGGAGCTCGAGAAGCTGCGCCTCGTGTTCGGTCTGGAACGCATGCGCGAGTGGTTGGGGCCGGACCACCCGGTCGTGCGACAACTGCTCTCGAAGGAATCGCCCACTGAACTTGCGAACCGGCTGGTCAGCGGCACGAAACTCGCCGATCCCGCGGCGCGCATGGCGCTGTGGAAAGGCGGCGAAGCGGCCATCGCGGCTTCCGACGATCCGCTGATCGTCATGGCCCGCGCCATCGAACCGACCGCGCGCACGCTGCGCAAGGAGTTCGAGGACAACGTCGAAGCACCGATCGATCTCGCCTCGGAGAAGATCGCGCGGGCGCGTTTCGCCTCGCTCGGCACCAGCGTCTATCCGGACGCGACGTTCACGCTGCGCCTGAACTGGGGCAAGGTCGGCGCCTGGGTCGAGAACGGCAAGCCCGTTCCTTCCTTCACGCGGCTGCAGGGACTCTTCGACCGCGCGACCGGCGCGGAACCGTTCAAAATTCCGGACAGCTGGCTCGCGGTGCGCGATCAGCTCGACATGAATACGTTGTTCAACCTCGCGACCAACAACGACATCGTCGGCGGCAACTCGGGCAGCCCGCTGATCAGCGCGAAGGGTGAAGTGGTCGGCCTGCTGTTCGACGGCAACATCCACTCGATCTCCGGTTCGTACTGGTTCGATACCGAGAAGAACCGCGCGGTTGCCGTGCACCCGGCGATCATGCGCGAGGCGTTGACGAAGGTTTACAAGGCCGACGCGCTGCTCAAGGAACTGGCGGCGAAGTAATGAACGCGGGGGCGGACTTCGAGTCCGTCCCGCATCGAATCAGGGACGGACTCCGATCTCGAGTCCGTCCCTGTCTCCTGGCGACTCCCTCGCCGTGACCTCGAACTTCACCCGCATGTCGTCCAGCACCACGAGCGCTCCGAGCGCCGCGGTGAACGGGTTCAACCCGAGCTCCGACTGCTTGAGGGGAAACTCGCCGCGCGCGACGATCTGGCCGTCCGACCGTTCGACTTCGACCGGCACGCGCACCACCCGCACCTGATCCTTGATCGTGATCTGCACGCCGGCCTCGAGCGCAGTCGCGGCCGGTACGACATCGATCGCGCGCAGCCGGATGGTCGGGAACCGGCCCGCGTCGAGCAGCGGCTCCGAGAGCAGATTCTCGCGGGTGCCATCGCGCGCGCTGTGCGGAACGGCGGGCGGAAAATCGGGCCCGGCCTCCTCGCGCAAGGCGGGCTCGTCGACGGTAAGCTCCGCCACCGGAAAGTGGATGTCGAAGCGCGTCTGAGTCAGCTCGTCGGTCAGATAGACCGTTCCGTCGAGTTGACGCGAGGCGATCACATGGTTGTGACCGAGCCGCGCCATCGCGCCGCCTCGGTACGCGAAAACCTGCAGCAGGGACTCCTCTGCGACCACCCGGTACTCCCGGGAACCGGGGAACGGCGCTCCCGCTTCCGGCATTGCGACGCCAGGGGTGGGAGGCTGCGCGGGCGGCCTTGTCTGACACGAGGCGAGCCCCAATAGCGTGAGGCCCACAAGCAGGGCTCGAAGAATCCGGCAGGTGCTCATGGCCTCTCGTCCCTTTTTGACCGCGGGCATCGACGTGGATAGCTTACCGGCATGACTTTTCGTAACACCACGGTCGCCTGGGGTTCCTTCTCCAAGGCGCTGCACTGGCTGATCGTGCTGCTGATCATCAACCAGTGGGTGATCATAAGCCGCGCGGAGAACATGCCGCGGGGACCGGCGCTCATCGAAACGCTGGCCTGGCACAAGTCGTTCGGCATCACGATTCTCGCGCTCGCCCTCATCCGCCTCGCGTGGCGGCTGTTCAATCCGACCCCGGAGCTCGAAACCGTGACCCGGCCGTGGGAACGCCACCTCGCACGCATTTCGCATTTCCTGTTGTACGCGCTGCTGTTCGCCATTCCGCTCACGGGATGGATGATGTCTTCCGCGCGCAATTTCCCGGTGAGCTGGTTCAAGGTCGTCCAGTTGCCGGATCTCGTCGCGCCCTCGCAGTCAGCGTACGAGCTCCTGCACTCGCTGCATGGCGGGTTCAATGTCGCGCTGGTCGTGGTGGCATTGCTGCACATCGCGGGCGCGCTCAAGCACCACTTCATCGACAGGAACGACGTCTTGAAACGCATGTTGCCGTTCACGGGCGGGAGATGAGACTCATGAAACTTTATCTCGCGGCGCTCGGCGCCTGTCTCGTCACGGCCGGGACGATGGCCGCGGAACCGGGCAAGAGCGCGAATCCCGCCACCGTGCCCCAATACCGCAGTGGGCCCGGGAGCACGCTGACCTTCACCTTCGACCAGGCAGGCGCCGCGAGCCAGGGGAAGTTCGGCCAGTTCACCGTCGAGATGGCGTACGACGCGAAGAACCTCGCGGCCAGTTCGATCAAGGTGGTCGTGCAGACCGCCTCGCTCGACACGCAGGACAAGGATCGTGACAGCACGCTCGCGAGCGCCGAACTGCTGGACACGAAGCAGTTTCCAACCGCGACCTATGCCGCGAGCTCGCTCGTTGCCGGCGCGGGCGGCAAGGTGGAGGCGGTCGGCAAGCTCACGTTGCGCGGCGTCACCCGTGACCTGCGGATTCCGCTCACGATCAGGCCGGCAGGACCGGGGCTCGAGCTCACCGGGGAAACCTCCATCAAGCGACTGGATTTCGGCGTCGGGCAGGGTGAATGGAAATCGACCGAATCGGTCGGCGACACCGTGAAGATCCAATACAAGGTCATGTTGAACCGGGCGGCCGTCGGTGGCTGACGTGGGCGCGCTCAACTCCATGAGGCGCGTGTGGATAGGCGTATCGCTCGCCGTGTTCGTCCTGGCGTTCTTTCCGGCCTGGACCGGGACCATCAGCTGGTGGATGCCGGGCATCGCGCTGACGATCGCGCTCGTGCTGATGATCGAGCCGCTGGTGCTCACCTGGGAGCTGCGCAAGCGCGGCGAGGAATTGCAGATCACGGACGATGGCATCCTGCGCAAACTGCCGCGCGGCGACAGCGAATACGTACGCTGGAGCGAGCTGCGGGAAGTGTCGATCGTGGTCACGCCCGGCGGAAACTTCACCGAGGAGTACTTCTACGTGCTCGTCGGCACGGGCACCTCCGGCGTGCTGGTCGGCCAACGGCTCGCCGCCCGGCACGACCTGGTCTCGCACCTGGCCAAACTACCTGGCTACAACCACTCGAACATCACTTCGGCGCTGGGCTCGCCCGTGAACCAGCGCTTCGTCGTGTGGCGCGCCGCCGCCCTCGAGGGCGAGGCGACGGTGCTGCCCCCGGATCGTCTCGGCAGCGACACGCCCGAACGGCGCCTGCTGCACTAGAACCGGCTGCCATCCTTGCGCGTGAACTTCACCGCGGCATCCACGCCGTGGAACTTGAGATCGACGTCCGGATACTCGGCGGAATCGCGCGGATCGCGGTTGCTGACCTCGAGATAGACAGCGGGCTCGGCGCTGCGATTGACGAGCTGATGTCCGTCACCGGTCTTGCCGTCCGCCGAGGCCGGAAAGCCGGCGCACATCCCCGCGGTCAGTAACTGCTCGCCCGCATCGGTGATCAGCACGACTTCGCCGGACAGCATGAAGATGAATTCATCTTCGTGCGTGTGCCAGTGGCGCATCGACGATTCCTTGCCCGGCGGCAGGACGGTGTGGTTGATGCCGATTCTCGTGAGGCCGACCGCGTCGCCGAGCGCGCGCTTCTCGCGCGGCAGAACGCGCGAGCGATACGGCTCCGGATAACCAGAACCGGTTCGCGGCGCGAGTGACATGGGATCGAGCGCGGGCTTCTTCAGACTCATATGGATTGACCCTCACAACATGGCATGTAGTGTAGCGGCATGCCGCAGATGTTCGATGACGTCGGGGAAATCGTCGAGGAAGCGCTGCGGCGCGTGGGGAAACGGGTCGTGCTGGCGTTGCCGCTCGGGATCGGCAAACCCAACCTGATCGCGAACGAGTTCTTCCGCCGGGCGCGCGCCGACGCCAGCCTGGATCTGACCATCGTCACCGCGCTGTCCCTGCGCAAGCCCACGGGCTCGAGCGACCTGGAGAAACGCTTCATCGAGCCGCTGGCCGAGCGCATCTTCGGCAACTATCCCGAGCTCGATTATCTCGAGGCGGTGCGGCGCGACGCCATGCCGCACAACGTGCGCGTCATCGAGTTCTTCTTCGAGCCGGGATCGCTGCTCAACTCGGAACACGCGCAGTCGCACTATCTTTCGGCGAACTACACGCACGTGGCGCGCGACTTGCTCGCCCGCGGCGTCAACGTGATCGCGCACGTGGTTGCCAGGCGCACGATCGGCGGCGTTACCGAGATCAGCCTCGGCAGCAATCCCGATGTGACGGTGGACCTGTTGCCGGAGCTGGCGAAGCTGCGCGCGGCGGGTACGCCGCTGGTCGTGCTCGGGCAGGTGCATCGGGAGATGCCGTTCATGCTGGGCGCGGCGAATGTCGGCGCCGGCATCTTCGACCTGCTGCTCGATCATGCCCGCTACGACTACGAGCTGTTCGCGCCGCCCAACCCCGCACTATCGACCGTCGATCACGCGATCGGCCTGCACGCCAGCGCGCTGGTGCGTGACGCCGGTACGCTGCAGATCGGCATCGGCGAGCTCGGCGACTCCATCGTCTACGCGCTGCTGCTGCGTCACCAGCAGAACGAGGCGTGGCGCCGCGCGCTCGCCGACGCGGGCACCGAGCGCAGCGCCGCGCTCATCGACGCCGTCGGCGGACGCGCGCCGTTCGCCACCGGGCTGTTCGGCGCCACCGAGATGTTCGTGGACCAGATGCTGGACCTGTACCGCGCCGGCATCCTGCGCCGCCGGGTCTACGACTATCTACCGCTGCAGCGCGCGCTCGCGGCCAACGGTTCGAACACCCGCATCGATTCGACGCTGCTCGACGGCCTGCTGGCCGCGCTGCTTCGCGAACGGCCGCACGCCAGGCTCGGTGCCGACGACTTCGCCGCCCTGCGGCTCGCGGGTGTGCTGCGCAGCGAAACCCGCTTCGTGGACGGCGTCATCGTGTCGCCCGAGGGCACGCGCATCGGCGCGGACCTCGCGGACGCGAAAACACGCACCGCGCTGGCACGCGAGTGTCTGGGCATGGAGTTGCAAGGCGGCGCGGTCATGCACGCGGGCTTCCTGCTCGGGCCGCGCTCGTTCTACGCGGCGCTGTCCGCATTGGCGGAATCCGAGCGCCGCCTCTTCGACATGCGCGGCGTCGGCTTCATCAACCAGCTCGACGGCGATGACTACGCGCTGCGCGTCGCCCAGCGTTCGCATGCGCGGTTCGTGAACACGACGATGATGCTGACGACGCTCGGCGCGGCGGTTTCGGATGGGCTCGCCGATGGCCGCGTGGTCTCGGGAGTCGGCGGCCAGTACAACTTCGTCGCCATGGCGCACACGCTGCCGGGCGCGCGTTCGCTGCTGTGCGCGCGCTCGACCCGGCGCAAGGATGGAAAACTTCAATCCAACATCGTCGCGGGCTACGGCCACGCGACAATCCCGCGCCACCTGCGCGACATCGCGATCACCGAATACGGCATCGCCGACCTGCGCGGCCGCACCGATGCCGAATGTATCGCCGCGATGATCAACATCGCGGACTCGCGCTTCCAGGCAGAACTGCTGACCGCCGCCAGGCGCGCCAACAAGATCGATGCGGGCTATCGCGTGCCCGAGCAATTCCGCCACAACACCCCCGAGCGGCTCGAAGAGTCGTTCGTCGCGCAGCGACGCGCCGGCCTGTTCTCCGAATATCCCTTCGGCACGGATCTCACGCGCGAGGAGATCGAACTCGCACGCGCCTTGCGCTGGTTGAAGGAGCACACCGCGCGGCCGGCCGCGCGCGCGCTGACCGTCGCACGAGCATTGTTGGGTGGCGGGGCGAATGACGCGGAGCGCGCCTACCTGGAACGCCTCGCGCTTTCGGAGTCCGGCGATTTTCGCGAGCGATTGACAGCGAAGCTCGTGCGCCTGGGCCTGCGCGCGACGGCGCGCGACCGCTCGCCTACTTCGCGAACAGCCTCGAAGGATCCTTGAACGCCTTGAACTCGAGCGCGTTGCCCGACGGGTCGTAGAGAAACATCGTCGCCTGCTCGCCCACCTGGCCCGCGAAGCGGATGCCGGGCTCGATTTCGAATCGGGCGCCAAGCTTGCTCAGTCGCTCGGCGAGCGTGTGCCAGCTGTTCCATTCCATGACGACGCCGAAGTGCGGGACGGGCACGTCATGCCCGTCGACTTCGTTGTGATGTACGTGCTTTTGTTTGCCCGGATCGAGATGGGCGACGACCTGGTGGCCGAAAAAATCGAAGTCCACCCATTCGGCGCTGCTGCGCCCTTCGGGACAACCAAAGACCCCGCCGTAAAAGCCGCGCGCCACCTCGAGGTCGTGAACCGGAATGGCGAGATGGAACGGCTGCGGCATCAACGATGGATCAGATGAGCTGCGCGGCGACCTGCAGCAGGATGACTGCAACGCAAAGTGCCTTCGTGCATTTTTCGATCATGGCCTTCTCCCTCGGCTATCGAGCATTCCACCATTCATCGCGCGCGCGAACGGCGAGATCGGGATGGTCGGAAAACAAACCTGTGACTCCGGCGTCGAGCAGCGCGTGGATTTCCGATGTCAGGTCACCCTTCGCCGCCGCGTCGCCGGGCGATCTTAAAACAACTGGCAGGAATTCGTTCTCCGCGCGCAGCGTCCAGGGATGAACTCCGAGTCCGGCGGCACGCGCGCGCCGGGCCAACCCGGTATCGACGCCCTTGCCGTCGGCATAATTCACGATCATGGCCTTATGTGGGCCGATCGCGTCGGCGTAGGTCGCGATCTCGCGCAGGCCGGCGTCACTCATGAGGTCCCGGTAACTCCGCGGGTCCCCGACCTCCGCGAAATCGGCGGGTTGCCCCGTGGGGGATATGAGCTGGACCAGGGTCAGGTCCGTGCGGCGCCGCAGCATCCGCAGGTTTGCAACCTCGAACGACTGGATGCAGATGGGATCGCCGCGCCTGGAATAACCATGGCGCTGCAATGCGTCGAGCATCACTTCATCGAAGTGCAGCCCGAGCTTCGCGAAATAACTCGGGTGCTTGGTTTCCGGATACACGCCGATGCGCGGCGGCGGCGGCAGGCCCGCGGCGCGTGCATTCGCGGTGCGTTGCGCATCGGCCGCAGCGACGAGGTCGAGAACTTCCCCGAACGTCGGGACCTGGAAAACGCCGTCGTAACGCGCGTTCGCGCGGCGCAGCTCCGGCAGCCGCTCGCGCGCCCGCAGGGTCTTGAGCTCCGCGAGCGTGAAGTCCTCGGTGAACCAGCCCGTGATCGATTCGCCGTCGATGATCTTGGTCGTGCGCCGCGCGGCGAATTGGGGGCGAGAGCCGACATCCGTGGTGCCGCCGATCTCGTTCTCGTGCCGCGCGAGCAACGCCCCATCCTTCGAGATCACGAGGTCGGGCTCGATGTAATCCGCACCCTGCTGGATGGCGACGAAATAGCCCGCCAGCGTGTGTTCCGGCACGTAACCGCTGGCCCCGCGGTGCGCTATGACAAATGGACGGGTGTCCGCGGCCAATCCGCTTGCGGTCATGAGAACTGTGCCCGCGAACGCCATTGTGACGTAACGCCAGAATGCCCCGCGATGCCGAGTCTGCGTGCGCCTGGACATCGACTATCTCTTTCCAGCTGGGGAGTAGCGCCCATGAAAACTGTTGTCGTCCGCCTGCCGGGCAGGATATCCCGCTGCTTGCGAGAGCTTACGGCGCGCAACGTGGCTTGTCTCGTCGCCAGCGTGGCGGTCGCCGGATGCGCCGCCGAACCCGAATCGGTGGTGCTGGGACAACCCGTCGTGCTGGCGCCGCTCGCTGACTACTGCGCGGTCGCGCAAAAGGAAATCGCGTCCTCGCGCGTGCCGGCGCGCAATGTCCTGATGACGGATTACCAGGCGTTCACGCGCGCGACGCCGTCGATCAATCCGCTGGAGACGATGCAATTCGTCGGATACGCGGATCCGCAGCACCTGAAGGCGCGCATGATTTCCTGCAAGCTGCACAGCCCCGACCGGATCCGTGCCGAATATGGCGCCACCGCCGCCGGCGAGGCGTCGAGCTGCGCGCGGCTCAACCGCCGCACGCTCGATGCGGTGATGGCTTCGCTCACCGAGCGCCAGAAAAAGAAGATGCCGTTCAAGGGCACCATCGGCGTGATGCTCGAGCCCGACATGGTCGCGACCAACGAAGGCGAATGGCTGGAAGCCTTCACGATGGTGGAGGCTGATGCCGGCGGCACGTTGCGCATTCGGGCCAAGTCCCTGCGGGCGGGCGGCGGCGTGCAGGCGCGCAACAAACCCGTGACGTCGCCGGGACAGTATTGCCACCTGATCGCGCCGGATTACCTCAAGCGGATCCTGACCGGCGAGGTGCAACTGCCACAGGCGGAATTCCCCGAACGCGCGCGGGCCGCCAGCCGCTGACGCGGAGCTGCTAAGCTCGGTGGCGTGACGACCTCCGCCGCCCAGTATTCGCGCGCTGAAGAGCTCGCGCATTCCCTGACCGCGGGCTTAGGGGTAGTCGCCTGCGCCATCGCGATTCCCTGGCTGGCCACGGTCGCATTCCCCGATCCGCGACGCCTGACCACGGCGCTGGTATTCGGCCTGAGCGCCCTCGCGATGTTCGTGACGTCGGTGATTTATCACTGGGCCCGCGATCCGGCGCGCAAGGTCACGCTGCGCAAGCTGGACCATGCGGCAATCTATCTACTGATCGCCGGCACCTACACGCCCTTCACGCTCGTGGCGATGGAACGCGCCTGGGGCTGGGCGCTGTTCGCGATCGTGTGGATGCTGGCCGTCGCCGGGATCGTCGCGAAGACCACCGTCGGCTTCCGTTATCCGAGGCTTTCGGTCGCGCTGTACCTGTGCATGGGATGGATCGCCGTGATCGCGATCAAGCCGATGATGTCCGCGTTGAGCACGCCGGAGCTGGCGTGGATCCTGGCCGGCGGGATCCTGTACACGGCCGGTGTGCCGTTCTACGTCTGGAAGACGCGCCGCTACACGCACGCCGTCTGGCACCTGTTCGTGCTCGGCGGCGTCGTCTGCCATTTCGTCGCGGTGCTGAGCGTGGTGACCACGCCCGCCTGAACCCCGCTACTTCTTGCGAGCCGCCTTTTTCCGCGCGGCCTTGCGGGCGGGCTTCTTTGCGGGTTTCCTCGTCACCTTTTTTGCCGACTTCCTCGCGACTTTCTTCGCCGGCTTCGCCGCGGCTTTTTTTGATGCTTTTTTTGCGGCCTTCTTTACGGCCTTCTTTGCCTTCTTCGCCGGCCCCTTCACCGATTTCTTCGGCGACTTTTTCGAGGGCTTTTTCGGTCCGGGCGCCGCCTTCTTCTTCACGGCCTTGCGCGCGGGCGACGTGGTGCCCCCCTCGGTGCCGCGCAGCTGGTCGATGATGGCCGGGTTCTCGAGCGTCGACAGATCCTGAGCGATGTCCTCGTTGCGCGCGATGGCGCGCAGCAGGCGGCGCATGATCTTGCCCGAGCGCGTCTTCGGCAGATTGTCGGCGAAGCGGATGTCGTCGGGGCGCGCGATGGCGCCTAACTGTTCGGACACCCACTCGCGCAGGACCTTCGTGAAGGATTCGACGCCGTCGCGGGTCGGGCGCTCCCCGCGCAGGACCACGTACGCGAAAACCGACTCGCCCTTGATCTCGTGCGGCTTGCCGACCACCGCGGCCTCGGCGACCTTGGGATGCGCGACCAGCGCCGACTCGATCTCCATCGTGCCGAGGCGATGGCCCGCGACGTTGAGCACGTCGTCTATGCGGCCCATGATCCAGAAGTAGCCGTCCTTGTCCCGATGCGCCGAGTCGCCGGCGACGTAGTAGCGGTTCTGGAACGTTTCCCAGTAGGTCGTGATGTAGCGGTCGTTGTCGCCCCAGATCGTGCGCAGCATCGACGGCCAGGGCTTGCGGATCACGAGGTATCCGCCCGCATCGGCGCCCTGCACCTCGTCCCCGCGCGCGTCGACGATCGTCGCATCGATGCCGGGCAGCGGACGGGTGCATGAGCCCGGCTTGGTGGCCGTGGCGCCGGGCAGCGGCGAGATCATGATGGCGCCGGTCTCCGTCTGCCACCAGGTGTCGACGACCGGGCAGCGGCTGCGACCGATGTTCTCGTGATACCAGATCCACGCCTCGGGGTTGATCGGCTCGCCCACCGAGCCTAACAACCTGAGCTTCGTGAGGTCGTAACGGGCCGGCACGTCGTCGCCGAGTTTCATGAGCGCGCGGATGGCGGTCGGTGCGGTGTAGAAGATCGTGACGCCCTGCGATTCGCAGATCTGCCAGAACCGCCCCGGATGCGGGTAGGTAGGCGCACCCTCGTAGATCACGATGGTGGCGCCCGCGGCGAGCGGCCCGTACGCCACGTAGCTGTGGCCGGTCACCCAGCCGATGTCGGCGGTGCACCAGAAAACGTCGCTGTCATTGAGGTCGAACACCCACTTGGAAGTGAGCTTGGCGCCGAGCAGGAAGCCGGCGCTCGAATGCTGGATGCCCTTGGGTTTGCCGGTGGAACCGGACGTGTACAGCAGGAAAAGCGGGTGCTCGGCGTCGACCCACACCGGTTCGCATACCGGCGCCTGGCCCTCGATGACGTCGTGCCACCACAGGTCGCGGGATTCGCGCATCGCGACATCCTGCCCCGTGCGCTTCAGCACGATGACATTGCGGATGGTCGGGCAACCGCCGGCGAGCGCCTTGTCCGCGGCTTCCTTGAGGTCGATCGACTTGCCGCCTCGCCAGCCGCCGTCCGCCGTGATCAGCAGCGTCGCGCCCGCATCCTCGATGCGATCCTTGAGCGACATCGCGGAAAAGCCGCCGAACACGACCGAGTGAATGGCCCCGATGCGCGCGCACGCGTGCATGGCGACGATGGCTTCGGGCGTCATCGGCATGTAGATGACCACGCGGTCCCCGCGCTGAACGCCGAGCGAGTCGAGCGCGTTCGCGAACCGACAGACGTCCGCGTGCAGCTCGCGATAGGACACGTGGCGCACGTCCCCGGGCTCGCCGACGAAGGTCACCGCGGTCTTGTGGCCGCGCTCTTCCAGGTGCACGTCGAGGCAGTTGTAGGAAACGTTGAGTTCGCCGTCGGTGAACCAGCGGTAGTTCGGCGCGGAGGATTCATCCAGCGTCACCGAAAAAGGCTTGTGCCAGCGCAATTCCGACCGCGCCTGCCGGGCCCAGAAGCCGGTGTAGTCGCTGGCCGCTTCGGCGCGCAGCTTCTCGATATCGGCCGCCTTGAGTCGCGCCTTTTCGACGAATTCGGGGGAAGGGGTGAAGAGCCGCTCTTCGATGAGAACGGATTTGATGTTTTGACTGCTCACGGTCGCGGAGTGTAAACCGAAACTCCGGCTCGTCAGTCTCAAAGCCCGTTGGCGCAAAAAATCCAGGGGAAGACCATGAAGTCGAAGTTTTGTCTGGTGATGCTGGCTCTCGGACCCGTCACGACGTTTGCCTGGGGCAACCCGTGCGAGTTTCGCGCGGATCGTGCGGGCGGCGTCGACGCGAAAGGCGTCGAAAAGGTCATCCTGCGCGCGGGGGCGGGCGACCTGAAGGTGATCGGTCGATCAGACGCGGTACGCATCGAAGCGCGCGGGATCGCCTGCGCATCCAAACAGGAATTGCTCGATGGCGCGCAATTGAGCGTTCGGCGCGACGGTAATGTCGTGATCATCGAAACCTCGTTGCCGCAGGATGACGCCGATGGGCTCGCCTTCTTCGATGACCGCGCCTACATCGAGCTCGGGGTCGCGCTGCCGAAAACCATCGCGGTCGAAGCCATCGACTCGAGCGGTGACGCGTCGTTCGAGGATCTCCTGTCGCTGCAGTTGCAGGACAGCTCGGGAGATCTCGAGATCGAGCGCATCGCCGGGCTCGCCGACGTCACCGACAGCTCCGGAGATCTGGAAATCGAGGGCGCGGGCAGCGTGCGTGTGCGCGACAGCTCGGGTGACATCGAAATCGAAGACGTGCGCGGCGACGTCGAGGTGACCTCGGACAGCTCGGGCGACATCCACATCCAGCAGGTCGCCGGTGTCGTCCGCGTACTGCAGGACAGTTCCGGGGGCATCCGCATCGAGGACGTGAAGGGCAGCGTCCTGGTGGAGCAGGACAGCTCGGGTGACATCTACGCGGCGCGTGTGGGCGGGGATTTCACCGTTAATTCCGACAGCTCAGGCACCATCGAGCACGAGGCGGTCCGCGGCGCCGTGCGCATACCGGGCAACGAGGGACGCCGGAACGACGAGGTCGAACGTTAGTCAGGCGGCCGCGAGCAGCGGCAGCAGGGCCAGGCGCTCCGCCTGCTTGCGCAGCATCGGACCGAAGTTGTGGCGATCGAAGAACGCGTTGAGCCCGATCATGTCCGGCGCGCGGCGCGTGAGCTCGCGACGCGAAATTTCCCAGGGCATGTCACAGGCGATCTCCGTCAGCCGGCGGGCGAGGAACGCCGCCTCGCGATGTTCGAGGAGTTTCGCCGCGAGCTTGCCGGCGCCGCGGATGGGAATTGCCGCGACCTTGTCGAGGTTGTCGTAGAGCTCCTCGAGCGAAACGAATTCCCGCATCAAGGCCGCGGCCGTCTTCGCGCCGACGCCGGGCACGCCGCGAATGTTGTCGACGCTGTCGCCCATGAGCGCGAGAAAATCGGCGAATCGCTCGGGCGCGACGCCGAAACGCTCTTCGATCTCGTGGTAGCGGTAGTGAGCGTTGTCGGTGTAATCCCAGTACACGTCTCCCGCGCGGATGAGCTGCGCGAAATCCTTGTCGCGGGTCACCAGGGTGGCCGGCAAACCTTCGCGCCGGCAGCGCGTCATCAGTGATCCGACGATGTCGTCGGCTTCATATTCGGCGTGGCTGAACGCCGGAATGCCGGCGTGGTGGCAGAACTCGCGGCAGCGCTCGAATTGCAGCTTCAGATCTTCGGGCGGCGGCTCGCGATTCGCCTTGTACGCCGGATAGATGCGATTGCGAAACGAGGTGGACAGGCTTTCATCGAATGCCACGGCCATGTATTGCGGCTTCGCGCGCTCGACGAGGTCGCCGAGGAACCGGGCGAAACCGAAGGTCGCATGCGCGGGTAATCCGTCGCGGTCGGTCATGTCCGGCGGCATGGAGTAATACGCGCGGAATACGTAAACCGAGGCGTCGATGAGGTAAATCACGCGCGCATGATAATCGCTGGCGGCGCGCGGCGGTGCGCGTGCCTTCGGGCTTCAGGCCACCTGCCCCATCCCGTCCCCGGTGATGGCCACATGTTCGGAGTCCAGGCGGTAGCCGGCTTCGACACGCTGCATGGCCGCTTCGACCATCGAGGCGAACAGCTCGGCCGTTTCGCGCAATGTCTGGGTGGCGAGCCCGAGGTCACGCGGGCGGCGGATGATCTGGCGGCAGCAGCGTGCGACGTGCTGGTCGCGCAATTCGTCGTTGAGCGTGCCCGTGGCGAGCGATCCGAGTGCTCTCTCGGGGACTTCGCCCCGGCGCGAGGACTCGGCCCACAGTGGGTAGAAGAGGCGCGGCATCCGCTCGAAAAACCACAGATAGCCGACCAGTCCCACCGTCGCGCGCTCGGTGAGCTGATAATGCGCGTACGCCGCGAGCGCGATCGTCTGCGGAAACGGAGTCAGGGAAACGCGGTCGAGCGAGTGAAGGCCCAGCGCGCGCAGATCGTCCATGAAGGCTCCAGCCTGGTCGAACCCGAGCGCCGGAACCGACAGCAGGTCCTGCCAGGCCTTGCGGTCTTCGGGCGGAACGACATCCGCGGCGACCTCGCACAGCCGGGAATGCACGTTCACGACGTGCTGCAGTTCGAGCAGTAACTGCCGATGGAAGGTGGTGGTCGTCGGTACGTTTCGGAACCGGTCCAGGACCCTCCCGAACGTCCCCATGCGCGTCAGCATCTCGAATTCATGGAGAAAAACGTCCGCGCTATTCATGACTTAGCCCATTTTCTGGTGTGTTTTTCTGGCGGTCTCCCTGAGTAGTGTCACGACCTGGGGGTTTCTCTCACCCCGCACTGTCATAACGAAAAGTATTTTGTTTCAAGAACTTGCTACAAACCCTG
Source organism: Pseudomonadota bacterium (assembly GCA_023457495.1). GTDB lineage: Bacteria > Pseudomonadota > Gammaproteobacteria > Steroidobacterales > Steroidobacteraceae > CADEED01. Next base: position 43,678 of record JAEWLQ010000017.1, read on the forward strand.
CCTCCATTTCCCATTTTCGATTGCAGCGTGGCGTATGTGCCTGTAAACATTGGCATCGCGGCGTAGGGAAGCGCGCACTTCGTGCACGGTCGCGGTATGAGAAAAAAGACTGACTAGATGCTCCGGCCTGGTTTCCTCGCTCGCTCCCTTGGCTCGCCGCGCAGTAGCGCCCGCGGCTTCGCGCTCCTCTGTGCATTCCTCGCCGCATCCTGCGGTGGCGTGTTCGAGCCCCAGCCGCTGGTCGAATTCTCGACCGAGTTGCTCGTCCAGGGCGACAAGCCGCAATCGATCGCGCGGCGCCTGCGCGCCGGCACCTATCTAGTCGAAGTACGCGAGCGGGACATCGATCTTCGCGTGAAGATCGACACGGACGAAGAACACGTCGAACTCGCCGACGCCTACCTGCGGCATGGATTGCATCGCGCGGTGATACTCGTCTCGCACCCCCAGTCCGTGCAGGTCACGCTCACGAGTGTCGACCATCGTGATTGGCGCGCACCGGCGGCGGTGCGCATCCTGCGCTGGCCCGAGTCCTCGAATGGCCGTCGCGATGAAAGCCTGCTGGGATTCCTCGCCCTGGGAAAAGGCAACGAACTCGTGGCGGGTCCGGACACCGCGAGCTGGCGCGCCGGTGTGCGATCGCTGAGCGCCGCGGCCGATCACTTCGCCGCCGCCGGCGATATCCGTTCGCTCGCGGAAACCGAATACCAGATGGGCTACGCGCAGTTCAATCTGCTGTTCGATTTCGACGCGGCCCGAAAGAGCGCGCAGCTCGCCCAGTCGCATTTCCTGACGGTTGACGATTCTTTCGGCGCGGTGCGCGCCAGCATCTTGCTGAGCCTGGCCGAATTGAATCTCCCGGACAACAAGAACGGCTTCAACGAGGCGCGCCTCGATACCGTACGCGCCCGAATGAACGAGGCTCGCAAGTTCTTCGATGCGAACAACGCGCCGTCCGACGCGATGGCCGCAATCTGCATCGGAGCCGCTCCCGATTCCATGCGCGGACGTCTCGACGAAACCGAGAAGATCAACCGGAATGTCCTGGAGCGCGCTCGCGCCCGGAATGACATGTTCTATATCGCGAGCGCCACGCAGAATCTGGCGCACATAGCTATCCGCAACGGCGAGGCGGCGAAAGCCGCGGCGATGTTCGAGCGCGTGCTGCCGAACGTCGAGCGCAACCGCAATCCGGATCTGTATGCGACGGTCACGTCGAATCTCGGCTATGCGCTCATCGCGCTCGGCGAATTCGATCGCGCGTTGGTGCTGCAAAGCGAGGCGCTGGAATTGTTCAGCTCACGCGGCGACGTCGGGCAGACCGCGCGCACGCTCACCGCGCTCGGTGGGATCCAGTTCCGCACCGGCGATGTCCAGCGCGCCCTTCAGACGTTGCGCAGCGCCCTGCCTCTCTTCGAGGAAACCGCCGACATCATCGGCCTGTCCTCCGCGCTGCGCCTCGCGGGCAATGCGGCGGCCGAGCTCGATCAGCACGATCTGGCGCTCGAATATCTGCGCCGCGCCGAGCGGATATCGCCCCTCGATGACACCACGGAGCGCACGCGGGTGCTCATCGCGGGCGAGCTGCGCGAGCTGGGCAACCTGCGCGGCGCGGACGCGCTGCTCGGTGAAGTGCTGCGTACCCGCAACGAACAAACGCGCGCGGATGCACTCGCTGAACGCGCGCGGCTGCGACAACGCCAGCAGCGGCCCGCCGAAGCCCTCGCCGACCTGCGGGCGGCCGACGCGATCTACGAGCGGTTCAGACTGGATTTCAATCGCATCGATACCAGCTCGGCACTCGCGCTCGCGTTGCTCGACGCCGGAGACGTGCGCGGCGCGAGCGCGGCAGCCGATACCGCGATCGCGATCGAAAGACGGATCCGCGTGAAGTCGGCCAACCCGGAAGTGCGCGCGCGTTTCCTTTCGGCCAGCTACGCGCCCTACGAGGCCCGGATCGAGGCGGATCTCGCGGGCGCCGCGCCGGGCAATGAAGACGCGTCGTGGAAGGCGTTTCGCACGGCGGAGGCCATTCGTGCGCGATCACTGGTCGACCGCATCTCGCATTCGGCGCAGGCGCCGGCCGCGCAGCGCGACGCGGAGAGCGAGCGCCTGCGCGAAAACATGACGGCGCTGCAGGTCGATCTCGAAAAACGCATGCGCAGGGTGCAATCGGACGACGCGACCATCCTGCACATACGTCGCAAGATCGATGAGACCCGCGCCCAGCTCGAGGCACGGCTCCTCGTACTGCGCGGCGTCGAAACGAGCGACGACATCAGCATGCCGGCGTCGCGCGACACGGTTCAGTCCGCGATTCCCGCCGATACGGCGGTGCTCGCCTATTTCGTCGGTGACCGCCGATCACACGCCTGGCTGCTGACTCGAAGCGAGCTGCGGCATGCGACGCTGCCCGGTCGTCGGTCCATCGACGACATCGTCAAATCGTTCGTCGCGATGCAGCGCACGGGAGGGCGCACATCCGTCAACGCGCCGATCGCATCCGTCGTCGGCAATCTCCTCAAGGGGGTCAACGCGAAGCGGCTGATGATATTGCCCGATGGACCGCTCAATGGGATGCCCTTCGCGGCACTGCCCCTGTCCGACGGAAAGCCGCGCGAGTTGCTGGTCGATCGGTTCGTCGTGACCGCGGCGCCCTCGCTGGCGCTGGCTTTGCGGCCCAGTGACTCGCCATCGCATTTGCCCCGGCGCATCGCCGTCATCTCGGATCCGGTGTACACGCCCGACGATCGCCGGCTCACGATCGCAACCAGCCACGCCTCCAACTACCGCGGCGATGAACGCACGATCGGACGCCTCTCGCGCCTGCCTTATTCCGCGATCGAAGCGCGCGCGGTCGTGCACGCGTTCGAAGGCGCGGACGTCATCGAACTCGCCGGCTTCAACGCGACCGCGCGGCGCGTGATCGAGCTGCCATCGAGCGAGCTCGACGTCCTGCACTTCGCGACGCACGCGGTCGCACGCAAGGATGTGCCCGAACAGTCCGCGCTGTTTCTCAGCGAGTTCGCTGCCGATGGCACGCCGCTGCAGCTCGACCGCCTGACCGCGGACGACATCGTGCGCAGCGGCCTGCGAGCTGACGTCGTGGTGCTGAGCGGATGCGCGACGGGTGACGGCCGAGAACTGCGAGGCGAAGGCGTGCTCGGGCTCACCTACGGATTCCTCGCCAACGGTTCCAACACCGTGATCGCGTCCCTGTGGCCGGTCGAGGACGCGCTGACGGCGCGGTTCATGGAGGAGTTCTATGCCGCGTACCGCGCGAGCGGACGCGCCGCCGACGCGCTGCGCGCAGCACAACTGCGAACGCGCGGCACGGGCGCGGAATCCCTCTGGTCGAGCTTCGTGGTGCGCGCGAATCGGCTTCCCTGAGCGGCGCCCGGCGCCGCAGTCTAACTACAGTCGGGCATCATTCCGCCGATACACGGACCGCCTCGCGACACCCTCCCGCCCATCGTCTGAATCCCGCGGGCATTCATATTAAGTGTCACGACTTTGCGATTTCTCCCACCCCCGCGCCCATTCTTTTGAAATTTATTTCCGGTGGGTGGTGCTACAAACCCCGCCTACATCATCCGCCGCGGATTGCGGCAGAATGCCCTCCGATTACGGACAAGGGCCTCTTTCGCGGGGCTTCCTCGCAAATCTCATGCGCGATCGCGTCGCCACGTATCTGGAGAACATCCCGCGCGCTCGCGCCGTGAGACTCGTTTGCGCGTTCCTCGCGCTGGCGTTGGGTGCGTGCGCGAAGGACCCGCGATCAGACCTGGTCACCCAACTATCGCAGAGCTTCACGCTCAGCGGTGACGAACGTCCGCACCTGGAACAGGAGCTGACTCCCGGCTCATGGCTGATCGAGGTGCGCGAGCACGACATCGACCTCAGCGTCGTCGTCGATGCCGCCGGATCGAGTGCCGAGCTCGCGGACCACGTCCCGCGCCATGGACTCCATGCCCGGGTAGTTAGGGTGACGGCGCCGACGCGGCTGCTCGTCGAGCTGCGCAGCGCCGACAACAGCAAGAAGGTCGGACAAGGCCTGGTCAGCATCTCGCGCTGGTCGCGTCCCGCGAGCGACGAACCCGGCGAACTGGAACGCGGCTTCGTCGCCTTCGGAATCGCCGGCGAACAAACGGCGCTCAAGGAACCGGAAGCAAACGCGCGGGCAGCGGACAAACTGCACGAAGCCGCGGCGCATTTCGACGCCGCGGGCGATGACGCCGCCCGCGCCCAAGCAAACTACACGCTCGCCAACCTGCAGTATCTCGGACGCGAGGAGTTCACCGCGGCGATCCGCGCCACCGAGGCGGCCCGCGACGCGTACGAATCGGGCGACGACCAGATCGGCGTGCAGAATTCCCTGACATTGCGCGCCGCGGCGGAGCTCGAGTTCGCCGCGGGAATGAACGCGGGCACGCAGCGGGCGGAACAGGCGGCGCTCTACGACGCGGCCGACCGGCGGCTCGCGCTGGCCGCCGACTTCTTCTCGTCGCACGCGGCGCCGGTACGCGCCGCGTACGCGGTGAACATGCGCGGCATCGGCAAGTTGTACACCGGTGATTACGAAGCGGCCGGCGGGTTCTTCGCGCAGGCTCTGGAGATGTCGCGCGTGAACCGCGACGTCCGCGAACAGGCGAAATCGCTGTCCAATCTCGCCTGGGTGCACAACCGCCTGGGTTACATCGCGCAGGCGGCCGAGGAGTACGAGGCGCTCCTGCCGATGGTGGAGCGCGACCGACAGCCTGCCCAATACGCCTCGGTGCTGACCAACTACGGCTTCTGCCTGATCGCGCTCGGGCAATTCGATCGGGCGCTGGTGATGGGCAACGAGGCGCTCGAGCTGTTCACCGCCAACGGGCGCAAGACCGAACGCGCGATCATGCTGGCCGCGCTCGCGGGTCTGCACCTGCGGATCGGCGACAACGAACGGGCCTTGAATACAGCGGTTGCCGCGATCGTCGAACACGAGCAGGTCAAGGACGCCCAGGGACAGGCGAGCACGCTGCGCGTCGCCGGCAATGCCGCCGCCGCGCTCGAGCGGCACGACGTCGCACTCGACTATCTGCGCAAGTCGGCGGCCATCGACGGCAATCAGAACGGTGTCGCGCGCACCCGGGTGCTCATCGCGCGCGAGTTGCGCAGCCTCGGAAACCTGCGCGCTGCGGAGCAGGAGCTCACGCTCGCTTCGAACTCGACCAACCCGCTCGTGCAGGCTGAGGCTCTCGAGGAGCGCGCTCGTCTGCAGCTGGCTCAGGGAAATTCCAGCGCCGCGATCGCGACGCTGCGCGCGGCGGATCAGCGTTACGCGTCACTCGGGCTCGAATTCAACCGGATCGAGACGAACACCGCGTTGTCGCGCGCCTTGCTCGCCGCTCGCGACGTACCTGGCGCGGCGACGGCGGCGGACGAGGCGGTGAAGATCGTCAACCGCATCCGGACCGGCTCGGCGAACCCGGAATGGCGCGCACGATTCCTGTCGGCGCGTTACGCCCCTTACGAGGCCCGCATCGATGCGGATTTCGCCGACGCGGCCGACTCGGACCGGTCGTGGCGCGCGTTCCGCCGTGCCGAGGAAGTACGTGCCCGCTCGCTCGCGGACGAACTGGCGGACGCGAACCGGCACCGCAAGACCGCAGTGGATCCCGCTCAGGAGCAGCTGCGCGCGAAGCTCACCGCGCAGCAACTGCGGCTCGAAACCCGCATGCAGCGTCAGGACGTCGACGACGAAGACACGGTCGAGCTGCGGCGTGCCATCGAGGAGACGCGCGCGCGAATTGACGCTCACCGCGCTTCGGTGGCGGCGAGCGCGTCGACACTGCCGGAATCGATGGCGCGCGTGCAGGCGCAACTGGTCGCCGACACGGCCGTGCTCGCCTACTTCGTCGGCGACGCGACCTCGCACGCCTGGCTGCTTACCCCCCGCGAATTGCGCCACGCCGATCTGCCTGGCCGAGTCGAGTTGCAGCGCGTGATCGACGCTGCGGTTTCCGCGCAGCGTCTTGGCAAGACGAACAGCGCGGCGGAGCGGAAGCTCGGCGAGACGCTGCTCGGAACCCTGCTCGACGGCACGAGCGTGAAGCGCCTGCTCGTGATCCCGGACGGTCCGCTCAACGACGTCGCGTTTGCCACGCTTCCGCGCTCCGACGGCGATGTCCTCATCGGCAGCGTGGTGCTCGGCTACGCCCCGTCGCTCGCGCTCGCCATGAACGCCCAGCAGCACGAGCCGGCCAAGGCGAAACGCGTCGCGGTGATTTCGGATCCCGTCTACGCGCCGGACGATCGCCGATTGAAACTCGCGGCGGTGACGTCACCCGGCAATACGCGCGGCCCGAGCGCGCCGCCTTCCACCAACCTCACCCGCCTGCCGTATTCCGCTCTCGAAGCGCGAGCGGTGGTGAAAGCGATCGGCGCGGGCGACACGATCGAGCTCGAAGGTTTCGAGGCAACCTCAGAGCGCGTGCTGCAACTGCCGGCAAATCAGCTCGCGGTGCTGCACTTCGCCACGCACGCGATCGCGCGCAAGGATTCGCCCGAACAGTCCGCGCTTTATCTCAGCGAATACAGCGTGGACGGATCGCTGCGTACGGATTCGCGCCTGACGGTCAGCGACATCGCGCGCACCGGCCTGCGCGCCGACGTCGTCGTGTTGTCCGGCTGCGCGACGGGCGACGGCGGCAAGCTGCGCGGCGAGGGCGTGCTCGGGCTCACGTACGGATTTCTCGCCAATGGCTCGCACTCGGTCGTCGCGGCGCTCTGGCCGATCGAGGACGCCGCGACGGCGCGTTTCATGAACGAGTTCTATCGCGCCTATCGCGAATCGGGTCGCGCGGCGGAAGCGCTGCGCACCGCCCAGCTGCGCTCGCGCGGCGTGATTTCCCCCGCGGTCTGGTCCAGTTTCGTGGTGAGAGCCAACGAATTCCCGTGATATCCGCGGGCGGTCAAGTAGTTCGATGCAATCCAGAGACAAAACAGGAGTCGCTCATGTTCAGGAAACTTCGGCAGGGGGTTGGTAGACGCAGTATCGCATTCGGAGCAACGCTGCTCGCGATCGCCGCGATGGCGGTTGCCGCCAGCGAAGTCGACGATGCTCTCGCGGGATGGATCGGGCGCGAGTTCACCATCGACTCATCGAATATCAATGAATCGATTCCGCTTGGCGGCAAGCTCACGTTCATCTACGACTCGGACGACCAGGTCGTGCGCGTCTGCACGCGCAGCGGCCCGATGCAGAGACATGCATGGCGCAGCGACTTCGCGGCTCCCTGCAGCGTGACGCTGACGTTCACGCGTGGTCAGCGCTACTGCACGCTCGACGACGTGAAAACCGGCAATGCGGAAATCCTCTCCGCGTGTCATCGCCTGCGCAGCCGCGAAGTGGCGATGAAGCCGTCCTCGCGCGGCGCGATCGAGCTGCAGGACATGCTCGTGTTCCTCGTCCAGGTCGAACCCGGCTCGAAGAGCAAACACGCCATCTCGATCCTGGTCGACTCGCCGGCGCGAGTGACCCTGGACGGCCAGGCAACGGGTAGAGATTGAGAGTACGTGCCCCAGCGCGGCGATTCAGCAGGGTCCTGCTGCCGTTAGCGGCAGCAGCTTCCTTCGCTGCGTCGTTCGCGCTGGCGGCGGTCCCACAGCTGTGCCCGAACGGCGCGGCGTGGACTGACCAGCGTGCGCCCGCCGCCCTCACGGAGTACCTGGCTTCCCTCGGCGGTGAGCCTTTCGATCTACGCTCCGTGTGCGTCCGCTGGGCCGCGTCGTTTTCCCGCCGTCACCGCGCACTGGCGGACGTCAGGCGTTCGGGCGATCCGCAGCCCGCACGTTTCATCCTGTTCCCGAGCGCCGCCACCGACGTCGCCGGTCTCGCTCATTGGCTCTCGCGCAGCGCCGGGGTTCGAGAAGTGGAGGTCGCGCAGCGTTTCGTCGTCGCGAACTTTGGCCGTCGCGTGTCCTCGTCACGCTTGCGCGAGCTCATCGACGCGCCGCTGGTCGAATACGCCGAACCGGATTGTGATGGGCCGGACTTCCTGACGACCTCGATGGCAAGGACGCCGGAGGCGGCTCCGCGTTGCTGGCTGCGCGCCGCGCGCCCGACGTTCCCCAACGATCCGTGCATGGAGGAGTTGTGGGGACACAAGCTCATCGGCTGGGACTCGAAGGTAGCCGCGCGTTCCCTGCCGAGACTCATCGCCGTGCTCGATTCCGGAATCGACGCGACCCACGAAGACCTGGCGCGCAACATCGTGATGCGCGAGAGCGTGCATGAGCCGCCGCGCTCGGAGGGGATGCAGCTCAATCGCCTGTGCGCGACCAGCGGCCGCTGCAATTCGCACGGCACCGAGATGGCCGGAACCATCGGCGGACGGATGGACAATGGGATCGGCGTCGCGGGCGTCGCCCCGAACAGCCACCTGCTGCCCATCGTGATCAGCAAGGTCGACAGCCGGCTCCTCGGGCGGCTGTCGACCATCGCGGAAGGCATCGATGCCGCGGTGCTCGACGACGTCGACATCATCAACATAAGCGCCAAATGGCCCGTGGACAGCCGCGCGATTTCCGAATCGGTGCGCGCCGCGGTCGCGGAAGGTGGCAGCCGACGGCGGCTGCTGGTCACGGGCTATGCCACCAGCCTCGACAGCGATGACAGCGTGCGCGAGTACTTCCCCTCCCAGTACCGCTGCCTGCCCGGGGTCCTGGCGGCGGTGCCGATCGATATGCGGGGGCGTGAATTGTTCAATCCCTCCGCCCGTCCGGATGCGAACGACGGCAGGATTCAGGCACCCGGCGTGGACATCATCGTGACAACCACAGAGAATTCCGAGCGTGGCTACGCCCTGTCGGAATCCGCCGGCGCATCGAGCGCCGCGGCCTATGTTTCCGGGGCGGTAGCGCTCGTCTGGGGCAGCCCGCCGCTGAACAAATGCGACGCCCAGGAAATCAAGCAATTGCTGTTCTGCAGGAGCAAGCGCAGCAACTCAACGCGGTATCCATGGATCCATGTCAATTTCCTCCGAGAGCTCTCCCACGTCGATCCCGGTGCTGACTGCCGCACCGCGATGGCCGCGCTCGGCTGCGGCTAGCTACCTACGCGTTCCGGGTGCCGCGTGAGCACCCTCACCCAGGAAGAGATCGAACGCATCGTCGATGCGGCGCTGACCGGCGACCGGGCCGCTGAATCGCGCATGCTCGCGGCACTGCGCCCAGGCGTGCTGTCGGTGCTGCGCTACGGCGCGTTCCATCGCTGGATAGATGCCGAAGATCTCACCCAGGAGGCGCTGCACGTAGTCGTCGAGCGGGTGCGGGCAAGGACGATCGACGACCCGCACAAGGTGTTCGCGTTCGCCGCGGCGACCGCCCGTAACCTCGCGCTGAATGCGGCGCGCAAGATGTTGCGCCAGCAGACCGTGGTGGATTCGGAGCTGATCGACGAGCTCGCGCAGAACCTCGGGACTGAACAGGAGTTGTCCGACTCGGACGACCGGCATCTCGCGCAGGCGGTCGCCGCGCTGCTCGAGGAGTTGCCCGCCGAGCGCGACCGGCAGCTGCTCATGCGCTTCTATCTAGATGGCGCCGACAAACAGGTCCTGTGCCGCGAGCTGCGGCTTTCCCCTAAGCACTTCGACCGGGTCTTACTGCGCGCGCGGTCACGTTTGCGCGCGATCATCGAACGGCGGGCGCCGCACCTCGCACTGGTGCCGCGCGTCACGGCGATTTTGTTGCCGCTCGGCATCTCTTTCACGTTTTGGGTGAGAGTTTTCGACGTCTGGTGACACAACTCACTCAATGAAGACTTCTGACCGTCAAACTTTCGAAGAGCAGCGCCGGCTGGTTTCGCGTTATGTCGCAGGGGATCTTTCTCGGTCCGAATGCGCCGAATTCGAAGCCTGGCTGATCGCATCCCCCGAACTCGCCGCCGAAGTCGAGATGGAGCGCCGCATGCGACGTGGCATGGCCAGCGCGGCCCGCCGCGGCTGGCTCAAGCGCGGAGCCATCCAGGCGGATTCCGCCGGCGGCCAGCGATGGCGATATGCCATCGCCGCGGGCGTCGTTGGCGCCTTCGCACTGGGCTTGTCGATGCTGTCGCCCCGGCCGGCCGGTCAGATCGAGCTGCCTCTGGCCGACGCGAACCCCAAACCGACGATCCTGGCGCGCGTCGTGCGGCTGGGATCGATCCGCAGCCTTGGCACGGCGCCCGACATCATCGTCTCGCCCCACGACGCCCCGGCCAGCCTGGTGATCGAACCCGATGTGGTCGTACTCACCTGCGAGGATGGATCTATCGAGCTCGAGTGCTTCAATGGAGCCGCGCCGCAGACTCCCCAGTACGCGGAATACGAGCTCGACGTGGTGAAGCGCCCCGGCTCGAGGCTGGCCTGGCGTTCGTCGCGGCAGGCGCCGGCGGATCACAACCGCCTTTCGTTCGCGATCCCGGATCCCGTGAACCTGGGTGCGGGCGATTACGACCTGCTGGTGCGCGGCCACATTTCCGATCACGAAGAAGTGGTCGCCCGCTTCTGGCTGCGGGTCGACTAGCTGAGATATCGCTTGATGCGGGCGTGCAGCGGCGAGTGTCGCGGGAAGTGCGCGCGCAGATATTCCATCTGGTCGGCGAGCACGCGCCGGCCCTTCAGGAAGATGTACTCGGCATAAGTCGGCGTGAACGGCACGGCGATGAGCTGCATCTTCGCCTGCTCGGGCGTGCGCGACGCCTTCAGGTTGTTGCAGCGGCGGCAGGCCGCGACCACGTTCGTCCACACGTCACGCCCGCCCTGCGAGAACGGCCGGATGTGATCGCGTGACAGTTCCTTCACCGCGAAGCGCTGCGCGCAGTAGAGACAGAAATGCGCGTCGCGCCGGAACAGCGTCTGGTTGTTGAGCGGCGGAACGTAATCGTGCCGGGTGTTGCCGGGATTGCCGGTGTGGCCCACGGTCGCGACGATGGAGTTCACTTCGAGCACCGTGCGCAGGCCGCTGCGGGCGCTCACACCGCCATACAGCTTGAACAGTGGGCTGCCGCAGGCGTAGGCGACCTGCTCCTGGTGATAGAGCCGGGCCGCTTCCTTGTAATCGATCCATTCGAGCGGCATGCCCGACACGTCGGTGCGCAGCACGAGCTGGGAGAGCGCGCGACCCATATCGCTCGCGATGAGGTGCAGATCATTGCCGAGGCCGTGATCCGCTTTATCCAGATCGATGCCCAACATTGGGCATGTAAGATAAGCCAGTCGTGTGCGAGAATTCAACGTCGCAACACGTTCATTTAAAACGGGAAAAAGAGGCCTTTGGCAGCATTGCCACCGGCCCACCCCAAAAAGGGTAAGGGGAGTCCATACAAATGCCGATCACAATTGGCGCGCTGCGCGAGAGCGCGCCCGGTGAAACTCGTGTCGCCCTCGTGCCCGAGGTCGTAGACAAGCTGATCGCGGCGGGCGCCCGCGTGTTGCTGGAGCCGGGCGCCGGAGTGCGGGCACAGTTCCCGGATGCGCTGTACAAGAAGGGCGAATGGGCCGGTAGTTCGTCCGACGTGTTGGCCCAGTCCGATGTACTGCTCACCGTCGCACCCCTCACGGTCGAGCAGATCGGCCAGCTCAAGCCGGGCGCCGTGGTCGTGGGCTTCCTGCAGGCGCACACCCGCCACGCCGAAGTGAAGGCGCTGCGGGACCGCAAGATCACCAGTTTCGCCGTCGAGCTCATTCCGCGCATATCGCGCGCGCAATCGATGGACGGCCTGTCTTCGCAGGCCGCGTTGGCCGGCTACAAGGCCGTGCTGATCGCCGCGAACAATCTCGAGAAGTTCATGCCGATGCTGACGACCGCCGCGGGCACCATCCGCCCCGCGCAGGCGCTCATCATCGGCGCGGGCGTCGCCGGATTGCAGGCCATCGCCACGGCGCGGCGCCTTGGCGCGGTCGTCGAGGCGTATGACGTCCGCAGCGCGACGCGCGAGCAGGTGAAATCGCTGGGCGCCAAGTTCGTCGAAACCGGCGTCAGCGCCGACGGCGTCGGCGGTTACGCCCGCGAGCTGACCGCCGAGGAGAAGGCGAAGCAGCAGGAGGCGCTCGATTCGCGCATCGCGGCCGCGGACGCGGTGATCTCCACCGCCTCGGTGCCGGGCCGCAAGGCGCCGGTGATCATCTCGAAGGCCGCCGTCGAGCGCATGCGCGCCGGCTCGGTGATCGTCGACATCGCCGCCGAGCAGGGTGGCAACTGCGAGCTCACCAAGGCGGGAGAAACCGTCGTGCACCAGGGCGTGAAGGTCATCGGTCCGGTCAATCTGCCGGGCTCGCTCGCCTACAACGCGAGCGAGATGTACGCCCGCAATCTCCTCAACTTCCTCAAGCCGGCCATCGCCAAGGGCGGCGATCTCGCCATTGACTGGAATGACGAGGTATTCGCCGGCGCAGTGCTCACGCACGAGGGCGCCATCAAACACGAAGCCACGCGCAAGGCCGTGGAGGGTTGATCACATGACCGGAATAGTCGCTCTCTACATCTTCATGCTCGCGGCCTTCACCGGCTACGAGATCATCGCCAAGGTGCCGGTGATCCTGCACACGCCGCTGATGTCCGGCTCCAACTTCGTGCACGGCATCGTGCTGGTGGGCGCCATGGTCGCGCGCGGCAGCGCCGACACGACGCTCGAAAAGGTGATCGGCTTCGTGGGCGTGTTCCTCGCCGCCGGCAATGCCGTCGGCGGCTACGTGGTCACCGAGCGCATGCTCGAGATGTTCAAGTCTTCCGGCGCGAAGAAGAAGACCGGAGGCGGACACTGATGGAAGCGGCAATGCAAACGCCGGGTTTCTTCTCGCCCCGGCTGCTGATCGACATCAGCTATTTCCTCACGGCCTGCCTGTTCATCATGGGCCTGAAGCGCATGAGCTCGCCCGTGACCGCGCGCAGCGGCATCGTCTGGGCGGGCGTCGGCATGGGCGTCGCCACGCTCGTGACGTTCCTGTACCCGGGGATGTCGAACTACGAGCTGATCATCGCCGCCATCGTCGTCGGCTCGCTCATCGCGTGGTGGAGCGGCAAGAAGGTCGCGATGACCGACATGCCGCAGATGATCGCGCTCTACAACGGCATGGGCGGCGGCGCGGCCGCGGCCATCGCGGCGGTGGAGCTGTATCGCGTGGCCTTCGCGAATACGGGCGAAGGCGCGGCCGTGGAGCACAGCCAGGTCGTCATGACGCTGGCCGTCGTCGGCGGCATCATCGGCGCGGTCTCGTTCAGCGGTAGTTTGATCGCCTGGGCGAAGCTGCAGGGCGTGCTCAACAAGACGGTGCGCTTCGCGGGACAGAAGTTCGTCAACGGCCTGCTGCTGATCGGCGCGCTGATCGCCGGCGGTGTCGTCGTGTTGCATCACGGCGCCGATCCGATGCACGTTTCGCTGATCTTCGGCCTGGCGCTGCTGCTCGGCATCGCGATGACGCTGCCCATCGGCGGCGCGGACATGCCCGTGGTCATCTCGCTGTACAACGCCCTCACCGGCCTCGCGGTGGCGTTCGAAGGCTTCGTGCTCGACAACGCCGCGATGATCATCGCGGGCACGGTCGTCGGCTCCGCGGGCACGCTGCTCACGCAGCTCATGGCCAAGGCGATGAACCGTTCGCTGGGCAATGTGTTGTTCTCGGACTTCGGCTCGGGCGGCGGCGCCGCCGCCCCAGAGGTGGAGGG
>JAEWLQ010000018.1 GCA_023457495.1 Pseudomonadota bacterium
GCCTCGTGGCGCGCAGCCTCGTGAGCCAGTCCGAGGCGGACCGCCAGGTCGCGGCCGCGAGCGCGGCGGAGGCGAGCCTGCTCGAAGCCGAGGCGGACCTGCGCGAATTGCAGCAGGGCACGCGTGCGGAGCAGCTCGCGCAGGCAAGCCGCGCCGCGGACGCCGCCCGCGCGAATCTCACCGCGCTCGAAACCAGCGCCGCGCGCCTCGAAGTGCGCGCCCCCATGGCCGCGACGATCGACGCGCTGCCGTTCCGAGTGGGTGAAAAACCCGCGCGCGGAGCGACTGTCGCGGTACTGCTCGCCACGACGGCGCCGTTCGCGCGCATCCACGTGCCCGCGCCCATCCGCGCCCAGGTGAAGGTGGGCACGGCCGCGACGCTGCGCGTCGATGGCATCGAACGGACCTTCCGCGGCAAGGTGCGCTTCGTCGCCAGCGACGCGGAGTTCACGCCTTACTACTCGCTCACCGCCGCGGACCGCTCGCGCCTTTCGTTCCTCGCCGAGGTCGTGTTCGATGAGGACGAGGCCGCGACGATCCCGTCCGGCGTGCCCGTCGACGTCACGCTCGAGCTGCTTCAATGAAGGAAGTGGCAATGAGAGTCGACGCGTCGTGAACGGCACCGCCATCTCGGCGCGGCAGCTCACCCGCAAATTCGGCAACACGGTCGCTGTCGATCACATCGATCTCGACATTCCCGCGGGACGCATCTACGGATTCCTCGGGCCGAACGGCTCGGGCAAATCCACCACGCTGCGCATGTTGTGCGGGATGTTGCTGCCCAGCGCGGGCCACGCCGAGGTGCTGGGTCTGTCGATCGTCGAAGACGCCGAGGCAATCCGCCGGCGCCTCGGCTACATGCCGCAGAAATTCTCGCTGTGGGAAGACCTCACGACCGACGAGAACCTGCAGTTCATCGCCGACCTGTACGGCCTAGAAGGCGACGTGCCGGCGCGCATCGCGGCCGCGCGCGCCACGTACAACCTCGAGTCGCTGCGCAACCAGCGCGCCGGCACCATGAGCGGCGGACAGAAGCAGCGCCTGGCGCTGGCCGCGGCCACGCTGCACGAGCCCGAGCTGCTGCTGCTCGACGAGCCCACCAGCGCCGTCGATCCGCAGAGCCGGCGCGATTTCTGGGAACGGTTGTTCGTGCTCGCCGAAGGCGGCGCGACCATCCTGGTCTCGACGCATTACATGGAAGAGGCCGAGCGCTGCCACGGCCTCGCGATCCTCGCCGAAGGCAAGCTGGTCGCCGAAGGCACGCCGCGCGATCTGCTGTCGGCCGTCGATGCCGTCGTGTACGAAATCGAGGGCGCCGACGGCAGCGAGGCGCCGAAGCTGCTGCGCGCCCTGCCCTGGGTACACGGCGTCACCCAGCTCGGCATCCGGCTGCGCGTGCTGGTCGACCGCGAAGCGGCGGATGCGGAATCGCAGATGCGCGCCGAGCTCGCGCGGCACGGCATCCAGGCCGAAGTGAATCGCACGCATCCGAGCCTCGAGGACGTCTTCGTCGTCGCGACGCGGGGAGAGCCGCGTGGCGACTGAGCGCGGCGGGGCCGGCCGGCTGCGCGCCTCGCTGCGGCGCCTCGGCGCGGTCGCACGCAAGGAGGTGCGTCAGCTGGCGCGTGACCGCGTGACCTTCGGAATGATCGTCGGCGTGCCGCTCATGCAGATCCTGCTGTTCGGCTACGCGATCAATTTCGACGTGCGTCATCTCGCCACCGTCGTGCAGGACCAGGCCAACTCGTCGATGTCGCGCGAGTTCATCGCGCAGCTCGCCGCCACGCAGGTGCTGCGTGTCGATTACACGACGGACTCGAGCGCCGAAGTCGACCGGCTGATGCGCGAGGGGCGCGCGAGCATGGCGGTGATCATCCCGGTGGATTTCGAACGCCGGCTGCAATCGGATTCGCGGCCCGTGGCGCAGATTCTCGTGGATGGCTCGCAGCCCAGCCTCGCGGGCGTCGCGAGCGGCCTCGCGGCGATCCCGCTCATCACGCGCCATGGCGCAGGTCCCTATTCCGGCGGCAAACGCATGACGCCGCGACGCGTGGAGATCCGCACGCTGTACAACCCCGAGAAGCGCACCGCCGTGCAGATCGTACCCGCGCTGATCGGCGTGATACTCACGATGACGATGGTCGTGTTCACCGCCGGCGCCATCGTGCGCGAGCGCGAGCGCGGCAATCTCGAGCTGCTCATCGCGACGCCGCTCGGCCGTCTCGAGCTCATGATCGGCAAACTACTGCCGTTCGTCGGGATCGGGCTCATCCAGACGACGATCATCCTCATCGTCGGTTCCGCGCTGTTCAACGTGCCGGTGGTCGGCAACGTCGTGAACCTGTACGCGGCCGCGTTGCTGTTCATCGCCGCGACGCTCGGTCTCGGCCTGTTCGTGTCCACGCTCGCAAAGACGCAGTTCCAGGCCTTCCAGCTCGCGTTCCTGACGCTGCTGCCGTCCATCCTGCTGTCGGGTTTCATGTTTCCCTTCGAAGGCATGCCGGCGGCGGCGCAATGGATCGCGCAGCTCCTGCCGCTCACGCATTTCAACGTCATCTTGCGCGGCATCGTGCTGCGCGGGGCCGACCTTCCTGAACTCTGGCCGCAACTCGCGAAGCTCGCCGTCTTCCTGGTGCTGATGCTCTCCATCGCCGTCTCACGCTTCAAGAAACGCCTGGATTAATGGGGACATTCCCTGTTTCCAGGAAACGGGGACAGACCTCGACCGTGCGCTAGACTCGCCTCCCGGACACGAGGTGATTCACATGGACGACAACTCGCAGGAGAAGCGCGCCGCCCGCTTCCGCGCACTGCACGAAAGCGGCACATTCCTGATCGGCAACTGCTGGGACGGCGGCACCGCGCGCATCCTCGGTTCACTGGGGTTTCCCGCACTGGCGACGTCCAGCGGCGCCTGCGCGGGTACCTACGGCCGGCTCGATCACAACGTCTCGCTCGACGAGGCCCTCGCCCACGCCAGGCTCATCTGCGACGCCACCTCGCTGCCCGTCTCGGGTGATCTCGAGAAAGGTTTCGGCGATTCACCCGACGCGGCGGCGAAGGCGATTCGCCTGGCCGCGGGAATCGGCCTGGTCGGCGGCTCGATCGAGGATTCCACCGGCCGCAAGGACGATCCCATTTTCGACATCACGCTCGCGACCGAGCGTGTCGCCGCCGCGGTCGAAGCCGCGCGTGCACTGTCCTTCCCGTTCACCCTGACCGCGCGCTCGGAGAATTTCCTCCTCGGCCGCAACGATCTCGACGACACCATTCGCCGTCTGCAGGCCTTCGAGAAAGCCGGCGCCGACGTACTCTTCGCCCCGCTGCTGCCCACCCTCGACGCCGTGCGCACCGTCTGCGCCTCGGTGCGCAAGCCGGTCAATTTCATGGTCGCGGTTCCCGGCAAGTCCTTCAGCGTGCGCGAGCTCGCGGATGCCGGCGTCCGGCGCATCAGCTTCGCGACCTCGCTGTATCGCGCCGCGATGCAGGGACTCGCCGACGCCGCGAAGGAAATACAGGCCAGCGGCACCTTCGACTACCTTGGCCGCGCCATGCCCGGCGCCGAATTCACCAAACACCTGGAGAAGTCCTGAACATGTGGTCCCGACGTCAACTCCTCGCCACGGGCCTCGCGGCCGCGGCCGCACCTGCCTGGCCCACGAGCGTGAAGCCCGAGTCGCTCGATGCGCTGGCGCGCGCCAAAGGATTGCGCTTCGGAACCTCCCTCTCCGGCCGCGGACTCAACGACACCGCCTATCTACAGCTGGTGCGCGAGGAATGCGGCGGCATCGTCCCCGAGAACGAGCTCAAGATGGCTTTTGTGCAGCGCGCGCCCGGCCAGTTCTCGTTCGAGCGCGCGCAGAAACTCATGGACTTCGCGTCCGCCGAAAACAAGTTCGTGCGCGGCCACACCTTCATATGGCATCACCCGCGCTGGATGCCGCGCTGGCTCGACACCCACGACTTCGGCGCGGATCCCGCCCAGGCCGGGCAGGAGTTCCTCGAGGACCATGTGAAACGCACCGCGACGCAGTTCGGCACGGCCATCTGCTCGTGGGACGTGGTCAACGAAGCCGTGCACAACATCACGGGCGAGATGCGCGAAACCGCGCTGTCGAAGGCCATCGGCTCGCCGGATGCAGTGCTCGAGATCGCCTTCCACGCCGCGCGCGCGAGCCTGCCCACCACCGAGCTCGTCTATAACGATTACATGGGCTGGGAAAGCGACAACGCGCTGCATCGCAACGGCGTGTTGCGGCTCCTCGAGCGCTTCCGCAAGAACAAGGTACCGGTGGACGCGCTCGGCATCCAGGCGCACATCGGCGCGGGCAACCAGGACAGCAACGCGAATCGCGCTTTCGATGCGCGCGACGAAAAAGCCTGGCGCGACTTCCTCAAAGAGGTCACCGGCATGGGGTACAAACTACTCATCACCGAGTTCGACGTGCACGACGCGCCGCTGCCCGCGGACACTGCCGTGCGCGACGCGCAGGTGGCCGCGCTCGGCCGCGCGTTCCTCGATCTCACGCTGTCATTCGAAGAGACGAACGTGGTCATGTGCTGGGGTCTCGCCGACAACCACACCTGGCTGCAGGGACGCACGCCGCGGGCCGACGGCCTGCCGAAGCGCCCCACGCCGTACGACAACCAGTACGCCGCGAAACCGCTGCGCGAGGCCATCGCGGCGGCCTTCCGCGCGGCGCCGAAACGCAAGCCGGGTCCCGCTTTCACAAAGGCATGAAATTCGTCGATTGCAACGCGCAGCGCCACTCCGCGGCGATCCTCGCGATCTTCAACGACGCCATCGCGAACTCGACGGCGTTGTACGACTACGAGCCGCGCACCGCGCAGTCGATGTTCACGTGGTTCGAAGCCAAGGCGCGCGGCCGCTTCCCGGTCATCGGCATCGAGAACGATGCCGGCGAGCTCATGGGTTTCGGCAGCTACGGCACGTTTCGCGCCTGGCCCGCGTACAAGTACACGATCGAGCATTCGTTATACGTCGATAACCGTTTTCGCGGCCGGGGCGTAGGCAAGGCCTTGCTCACCGCGCTGGTCGAGGCGGCCGGAAAACAGGACTACCACGTGCTGGTCGGCGGAATCGACGCCGCCAACACCGTCAGCATCCGGCTGCACGAAAAGCTCGGCTTTACACATTGCGGAACGGTGAAACAATCGGGCTTCAAGTTCGGCCGATGGCTGGACCTGGCTTTCTACCAGCGCATACTCGCGACGCCGGCCACGCCGGTGGATGGATGACACTCGCCGATCGAGGGGGACTCTTGAGACTGATCATATTGGCCGCGCTCGCCGCGGCGACCGCACACGCGCAGCCGGTGACTTACGACTGGTTCGAATACACCGGCAACGACGCGATCTACTCCGCGCCGCTGCCGGCCGGCAGCTTCCACAACCCGATCCTGTCGGGCTACTACCCGGATCCGAGCATCACGCGGGCCGGGGACAAGTTCTATCTAGTCAATTCCACGTTCGCGCACTTCCCCGGCATTCCGATCCACGAGAGCGACGACCTCGTGCACTGGCGCCTCATCGGCCATGCGCTCTCGGACCCGGCGAAGATCAGCTTCGATGGCCTCAACATATCGCGCGGCGTGTTCGCGCCGTCGATCCATTTCCACGACGGCACTTACTACATCATCAACACCCTGGTGGACGCGGGCGGCAATTTCTTCGTGACCGCGAAGAACCCGGCCGGACCCTGGTCCGACCCCATCTGGCTGAAGGAAATCGACGGCATCGATCCGTCGTTCTTCTTCGACGATGACGGCAAGGTTTACGTACTCAACAACGGCGCGCCCGAAGGCAAACCGCTGTACAACGGCCATCGCGCGATCTGGATCCAGGAGTTCGACCTCGCAGCCAACAAGGCCGTGGGCCCCCGCAAGGTGATCGTTAACGGCGGCGTCGACATCTCGAAGAAGCCCATCTGGATTGAAGGTCCGCATATCTACCGCGTCGGCGAGTGGTACTACCTGAACTGCGCCGAAGGCGGCACGGGTCCGGGCCACTCGCAGGTAATCTTACGCGCGCGATCCCCATGGGGTCCGTACGAACCCTACGCGGGAAATCCGATCCTCACGCAGCGCGACCTGCCCGCGGATCGGCCCAACCCGATCACGAACGCGGGACACGCGGATCTCGTCGAGACGCCTGACGGAAGCTGGTGGGCCGTGTTCCTGGCATCTCGTCCGTATACCGGCGACCGGTACAACACCGGCCGCGAAACCTTCCTGCTGCCGGTGACCTGGAAGGACGGCTGGCCCGTGATCCTCGAGGCCGGCAAACCGATCCCGACCACGCTCGCGGGGCCGAAGAACATGGGCGGTACGGGTGACCTGTTGTCCGGCAACTTCACCCGGCGTGACGAGTTCGACGGCGCGAAGCTCGCGCCGGAATGGCTGCAGGTGCATGTACCGAAACAAAACTGGATGAACCTGCGCGAGGGCACGCTCGAGATCCATCCGCAACAGACGCGCCTCGACGAGAAGCGCAATCCCTCTTTCCTCGCGCGTCGCCAGCAGCACCTCACGTTCGATGCGTCGACGCGGCTCGCGCCGCCGACGTCACGCCAGGTGTCGGCGGGACTGGCCGCGTACCAGAACGAAAGTCACTGGTACTTCCTGAACGTGCGTCGCATGGATGACGGACTGCGCGTGTCGCTCGAGCGGCGCGCCGGCAAGGACCTCGAGATAGTCGTGTCCGACACCCTGCCCGCCGTGCCGTGGATCAATCTGCGCGTCGCGGGCGCTCGCGACCGCTACTCCTTCTATTATGACGTCGGCCAGGGCTGGCAACCTCTGCGTGAAAACGACGATGGTTCGATCCTGAGCACCGAAGTCGCCGGCGGTTTCGTCGGCACCGTGCTCGGTCCCTACGCCAGACAGGAATGAAAATGAAGAAGGCACTCCTCGCCAATGCCCTGCTGCTTGCCTCCGCGATTGCCTGCATGCCGGGCTTCGCACAGGCACCCGCCAGCGCAACCACGGAAGAATGGATCACGCTGTTCAACGGCAAGGACCTGAACGGCTGGACACCGAAGATCTCGAAACACGCGCTGGGCGAGAACTTCGGGAACACCTTCCGCGTCGAGGACGGCCTGCTCAAGGTGCGTTACGACCAGTACAAGAGTTTCGACGGACAGTTCGGCCACCTGTTCTGGAAGACGCCCTACTCCCACTACAAACTCGTGGTCGAGTACCGGTTCGTCGGTGACCAGGCGCCGGGAAATCCGGGCGCCTGGGCGTTCCGCAACTCGGGCGCGATGCTGCATTCACCCGACCCGCGCACGATGCCGCGCGACCAGACGTTCCCCATCTCCATCGAGGCGCAGTTCCTCGGCGGCAAGGGCGACGGCAAGCCGCGCTCGACCGCGAACATGTGCAGCCCCGGCACCGAGGTCGTCTTCAACGGCACTATCTACCCAGACCACTGCCTCAACTCGGCCTCGAAGACCTTCGACGGCGACCAGTGGGTGCGCGCGGAGCTGGTGGTGCACGGCTCGGGCACGATCACGCACTACGTCAATGGAGAGAAGGTGCTCGAATACTCCATGCCGCAGTTCGGCGGCGGCGTGGTCGACAACTACGACACCACCACCAAGCCCGACGGCAAGCTCATCGAGAGCGGTTACATCTCGCTGCAGAGCGAGTCGCACCCGGTCGACTTCCGCAAGGTAGAATTGCTCAACCTTGCTGGCTGCACCGACCGTAGCGCCACTAACTACAAGAGCTACTACGTCAAGCACGTGCCCGAGGACTGCAAGTTCGCCGAGGGCGCCAAGCCCGCGATGCGCCGTCCGGGCGAATACCCGTTCATGCCGGACTCGCTGCCGCAGGCCGGCGTGCCGAAAGGCCGCCTCGAAGGCCCGTTCGAATTCCACAGCCAGGTGATACCGAACACCGTGCGCCAGTACTGGATCTACGTCCCGGCGCAGTACAACGAGAAGAAGCCCGTCCCCGCGAACCTGCTCGTATTCCAGGACGGCCAGCGCGCCACCAATCCGGAAGGTAGTTTGCGAATTCCGCAGACCATGGAGAACCTGATCGCCAAGGGCGACATGCCCGTGACGATCGGCGTCTTCGTCACCCCGGGGAATCTCAGCGCGACGTATCCGACGGATCTCGGGATGCGCAATCCCAACAATCGCCGCCACGAATACGACGCGCTCGACGACCGCTACGCGCGCATGCTCATCGACGAGCTGCTGCCCGAGGTGAGCAAGAAATACCGCCTCACGAACGACCCCGAGAAGCGCGTGATCGGCGGCACCTCGAGCGGCGCGATCGCGGCGTTCACTGCGGCCTGGCAGCGGCCCGACTACTTCCGCCGCGTCATCAGCATGATCGGCAGCTACACGTCGATCGGCTATTACCCCGCGACGGACGGCAAACCGATGGTGCCGGGCGGCGACCTGTACCCCACGCTGATCCGCAGGAATCCGATCAAGCCGATCCGCATCTATCTACAGGACGGCGACCAGGATCTTTCGAACGAATTCGGCAACTGGTTCCTCGCGAACCAGCAGATGTTGTCCGCGTTCGAATACGCGAACGCCAAGGCGGACCGGGACGGCGCGCTCGGCGTGCGCTACGAGGTGAAGCACAACTGGGGCGACGGCGCGCATTCGGATCAGCACGGCGGCGCGTTGCTGCCCGAGATCCTGCGCTGGATCTGGGTGAACGACTGAACCTCGGATAACTGCGCGGCTCGATCAGCGCCTGCGCGGCTCCGGCCGCGCGGGCACCGAGCTCACCAGGAACCGCGTGAAACGCGGAAAGTGTCGCGCGAAGAAGATGAAAACCTTCGCATGGAAGGTCACGACGACTTCCTTGCGTCCCCGCAGTATTCCGCGCGCCATGATCCGGGCCGCCGCGTCCGTCTTCATGCGCAGCCATGCCGGCACCGGATCCTCGACATGGGGATGCAGCCCGCCGCGATTGTCGACGCGCCGGATGTCCGAATCGACGTAGCCGGGCGAGACCAGGGTGACGCCCACGCCCGCGGACCTGAGATCGCCGTGTAACGCCTCGGCCAGCGCGCGCACCGCGAACTTGCTCATCGCGTAGGCCGAGCTACCCGCGATGGAGATGTGTCCCGCGACGCTGCCCATGATCACGAAGCGGCCGCGCTTGGCGCGCAGGGCATCCAGCGACTCGTACAGGGTGCGCAGCACGCCGTAGACATTGGTATCCATCTGGCGCTGATAGTCCGCGAGCGTCAGGCGCTGCACGTTGCCCGCGACGCCGAATCCGGCGTTCGCAACCACGATGTCCGGCACGATGCCCTGCGCGCCCAGCTCCGCGACCACCTTGCCGATGTCCCCGTCCACCGTCACGTCGCCGCGATGCGCGCTCGCCTGCCCTCCCGCAGTGCAGATCTCCCGGGCCAGCGCCTCGAGCTGCTCAACGCGACGGGCCACCAACACGACACGCAGACCCCGGCGCGCGAACTCGCGCGCGAGACCCGCTCCAATACCGGAGGATGCGCCGGTGATCAGCACGGTAGTTGGGGATCCGATGACAGGTGCGCTCATGACGCCAGTGTCTCAGGTTTTGACCGCCGGGTTGTCCTGTGTTGTAGTCGCGGCGGTCGATCAGGGAAGGACAAGAACAATGAAAACCCTATGGATGGGCGCCGATCGCCCGTCTCCATGATCTCGAAGATGAGTGCGCCCCAGGAACTGTACGCCGCGGCCAGGCAGGACCTCGCCGCGCTCGCGGGTCCGCTGTTCAATCTCTCCGAGAAACGCTTGCGCGAACGCGGCTACTTCCTGCCGCACGCCGCGGTCCTGTCCACCGACGGACGCGTCGCGTTGCTCGACGCCATGTGCAGCACTCCCGGCGGATTCGCGCACTCGGATCACATCCTGCCGATGCTGCGCGACGGCCTGCGCTCAATGGCCGGCGAACGGAATCTGAAGGCGATCGCGATCGCGGAGATCGTCGCCGCGATTCCCGAAGGCGAGCAGACGCGCGCGATCAAAGTGCTGATAGAGCACCAGCTCGGCCTCACGATCGCCTTCTACATGCCGATCACGCAGACCGACATCGGCGGTTACGAGCTCGGCAAGGTCCGAACGTTTTTCACGGAGCCGGAAATCCACGCCTGGCGTACGGATCGGTAACGCACCGCGCCGCACGGGCGCGCGCGGCGGTTGTCTTGCACGGCCGCCGCAATTACCTTCATGCATCATCGCGCCTCCCGGCGCGACCACACCAGCACACGCATGCGACCCTGGGTCGCAGCGACACGGATTCTCCACGATGACGAAACGGCCGGTCTTTCTCCTGCTTCTCGCTTGCGCCCTCGCCGCACCGGCCTTGGCCTGTGAAACGACCACCACGATCGACTCGCCGCAGGCCCACTACGCGCTGCGACACCTCGCGTCGTCGTCCGATGCGCAGGGCAAGCCGTGCAGGATCGAGCTCGGCATCGACCCGGCGCTCGCCGCCGAAACGTTCTCGATCGTCGCCCGCGGTGCACGCGTCACGATCACCGGCGGCGATGCGCGCGGCATGATCTATGGCGCGCTCGAAGCTCGCGATCAGCTGCGCAACGGCATCCCCGCCGCGAAGCTCGCGGCGGCGCCGGTCAGGCCCGCGCTCGCGTTCCGCGGCATCAAGTTCAACACGCCCTGGGACAGCTATCGGCCAAGCTCGGCAATCGACCAGCACTTCGCGACCGTTCGGGACCTGCAATTCTGGGAAGGCTTTCTCGACATGATGGTCGAGAACCGCTTCAACGCCGTCAGTCTTTGGACGCTGCATCCCTTCACGTACATGATCCGGCCGAAGAATTTCCCCGAAGCCAGCAAGTGGTCGGACGCGGAATTCGCGGAATGGCAGCGGCTGTATCGCGAGATCTTCCGGCTGGCGAAGGAACGCGGCCTCGACACGTACGTCGTCTTCTGGAGCATCTTCGTGAGCGAGGAGTTCGCGATGGCGCACAACCCCACGAGCCGGAATTTCTACCCTCACTACTACGTCGACGGCGACACGACGCCGACCACGAAGCGTTACCTGCGCGAGAGCGTGCGGCAGATGCTCGAGGAATATCCGGATCTCGACGGCATCGGCGTATCGCATGGCGAAGGCATGGGAGGCATGACGCCGCTGCAACGCCAGCAGTTCGTCGACGAGGTTTACATCGCGGGCGCGCTCGAGGCGAAGCGCTCGAGGCCGGTGAAACTCATCCATCGCGTGCCGTTTTCGTCGGGCCTGTCTTCCGGACCCGGCGTGAGCAAGGACGTCGAGCAAGTCACACGCGCCGCCATGGAAAAGCTCGGCAACCAGTTCGACGGCCCGATCTGGGCCGAGATGAAGTTCAACTGGTCGCACGGCCACTCGACACCCAAGCTCGTGAAAGTGCACGGCGGCAAACTCGGCGACACCTACTTCGAACCACTGCCGACCAACTACAAGGTCGTCTGGCAGATCCGCAACGAAGACTTCTTCGCGCTGCGCTGGGGCGTTCCGGACTTCATCCGTCAGCACATCGCGCGGAACGGGACGCAACCCTACGTCGGCGGATATTTCACCGGCTCCGAGACTTACATCCCCGCGCTCGACTACTTCACCGCGCTGGATCATCCGCAATGGCGCTGGGCGTTCGAGCGTCAGTGGCTGTTCTACAAGCTCTGGGGACGGCTGCTCTACGATCCGGCGACGCCGGACGCGGTCTTCGCCGCGGACTTCACGCGGCGCTACGGGCCAGCCATCGGAAAGTCGGGGGGAAAGAACCTGCTGGAAGCCTTCGCGCTGGCCTCGAACACGCAGCTGCGACTCGCCTCGCTGTTCGACTCGCGCTGGGACTTCACGTTGTACAGCGAGGGCTTCCTCGCGCTGCAAGGCGAATACACGCGCTACATCGGCGTCGACGGGCTCATCAAACAATCGACGATGGACCCTGACTATGTCGGCGTGGCCGAATACGTGCGAACGAAACTGGCCGGCTCCACGCTGCCGGATTCACGCATCTCTCCGCTGGCGGTGGCCGACGCCCTCGAACGCGATTGCCGCCGCGCGCTCGCGCTGGTCGAGAAAATCGATACGCGCAGGGACGTCGCCCTGCGTTACGAAGTTGCCGACGTGCGGACCTGGGCGTATCTCGGCCTGCACCTCGCCGAAAAACTGCGGGGCGCGGTCGCACTCGAGACCTTCCGCGAGACTGGAACCGAGTCGCACCGCCGGCAGGCGCTCGAACATCTCGGCATGGCGCTCAGCCGCTGGGACAGCGTGATCCAGATCACCCGCCCGCTGTACCAGGACATGCGACTCACGCACTACAACCACAACGCCTTCGACGCGAACCCCGACAATCTCTTCCACTGGGCACGCGTGCGTGACGAGGTCGCGCGCGATCTCGAGGTGGCGCGCGACGCGCCGCCGCGCGCCAGACCATGAACATCGTCATCAACATCGACGTACCGGATCTCGCGGCCGCGATCCGCTTCTACACGGCCGCGCTCGGCCTGACGCACACGCGCACACTCGACGACGACGTGGCGGAACTCTCCGGCGCCACGGCCAGGATCTATCTACTCCAGAAGGCCGGCGGCAGTCGCGCGGGCCCGGCGCCGCACCTGGTACGCGGCTATTCGCGCCATTGGACTCCCGTGCACTTCGACCTGGTGGTCGACGATGCCGAGGCCGCGGCCTCGCGCGCAATCGCCGCCGGCGCGGTCCGCGAGTCCGTTCAGGTCGAGTGGCGCGGTTCGCGCTGCGTAAGCCTGAGCGATCCGTTCGGTCACGGCTTCTGTTTCATCCAGTTCGAACGGAAGGGTACTTACGATTGAAAAAGGGCCGCGGATCGGTCCTTCGATCCGCGGCCCCGGCCTCACCGCAGCGTCCTGCTACGGTGAGATGAGCGAAGATAAATGAACCACTATCAACGTCATGACCCCGCATGCGACCGCTAACAACACCGAGCCGAGCCGCTGCCTCAACAATCTCTTGTCCGCCATCATGTATGCCCCCTTCCTTGGATTGCTTGTATCGACGGGCACCGAGCGCGCACCGCCACCCCACGTGATAGCGCGAACATCCTCCTGTGGGCGCCAGCATTCAACATGACGCCATTAGGGGACGTAACGAAACCGCAACAGTGGTGGGAATTACGCGACCCGGGATTGGGCGTCGAGGCGCGCCACGGCGCGGCGCGAAGCGAAATGCCGATAACTTTCAATCACGAAGGCTTTGAGTTCGCGATCGGGTACGCGCCTCACGTCCATGGCCATCCAGCCGTTGTGGCCCATGTAAGCAGGCACTGACATCCTTGGATCCATTTCGAGCGGACCCTGCCGCTCGATGCCGACCCACACGGATGCGGTGAGTCCCTTGCCATAGTCGTACAGCAAGGCGAAGCCGCGTTTTCCCACGCGCCACACCGGCATCCCGAATTGCAGCGACTCGCTGGTCTCCGGCAACGCGAGACAGATAGGCCGCAGTCGCGCGAGCGCCGCGAGCGCGCGCGGCGTCTTCATGCGATCGATCTCGGCAGGTTTCATGCGTCGCGTCGGCGCGCGTATCGTGGGTGGCTTGGCGACCTGCGCGACGAGTTTCGCCGGCGAGCTCGCGGCATAAGCCATGTGCACCAGCTCGATGACGCGTTTCCAGGAGAAGCCGCGATTGAGATCGACGCCTATCCACCCGGACGGTCCGACGTACGGCGGCTTGAAGATCGCTTTCGGCGCCGACGCGATCAGCCGCGACTGCTCGAGCGCGGGCGTCGCGAGCCACAGCGCGACCCGCCCGTCGCCGTGATGGTTGAGCGCGAACACCGCGAAGACCTTGCCCTTGCGGGCGCGGAAGTTCGGAGACCCATGTGATTCGAATTCCTCGACTTCCGGAAACGCGAGGCACAGCTCGCGTACCGACTGGGGAATCGTGCGTGTGCGGCTGGTCATCACATCCCTCGGCGAGTTCGGGAACCTACTCCCAGTAGACCGGCTTCTTCAGTTGCGACACGGGCACGCAGCCGTGGAATTCCCCCGGCACCGCGACGTATTCAAAGTTCTCGTTGATTCCCACCTCGGAGGTGAAGAAGCCGAGCAAGGTCAGCTCTCGCGTCATGAGGATGAAGGGTTTGGGACCTCCGGCCTCGAGCGCGCGCTCGAGCGATTGCTTCACGAACGCGTTGCGTGCCTGCGGATCCTGCTCGAGAAAGGGTTTGCCACCGTGAGCCTGGGCCCCCGCGAGGAACTCCGTGGCGCCACTCGCGAATCGTTCCTGTGCGTCCTTGTCGTAAACGGCGCCGAGCACCTGATCGATGAAGGCCGGTACGCCGGCGTCCTTCGCGCCGCTGGTGTCCGTCCGAGGGATCATGATCTCGGCGATCTCCGATACCAGCGCGAATACATCGGCGCGCAGCGTCTTCGGCACGAAGGCCGCCGCGCCGGGCACGGCTTCCTTCGCGGAGCAGCCCTGCAGGATGGCCATCGCCGCGGGCGCCGACACCGCGCCGCCCAGCAGCCAGGCCGCGCGCTTCAGGATCTCGCGACGCTTCAGTAGTTCGGGAGTGTCGTTCATAGATTGCCCTTCTTGAGTTCCGACACCGCGTGATCGACCGCGCGCGCGGTGAATGCCATGTACGTGAGCGAGGGGTTCTGGCAGCCGGACGACACCATGAAGGAACCGTCGGTCACGAACACGTTCTTGCAGGCGTGCACCTGGTTGAACTTGTTCAACACGGACTTCTTCGGATCCGCGCCCATGCGCGCCGTACCCATCTCGTGGATGCTGTTGCCGACGTTGTAGTTGTCGCTGCGCACCGTGACGTTCTTGTAACCCACCGACTCGAGCATCTCGCCCGCGTCGTTGCGCATGTCCTCCTGCATCTTGAGCTCGTTGTCGCGCACGACGGCATCGATGGCCAGCAGCGGCAGGCCATGTTTGTCCTTCTGCGTGCGGTCGAGCTTCGCGTGATTCTCGTGGTACGGCAGGATCTCGCCGAACGCGGTCATGCCAATGGTCCACGGCCCCGGCTCGCGCACGGCCTGCTTGAGCTCCTCGCCGATCAGCGCGCTGTCGTTGAAACGCGAGAAGTTCGAGCGCGACGCGCGGCCCTGGTAGCCGAAGCCGCGCAGGTAATTGCGCTTGTCCTTGCCGACGTTGCGATAACGCGGGATGTAGAAGCCGTTGGGCCGGCGGCCCGTGTACGCGACGTCGAGATGCCCCTCGACCAGCGCACTCGAACCTCCCGGCTTGTTGTGATCCATGATGTTGTGGCCGAGTTCGCCCGAGTCGTTGCCGAAGCCGTTCGGGAAACGGCTCGAGGTCGAGTTCAGCATGATGAACGCCGAGCCCAGCGACGACGCGCACAGGAACACGACCTTCGCGAAGTAGTCAGTCTGCTTGCCGGTCTCGGCGTCGAGCACGCGGACGCCGGTGGCCTTGCCCTTGTCGGTGTCGTAGATGACCTCGTAAACGATCTGGTTGGCGAGCAGCGTCATGTTGCCGGTGCGTTCGGCCGAGGGCAGCGTCGCGGACACGGAGCTGAAATATGCTCCGTAGGGACAACCGCGAATGCACATGTTGCGGGCCTGGCAGGTCGCGCGCTGCGGACTTTCGTTGTGCGTCAGCGGGCCGGTGAGATTCGCGCAGCGGCCGATGATGAGCTTGCGGCCGAGCTTCTGATCGAGCCGCAGTTTGAATTCCTGTTCCACGCAATTGAGGTCGTGCGGCGGCAGGAATTTTCCATCCGGCAATTGCGCGAGACCCTCGACGCTGCCGCTGATGCCCGCGAAGGTTTCCACCTTGTCGTACCAGGGCGCGATCTCCTCGTAGCTCACGGGCCAGGGAATCGCGACGCCCTCCTTCGCATTCGCCTCGAAATCGAGCGGGCCGAAACGATAGCTCTGGCGAGCCCACATGAGCGAGCGGCCGCCGACGTGATAGCCACGCAGCCAGTCGAACTTGCTCGTTTCGACATAAGGATTGTCGACGTCGTCGACGAACCAGTGTTCGTTCGCGGGCGTCGGGTAGCCAGTGCGCGACCAGACCGGCTTGCGTTGGCGTATGTCCTGGGTGATCCGGTTGCCGTATGGCAGCTCCCAGGGATTTTTCATCGCGGTGGGGTATTCCCCGTGCCGGACCATGCGACCCCGGTCGAGCACCAGCGTCTTGAGTCCCTTCTCCGTCAATTCCTTCGCGGCCCAACCACCGCTTATTCCCGTTCCGACGACAATCGCATCAAAAGAATTCGATTCCATGCTCTACTGTTGCCCCCGCAGAAGCTCGTGGAAATGCGCGGCATTATGGACTACTTGCGCGTCCTGCTGGTTCCATTCCAGGCAACGACCCTGCTCCTGGTCGGCATCTTTGCCCTGCTGCTCTCGGTACTCGATCTGCACCCGATCATCGGGATCTTCGGCAAGCTGATCATCCAGATCTGGATCCTGAAGTACTGCTACGTATTGCTCGATCACGTGGCGGACGGGCGCATGGAAGCGCCGGTGATGTCCCAGGACACGTTGAGTCCTTTCGAAGTGCGTCCCTGGATCCAGGTCGCCATCGTCACGATCGGCGTCGTGATCTGCATCGCGATCGGCGGAACGGCGGGCATGGCGCTCGGGGTTTTTCTGCTGGCGCTGCTGCCCGCTTCGATCGCGCTGCTCGGATTCGGAGAGGCGTTCTACCAGGCCGTCAATCCCGTTGCGCTCTTCCGTGTCATCCGCGGGCTCGGACCTTTGTACTTCGTGTTGCTCGCGGCCATGGGCGTGTACGCGGCCATCGGCTGGACCATCGGCGACACGGGGTTGTGGCGCGTGTTCGTGCACGCCACGCACCTGCTGTGCGAGATCTCCTTCTTCAGTCTCATCGGCGGATGCATGTACCTGCGGCGGCGCCAGCTCGGCTACGAGGCCGCCAGCAGTCCGGAGCGCACCGCGCAGAAGGCCGAGAACGAACGGGTCAAATTACGCGCGCGCATGATCGACGAGGTGTTCCAGCTCGCGCGGGTCGGCCGGCAGGTCGATGCTTCGGCGCCGCTCGCGAACTGGCTGCGCGACCAGGATCCGGAGCACGTGTGCCGCGACTCGTACCACGTCGCCGAGCAGATGCTGGGCTGGGGAAACCCGGCCGCGGTGAATGCCCTCGGCAGCACGCTGATCCGTCACCTGCTGCGCTTCGGCAGGCCGGATGCCGCGCTCGCGGTATTCGAACGGCTGCGCGCGAACAGCCCGCGATTCACCATGGATTCCGCGGCCGACCTGCGGACCCTGTCGGAATTCGCCGAAAGCACGGGACGCGACGAACTCGCCGCTTCGATGCGCCTGGAAACGCCTATCCACCCACCGCAGGCGCCCATACGCGGGCCGACATGACAGTTGTCAGCCGCCGGGGCTGACGAGTTCGACTGAAGAATTCCGCGATGGCACGGCATGCTTCCTCTTACTGGAGGACCTCATGTCGCAGACCCCGCTCGCCAGCCTGGAAGGCGCCCGCAAGACTTACGGCAAGCTCAATGCCCTCGATGGATTCGATTTCACCGCGGGCCGCGGCGAGCTGACCGCGCTGCTCGGCCCGAACGGCGCCGGAAAATCCACCGCGATCTCCATCTTGTTAGGCCTGCAGCGGGCGGATGCGGGGGTCGCGCAGCTGTTCGGCCACGATCCGCAGGAAATCGAAGGACGGCGCCGCATCGGCGTGATGATGCAGGAGGTCGCGCTACCGGGCGTGATGCGTCCGCGCGAGTTGCTGGCGCAGGTCGCGAGCTACTACCCGACTCCGTATGACCCGGACCTCGTGCTTACGCGCCTGTCGCTCGAAAGTCTCGCGCAACGTCCCTACGCGAAGATGTCCGGTGGACAGAAACGCCAGGTGCAGTTCGCGCTCGCCATCGTCGGCCGTCCCGAATTGCTGTTCCTCGACGAACCCACCGTGGGACTCGACGTGCAGGCGCGCGAGGCGCTCTGGAAAGTGGTGCGCGAGCTCAAGCACGAAGGCTGCTCCATCGTGCTGACGACTCACTACCTCGAGGAGGCCGAGGCGTTGGCCGACCGCGTCGTGGTGATGGCGCGCGGCCGCAAGGTCACGAGCGGCACGGTCGAGGAGATCCGCGGCCTCGTGTCGCGCAAACAGGTCAGCTTCCTCACGCGGCTCTCAGCGGAATCGCTGCGCGCTTGGCCCGAAGTCCTGCAGCTCACCACCGAGCGGGATCGCGTCAGCATCTCGACCAACGACGCGGAAGGCCTGCTCATCCGGCTGTTCCGCGAAGACCCGGCGCTCGGCGACATCGAGGTGCGGCGCGCCGGCCTCGCCGAAGCCTTTTCCGAACTCACCAGCGAAAACAAGCAGGAGTCGTTGTCATGACCGTCCCCGCGATGCCCACCTCCCGCGTGTGGAGCGCCTACCTCGGCGACATCCGCTTCGAGTTCCTGAAATCGCTGCGCACGCCGGCCTTCTCGGTGCCGACGCTGTTCTTCCCCATCATGTTCTACGTGTTGTTCGGCATCCTGCTCGGCAGCATGCGCGGCAACGGCGGCCTCGCCCAGTATGTATTCGCCACGTACGGCGTGTTCGGCGCGATGGGCCCGGGACTGTTCGGTTTCGGCGTGTCGCTCGCGATCGAGCGCGAGCAGGGATTGCTCACGCTCAAGCAGGCGCTGCCGCAGCCTCCGGGCTCCTATCTATTCGCGCGCGCGGTCATGGCGATGGTGTTCGTCGCGATCATCTCCGTGCTGCTGCTGCTCCTGGCCGTGTTCGTCGCGAAGGTGCCGCTCACGTTCGTTCAGGCCCTGAAGATCCTGGCGGTCAACGTGCTCGGGACACTGCCGTTCTGTGCGATCGGCCTCGCGGTCGGCTCGTGGGTCTCCGGTCAGGCCGCGCCCGCCATCGTCAACCTGATCTTCCTGCCGATGGCCTTTCTGTCGGGCCTGTGGCTGCCGCTGAACATGCTGCCGCAGTTCATCGGTGACATCGCACCGGTGTGGCCGGCGTTCCACCTCGCGCAGATCGCGCTGCAGACCGTCGACGGGCCGCATGCCGGCACGTTCGGCAGCCACGTGGCGGCGCTGGCCGGCGTCACTGTCCTCTTCTTCTGGATCGCGATGCGGCGGATGAATCGGGGTGGCATGCGATTGCTCGGGCCGGCGCGCAAGGGCCGGCCGGTCGCGCTGCGACGCGCCGCGACCGTCGCCGTGTTGTGGTCCTCCATCGGCCTCGTGGTCGCCGGAATCATGGGCGGGAATGCCAAGGTCACCGCCACGCCAGCCCCCGCGGCGGATGCGGAGGCGTCCGCGGCAACGGGCGACCCCGCACACACCGCGCACGCCGGCGTGGCCGCGCCGCAGGATGGGCTCATCGCGGATTTCGACGATGGCACGCCCGAGGCGAAGTACGGCACCGGATTCGTCGCCACGGGCGACGAGCGTCAGGGCGGCAACTCCCACGCGAGCATCAAGGTGCTCGACGGCGGCGCGCGGCAGTCGCCCGGGGCGCTGGAGATCACGGGAACGATCCGGCCAGGCGCCGCGTATCCGGTGGCCGGAACGATGTTCTTCCCGCAAGACCCGCCGATGACCGGCGAAATGGACTATTCCGGCCGCACTGAGCTCACGTTCCAGACCCGCGGCGATGGCCAGAAGTACCTCGTCATGTTTTTCGCGGGCGATGTCCAGATCCCGTCCACCTACCCGTTCGAGGCCGGCGCGGACTGGCGCGAGGTGCGCGTTCCGCTGGCCGATTATGTGGCGGACATCCGGCGCATCCGCGCGATCGGCGTCATGTCGATGGGGCCGGAGGGCGAATTCCGGCTGCAGATCGACGACGTCAACATGCGTTAGGATTCCTGAGCCATGACGCCCAGCCAACTCATCAGGAACATCAAGGATCCACCGCCGACCTCCATGATCGGCATGATGACCCGCTCCGACGGCCGGATGATGCGCGCGCTGCCGTTCGTGATCCTGATCAATCTCGTGTGGCTGTTCGTCTGGGCGGTGCTCGCGCGGCAGTCTTTCAGCGGCGTCATCCTCCCGACGCTGCTCTCCTTGCCCATCTTTCTCTACCTGCATCTGTGCACGTATTTTTACGGCGGCCCGAACTCCGTCCGGCTGCGTTATATCGCTGGCATCTTCGCGCTCGGCTACCTGCTCGCGCCGTTCAACTTCTCGTCGCTGGCATACCTCATCTTTGGTTTCTTCCTGCTCGCCTACTGCGCGACCGCGCGCCAGGCGATCGTCTGCATCGTGCTGTCGATCATGCTGTTCGTGCTCGAAATGGCGCTGCTCGGCGCGCCCACGAACGCCATCGTGTCGGCGCTGATTCCGTCCGTCACGCTCGCGATCATCGCCATCTTCACGGCCTACGCACACCGTCACCAGATGCAGCTGCGGCGCAGCAACGAGGAAATCCTCAGGCTTGCCACGCTCGCGGAGCGCGAGCGCATCGGGCGCGATCTGCACGATCTGTTGGGTCATACGCTGTCGGTGGTCGCATTGAAGTCCGAGCTCGCGCGCAAGCTCATCGATCGCGATCTCGACGCCGCGCGGCGCGAGATGCAGGAAGTCGAACGCGTCGCGCGCGACTCGCTCTCGCAGGTGCGCAACGCGGTGTCGGGAATCCGCAGCACCGCGCTCTCCGCCGAACTGCTCGCCGCCACGGCGCTGCTCGAAGCGCAGGGTCTCAAGGTCAAGTGCGAAACGGAAAACGTGAAACTGCCGCACGATCGCGAGACGGCGCTGGCGCTGTCGCTGCGCGAGGCGGCCACGAACATCCGGCGCCACGCCGACGCGCGGGGCGTCACCATCCGTGTGCGCAAGGAACCGAGCGCCGTGATCGTCGAAGTCGCCGACGATGGCCGCGGCGGACGCATCGTCCCGGGCAACGGGCTCAACGGCATGCGCGAGCGGCTCGACAGCGTCGGCGGGACCCTCGCGCTGGTGCCCAACGGCGACGGCGGGACGTTGCTGCGCGCAACCGTTCCCGCCGCCGCGTGAGCCACACATGATCCGGATACTGCTCGCCGAGGACCAGGCGATGGTTAGAGGCGCGCTCGGCGCCCTGCTCAAGCTCGAGCGCGACATCGAGGTGCTCGGCGCCGCGGCCGATGGCGCGCAGGCGCTGATCGACTGCCGCAGGCTGCGGCCCGACATCGTCGTCACCGACATCGAGATGCCGGGACTCACGGGCATCGAGCTCGCGCAGAAAATCCAGGAGGAGGCGCTGCCCTGCAAGGTGGTGATCGTCACCACGTTCGCGCGGCAGGGATACTTGCGTCGCGCGCTCGACGCGGGCGTGAAGGGCTATCTGCTCAAGGACTCCCCGGCGGAGAAGCTCGCCGAGGCGCTGCGCAACGTGAATCGCGGCGGCCGCGCGATCGATCCGGCGCTCGCGGTCGAGGCGTGGAACGAGTCGGACCCGCTCAACGACCGCGAGCGACAGACGCTGCGCCTGTCGGGCGAGGGTCTGTCGGCGCCGCAGATCGCGGAGCAGCTGGGCCTGTCGGCCGGCACCGTTCGCAACTATCTGTCCGAGGCGATCGGCAAGCTCGGCGCAAACAACCGCATCGACGCCTATCGGCTCGCGCGGCAGAAGGGCTGGTTATGAAGATCGACGAGGCACAGGCCGACATGCGCCATGCCTACCTGGGTGGCGCCGCGGGGATATTCGCATCCGCGCTGGCGTGGCTGACTGCCGCGGCGATCGCGCAATTCGTGAGTCCGCGCGCCGGGATCGCCGCGCTGTTCATTGGCGGCATGCTGATCCATCCGGTGGCGATCGTGCTGTCGAAGCTATCGGGTCGGCCCGGAAGCCATTCGAAGGACAACCCGCTTGCGCGCCTCGCCATCGAAACCACGTTCTGGCTGCTGCTCGCGATTCCGCTGGCGTTCCTGCTCTCCTTCCAGCGCGTCGAGTGGTTCTTCATCGCGATGCTCGTGACCATCGGCGGCCGATACTTCACGTTCTCGACGTTGTACGGCCTGCGGATTTACTGGCTCCTCGGCGCGACGCTCGCACTCGCCGCATTCGGCCTCGCCGCGAGCAATGCCGGCTCGGCTCCCATCGCTCTCGCGGGCGGTGTCATCGAGCTGGTGTTCGCCGCGGTCGTCTTCACGAGCGCCCGGCGCGCGCCGTCCCCGGTCTCGGCCTAGCAGGTCCGACCCCTTTTGCTAGGAAATGGGGAGTGTCCCCATTATCCGCGGCCGATGTACGGCATTTTCGGGGGCAGGATGGTCATGAACTGGATGTTCGCGGACAGGGGTAGTTTGGCCATGTGCAGCACCGTGTCGGCGACGTGCTGCACGTCCATCATCGGCTCGGGCTGCGGCAGGGCCGTGGCGAGCTCGGTTCGCGCGTTGCCGATGTCGATCTGACCGACGGCGATGTCGTACTTGCGGCCATCGAGTGCGCTCGACTTCGTGAGCCCCGTGATGCCGTGTTTCGAGGCCGTGTAGGGCGCCGAATTCGCGCGCGGCGTGTGCGCCGAGATCGAGCCGTTGTTGATGATGCGACCGCCGCGCGGCGCCTGCGCCTTCATGACGCGGAACGCGTGCTGCGTGCAGAGGAACGCGCCCGTGAGGTTGGTGTCGATCACGCGGCGCCACTGCTCGAAGTCCAGGTCCTCGAGGTTCACGCTGAGCGGCGTGCCGACGCCCGCGTTGTTGAACAACACGTCCAGCCGGCCGAATTCCGCGACCGTCGCATCGAACATGCGGCGCACGTCATCGGGTTTCGTGACGTCGGCCTCGGTCACGAGCGAGACGCCTCCCCCGGCGGCGGCCACGGCCGCGAGTTTTGCCCGATCCCGCCCCGCGAGCACCACGCGAACCCCGTCCCTCAGGAACGTGAGCGCCGTCGCCTTGCCGATACCGCTCCCGGCGCCCGTGATGAGCGCCACCTTCTGCCCGGTCATCGTCTCCCCTTCTAGCTACTGTCGCCGCGCCGCGCGGTGAGCTCTTCGATGGCGCCATCGTCGCCGACGCGCAACGTCATCTCGATCGGCTGGCAACACACCTGGCAGTCTTCGACATAGCCGCAGGAGCCGGCGCTCGCGTCGACGCTCGTCTCGAATGCTTCGCCGCAGTACGGGCAGTGCACCATGACGAACTCTGTCCCGATGGCGCGGTCCATTCCCGAGGAATCCACTTCGATCACGGGCTCGAGCCCGTAGATCGCATCGATGTCCGCACTCGTCGGAGTGGCATCGGTCAGCGGGGCATGCGTCCGGGGTTTTTCGGGAGAGCTCATGGTTTCGCGCGCATCGATCATGGCACGTCTGGCGTTGCTCGGCGGCATCTGTTTCCTCATGGCGGCGACCAAATGGGCCTGTGTCTCCAACACGATGGATTCCACCGGCGGCACCGATGGTTCCGGAGCCACTTTCGTCTGCAGGCTCGTCATATTCAATTCGTCCGGTGTCCGCACGTCGGATTTCGTCTTCGGCGAGCCCATGCGCTTCGAGCTCGAGATCACCAACATGTCCCCGCGCACGGTCCACGTGCAGTTCGACGACGCGCAGCTCTACGACTTCGTCGCCCTCGACACCGGCACCCGCCGGGTGCGCTGGCAATGGTCGGACGACCAGGCCTTTGCGCAGGCGGCCCAGGAACAGACCTTCGCGCCCGGCGCCACTAAGACCTTCTCGGTCACCTGGTCCGGCCAGCTCGCCGATGGATCTCAGCTGCCGGCCGGCAATTACCAGGCGCGGGGCGTCATGGTGTTCGACGCGTTCTTCGGAGATCCCCTGGCGCCCAACGAGATGGGCTCGCCGCTGCAGCCCTTCACGGTGCGCTGAATCTTTTCACCGGGGTGCACCCGGCACCGGGGTGACGACCGTATTGAAGGCAGGCCCACACTTTCGAGGACCTGCCCGTGAAAACAGCCCCTGCCCTGGCCATCCTTGCCGCCGCCAGCCTTTTCGCCATTCCGTCCCTGGCGGCCGATAACGGCCCCGAGCTGCGGATACCCGACTTCAGCCACCTGCGCGCGAAGGCCGTGGATTCGGTCGACATTTCGCTCGATGGCTTCCTGCTACGCGTCGTCTCGAAACTGGCCCAATCCGCCGCGGAGCCGGCTGACGAGCCCGAGGCCGCGGCGCTCAGCCTGCTCGGAGACATCCGGTCCGTGCAGGTGCGGTCCTTCGAATTCGACCGGGACGGCGCCTATGACAAGGCCGACATCGACTCGGTGCGCCGCCAGTTGTCCGGGGGCGGCTGGACCGCGCTCGTGCAATCGCGCAAGCGCGACGCACGCGAGGACGTCGACGTATTCATCCGCATGGTCGGCGAGCGGATCGAAGGACTCGCGGTGGTTGCGAGCCAGCCGCGCGAATTCACCATCGTGAACGTCGTCGGACACATCGACATCGACAAGCTCTCGAAGCTCGAAGGACAATTCGGCATTCCGAAGGTGAACCGGGTCGAGTGAGCATGCGGATTCGCCGTGAATCCAAGCACCGCGCGAGACATGACTGACACGCTGCTGGCCCGTGCGCGCGCGGGCGACGCCGAGGCGTTCGCGAGCTTCGTGCGCCAGCATCAGTCGTCGGTGTTCAGCATCGGCCTGCGCATGTTCAAGCGGCGCGATGCGGCGGAGGACCTGGCGCAGGACGTATTCCTGCAGCTGTATCGCAAGCTCGACTCCATCGAGTCGGCCGAGCACCTGGGATTCTGGCTGCGCCGCGTGGCCGCGAACCTCGCGATCGACCGGCTGCGCAGCCCGGCCCACGCGCAGACGCAGCCACTCGCGGAGGACGACGAAATCGAGGCGCGCGAATCCGCGGCGGATCCGCTGCGCGACCGCACGTTGATCGGACTCGTCGGCGAGCTCGCGCCGCAGGCACGCGCGGTGATGGTGCTGAGGTACCAGGAAGATTGCGACGTGGCGGAAATCGCCAGGGCGCTCGACATGCCGTTGAACACGGTCAAGAGCCACATCAAGAGATCGCTCACCACGCTGCGACGCCGGCTGATTGGCGCGCAGGTGGTGGATTGCGAGGAACCATGAACGAGAACTTCGAAAACGAACTGCGCAATGCGCTGCGACCGGTGGAGGCCCCGGAAGGGCTCACGGATCGGATCATGCGTGCGCTGCCGCCACGCGCCGCGACCGTGCGGTCCGTCGCACCCGCGCCCACCCCCATGCCGGCGACCGATGCTCGAGACCGCGCATCGCGACGCTACTGGGTGCCGGGCGCGCTCGCGGCCTCACTACTCGCCGCGGTCCTGGCCGGCCAACACGTGGCGCAACTGCGCGAGCAGCGCATCGCGCGCGAGGAAGGACTCGCCGCGCGACGCGAGCTGCTGCAAGCCTTGCGCCTGACGAGCGAAAAACTGGATCTCGCCTACCAGGCCGTGCAGGCGGCGCCCGACAAGGGCGCGATCGACGAGGAGAACCGCTCATGAACGCGCGCGTGATTCTGCTTGCTTTCATTCTCGGGACTGCAGGAGCGGTCCATGCCCAGGCGCCGCAGTCTCCCGGCAGGGGCCAGCTGCGCATTCCGGAATTCTCGGGTCTCGTCGAGAAGGCGAATGAATCCGTTACGGTTTCGCTGGACTCGCGGCTGCTCGGCCTCGGCTGCCGCTTCCTCGACGCCTCGGACCCCGAACAGGCGGATGCCAAGAAGGTGTGCACCGGTCTCACCGGCATCTTCGTGCGCAGCTTCACCTTCGACGAGGACTTCGCGTACCCCAAAGGCGACGTCGAGAGTGTTCGCAAACAACTCTCCGCGCCGGGCTGGTCGCGCATCGTGGAGGCCCGCAGCCGCAAGGATCAGACCGATGTCGACGTCTTCGTGCTGATCGAAGGCGATCGCGCGCAGGGGCTTGCGATCATCGCGAGCGAGCCGCGGCAGTTCACGATCGTGAACATCGTGGGGTCGATCGACCTGGCGCAGTTGCACAGTCTCGAAGGCAAGTTCGGCGTGCCGGAACTCGATATCGAGACCAAGCCACCGGCGCCGAAGAAAAAGACCTGAGCGGCTAAAAATCCGATGGTGGCGTTGCGATGCCGCCGAGCACGCCGAGCGCAAACAACAGGACCGTAACGCCATCGGCAAGGAGCTCGAGGATGTAGACGGCCTGCGGCAAGCGCGCTACGGGCGCGAAACGCCGCGCCAACAATACGCCGGCTTGCAGCGCCGCCGCGATCAGCAGGCCTTCGATGAAGGCGCCCTGCGGTTGGCGCACCAGCCATCCATAGACGAACAGGATGACGACGATGACGATGCCGCGCGCCGACGAACGGAGGCGAAGTGCCCGAGGAGATTCGTTCATGGCTTCATTCTCTATCGTACGCCGGCATACGTGTACAGGACGATGAACAGATAGATCAGCACGATCGTCGAGAGCTGGGCCAGGGCCGCCGCGACGACCGCGTGGACCACGACCCAGAACCGATTGCCGGGGTAGAACTGCACTGCCGCCACGCTGAAGTAGATCATCCATAGACCGTAGTACAGCGGCGCGACCGTTAGATTGCCCGGGTTCAGGTGCGCGAAATACATGATCGGCGTCGTGATCAGCCCGAGGAACAACATGCGGAATCCCGAGGTGTATGCCGCGAGCACCAGGTGTTCCGCGTAGTTCAGCCGCGCGCTCCAGAACAACAACGCACACCAGCCCGCGAGGAATGGCATCTGCAGCACGATCACGATGTTCACGTGCCTCTGGAGGAAACCCGCCGCGCCACTCTCGGTGATGGGTGAAAAGAAATGCACACCGGTTACGTAGATCATGAAGCTGGCGAGACCGGCCGAAATCACGACGAACGGAAACGGGCCGAAATACTTCTTGCGCCTGCCGTCCACGTATTCGCGCGCCACGCGCCCGGGGCGGTACGCCAGCTGCCTCACCAGGGAAAAGACGCTGTGATCGGCGTGAGTCAGCGCGTGCAGTACATCGTGTGCGATCTGGCGCATCGTGAGGCGACCGGCATGCGCGCGCTGGCCGCAGTGGCCGCAGAATCGCTGCTCCGGCTGGAGTGACGTCTCGCAACTCGCGCAGACGGCATCCGTAACGGATTGACCCGCCCCGCCGCTCATGAACCGCACTTCTTTTTCTTCGCCCGGGTGGCGCGGGCCGAATCCTGTTTGACCTGAAAGCACACGATGCGCGTGATGAGCGGCAGCGGCAACGGCTCGGCATGCGGAAATCTCAGGTTTCCCTTCGGTCCCGCGTACCTCTTCGCAGCCTTTGCGATGGCCGGGTCACGCACGGGTGGAAAGAGACCGATGTGATGACGGAAGCCCGCGAAGTAGACCAAGACGCCGTTATGACGATACGCCGGGATCCGGTAACTGATGACTTCGATCGCCTTCGGCGCCGCGGCTCGAATCGCGCGGCGCACCTTGGACAACCGCGCGGCTATCTCCTTCGGAAACGCTGCGATGTACGCATCGACCTCGGCGCTTTTCTGCATGGCCTAGAGCCCCCGCGCGATGACCTCTTTCATGATCTCGTTCGTGCCGCCATAGATGCGTTGCACGCGCGAGTCGGCGAACAGCCGGCACACGAGGTATTCGTTCATGTAGCCGTAGCCGCCATGCAGCTGCACGCACTCGTCGAGCACCTGCTGCTGCATGTCCGTGATCCACCACTTGGCCATCGACGCAGTCTCGGTGTCGAGCTTGCCCGCGACGAGATCGCTGACGCAGCGATCGGAGAACACGCGCGCGATGCGCGCGATGCTCGCGAGCTCGGCCAGCTTGAAGCGCGTGTTCTGGTACTCCCACACGGGCTTGCCGAAGGTCTTGCGCTCGCGCACGTATTTCAGCGTTTCATCGATGCCGCCTTCCATCGCGCCCACGGCGCCGACGGCGATCACGGTGCGCTCGTAGGGCAGATCGTGCATGAGCTGATGCATGCCCTTGCCTTCGACACCGCCCAGCAGGCAATCGGCGGGCACCTTCACACCTTCGAAGAAGAGCTCGGAAGTGTCCTGGCCGTGCAGGCCCATCTTGTCGAGCACGCGGCCGACGCGATAACCCGCGAGGTCCTGCGTCTCGACCATCAGGATGGATAGACCCTTGTCGCGGTCGGGATCGGTGCGCACCACGAGCATGAGCAGGCCCGCGAGGAAGCCATTGGTGATGAAGGTCTTGCCGCCGTCGACGACGTAATGATCGCCCTGCTTCGTCGCGCGCGTGCGAATGCCCTTCAGGTCCGAGCCCGTGCCGGGCTCCGTCATGCAGATCGCACCGATGAGCTCGCCCGAGGCCATGCGCGGCAGCCAGCGCTGCTTCTGCGCCTCGGTGCCG
Source organism: Pseudomonadota bacterium (assembly GCA_023457495.1). Taxonomy (GTDB): domain Bacteria; phylum Pseudomonadota; class Gammaproteobacteria; order Steroidobacterales; family Steroidobacteraceae; genus CADEED01. Next base: position 28,216 of record JAEWLQ010000018.1, read on the forward strand.
TGGTTGAGCACGTAGTGCGCGCACATGCTGTGCACGCCCTGCCCGAAGGCGCCGAGGCCCCGGCGCCCGAGCTCGGTGTACATCACCGCTTCGTGGCGGAAGTCGCCGCCGCCACCGCCGTATTCGGCCGGCACGTCGAGCAGCAGCAGACCGGTTTCACCCGCCTTGCGCCAGGTCTCGCGATCGACGTGATGCTGCTCGCGCCACTTGGCGTCGCGCGGGACCATTTCGGACTCGACGAACCGCACGACCGTGTCGTGAAACACCTCGAGGTCGTCGTCCATCCAGGGAATGACATAGGGATTCATGTCGCCAGCCTAACCGTTGTCGGGATTGCCGCAAGTCGCCCCGGCGGCGCGCGTGAAAAGGTACTCGCCTCCGCGCTTGGCGATCAGCGTGCGCTGTTCGCCCGTGCCCGCGAGCCTGGGCCCCTCGAATGCCTGCGAGAACAGGCTCGAGCGCAGCGCCAATGGGCCGGCGCGCCCGGTGGAGAGCGTGATCTCGCTCGCACCACACTCATCCCAGGTGATGTCGACCGTGACATCGCCGCGGGCCCGCAGCCCGACGACACTGCCCTCCTTCCACGCCGCGGGTCGCGCGGGCAGGATCACGATCTCGCCATCCTGGCTCTGCAGCAGCATCTCGACGATGCCGGCCGTCGCGCCGAAGTTCCCATCGATCTGGAACGGCGGGTGTGTGTCCCAGAGATTGGGCAGCGTGCTGTCGCGCAGCAGGCCCTCGAGTAGTTTGTGGGCGCGATCACCGTCGCGCAGACGCGCCCAGAAGTTGATCTTCCACGCGCGGCTCCAACCCGTGCTCGCATCGCCACGCGCATCGAGCGTGACCCGCGCCGCCTTCACGAGCTCGGGTGTGTTGCCCCCGATCGCATTGCCCGGATGCAGCGCGAACAGGTGCGACACGTGACGATGGTCGTCTTTCGGATCGTCGAGGTCCGCCTTCCATTCCTGCAGCTGACCCCATTTGCCGATGCGCAATCCGCGGTCGAGTTTCGCGAGCGCCTCCGCCACGCGCGCGCCGAAGGCCTTGTCGCCCACGACCTGCGTGGCGGCCACCACGTTCGTGAACAGGTCCGCCACGATCTGCTGGGACATCGCCGCGCCCGCCGTGAACGGGCCGTGCTCGGGTGAATAGCTGGGCGAGACGACCAGCAGGCCGTCGCGCGGATCGGCGACCAGTGTATCCAGCCAGAATTCCGCCGCGCCCTTCATGACCGGCCAGGCTCGCTTCCTGAGGAACGCCTCGTCGCGATTGAATAGATAGTGTTCGTAAAAATGCTGCGCGAGCCAGGCGGAGGCCTCGGGCTGCCAGAACGCGGTCGGCCAGTCGATGGGCCCGACATAACCCCAGGCATTCGTGTTGAGGAACATCGTCCAGCCCCTCGCGCCGAAGTAGCGCTCGGCGGACAGCCGGCCGGGCTTCACGAGATGCTCGACGAAATCGAACAGGGGCAGCGCTGTTTCCGCGAGGTTCGCGGGCTCCGCTGGCCAGTAGTTCATCTGCAGGTTGATGTTGACGTGGTAGTCCGCGTTCCAGGGCGGCGTCGCCTTGTCGTTCCACACGCCCTGCAGGTTCGCCGGCAGGGATCCCGCGCGCGAGGCGGCGATCAGCAGGTAACGGCCGTAGTTGAAGTAGAGCTCTTCCAGCGCGCGGTCGGCAGAGGCGTTTCCGTCCGGGTATTGCGCGCGCAACTGGTCGGTGGGAATCCGCGGCGTCTTCGCGCCGAGCGAGAGACGCACGCGCCGGAACAGCGCCTGGTGCTCTTGCATGTGGCGCGCGGCGACGTTCCCGTATTGGTCCTTCCCCAGGCTCCTCAGGTCCTTCTCCGCGAGCTCGGACGGGTCCGCGCCGGCATCGCGGTAGCCGGGATACTCCATGCGGTAGTTGGTCCGCATCGCGACGATGAGCGTGATGGGGCAATCGCTGACGACGCGCAGTGCATCGCCGTCCGGGGTCACGGTGCCGCACTCGGTGAACACTCGCACCTTCGCCGCGTAACGCAGTCCGTTCGACTCGAGCGCGTCGGACACGGCGATGAGACCGGCCGACACCTCGTAACTGGCGCTGCGGTTGCCGGGCACCGCGAAGCTCACGCGCAGCTTCTGGCCGCCGGTGCTGTACAACCGGCCGACGAACACCTGGTCGGGATACGACACCAGGTAGTCGCGGCGAAACGCGGCGGCGCCCTGCTTGTACTTCACGCGCGCGACGCCGGCGTCGAGATCGAGCTCGCGGCGGTAATCCGTCACCGGATCCGCGGAGGATTCGGATTCGATGACGAGGTCGCCGAAGCTCTGGTAGTCGCCGTAGTTGTGCATCTTGCGGCCCAGCCGGTCGGCGACCGCCTGCGGTTCGAGTTGAGATCCGTCGAGCAGTTGTTTGCCGATCGAGCGCACGAGGGCGGCCTGCGAATCACCCGGCAGGCCGGAGTCGTAACCACCCTCCGCTCCAGGGCCGCCGGTCCACAGTGATTTCTCGGCGAACTGGATGCGCTCGGATTCGACGCCGCCGAACACCATCGCGCCGATGCGGCCATTGCCGATGGGCAGCGCTTCTTTTTCCCAATCGGTGGCGGGTTTGTCGTACCACAGCAGGGTGTTGGCGCCCCGCGTGGCCGATGCGAAGCCGCAGGCGACGAGGATGAACGAGACCAGCAAACCGGATCGGCGCATGAATTCCCCCTGTCGCCCGATCATATAGGTCGGCCGTGCGCCGCTCACCCGCCGCGACGAGAGTGGCGTTCGTTAGGGACAGCTGACGCGGCGTATCGACGCAGGACTTCGCCGGTGAACTCGTTCGCGGGATAAAACGCTTCGAGCATGAGCTCTGACAAGGTCACTTCCACGGCCGTGCCGAACACCGTCGTGGTGCTGAACATCGACAACACACCGTGATCGCTGCGGTATTCCAGCGGCACGACGACGCCGCCGAAGTCCGCATCGGTTTCCTGCTGCTCGCCTCCCGGGTAGGAACGCAATTCATCGATGAGTTGCGCGAGCGTGGGGTCCGCCGTGAGCTGCAGATCGCGCGCGAGCCTGCCGAGCACGTGGGTGCGCCACTGGGCGAGATTCACGATGCGCGGCGCGAGACCGCCTGGATGCAGCGAAACGCGCAAGGCGTTCGTGGGCGGCGTCAGCAGCGTGGCATCCACGCCGGCGAAGAAAGCCATGGCCGCGCGATTGGCCGCGAGCAGCGTCCAGTGCCTATCTACCAACAACGCCGGATACGGCTCGTGGCCGTCGAGGATGAGATCCACCGCCTTGCGCGCCGCGCTCAGCGCCGGATCGGACCACGGGCGCGTCGCATACAGGGGCGCGTAACCCGCGGCGATCAGCAGCATGTTCCGCTCGCGCAGAGGTACCTCGAGAGACTCCGCGAGCCTGAGCACCATCGCGCGGCTGGGCTTGGATCGGCCGGTTTCCACGAAACTCAGGTGGCGCGCGGACATCTGCAGCCCGGTTGCGAGCTCGAGCTGGCTCAGATGCCGGCGTTGCCGCCAGTCGCGCAATCGATCGCCGAACGTGGGCTGCTTTTCCATACGCAATGAATGATAGCCCTCGCGCGGCCCGATCCCATTACCTGTGAGGTAATCGACGCGAGTCATCGGCGACGGTCTACTGCCGCTCAACGGATCGGAGGGCGCATGAATCGTCGCACTGCAATGTTGATGGGTGTCGTCACCGTGGCGGCTTCGGGGTCTGAGCCGGCGCGCCTGGTGGCATCACGAATGCAAGAGGCCGGCGCGCGAGCGCCTTTCATCGATCGGCCGGACGGCACGAGACTGTCGTTCACGGATTGGGGCAGCGGCGAACCCCTGCTGTTCGTGCACGCCGCGGCGCTCGAATCCGGGAGCTGGGCTTACCAGACGACTTCAATGTTGCAGGCCGGGCATCGCTGCATCGCCTACGATCGACGCGGCCACGGCCGCTCGAGTGTCCCGGGAACCGGATACGACTACGACTCGCTCGCCGACGATCTCGCGGCGGTCATCGAGGGGCTCGACTTGCGCGGCATCACCTTGATCGGCCATTCGATGGGCTGCGGCGAAGTCGTGCGTTATCTCACGCGGCACGGCCACGACCGGGTGAAGCGCATCGTTCTGCTGGCGCCGACGCTGCCGTATTTTCTCAAGAGCGCGGACAATCCGGCGGGCGTCGACAAGTCCGTCTTCGAGGGACTTCGTGCCGAATGGCTGCGCGACTATCCAGGCTGGGCGTGGCAACAGACCCCGGCATTCTTCGCACCCGGTACCTCACAAGCCATGCAGCAATGGGGCTTCGCGCTCGCGACCCGGACGCATCTCCACGCCATCCTCGAAACCAACATCACGGTGACCGAGACGGACTTCCGCCCCGAGCTGCCGCGCGTGGCGGTACCCACGCTCATCCTGCACGGCACACAGGACACCTCCTGCCCCCTGCCGCTGACCGGCGAACCCACCGCCAAATTGATTCCCGGCGCCCGCCTCGAAGTCATCGAAGGCGCGCCCCACGGCCTCACCATCACCCACGCCACCCAAGTGAACGCATCGATCCTGCGATTCTTAAAAAATTGACGGACGGCGTCGCTTCGACGCCGTGAGAAGTGGGGCGCAGCCCCTGACTAAGCGTTGACGGCTTTGAGGACGCGCTGTGGCTGTGCGATGCCATACCCCTGCGCGTAATCGACGCCCAGCGACGTGAGCATCTGGATGATCTCGGCGTTCTCGGCGAACTCGGCGATCGTCTTCTTGCCGGTGAGATGACCGATTTCATTGATCGACCGCACCATCTCGCGGTCGATGGGATCGTGCAGGATCTCTCTAACAAACGACCCGTCGATCTTGAGGAAGTCGACCGGGAAGTGTTTGAGGTAACCGAACGACGAGAGTCCGGTGCCGAAGTCGTCGAGCGCGAAGCGGCAGCCGAGCTCCTTCAGCGCCTGGATGAAGCGGTTCGCCTGGCTGAAGCTCGCCACCGCCGCGGTCTCGGTGATCTCGAAGCAGATCTTCGAGGCATCGATGCCGCTCTTCTGGAACTGCTCGATCACGAACGGCAGGAACTTGTCGTCGCCCAGGCTCTGACCCGAAAGATTGATCGAGCACATGGCGAGCTTCTCGCGCTCGTCGGCCTCGCTGACCAGCCAGCGCAGTGCGTTCTCGATGACCCAGCGGTCGATCGCCGGGGTCAGGCCGTAGCGCTCCGCCGCGGCGATGAAGTTGTCCGGCGAGACCATGCGGCCGGATTCGTCGCGCATGCGCAGCAGTAGTTCGTAGTGCTGTCCGGGCTCGTTGCGCTGCAGCGGCTGGATCTGCATGCGATACAGCTCGAAGCGGCCCTCTTCCAGCGCGGCGTTGATGCGCGCGGCCCATTGCATCTCGCGGCGGCGACGCATCAACTCGATGTCGTTCTCGGCGAAGCTGTGCACGCGGTTGCGGCCGGATTCCTTGGCGGCGGCGCAGGCACTATCCGCGGCCGAGATGATCGACGCCACGTCTTCGTTGTCCGCCGCGATCGGCACCACGCCGACGGACGCGCCGAGACGGAACACGCGGTCTTCCCACGTGAAGCGGAAATTGCGAACGGCCTCGCGCAGGACTTCCGCCGTGCGCAGCGCCTCATCCAGCGAGCAGGCCTCGAGCAGGATGCCGAACTCGTCGCCGCCGAGCCGGGCCAGCGTATCGCGCCAGCGCACCTTGCTCTTGAGCAGCGCGCCGACCTGTCCTAACAAGACGTCGCCCGCGGAGTGACCGCAGGTGTCGTTGATGATCTTGAACTGGTCGATGTCCAGATAACACAGTGCGTACGACGACTCGCGCGCCTTGGCACTCTTCAACGCACGCTCGACGCGGCTCTCGAATTCGCGGCGATTCACGAGACCGGTGAGCAGATCGTGCGAGGCGTGGTACGACAGGCGGCGGTTGAGCTCGCGGCTCTCGGTCACGTCATGGAACACGAGCACGCCGCCCGACACGGCGCCCGCGCCGTCACGAATGGGCGCCGCGGTGCTCTCGACGTACAGCTCGTTGCCGTCGCGGCGAATCAGCAACATCGGACGCACCGACTTGATCGGCCGTGTGCGGCGGATCGAGACGCTCAGCGGATTCTCGAGCGGCTCGCAGGTTTCTTCGTGGAACGCGCGGTAGATCTCTTCGATCGGCCGCCCCATCGCATCCTCGAGCCGCCAGCCCGTGAGCTGCTCGGCGACGGGATTGATGTAGTCCACCGTGGAATTCGCGTCGGTCGTGATGACGCCATCACCGATCGACTGCAGCGTGATCTGCGCGCTCTCCTTCTCGCGGAACAGCGCCTCCTCGTAGAGCTTGCGTTCGGTGATGTCGAGCTCGACACCCACCAGGCGCAGAAGCCTCCCGTGTTCATCGACCCTCGCCTTCGCGCGGCTCACCACCCAGCGCCAGTCGCCATTGCGGTGTTTCATGCGATGGACGGATTCGAAGATCGGCGACTTGCCCGCGACGTGATCGCGGATCGCGCTCTGCACGCGCGACATGTCCTCGGGATGAACCAGGCTGCGCCAGTCGGGCGAGTCGAGCTCCGCATCCACCGGGTAGCCGAGCATCTGCTTCCACCGCGGCGAGGAATGGACCTCGTTGCTCTCGATGTCGAAATCCCAGAGGCCGTCGTTCGCGGCGCCCTGGGCGAGCTCGAGGCGCTCCTCGAGCTTGTTCAAGCGGTTCTCGATGCGCAGGCGCGTGAGTCCCGCGCCGAGCGAGTTGCCCAGCAGCTTGAGCAGCAGCTGCAGGTTCACGTCCCAGGCGCCACGCGGCAGCGCGTTGGCGAGGCCGAGGATGCCGGCGGGCTGACCCATCACGCGGATCGCGATCATGAGCACCGAGCCGATCGACAGCTCCGCAAGCTTGCGGCTCTCCGCGACCTGGTCGCGACGCGGCGCGGCGCTGTCGCGGATCTCCGAAAGCCGCAGGTGCTCCAGCCGGCCGCGCAGCCAGGGGTAATCGTTGAGCTGCACGCCGCGCAGTACTTCGACGCGGCATTGCGCGAGCGCGCCATGGGCAGCGTGGACTTCTTCCACGGTCGTACCGTCGGCGGAGAACAGCCACACGAAGGCGGTATCGACGCCCGAGGAATCGCGCAGCGAGATGAGGCTCTCGCGGATGACTTCCTCGGTGGTGCCGCGCCGCATGTTCTGCAGGTCGACGGCGATCTTGGTGCAGGCGAGATCCACGCCCAGCGTGGGTTTACCGCCACGCGCCGACCACACGCCCGTCGAAAAGACGTCGGATGCGGTCAGTTCAGGATTATCCGGTGCTAAAGCCACTCTTCTCCCTGCTTTGGGCGGTGGATCAGCACGCTACGCGAGGGGAACCGGTACCACGGCGATGCGGCACACAGATTCCAGCGCCAGATCCCTCCCAAAGTTGCGAAGCATTCTGTCACAACATTTGAGGAACACAAGCTAAGTGCAGGTTGCATCAGGAGAATGGGCGCAATCCTTTGCACGGGCCAGACATAATCTGGCGCAACTATAACGGCTTTGCGGCGTATTGAATCGCGCGCCCCGCATTTCCCTGGGCGGCACATTGATCGCTCGCACGTCCACGCACCAGGAACCATTCGGTGCGCGAGCTGATGCCGACGGAGGTGGCCGGTCCTTCGAAACACGGCGCAAGCTGGTCGCCCGGCACCAGCAGCACACGATTGCTTTCGGCATTCAGCCAGGCGGCCGCGTCATAGGATTCCTGTGGTCCTTCTCGCCAGCGCCGGTGACCGAAGTTCACCGTCGACCGATCGAGATACAGCAGGAACTGCTCCTTGTACGCCACCAGCGCCAGCTCCTCGGACGGCTCGACCCGGGCGAGCGCGGCGCGCATGAATGCGCTGCCCGAGCGCTCGGGATTCATCGCCGGTGCGATGAAATACGAGAAGACGATGGTCAACGCGCCGAGCGCCACCGGCCAGGCGGCGAGCGGCGCTCGAAGACAGGCGATCAGCAGCCCCATGCCCGCGAGCACCAGATAGACGTACAGCGCGGTGGCGCTGGTGAGATCGATCTCGCCCAGTGCCTTCAATGCGAATCGCGCTTCGGTGGCATAGCCGACCGCGAGCACCGCGGCCGCGACCCAGAAGAATCCCGCCAGCACGAACCCCGCGCGCCGCACGCCCTTGCGCGCCAGCACGCCTTCGAGGACCGGCATCGCCGCGAGCGCCAGTGCCGGCAGCGCCGGCAGGATGTAGATGCCGCGCTTGCCCGGGCTCGCCGAGAAGAACGCGATGACGAGGAGCACCCAGCCGAGCGGCAGCCAGACCCGGGCATCGCGTTCGTGAAATGCCGCCTTGAAGCGCGGCACGAGCCAGAACAACAGGATGCTCCACGGCACCCACAGCGGGGGGATTACTTCGACGAGGAAGTAGTACCAGGCTTTGACGTGATGCCACGCGCCCGCGTAGCGATTCACCGTCTGCTCGAACAGGATCTCGTCGCGATACGCGGCGTATTCGGGCGCGCTGTTGGCGACCGCGATCAACATCGGCACGAACCACAGGCTCACGGCGAACAGCATCGCGAGCGGGGCGAGCCACCAGCGCCAGCCGGCCTTGCCCGCGTCGAGGCGTGCGAGTCCCTGCCAGCTGAATCTGCGCAGGAGAAAGAATGGAATCAGCAACAGGATGGGCAGAAACCCCACGCCTTTCGTGAAGATGCCGAGCCCCGCCGCGAAACCGCCGAGGACATACCAGCGCCATCCGTCGCCCAACAACAGGTGGCGCAGCAGCGCGTACAGCGACAGCGTCGTGAGAAAACACAGCGTCGCGTCGATCTGCGCGCCGCGGGTCGCGAGCACGAATTGCAACGTGCACACCACCAGCAGGCTCGCGGCGAGTCCGGCTTCGCGACCCACGGTCCGGCGGCCGTAGTCGTAGATCAGGAGCATGACGCCGCCCGCCGCGAGGAACGACGGGATCAGGAACGACCAGCGCACCGATCCGGTGAGCGTGTAGAAGATCGCGAGGAGCCAGAAGAACAGCGGCGGCTTGTCCTGGTAGAGGTCGCCGCCGACACGCGGGAACATCCACTCGCCCGACATCGCCATGTCGCGCGCGAGCGAGGCGAAGCGCGGCTCATCGGCGGGCCACGGATCGCGAATACCGATTCCCGTGCCGACGATCACCAGGAGCGCGAACGCGAGCCACAGGAGGTCGGTCCAGCGGATCGGTGGCGGCGTGGCCGTGGCGAGCGGAATCGGCGCCGCGGTGTTATCAGCGCCTGATCGCTTCGCCGGCGCGGGCGCGGGCGGCTGAGTTTCGGCCGATGCCACGGGGACAGTCGCGACGGGTGCCTGCGCGATGGGTGCCTGCGCGATGGGCGCGGCCGTGACCGGGGTGTCGACAGAGACCGGCGCCACCGCCGAGGGCTCGGACCCGGACGCGGGTTCGGCTTCGACCACAGGCTCGATCGACGCGGAGATCCGAGCGACGACGATGTTCGACGCCGCCACCTGCGCCGCGAACGCGCTCGGCGACGACTCCGGCGTTCCGACTTCGTCCGCGCGCGAGTCGCTAACTATTTTGCGCGCCGGGCCGACATCCACCAGTTCCGGCGTGGCGGGCTTGCGCGGCGCCCCACCCTGCAGCAGTCCGATATCAGGCATTGGAACCCGCGCCGGAACGTTTGGACTTGATGTCCATGACGAGGTTGTAGAAGGCGACGCTCGCCGGCAGCAGGTTCGTCAGGATGCCCACCGAATCATTCTTGCCCCAGATGAAATACGACGTGACCATCGCGCTGCCAAGCAGGCTGATGACCCAGAAGCTGCGCGGAATCGCGGGACGGCCAGCGCGCTTGGTCGCCCAGGCCTGCACGATCCAGCGTCCGGCGAACATGAGCGCACCGAGAAAGCCGACGAGTTTCCACGGCGTCAGCACGACACCGAAATAGACTCCGATCACGCCACTCATCATGGGAGGCTCCTCACCTTCTCAGTCTTCCCGCACCAGCAGGCCGGATTTGTAGCGGCGTCTCAGCCACATGACGCCGGCGATGTCGACGATTCCCACCCACAGGCGGTTCAACATGCCGTACTTGGAGGTTCCGCGCGTCCGTGCGCGATGACTCACCGGCACGGAGATCACTTTCGCGCCGTGGCGCAGGAACAGCGCAGGCAGGAAACGGTGCATGTGATCGAAGCGCGGCAGCTCCATGAACACATCGCGCGAAAAGAGCTTGATGCCGCAACCCGTGTCCGGCGTGCCGTCGCCGAGCAGGCCCGAGCGCACGCCGTTCGCGATGCTCGACTGCAGCTTGCGGAACGCGGTGTCCTTGCGGCTCGCCTTGCGATTGCCCATGAACAACTGCACGCCGCGATGCGCACTGTCCTCGCGCGCCGCGATGAGCTTCGGGATGTCCGCCGGATCGTTCTGCCCGTCGCCGTCGAGCGTCGCGATCCAGGGCCCGTGCGCCGCGCGCACGCCGCTGGCCACCGCCGCGCTCTGCCCGCTGCGGAACGAATGCCGCAGCACCCGCAACGTCGGGAATTCACCCTTCAGCCGCTTGAGGATCGCGGCGGTTTCATCGGTGCTGCCGTCATCCACGAAAAGCATCTCGTACGACTGACCTTCCAGGGCGCTCGCGATCTCGCGCACCAGCGGTTCCACGTTTTCCGCTTCGTTGCAGACCGGGACGACGACGGAGAGAGCGACGCTCATCAGTTAGCCCTTGTTCTCGAGTGCATCGCGCGCGACGGCGAAGAGTTTCTTCATGTCCATGGCCATCTCGGCCTGCAGCGCGGTCAATGCTTCCGGCTTGAGGGTGCGCGGCACCTGGCGCGGTTCGCCGATGGCGATCACGATGCGCGAGAACGGCCAGGGCAGCACGAACTTGTCCCACTGGAACAAGGTCGCGCGGCTGGCGGCGTACGCCATCGGCAGGATCGGCCGCTGCGACATCTGCGAGAGCAGGATCGCCCCGGGTTTGAACACGAAGCGCGGCCCCTTCGGACCATCGGGAGTGATCGCGGGCGAGATGCCGCCCTTGGTCAACGCCTCGTAGTAGTCGCGCAGGGCGCGTGCACCCGTGTGCGAGGAGGACCCGCGGATCACGTGGCCCTTGAAGCTCGACACGATCATGACGCCGATCTCGCCGTCGACGGACGGGCTGATCAGGAACCCTAACTTCAGGCCGCGCGATTCCTGTTCGAGCAGGTACTTGGCGCAGAAGAGCTGGTGCTGGTGCCAATAAACGGGGATCAGCGAGGGTGACTGCTTCAAGGCCCGCTCGACGTGTTCGTCGCCGATGACGCGCACCACGCGGCAGGTGCTCCAGAACATCCGGATGAGCCCGACACCGATGGACGCGACGATCCGCCAGGCGAAACGGCGCAAGGGAGTCATCCGACGCTTCGATCGGGTCTCCTGCTTGTAGAGGGTATTGCGCAGGCCGCCTGCGTCCCGGGGATCTGTTGGCATCCAGCGTCGCGCCGGCAAAAAGAGGCGCGAATTGTCGGTGAATCCTACCCTCCCTGCAACGCATCCCCGGGCGTCAGGAGACGCCGTAAGGCATGTAGAATTCGCGAATGTCTGCGACTTCCCAGGATAAGGACCCGTCCGCTCACCTGCCGCCCCTATCGGACATGCAGTTCGACATCGGCGGCGACAACGACGCCATCCACCGGATGACCGAGCTTTTCAAGCGTCACGGGGACATCTACCGCTTCTATTCCCCGGCGCGACGCGCCGAGATGTGGGTCATCAACCACCCGGACGACGTCAAGCGCGTCCTGGTGTCGAACCACCGCAATTACACCAAGGGTTCGGGGCTGGATCGGGTCAAGATCCTGCTCGGCAACGGCATCATGACCAGCGAGGGTGAGCTGTGGAAACGGCAGCGCTACATGATGCAGCCGATGTTTCACCGCCGGATGATCACCCAGTTCTCGAAGCTCATCGACGCCTGCAACGAGCGCTTCATCGCCAAGTGGGAAGCGCAGGCCGCGCGCGGCGAGCTGGTGAACGTCACCGACGACATGAGCGAGCTCACGCTCGAGATCGTGCTGCTGTCGATTTTCGGCACGGACCTCGAGCGGCTGTCGCGGGAAATGGGCGCCAATCCGTTCGACATCGTGACGAAGGAGCCGGCGCGCGATCTGAAGTTCGCCTACCGGTTCCGCCAGTTGTCCAAGCTGGTGGGCGCGCTCGCCAAACGCCGTGTGAAGGAGAAGTCCGAGCACTTCGACTTCCTGCAGATGCTCATCGAGGCGCGCGACAAGGAGACCGGCTCGCCGATGTCGGAGCGCGAGCTCATCGACGAGGTCATGACGCTCATCGTCGCCGGCCACGAAACCACGGCCAGCGGCCTCAACTGGACCTGGTACCTGCTCTCGCAGAATCCGGAGGCCGAGGGGAAGCTGCACGCCGAGATCGATGCGACGCCGGAGAAGTCCGAGCCCAGCCTCATGGAGATGGAGCAGCTCTCGTACACGAAAAACGTGGTGGACGAGGCGCTGCGGATGTATCCGCCCGGCTGGCTCCTGTCGCGTCGGACCATCGCCGCCGACATCCTGGCGGGCTACGACGTCCCGCCCGGCACCGACGTGTTGCTCTGCCTCTATCTACTGCACCGCCATCCGCGCTACTGGAAGGAACCGGATGCTTTCCGTCCCGAGCGTTTCGACGCCGCGCACGAAAGCGAGCGTCCGCGTTTCGCCTACATGCCCTTCGCCGCGGGACCGCGTCATTGCATCGGAGAAACCCTCGCCTTATATGAAATGTACATGCACTTATATAAGGTGGCCCGCCGGTACCGGTTGCGCTACGTGCCCGACCGTCCACTCGAACTCGAGGCGCACATCAACCTGCGCACGAAGCACCCACTTTTGATGAAACTGGAACGCCGCGCATGACGATGTCCAATGCCCAGACGCTCGCCGAGCTGATCACGATGAACCGTGCGCAGCCGCGCACCATCACCTACCTCGAAGCCGAAAACAGCGAGCGGGTGGTCAGCTACGCGGAGCTCTACGAGCGCGCGCTCGGCATCCTGTTTCACCTGCAGAAGCTCGGCGCCAAACCCGGCGACAAGCTCATCATCTACCTCGCGAACAACGAGCAGTTCCTGGATGCCTTCTGGGCGGGCATGCTCGGCGGCATCGTGCCGGTACCGGTCGCGCTCGGCATCAGCGACGAACACAAGCACAAACTGCTGCGCATCGCGAAAAAGCTCGGCGCGCCGTTCATCTACACGGACAAGAAGACGCTGGACCGCATCGGCGGGTTCGCGGGCGGCGCCGGCGAGCAGACCACGTACGACGCCCTCGCCTCGCGCGCCTTCTTCGCCGAGCAGATAGACGACATCTCGAAGGCCGGCCAGGTCCACGACGTGAAGCCCGACGACACGGCGTTCATCCAGTTTTCTTCCGGATCGACCAGCGAACCCAAGGGCATCGTGCTCACGCACCGCAACATCCTCACGAACGCGCGTGGCGCGGGTGAGGCGTCGCTGTGGAACGAGGAGGACATCAATCTCAGCTGGATGCCGCTGACCCACGACATGGGCCTCATCGGCATGCACATCATGATGTTCGCGCATCGCATGCAGCTCAACGTCATGCCCACGGAGCTGTTCATCCGCCGGCCGCTGCTGTGGATGACCTTCGCCTCGCGCAAGGGCGTGACGGTCACGAGCTCGCCGAATTTCGGTTACCGGCACTATCTGAAAGTGCTGGGCGAGCGCGATCTCGGCGATCTCGACCTGTCGAAGCTGCGCCTCGTCTACAACGGCGCCGAGCCGATTTCCGTGGAGCTGGCGGACGAATTCATGACGCGGCTCGCGCCCGCGAAGTTGCGCCGCACCGCGATGTACCCGGTGTACGGCCTCGCCGAAGCCACGCTGGTGGTCAGCTTTCCGCAGCCGCCCGGCGAAATGTACGAATACGTTTCGGTCGACCGTCACGAGCTCAACGTGGGCACGCAACCGAAGCCCCTGCCCGAGGATCATGCGGACGCGTTGCTGCTGATGGCGTGCGGCCAGCCGATTCCCTACAGCAAGGTGCGCATCGCGGACGATGCCGACAAGGCGCTGCCTGAGAACCACATCGGCCACATCCTGATCGGCGGCGACAACGTGACCAAGGGGTATTACGAGAACCCGGCCGCGAACGCGGCGGGCTTCACGGCGCCCGATGCCGATGGCGACACATGGCTGCGTACCGGCGATCTCGGAATGATGAAGGCCAGCAAGGTCTACATCACGGGCCGCGCGAAGGAGATCATCTTCGTCAACGGGCAGAACTACTACCCGCACGACATCGAAAGCATCGCGCAGCGCGCAGACGGCCTGGAGCTCGGCAAGGTCGTGGCCGCGGGCGTGCGTGCCAAACACGGCAGCACGGACGATCTCATCATCTTCGTGCTGCATCGCATGGACATGAAGGAATTCCTGCCCATCGCCTCGCAGGTGACGCGCCTGGTCAACGAGCACACCGGCCTCGAAGTGGCGCACGTCGTGCCGGTGAAACGCATCCCGAAGACCACCAGCGGCAAGATCCAGCGTCACCTGCTCGAAGAGGACTACGTCAACGGCGTGAATGACGCCGAGCTCACGGAGCTGGCGGGGCTGCGCGCGCAACTCGCGGCGGCGGGCGGCGCGAAGGCGACCAGCACCGACATCGAGCGTCGGATCAAGGACATCTGCGACGGCGCGCTCGAGCGCAACATCGACGTCGACGACAACCTGTTCGAGATCGGCGCGAGCTCGCTCAAGCTCATCGAAATCCACGAGAAGATAGATCAGATCTACCCGGGGCTCGTCGATCTCACCGAGCTGTTCGACTTCCCGACGATCTCCGAGCTGTCACGTCACCTCGAAGGTAAGCTCGCCGCCACGGCCTGAACGCGGCGGCGGCGCCACGGCGCGGCGGCGGAGCCGTTCAATGGCGGGTGGCGCTGCTGCGGGCGACGATCACTTTCCGCTCCGCATTGGCCGGTTCCGTATCCGAGGGCCGCTCCGGCTGTTCGACCGTCTGCGCCATCCGCGGCGCGGCATCGTCGGACATGTTCGAAGCGGCCACGGCGAGCGCTAGCAGCGCGAGCGGCGCGAGTACTGCGATGGCGGACCTGTCGAAGGCGAACATGGCGAACCTCGTGTCTGGTTGTGCGCATCCTGCCTGTGCCGGGTCTGCGCCGCGTTCCGGAGAATTGACCCACGGTTCAGATTTCCTAACTTCTGCCCGGGGCAACCTGCAGGGCGAACCCTACGCTCCTGATTGGCGTGGAAAAACCACACAAAACCGAATTCATTGTCTGGCATTGCCATACAATCGCCGGCCATGGACCAACTACAGGGAATGCGGGTATTCGCGCGGGTCGCGGAACTGGGCTCGTTCGCGCGCGCGGCCCAGACACTGGACCTGTCGCGGGCCATGGCGTCGAGCTACGTGGCCCAGCTGGAAACGCATCTCGGCACCCGCCTGCTCCATCGCACCACCCGTAAGGTCTCGGTCTCGGCGCAGGGAGCTGTCTACCTGGAGCATTGCAAGCGGATTCTCGCCGAGATCGACGCGGCGGATGACGAACTGCGCCTGGCGCGCGACCGGCCGCAGGGCAAGCTGCGCGTCGACGTGCCCGTGCCATTCGGCCGATACCTGCTGCTTCCGGCCATACCCCAGTTCACGCAGCGATATCCGGAGATCCAGCTCGAGGTGCGCTTCAACGATCACTACGTCGACATCGTCGCGGAGGGTGTCGACGTCGCGGTGCGCGTCGGCAAGGTGCGTTCGCCCGATCTCATCGCGCGCAAGGTAACGGCCTCGCGCCTGCTGACCTGCGCCTCGCCGAAGTACCTGGCGCGCGCCGGCATGCCGCGCACGCCCGAGGAACTGCGCAAGCACCGGCTCATCGGTCACCTGCGACCCGCCTCCTCGCGTCCCAGCGACTGGCAATTCGGCCACGGCGCGGGCACGCGCGCGCTGCGCCTGCCCATGGCGCTGTCGTTCAACACGACCGAGGCATTGCTGATGTCCGCGCTCGAAGGCCAGGGAATCGTCCAGCAACTCGACCTGCTGGTCGGCGGTTATCTCGCCGAGGGCCGCCTGGTCGAACTACTGCACGACTACTCCTGCGAGGGCCCCTCCATGTCGGTGGTCTACCCCCGCGCCACGCAACACCTCGCGAAAGTCCGCGTCTTCGCCGAGTTCGCCGCCGACCTCATGCGCAAGTACCAGGCCCGGGTTGGTGGGGGGGGGGGGGGGGGGGGGGGGGGGGGGGGGGGGGGGGCGCGGGCCG
>JAEWLQ010000019.1 GCA_023457495.1 Pseudomonadota bacterium
GCTCGCGCACGTGCATGTGCACGTCGCCGGCCGCGACCAGCGGCAGGCCCGACGCGGCGCCGAGCGCGCGGCAGGACGCGAGCCGTTCGCGATCGATGCCGTCGCGCGTGAGCTCGACCGCGATCCAGGCGCGCGGGGCGAAATGCGCGCGCAGCCATTCGTACTGGGCGGCGGCCTCCTCCGGCGCGCGGGTTTCGGGCATCGCCGGCAACCACAGCGCCAGGGTCCCCTCACCCACGCATTCACCCGGCCCGGGCCGCGCTCCGTCCGCGACGAATTCCTCGACGTCGGCCCGCGAGAGTGAATAGCGGCCCTTCGGCGCCTTGCGCCGGCCGCGCGTGATGAGCCGCGACAGGCGGCCGTAACCGGCGCGGTTGCGCGCGATGAGTACCAGCCGCAATCCGCAGTCGAGCGTGAACTCCGAGCCGATGAGCAGCTTGATGCCGCCTATCTTCTTGACGGCCGAATGCGCGCGCACCACGCCCGCGAGCGAACACTCGTCGGTGATCGCGAGCGCGGTGTAGCCGAGCTCCCGGGCGCGCGCCACCAGTTCCTCCGCGTGCGACGCCCCGCGCAGGAACGAGAAGTTGCTGACGCAATGCAGCTCCGCGTATTGAGGACATTCCTCGTTTCCCCCGGCCGGGGCAAAAGGGGACAGACCTGCTTTCGAGGTCTGTCCCCTTTTGCTAGGAAACGAGGAATGTCCCCATTTCATCCGAAGATCCCGTGCAGGAACCATGCGCGCTCGCCGTGATTTTCACGATAGATCCACATCCGCACGCCGCGTTTGTCGCGCGCCACGTAGTAGTCGCGCGCCACGTCGGCGCCATCCCACCAACCGCTTTCGATGCGCTCGGGACCTGCTTCCAGTGCGAGCGCGCCCCGATGCAGCGGCCGGCCGCGCTGCGTCTCGAGCCGCTGCGGCGTCTGCAACAACCACGGCGGCCGCCGAAAAGGGACGGATCCACCGAGTGACGATGAAGGGCCGTCAGGCTGCCGCTTGTCGTCGATGAACAGATCCGCCCCCCTTTTCCGCCAGGCCTTTTCCGGACGGTGCTCGGATACCAGGCGCAGGCCGTACACCGCCTCCATGCCGAGCCGTGCGTGCAGGTGTTCGACGAGCGCCGGCATCTCGCCCGCGCTGACGTGACCGCGTTCCCCCGGCGACCACAGCGGGCGGCTGGCATCGATGCGCGTGGTGAGCGGACCGCTGCGTAATTCGCAGCGACGCACGGGCTCGGGCAATACGAGAGTCGTCAGGCGCTCGCGCAGCAACGAGGCGAGCCGGTCCGCGTCCGCCTCGGGAGCGGCCAGCCGCAACGTGCACGGCGTCGGCGCGGCGCGGTAATGATGGAAGCGGCATTGCAACGCGGTGATGGCGCGCTGGCGCGTGCGCAGGAATTGTTCGAGGCCGGCGAGCAGCGGCGCGAGCGCCTGCAGGATGCGGTCGTGATCCTCGATCTCGTGATCGAGATCGAGCACCTCGCGATAACGCTCGCGCCGCGCGAGGCGGCGATGCGGATCGGCGCGTCTTCCGAGCAAGCGGTCGAGATCGGCGAGCTGCGTGGGACCGAAGCGTTTGGCGAAGCCCGCGCGCGGCAGGCGCATGAGTTCGCCCAGCGTGCGCACGCCCATCGCGGCGAGACGCTGATTCTGTTCCTCGGGCCAACGCAGCACCTCGATCGGCAGGGGTTTGAGCCGCGCGGGCAGCACCGCCGGATCGGTGATGAAACAACGTGCGCCCGCACGCGCCGCCGCGAGGGCGGCCAACGCCGTCGGTGCAAGCGTGAAGCGCGGCTGCACGCCCGCCTGCACGAGCGCGGGATGCGCGCGGCAGGCATCCCGCAAGCGGCGGCACAACTCGCGTAGTCCGCCGAACAACCGGATGCTGGGTTTGACTTCGAGCAGCAGTCCGTCGGGCGCTTCGAGAGAGACGAGCGGCGTGAATTCGGCTGCAACGCCGGCGAGCCGCTGCATGAGCTCCTGCTCACGTCCCGGGTCGCGTGCGCGCGCATCGATGTGAGGCGCGGCGGCGAGCGCCGCGCCGAGCGTCATGCCGACTCTGACGCCCGCGGCCTCGGCCGTGTCATCCGCGGCGATGATGCGCCGGTTGTGATCGTCGGGATCGATGACGACCAGCGGCGCGGAACCCGCGGAGGAACGCAACGCGGCGACCGGCAATCGCGGCACGTGCGCGGCGATCCACAATTCGCGGGGCTCGAACGCGAGGGCAGCCTGCTCTCCATCCGGTCCCCGGGGCGGCGGCGACGCCGGCCGCACCCGTAAAACGGACGGCGTCTCCTTCGCCCCGGGGGCGGGTTCGGGGAAAATCAGTCGGTACGCGCGCGGATGCATGGAGGCGCCTCACGCCGCCGCGGCCCACGTGAGCTCGATGGGCTCGCGGCTGCCGCCCCGGCTCTTGAGCAGGCTCACCCGCGCGCCGTGCGCACCGGGCCGCGTCAGCGGCTCGAGCATCACCCGCAACATCGCCGGCGATGCCTCCTGGGCGAATCGCTGGCTGCGATACAGCACGCCGAGCGCGCGCCCCTGCTCGGCCGCGAGCTGCAGACGGCGGATGGCGCGCGGCGAGGCACGCGGCAGCCAGGCCAGCGCCGCCTCACAGGCGCCCGAGCGCAACGCCTGCTCATGCGCCCACAACGGCAGATGTGTGCGCACGATGAGCATGCGTTCGAGCGCGACGCCGTGCGCGACCAGCGCCGGCGCGAACGGCTCGTGAGGCGGCGAGACCCAGGTGCACCAGCGCGCCGGCGGCGCGCGCGACAACCGGGCGAGCACCGGCAGCAGTAGATAGAGCTCGCCGACGCCGGGCTCGGGCGTGAGGATCTCTATGAGGCCATGACGCGGCCAACCGCCGCCCGGAAGCCCCGCATCGAGCGCGGGAAAGCCGGTGGGCAGCGTTTCGAACGCCGCGCGACTGCGCCCTCGCCACACCGACGGGTGTGCGAGCAACTCCTGCAGTTGCTTGTCGTGGGCTGCTGACATGGAAAATGCGGGGCGCTCACCCAGTTGCCTTGAGCCGTGCCGGCTCAGGAAGGGAATAGATGAAGTCGTAGAAATGTTTGCCGTCGATGATGTTGATGCTGAGCGTGCCGGTGAGACCGGTCAGCTCGCCCGTGCCCGAATCCGGCACGACCATGATCGACAGCGTCGGTATACCGCGATTCATGCTTCCCGAATGCTGCAGCACGAAACTGCCCTTGCGTCCCTCGAGCTCGCCCGTGACGTGATCGATGGCCACGTAACCGGCCGACCCTTTCGTGCCCGTGGCGGCGGACAACATCTGCCCGCGCGCGGAGGCCGCAAGGTCGCCGCTGAATTTCTTGAGCAGCAGCATGCGGCCGAACGCCGCTTCGGCCGACACTTCCGCGTTCGGCAAAGGCCGCAAGGTGACTTCGAAGCTTCCCAAGGCCCGGTTCATTGCGCGGCTCCCGGATTGAAATGCGGGTTCTCGATGATCCCGAGCACGTTGCCGAAAGGATCGAGCACGTCGGCGACGCGGATGCCATCACCCACGTCCGTGATCTCGGCGCGCGGCGTCGCCCCCAGTTCCAGGAGCCGCGCGTGCGCGCTCGTGATGTCCTTCACGCCCCAATAGACGCCGACCGCGGCCCCACTTGCATCGGGCATGAGTCCGAGTTCGTAACCGCCGACGTTGAAGCCCACGTAGAACGGCTGGTCGAAATACGGCGCGATGCCCAGCGCTTTCGTGTACCAAAGCTTGCCCGCTGCGATATCCGGGGTGCGGTATATCGCCGTTCGTAACCCTAACAACATGGGATTTCTCTCCAGGCGCTCACGCGCCACTCTTCACGCCGTCGAAGCGACGGCGTACATGAAGTTAAAGATCAGGCGGCCATGGCCTTGCCACGCCGCAGGACACCAACGACCACGCCTTCGATGATGAGCGGGTCTTCTTTCACGTTGACCTTGATGGGCTCGAAGTCCGCGTTCTCGGGCAGCAGCCACACGACGGGACCGTCCTGTTTGTAGCGTTTGACCGTGACTTCGTTTTCGAGGCGCGCCACGATGATCTGTCGGTTGCGCACTTCCGGCGTACGATGCACGGCGACGAGGTCGCCATCGAGAATGCCGGCGTCCTTCATCGACATGCCGACGACCTTCAGCAGGTAATGCGGCTTGGGCTGGAAGATCGAAGGATCGATGTCGAGGCGCGATTCGATGTTCTCTTCGGCGAGAATGGGACGACCCGCGGCGACGCGGCCGATGAGCGGAAGTCCGAGCTGCTCGCGCATGGTGTCCATGAGCTTGATGCCGCGCGACGCACCGGGAACGAGAGCGATGACGCCTTTGCGCGCGAGCGCGCGGAGATGTTCTTCCGCGGCGTTGGGAGATTTGAAGCCGAGTTCGTTCGCGATCTCGGCGCGCGTGGGCGGCATGCCCGTCTCGACGATGGTGCGCTGGATGAGGCGCAGGATTTCGGTCTGGCGCGGGGTGAGATCGGACATGGCGGATTCCCTTTAAAGAAGGATCATTCAAAAGATCCGGGGCTGAGGATTTGTACACTGTGAATTCATACAGGTCAAGCACGAAAAGCCGCTTCGATGTCGTCGTCATAGGTGGGGGCCACAACGGCCTCACCTGCGCCTGCTACCTCGCCCAGAAGGGCCTCTCCGTGGGCGTATTCGAGCGCCGTGGCGTCCTGGGCGGCGCCGCGGTGACCGAGGAGTTCCACCCGGGGTTCCGCAACTCCACGGCCAGCTACACGGTGAGCCTGCTCAATCCCAAGGTGATCCGGGACCTGCGTCTGAACGAGCACGGACTGAAGGTGCTCGAGCGACCCCTGCAGAACTTCCTCCCCCTGCCCGACGGCCGCGCACTCACCGCAGGCCCGGACAGCGCACGCACACACGCGGCGGTGCGCGCCTTCTCGCCGCGCGACGCCGAACGGCTTCCCGCCTACTACGCCATGCTCGACGCCGCGGTCGAAGTGCTGCGCGCACAGCTGCTCGAAACACCGCCCGCGGATCCGCGCCGCCTGCGCGACCTGTGGAGCACGCTCAAGCTCGGACGCCATTTCCGCAAGCTCGCGGCGCCCGTGCAGCGCGACATCCACGAGCTCTTCACGCGCAGCGCCGGCGACTTGTTAGACCACTGGTTCGAGACCGACGCGGTGAAAGCGCTGTTCGGCTTCGACGCGGTGGTCGGCAATTTCGCGAGCCCCTACACGCCGGGCAGCGGTTACGTGCTGCTGCACCACGTCTTCGGCGAGGTCAACGGCAAGTCCGGCGTCTGGGGCCATGCCGTCGGCGGCATGGGTGCGATCACGCAGGCGATGGCCGCCGAGGCGCGGCGCCTGGGCGTGCATCTCGAGACCGATGCGCCCGTCAAACGCATCGTGACTCGCGGCGCTCACGCCACCGCCATCGAGCTCGAAGACGGACGGGTCATCGAAGGCAATACCTTCGCCGCGAACCTCGGCCCTAAGCCTCTCTATCTGAAACTGCTCGCGGAGGCCGACCTGCCCGCCGAATTCCGCGCGCGCATCGAACGGCTGCGGGTTGGCTCGGCGACGTTCCGCATGAACGTCGCGCTGTCCGCATTGCCGAAATTCAGCGCCGCGCCGCGCGACGACCAGGGGGCGCACCTCGGATCGGGCATCATCCTCGCGCCCTCGCTCGGCTACATGGACCGTGCGTTCGCGGAAGCGCGCATAGAAGGCATGTCGCGCCGCCCGATCGTGGAAATGCTGATCCCTTCGACGCTCGACGACACGCTCGCCCCGCGTGGGGCTCACGTTGCCTCGTTATTTTGTCAGCATTTCTCCTACACCCTTCCCGATGGCCGCGACTGGCGTCAGGAGAAAGCGCGCGCGATCGACCTGATCTTCGATGTGATCGAAGAATACGCACCAAACTTCCGCTCGCTCGTCGTCGCGCACTCGGCCCTGAGCCCGCTCGATCTCGAGGAAAAACTCGGTCTCGCGGGCGGCGACATCTTCCATGGCGCGTTAGGACTCGATCAATTGTGGGCCGCGCGTCCGATGTTAGGTTACGGTGACTATCGCACTCCGCTGAAAAATCTGTACTTGTGTGGTTCGGGCGCGCACCCCGGCGGTGGAGTCACCGGAATCCCCGGTCACAACGCAGCGCGGGAAATGCTGCGTGATGGTCTGTCAACTCGTGTTAGCGGACCTAATAGCTGACGACTCGCACTGTCGCCACAGGCCGACAGAAATCAAATTTCAGTTGCAAACAACTCGCGAATTTGTTGCAGTTGCGCCCGCCTAATAGACTCTATCTTCACCACATTGCATTTGTTTGCGTGTTGCGCGAAGTTGGGACTTGCTCAACCACCAATAAGGGGATTGATCGTTATGAAGAGTGCGCTTATCAAGGTTGCTGCCGTTGCAGCGTTCACCGTGTTGGCCGGCTGCCAGGATCTGAAGCCTCTGCAAGCCGATGTCGACAACCTCAAACAGCAGGTGGGTCGCCTGACCGCGGACCTCGCTGCCACGAAGAGTGCGGCCGATGCCGCGACTGCCGCCGCGCAGTCCGCTTCGTCCACCGCGTCGGGCGCGCAGACCGCTGCCAACCAGGCGCTGGCTGCCGCGCAGGCTTCGCAGTCCTGCTGCGATGCGACCAACGAGAAGATCGACCGGATGTTCCGTCGCTCGATCTCGAAGTAATCAGAGTCCTTCAGCTCTGACGAAAACGCCGCGCATCTGCGCGGCGTTTTTTTTGGTTTTCAGTCCGGGGATTCCGGCAGCCAGAAGCGGACACTGGCGCCCTCGCCGACCCTGCCCTCGGCCACCACGTCCCCGCCGTGTCGCCGCACGATGCGCTGGACGGTCGCGAGTCCCAGGCCATGCCCGGGAAATTCGTCCTGCCGATGCAGCCGTGTGAAGGGTTTGAAGAGACGCTCCGCGTGCGCCATGTCGAAACCCGCGCCATTGTCCGTGATGCACACCCAGGTGCGACCGTCGTGCCGCTCGGAATGACATCGGATCATCGCCCGCGGCGTGCGCGCCGTGTACTTCCAGGCATTGCCCAGCAGATTGCGCAACACCGTCGTCACGAGACGCACGTCCGCCCAGACCGTGAGTCCCGCCTCGACTTCGCAATCGATCGTGCGCTCCGCGGCCTCGTGCCGCAGCTCGTAGAGCACCAGGTCGATCAGAGTAGTCAGGTCGACCTTTTCGCAATGCATTTCCGCCCGCGCGCTGCGCGCGAGCGCCAGCAATCCGTCGATGAGCCCATCCATCCGCTCGCTGGCCTTGAGGATCTCGTCGAGGAAACCGCGCGCTTCCTCGTTGAGCGTCGCGCCGCATTCATCGTCGAGCGCATCCGCGAAACCGCTGAGAATGCGCAGCGGTGCGCGCAGATCGTGCGCGGCCACGTCGATGAAGGATTCGAATTCCCGGTTCGCCATCGCGACCGCGGCGTCCTTCTCCGCGAGTGCGGCATCGAACTCCGTCATGTCATCGACCGTCACCAGCAGTTCCGGCGCGGCTGCTTCGCCCAGTGCGGTCACGCGCACGCGCGCCGGAAATGTCGTTCCGTCGAGCCGCCGCGCGCGGATTCGGCGCGCGTTCTCGCTGACCACGTTCCATCCGCCCTCGGGAAACAATCCGATCGCGGACTGCTTGTCGAGCTCGCCCGTCACGCCCGCGAACAATCGGTGCGCCGCGCCATTCGCGCGCAGCACCGCGCCGTGCGGCGCGAACCAGATCGCGGGGACGGGGCACGCGTCGAAAAGCGTGCCGTCGTTCACGTCCGGCCCAGGGCCCCGCGAGATTTGTTGAGCTGGATTTGTCATTTGATTGGGCTGCGATACGGAATCGGCCGCCCGGGCGGACTCTGGAGACCCAAAACCGCCCCGGCAGGGTCAAGTGCAGCGCGTCCGCTGCCGATATGTGACCCAGATCGATGAGGGGCGGCAAAGCGCCGCCGCTGCTCAAGATATTGACCCCGCACGCCGATATGACAGCTGTGGCGCAGTGCCGGGATGTCTGCGCCGCGATCGCGAGGTGTCATCCCCTCACACCAGGTCACGAAGTGCGCCGATGAGCAGCGACGAATTCGATATCCGCAAGATCCGCTTGTTGTTAGTCGAGGACAATGCGGCTGACGCCCGCGTCGTCGAACGGCACCTCAAGGATGCCGGCCTCAACGAAGTGGAATGCGACTGGGTGCAGACGGCCGCCGACGCCTCCGAGCGGTTGTGCAAGTTCGAATACGATCTCGTGCTGCTCGATCTCGGGCTGCCCGATGCGACCGGACTGCAGGCGCTGCGCGCGCTCAAGGCCATCGCCGATCTGACTCCCATCATCGTGCTGACGGGATCCGACGACTACAGGCAGGGCCTCATCGCCGTGCGCGAAGGCGCGCAGGACTACCTCGAGAAGCGCCGCGTCAATGCCGGCATGCTCTCGCGCATCGTCTCCTACTCGGTGGAGCGCAACAGCTTCCACCGCGACCTGGTGCGCGCCACGCGCCGCTACCAGGATCTCTTCAACAACGTGCCAGTGGCACTGTTCACGGCCAACCGCGACGGCGCGCTCAAGACCGCCAATGCCGCCTGCATGAAGTTGCTCTCCTGCCACGGCATCGCGCTCGACCAGGTGAACTTCCTCGACCTGCTGTTCGAGCCGGCCAAGCGTTCGCACTTCCTCGACCTGATGTCGCGCCAGCGCATGGTGGAGGGCTGGGAAACGCCGATCCACGATTGCCGCGGCAACACGCTCAACGTGCTGGTCAACGCCGCTCCTCTTTATGAGGCCTCGCAGGCTTTCGCCGGCTGGGAAGGCTGCATCACCGACATCTCGATGCTCAAGCAGACGCTCGAGGAGCGCGACCGGCTCGAGGACAACCTGCGCCAGGCGCAGAAGCTCGAAGCCATCGGACAGCTCGCCGCGGGCATCGCGCACGAGATCAACACGCCGACGCAATACGTCGGCGACAACCTGCGCTTCCTCAAGGAGTCGTTCGGCGAGCTCGACGGATTGCTCGAGCAGCTCGTGGAAGGCGGCGGAGCCCCGGCGCGCAAGGCGCTCGAGGACGCGGACTTCGACTACCTCAAGGAAGAAATTCCGCGCGCGCTCAACCAGTCGCTCGAAGGCGTCGACCGCGTGGCGAAGATCGTGCGCGCGATGAAGGAGTTCTCGCATCCCGCGCGCGAGAAGACCGCGACCGATCTCAACCGCGCCATCCAGAGCACGATCACCGTGGCCAGCAACGAGTGGAAATACGTCGCCGAGGTCGAACTCGATCTCGACGCGAACCTGCCCTCGGTGCACTGCTCGCCCGCCGAATTCAACCAGGTGGTGCTCAACATCGTCGTCAATGCCGCACACGCGATCTCCGACGTCGTCGGCGACGGCGCGAAGGGCAAGGGCAAGATCCGCGTCAAGACGCGGCCCGATGGCGACTGGGCCATCGTCGAGATCAGCGACTCGGGCTGCGGCATGCCGGCGCACATCCAGCAGCGCATCTTCGATCCGTTCTTCACCACCAAGGAAGTCGGCAAGGGCACGGGCCAGGGCCTGGCGATCGCGCACAACGTGATCGTCGACAAGCACGGCGGCACGATCAAGGTCGTGAGCTCACCGGGCGCGGGCACCACGTTCATCATCCGTCTGCCGATCGGCGGCTCGAAGAGTGACAGCGAATCCGCGGCGGGGGCCGCCGCTTGAACTCGATTCGCGTCATCTTCGTGGACGACGAGCCGCGCGTGCTCGAGGGACTGAAGCGCATGCTTCGGCCCAAGCGCAACGAGTGGAACATGAAATTCGTCGGCAGCGCGCAGGCCGCGCTCGAGTCGCTCAAGGATGAGCCCTGCGAAGTCGTCGTGACCGACATGCGAATGCCGGGCATGAGCGGCGCGGAACTGCTCGAGGTCGTGCAGCGTGAATTCCCGGACACGATCCGGCTGATCCTCTCCGGCCAGGCGGAAACCGAATCCGTGATGAAGGCGCTGGGCGTGTCGCACCAGTTCCTCTCCAAGCCCTGCGACGCGGAGATCCTGCAGGGCACGATCGCGCGCGCCTTCGCGCTGCGCGACCTGGCGGGCAACCCGGCGGTGAAGGCGCTGGTCGCGCGCATCAACAAACTACCGACGCTGCCGGCCACCTACCAGCGGCTGGTCGAATGCCTGAAGAGTCCGAAGGCCGACATGGACGACGTCGCGCGGATCATCGCGAGCGATCCGTCGATGACGGCGCGGCTGCTCAAGCTGGTCAATTCGGCGTACTTCGGCCTCGCGAAGCCGGTGGCCGACGTATCGCGCGCGGGCGCCCTGCTCGGCCTCGATCGCATCATGGCGCTGGTGCTGGGCCAGGGCATCTTTTCCGGCGGCGAAGCGCCCAACGTGCGCGGCTTCAGCCTCGAAAAACTCTGGTCGCACAGCATCGCCACGGCGACCGCGGCGCATCGCATCGCCATCGACGAAGGCCTGGACAAGGACCAGGTCGCGGCGGCTTTCCTCGCGGGCATGCTGCACGACATCGGCAAGCTCGTGCTCGCGATGGGCATGCCGGCCGAATACGAGCGCGTCATCGAGATCGCGGGTCACGAGCCGGGCGCCAGCCACGACGTGGAAACCCTCGAGCTGCAGGCGTCTCATTCCGACGTCGGCGCCTACCTGGTTGGCCTCTGGGGCCTGCCCAACACGATCGCCGAGGCGATCGCCTTCCATGAAGATCCCGAGCTCGCCACCGGTGAATTCGGCCTGCCCGGCATCGTGCACGTCGCGGACCGGATCGCGAACCATCCGGACGCAAGCGACCCGCGCGCCGCCAACCTGCGCCTCAACGCGGAGTATCTCGAGAAATCCGATCGCATCGGGCGCTGGAACGCGTGGCGCGAAATGTGCGTCGCCGCCATCGCCGAAAACAGCAACGACAAGAGCGCCGGAGGACGTCCGTGAGAGAGCGCGTGTTGTTCGTCGACGATGAGCCGAACGTGCTCGACGGCATCCGCCGCCAGCTGCGCAATCGCGTCGAGCTCGAGACGGCGACCAGCGGCGCCGCGGGCCTCGAGATGATCCGCGCGCAGGGTCCCTTCGCCGTGGTCGTCTCCGACATGCGCATGCCGGAGATGGACGGCGCGCGCTTCCTCGCGCAGGTCAACTCGCTCGCGCCGCAGACGGTGCGCATGGTGTTGTCGGGACAGGCCGACCTCGAATCGACCATTGCAGCTGTCAACGAAGGCCGCGTGTTCCGCTTCCTGTTGAAGCCCTGCAATTCGGAAACGCTGCTCGGCGTCATCCAGAACGGCATCGATCAATACCGGCTCATCAACGCCGAGAAACACCTGCTCGAGAACACGCTGAACGCCACCGTGAAGGTGCTGGTCAACGTGCTCGGTCTCATCAATCCGGCCGCGCAGCGCCGCGCCGCGCAGATCCAGCGCTACGCGGAGAGCGGCGCCGCCGCCCTGCAGCTGCTGCCCGGCATGTGGCAATACCAGCTCGCGGCGATGATTTCGCAGCTCGGCTGCATCACGCTGCCACCGGAGCTGCTGGCACGCGCCTACGGCGGCCAGGCGCTCAGCAACGAGGAGCGCCGGCTCTACGAATCGCATCCCGAGATCGCGAGCAAACTACTCGGCACGATCCCGCGGCTCGAGGCGGTTGCCGGCATGGTTGCCGGGCAGCTGCAGACGCCGCCCGCCGGCCTCATCGAAGGCGACCCATCGACGTGGAAGCCCGAGAAGGTCGGCGCCGCGATCCTGTGGGCCGCGATCAAGTTCGATCATCATGTGAGCCAGGGGCGCATTCCGGAGCATGCCGCGCAACTCGTGAACCAGGCCGCGCCGGGCCTGCCGCCCGCGATCACCCAGGCGATGGTCAAGACGTTGTCCGACGACAGCGGCCTGGTCATGACCCGCTCGGTCACCCTGCGTGACCTGGAGATCGGCATGACCATCGACGCCGACGTCATGAGCGCGCGCGGCATCCGTCTCGTACCCCGCGGCACCGAAGTCACCGCCACCGTGCTCGAGCGGCTCAAGGCCGTGGCGGGCGGCGTCGGCGTCGCGGAACCCATTCGTGTTTCAGTCAAAGTGGTCGATTAGACCCAAGGTCGGAAGGTAGCTGTCATGGAAAAGAGCAACATCTTGCTGGTGGACGATGAGCCGAATCTCACGGCGGCGCTGGTGCGCAGCCTGGATCGGAGCCAGTTCCACATCTTTACCGCGGAATCGGCCCAACAGGGCCTGATGATCCTCGCGGGCAACAACATCGATGTTGTGGTCTCCGACGAGCGCATGCCCGGCATGACCGGCAGCCAGTTCCTGGCCGAGGTGCGCAAGCAATGGCCCAACACCATCCGCATGATCCTGTCGGGCCAGGCGGATCTCGAGGCCGCCGTACGCGCGATCAACGAGGGCGAGGTCTACCGCTTCCTGCTCAAGCCCTGCCATCCCAAGGAACTCCAGGCGACGATCCTGCAGGGGCTGCAGCACAAGAAGCTGGTGGCGCAGAGCCGCCGCCTGCTGCAGGAGCATCAGAAGACGCAGAACCTGCTCGAGGAGCTCGAGAAGGCGAACCCGGGCATCACGAAGATCGATCTCGATGAGGACGGCGCTATCACCCTCGAGGACGACGACGCGGGCAATACGATGGACGTGCAGTCGCTGCTGGAGGATCTCGAGCGCGAGATGCGCAAGGTAGCTAGCCGCTAGAACCTGACGAGCGCGGAGCCCCAGGTAAAGCCGCCGCCGAAGGCTTCCAGCAGCAGCAGGTGGCCGCGCTTCACGCGGCCGTCGCGCACGCCGATGTCGAGCGCCAGAGGCACCGAGGCCGCGGACGTATTGCCGTGGTCCTGTACCGTGACGATCACCTTCTCCATGGGCAGGTCGAGCCGCTTGGCCATCGCGCCGATGATGCGGATGTTGGCCTGGTGCGGGATCAACCAGTCGACCGCGGATTTCTCGAGGCCATTGGCCGCGAGCGCCTCGTCGACCGCGCCACCGAGCTTGGTGACGGCGACCTTGAACACTTCGCTGCCGGCCATCTTGATCCCGATGTCGACCTGCTGGGTCGCGGGATCGACCTTGAACCCTTTCGACACACCGCTCTCGACGTACAGCAGATCCTTGTAGGCGCCGTCCGCATGCAGGTGTGTGCTCATGAGGCCGGGCTCGGCCGAGGGCTTGAGCACCACGGCGCCCGCGCCATCCGCGAACAACACGGCCGTGCTGCGATCGTTCCAGTTGGTGATGCGCGAGAGTGTCTCGGCGCCGATCACGAGGGCGCACTTGGCCTCGCCCACCTTGATGAACTTGTCGGCGATCGACAGCGCGTAGATGAAGCCGCTGCAAGCCGTCTCGACCGAAAACGCGGGACAGCCGCGCGCGCCCAGCCGCTCCTGCAGCAGCACCGCGCAATTGGGGAACACGAGGTCCGGTGTCGTGGTTCCGAACACGATGAAGTCGATTTCCGCGGGCGTGACCCCGGCCGCCTCGATGGCGCGGCGCGCGGCGATCTCCGCGAGATCCACGGTAGTTTGACCGGGGGCCGCGATGTGGCGGCGTTCGATGCCCGTGCGGCTGCGGATCCACTCGTCGGTGGTATCCATCTTCTTCTCGAGATCGAAGTTCGTGACGACCTGCTCCGGCAGATAGGAACCCGTGCCGGCGATGCGTGAGTACATGTTGTCCCTTCGTCTAGTTATGGGCCGGAGCGTTGGCCAGGGCATTCGCGATCGCCGCGGGCAACCCGCGCCGTGTCGCCGTCGCCGCCGTCGCGATCGCCTGGGCGAACGCGATGGCGTCGGCGCTGCCGTGGCTTTTTACCACGACTGCGGTTAGTCCCACCATGCAGGCGCCGTTGTAGCGGCGCGGATCGAGCTTCTCGCCCACGCGGCGCAGGACCGGCCGGGCTAGCAACCCCGAAAGTTTGCTCGCCGCGTCCCGCGAGAATTCCGTGCGCATCTGCTCGACGATCAGTTTGGCGAGCCCTTCCATCGTCTTGAGCGCCACGTTGCCGGTGAAACCGTCGGTGACTACGACGTCCACCTTCTCGTCGAAGATGTCGTGTCCTTCGACGAATCCCACGTAATTGATGCTCGCCGCGCGAATCAGTTCGTGCGCTTCCTGCACGATCTCGTGACCCTTGGATTCCTCTTCGCCGATGTTGAGCAGGCCCACGCGCGGATTCGCGATGCCGTACACATCCCGGGCGACGATCGAGCCCATCGTGGCGAATTGCGCGAGTTGCAGGGCGGACGCCTTGGAATTCGCGCCGAGGTCGAGGATGTGCGTGTGCCGGCCGTTGCGCGCCGGCACCGACGACATGATCGGCGCGCGCTCGACGGAACCGACGGTCTTGAGCACGAAGTGCGACATCGCGGTCAGCGCCCCGGTATTGCCGGCGCTCACCATGCCCGCGGCCCGACCCTCCTTCACGAGGTCGATCGCGATGCGCATCGAGGAATCCTTGCGACGGCGGATGGCCTCGCGCGGATGCTCGGACATTCCGACGACGCTCGCGGCGGCGTGAACGGTGGCGCGCGCACGCATGCCCGCCGGCGCGCTCGCGAGCGCGGGCTCGATGACGGCGGGATCACCCACGAGGATCAACTCGAGGGAGGAATCGTCGACGAGCGCGCGCAGCGCGCCGGGTAGACACTCCGACGCACCGCTGTCGCCACTCATCACATCGACGGCGATGGACGCCATGCGTTACACGCGCGGGCCGGAAGGACCCGCAAGCTGTAACTATTCTTCGGTTTCGACTTCGGCCGGTTTTTCGATGACGCGCTTGCCGCGATAGAAACCGTCCGGAGTGATGCGATGGCGCAGGTGGGTTTCACCCGACTGCGGATCGACGGACAGGGCGGGCTTCGACAAGGCGTCGTGCGAACGATGCATGCCGCGCTTGGACGGCGTTTTACGACTTTTCTGAACGGGCATGGACCAATCCTCTGGGGCGACTATTACTTGCGTTTCAACAGTTCGCCCAACTGTGCAAACGGTTTCTGAACTTGCTCGGAATCCGATCCCGCATCCGCGTCGTCGTCCGGTTCTCCCGGCAGCGCCACCTTGCGGCTTGCGCATTCGGTGCCTTCCTCGTGCCGCGGCACGTGCGGCAGCGCGAGCAAGACTTCCTCGTCGACGAGATCGCGAACGCTGACGCTATCGGACTCGACCAAAAAAACTTCCAGCCCATCCGGAACGCGATCCGCCGCGTCGTGACTACCGACGAGCGCGATACGCGACTCCACTTCCACCGGCCAGCGCATCGGCTGCATGCAGCGCTGGCAGATCACCTGGGGCTGCGCGCTCACCCTGAGGTCCGCGACTGCCCTGCCCATCTGGCGGGAGAAGCGGACCGTGCCGGTCGCCGCCCCCTCGGAACTGGCAAGCTCGCGGCCGACCCGGGGCAGCTCTTCGAGCGGAATCGTGAAATCGATTTCCGTTTCGGTGCCTGCCAACATATCGACGGGAGCGCGCTGAGACCAGCCCAGTGACATGGGGCGCGTATGATAGGGACCGAGTTTCCCCAAGTCAAAACAAGATTAACTCTAACCCTTTGTTTTTACGCGATTGATTCCCCATGTCCGATGGAGACCCCATGGCGCCCGCGCGCACCCTGATCCTTGCCTCCACTTCCCGGTATCGCGCCGCCCTGCTGCAGCGCTTCGGCCTGGAGTTCACCACGGTCAGCCCCGAGGTCGACGAAGCCGAAGTCCGCGGTGAAACTCCGCGCGGCCGGGCCTTCCGGCTCGCGGAGATCAAGGCGGAGGTGGTCGCGGCCCGTTACCCCGACGCGATCGTGATCGGCGGCGACCAGGTTCCGGCCACCAGCACCACGATCCTCAACAAGCCCGGCAACGAGGCCAACTGCCGCGAACAGCTCAAGCTGCTTTCCGGGTCGACCGCCGAGTTCTACAC
>JAEWLQ010000020.1 GCA_023457495.1 Pseudomonadota bacterium
GCATCGGCCAGACCCGCCGCACCACCCGCGAAAGCCGCGCAGCCGGCTCGACCCGCCGCCCCCGCGGCGCGCCCAGCCGCACCCCCCACCGGGTCGGCCACGACACATCCCCAGCGCATCAGCGGCAGCGTCGAATCCGATTCCATCGCATTCGAGATCTCCGATATCGACCCGAAGGCCCTGCTCAAACCCTCCGCGAAGCAGGCGCCTGCGCCCGCGGCGGCGGAGCCGAAGCGTCCGGACCTGCGGGTGATCCAGACCGACCGTCTGCCGAAGCCCAATTTCAAGGCGCCGCCGCCTGCGCCGGAACCCGATGACATCCCCGAGCTGATCCAGGACGACCCGATCGCCGATCAGGAACCGGATACCGAGGTCGCGGCGGAGGAAGTCACGACGGAAGTGGAAGCGCTGGTCGACGTCGACAGCAACATGAACGTCGAGCCGGAGTACATCGACGAGACCCCCGCGCTCAGCGCCGGACCGGGGCAGTTCGAGTTCTATGGCCAGATCTATGAGTTGCACGCGCAGCAGCTCGTGAAGCTCAAGGGTACGGGCGGCACGAAGCGCTTCGAAGTGCTGGTGCGCGACGCGCATGCGGACAATGAATTCGGCGTGGCGCCCGAGCGCGTCGTGCAGGACGTGCACGATCCGAGCGCGAACTCGGATCTCGACCGCATCGTGGTCGAACAACTCGTGGCCTGGCTCGGCACGCATCGCCAGGTGTGGGAAGGCGATCCGGCGAGCTTCTCCGTGAACGTCGGCATGGGCACCATCGCCGATCCCAAGTTCGCGAGCTTCGTCGCGACCGCGCTCAAGACACACAAGGTTCCCGCGAAGGTGCTCGGCTTCGAGGTCAGCGAAAAGTCCTGCATCGAGCAGGTTCGCGACGTCGACATGTTCGTCCAGGCCTGCGAAAAGCTCGGCTGCCACGTGGTGCTGGACGACTACAGCTTCCATCACAACACCTTGCGCTGGCTCGGCTCGTCGGCGCTCAAGTTCCTCAAGCTCGATCCGAAGATCACCAGCGTGGCGATCAAGGAACGGGTTCCCCAGGCGCTGGTCGTGGCGATCTGCCAGGCCTCGAAGGTGCTGGGGTTGTCGTGCGTCGCCAAGCGCGTGGATACGCCGGCGGTGCGCGACTGGCTCTCGGCCGTGGGCCTCGACTACGCGCAGGGCTTCCTGCTGGATCAGCCCCGCGCACTGATGAGCCTGGTCGACGCGGCCAAGTAGCCCGCCCGCAAATCACGACGAGACGAGCGCGCCAAGCGCCAGGCCGTTTGTCCGCTCAGCGCGGCTCCCGTACCTTTGCGCAATGGCCGCCCAGGTAGACCCCCTGCGATACAACCGCGAAGCGCTCTTCTGGGTGCTGCATACCGGCGCCTGGACCGGTTGGGTCATTTCTCAGCTCCTCGGCGCGCTCGTTTACGAGAAGTTGGGTGGGTATCCCAAGGTCATCGTGGTGGGCGCGGTTTCCGGATTCCTGCTGAGCCTCGGCCTGCGCTACATCTGCCGCTGGCTGTGGAACCGGCCGCCGGCCGTGATGATCGGCGGCGTCGTGTTGTCGTGTTACGTCCTCGCGCTGTGCTGGCGCGTGATGATCAATCTCGCCTACCGCCAGTTCGTCGAGCCGGAGTGGGAGATGAAGACGTTGATCGAGATCTTCGGCGGCGCCGTGACCTCGACCTACATCTATCTTTCCTGGGCGCTCGCGTATTTCGGGATCAAATACTACGAATCGATGCTGCGCGAGCGGGAAAAAACGCTCCGCGCCAATGCGCTCGCCCAGGAGGCGCAGCTCAAGATGCTGCGCTACCAGCTGAACCCGCACTTCCTGTTCAACACGCTGAACGCGATCTCGACACTCATCCTCGACAACCAGAACCGCACGGCGAACCAGACCGTGCTCAGGCTGTCGGAATTCCTGCGTTACACGCTCGACCAGGATCCGATGAAGAAGGTGACGTTGCGGCAGGAGATAGAGGCGCTGAACCTCTACCTGACTACCGAGAAGCTGCGTTTCGGTAATCGTCTGAAACTCGAATACGCGGTCGAGGAGCCGGCCATGGACGCGCTCGTGCCCAGCCTGCTGCTGCAGCCGCTGATCGAGAACGCCGTGAAGTACGCGGTATCGCCGTCCGAGCGGGGCGGCACGATCCGCGTGGAAGGCCGCACGCGCGGCTCGATGCTCGAGCTCGCCGTGGCGGATGACGGACCGGGCTGCAATGGCCAGCCGGTTCCGAGCGGTGGTCGCGGCGTCGGTCTGCGCAATACCCGGGAACGGCTCGCGGTTCTCTATGACGATCAACACCGCTTCGCGACCATCGACAACAAGCCGGGCCTGCGCATCGAGCTCGGCTTGCCGCTCCAGGTGAGCGCGGCATGAACGCCCAGCCTCAGCGGAAACTGCGGACCCTGCTGGTCGACGACGAGGCATTGTCGCGGCGCGGACTCGAGTTGCGGCTGCGCGTCGCGGCGGACATCGATGTCATCGGCCAGTGCAGCAACGGCCGCGAGGCGCTGAGCGCGATCCGCGAGCTGCGCCCGGACCTCGTTTTCCTGGATATCCAGATGCCGGGGCTCTCCGGCTTCGATGTGCTCGCCGACCTGCAGCCCCACGAGCTGCCGATGATCGTGTTCGTGACGGCCTACGACCGCTACGCGGTGCAGGCTTTCGAGGCGCGCGCGATCGACTATGTGCTCAAGCCGGTGGACGACGCGCGTCTGGCGGCGACGCTGCAGCATGTGCGGGAGCTGTTCGAGCAACGCACCGCGATCGCGGAACGCAATCAGCTCGTGAACCTGCTCGCGGACCTGCGCGGCAGCGGCGAGATCGAGCCGGGGGAGCCCGCCAGGGCGCCCGAAACGGCACCCGACTGGCTACCCATTCGCAACGGGCGGGAAACCGTGCGCGTGCAGGTGCGGGACATCGAGTGGGTGGATGCCGCCGGCGACTACCTGTGTATCCACGCGTTGGGCAATACGCACATCCTGCGCGCGACCATGCGCGAGATGGAATCGCTGCTGGACCCGCGGCTGTTCCAACGCGTGCACCGCTCCACCATCGTGAACCTCACCCGCGTGAAGTCGCTGCGCGCGCACATGAACGGCGAGTACTTCCTGCGCCTCGAAGGCGGCCAGGAACTGAAGCTCTCCCGCACCTACCGCGACAAAGTCGAGTATTTCCTCAAGCGCCCGAGGGCCCACTAGGTCGGTGCCGGGTGAGAAAAGACTGAGTTAGCTCGCGGTGGTCGTTCTCCGGCACGCCGCCGAAGCTAACTCAGTCTTTTCTCACCCGGCACCTACCCTCTACCAGGTGTAGCGGACGCGGTAGCGGACGATGGTCTCGCCGTCCTTGGCGACCTTCACGGGGAAGGTGATGGTCCGTGAGTCTTCCTTCTCGAAGTTGTGCGTCTTGGTCAGGATCTTCCAGTTGCTCCAGCGGTAGAGGTTCTCCTTCACCACCACTTCGACGGGCTGCGACTTGTGATTGCGCAGCTTCACTTCGATTTCTTCCTCCATCCACTTGGCCTTCGTGTCGACCGCGAAATCGACCTGCCGCCGTTCGCCGACGACATCGAAGGCCGAGCCGAGCTTCACGCGGACGTTCTCGTCCTTGGGCGTGTGATCGATCTTGTCCTCGCCGATGAACTCGAGGCTGCCGTCGGCACTGTCGAGCTTGGAGACGCGCAGACGCCCCGCCGGCAGCGGCACGCCGAGTCCGAACTGCTTGTCGTTCTTGAACTCGAGGTACACGTCCACCTTCTTGTTCATCGCCGAGCCCGCGTCGCGGTTCACGTACGGATCCGGGTACATGAACATCTGCGGCGCGCCGTAATACATCAGGATCTTCTTCGCCGGAATCTTCTTCGCCTGGTCGAAGAGCTCAATCTGCTTGGTCGAGTTGTTCGGCAGCGTCGTCGGCCGGCCGAGCGTGTACAGGTGGAACTCGAAGAAGTCCTTCTGCGTGAAGCCAGCGTCCATATCCGGCGCCGCCGCGGCCTGCATGAGCACCTCGCGCCGCATCTTGTAGTCGACCGCGGGCTCGACGCGATGCACGTCCCCCGCGACGAGCTTGAGCTTCGCGTTCTCGAACGCCGCGCCCGACATGTTGATGATGCTCACCCAGGCCGACATGTCGAGCAGACCGCTGTTCGCGTCCGCGCCTTCGTCGAACACCAGGTTGTAATCCGCCCACCAGGTGATGCCGCCGGTCTGGTAGGTGACCCGCGTCTTGTGCGTGCCACCCGCCCGCGACGACACATCCCACACCAGCGTCGGTTTCGTGTTGAAACCACCCGGCAGTTCCGGGAAACGCACGCTCGAATACGCCGGCAGCGTGTAGATGGCGCCGTCATTGCCACGCAGCACGATGCCATCCGTCGCCGAGAGCAGCGTGCCACTCACCTGGGTCACGCTGTTGCCGACGGTCTTGTCGACCGTGATCGGCTTGTCGATGAACTTCAGCAGCAGCTTCTGGGTGCTCACGAGATCGAACTGGAAATTCTGCTCGAGCACGCGAGTCGCGGGGTCCGTGAGCGAGGTGAAGGTCACCGTCGTCGGATCGATCAGTGCAGCGACCTCGGTGAAGGAAAGCTGCGAACGCCCCTGCTTGAGCTTGAGCTCACGCTCATCGCGAACCAGCGCGTATCCCGGCACTGACATCGCATTCGGGACACCCTGCCCCGGCATCGGCCGATACAGCTCCGCGGATATCCCACCCGGCTGCGCGGCGCTGTAGATCGTGATCGCTGTTTGAGAGTCGGCGGCGATGGCCTGCACGGTGACGCCCAGGCAGGCGGTCGCAATGGCCTTCGACAGCGGGTTCTTCAGGGTCTTCATGTATGCGGAAACCTCGAGATTCGGACAGGTTTTCAACGTGGCGGACGGGCGGCCCGGTCTAACCGCTCCAGCACTGAGCAAACTGCGAACTGCGTCGCATCATGGCCGGGGTCCAATGAATGGAATGTGAACCGGTACAGCGGCATCCAGACATAGGAATCGCAGCATATCCGGGTGCGATCCTGCGGCACCAATGGCAGATGTCGACCCGATTGGCGCCTGGCGTTCCTGCGTCGTGTACGGGTCGCAGGCGTCGAGCAGGATAAGTCGTCCCTCAGTGTGCGGAACCTTGGACCCCGATGGAAGCTGCGAATCGTATCGATTCCTCTGGTGTGAACCGGACGCCCGGCGCGAGCCCGGCGCCGCCGGCGATGGACCGTGAATTCATCATCAAGAATCAGATCGTCGAGCGATATCTCGCCGGCCGTCTGCCGCCCAAGGGCGTCACCGATTTCGAAAGATTGATCCGCGCGCGCCCCGAGCTCGTCGAGGAGATCGGACTGCCCGAGCGCGTGAACGCGGGACTGCGACTGCTCGATACCGCCGGCATCGCCGAGCCGTGGGCCGAGAAAGAGAAGAAATTCTGGGAGAAGCCGATCTTCGGCTTCATCGCCGCGGGCCTCGCCGCCGCCGCGCTGATCGGCTGCGTGGTGCTCGCGATGCAGGTGTCGTCGCGCGATTCGCAGATCGCGAAGCTGCAGACGGAGAACCGCGAGCGCCCGATCGCACCCTCGACTTCCAAGCGAAGGATCATCGTCGAGCCGACCCGCAATGGCCCGCCCGCGCAGGCCCGGGTCACGATCAACCAGGGCGACTTCGCGGAAATGAAGGTCAACATGTCGTGGACGAAATTCACGATGTTCAAGGTGTCGATCGACCGCGTCGACCAGGGTCGTGTCGCCGAGATCGACGGGCTCACCAAGGACTCCAACGGGCACGTGCGCGTTTCGCTGAATGCCGGCGCGTTCGGACCCGGCCAGTACCTGGTGACGATCGAAGGCCTGAACATCCGCCGCGAGAGCCTGCCGATGGGCTGGTTCAAGTTCGCGGTCACGCGCTGATTCGCGTCACGGCCTCAAGATCACCTTGTCGATGATCCGCGGCTGCGTCGCACGCGGATCGTTCGCTTCCATCGTCGTCTCACCATTGCGGCTCGCCGCGCGCCAGCGCCGCGGCACCGTGTCGATCGCGATCGAGTAGATCGTCAATGCGCCACTCGCGTCGATCCGCAGGCGCAGCCACTGCTTGAAATCCTGGATGCGCAGCGCGGAGAACGCCTCGTTCGAGTGTCTTCCGAGGAAGCGGACCGAGACGAGCAGATAGAGGCCCATGATGAACCCGCCGACGAGGCCGCCCAGCACGAAGGTGATCAGGCCGGACGTCAGCAGCTGCACGACGCTGCCAAATCTCATGTGCAGCAGGTTCTCCGTGGCGAGCAGCGACAGCCAGCCGACCAGGAACGCCGCCGCCAGGTGCGCGAGTGCGTGCCCGAACCCGCCGAGGATGCGCCACCAGCGCGCGTGGGTGTCGGTGAAGAAGATGAACGAGGCGATGATCCCCACGAGCCACATCCCGTTGAGCGGGTCGCGGACGCTGGCGTTGATCGACCGGCTGAGCGCGGTCGAGAGGTCGACGATGTCGGCGGCCTCGAGACTGGCCGATGCCAGCCACGCGGATATCGCGTAGAGAAACGCGGGCAGCCACATGAACTTCGGGTTGCGGAACGGAAAGCGCAGATTCCGCCACGACAGCGCGCGCGAGGTGCTCTCGTCCGGGTAGACCGCCTTCTGCACGAACCCATCGCGCAAAACGTGCGTCTGCGGCGCGTGTGTCGGATGCAGGAACGCGCCGCCGCCGCCGGAGGTGATCTTCTGGATGCCTTCCGCGTTTTCGTGGCGCTTGTAGAAGTGCAGATCTCCGGTCAGGTACACGCTCACCTTGCGGTGCAGGACCTGACTTTCGAGGAACTGCCGCGTGGATTCCTCCGCGTAGTTCTCGTGACTCGGATAGGCATCTTCGAGGATCCAGCGCGGCTCCGGCACGCAGGCGATGATCTTCGTCCTGTCGTCGAGCAACGCGACGACCTTCTTGAAGTACTGCAGCTGGGGCTCGTCGAGCTCCTGGCCCAGCTGCAGGTCGATCGCGAACAGCCACCAGTCGGCGGGCAATTTCAGCGCGAAGTAGCT
The DNA here is from genome assembly GCA_023457495.1 of Pseudomonadota bacterium. Classification (GTDB taxonomy): domain Bacteria; phylum Pseudomonadota; class Gammaproteobacteria; order Steroidobacterales; family Steroidobacteraceae; genus CADEED01. The sequence goes on from JAEWLQ010000020.1 coordinate 7,026, forward strand.
GCGCGTCTGCCGCGTGCGGCAGTTCGCGAAGCCACGCTCGGGCCGGCAGAACGTACGCGAAAACGCGATGAGGCTGTCGTACCAGTCGTGGTTGCCCGGGATCGCGAACAGGTCCGGACGCGCGCGCCCCGCAAAGGCCATGCGGTATGGGGTTTCCGTTCGCGTGTCGTATTCCGCGCGCGTCGGATAGGGATAGACCTCGTCGCCACCGAAGATCAGCACACGGCCGGGCTGCGTCCGCACTCGCGTTCCGTCGACGTCGGCGACTTCGAGCTCGGGCCGCGCAATGGCGTCCGCAACCGCGTAAGTCGGATTCCAGCCGTCGCCGATATCGGCCACGTAATCGAGCCAGAAGTCGCCGGTCACGTCCGAATAGTCGAACTCGTTCTGCGGCTGGCTCGCGAGCGCTTCGATGAGCCGCGTGTCCGAATGGCGTCCGAAGATGTTGGCGATCGCGACTAGATAGGCCGAGTGCGTGAGCACGCGCGGGTCGAACCATCCGACCATCGGACGGCGCCGCGGCGTGCCCTGGTCTTTCACCCTGCGCCCCGCAAGGTGAGCACCGGGGGCTGGTTCACCACTGACCGCGTGGCCAGCCAGCCGGCGACGCACACCAGGAGGCCGCCACCCGCGAGGCCGTAGATCCACACCCACGGGTCGCCGTTGTAGTCGATCTGCAGCATCCGCTTGGCGACGAAATATCCCGCGATGGACGCGCCGGCCGCGGCGAGGATGCCAGCCAGCACGCCGAGCGTCGCGAATTCGGCGAGTAATCCCTTGAGCACGGTGCCGCGGCTCGCTCCCAGCGTGCGCAGCATCGCGCTCTCGTAACGCCGTTCCTCGCGGCTTGCCTGCACGGCGGCGATCAGGACGACCAGGCCGGCGATGAGCGTGAACAGGAAGACGCTCTGCACGGCGGCGAGCGCCTTGTCGATGACGCTGCGGACCTGCGCGAGCAGTTCGTCCACGTTGAACACGGACACGCTCGGGAAGCGGCGCACCAGTTCGGCGATGGTGCGGGGATCCCGCGCCGGCATGTGCGCCGCCGTCATCCAGGTGCCCTGTGAACCTTCGAGCAGGCCCGGCGCGAACATCAGGAAGAAGTTGGGCTGGAAGCTGTCCCACTTCACCTTGCGTACGCTCGAGATCTTCGCGGTCTGGGTCTCGCCGGCGATGTCGAACTCGAGCTCGTCCCCAAGATTGAGCTTGAGCTCCTCCATGTACTCGGTCGAAACCGACACGAGTGGTTTGCCGGTGTCGGCGGCCGTGAACCAGTGGCCCGCGGTGATCTCATTGTCGCGGCGCAGGTTTTCGGTCCAGGTGATGTTCTGGTCGCGCGTCGCGAATTCCTTGCCGCGCGGCGTCGCGAACTGGATCTCGTCGACCGGCTTGCCGTTGATGTGCGTCATGCGCGCGCGGACCATCGGCATCACCTGCGCACGCTCCGCGCCGCGTTCGTTCAGGAAATCCGCGAATGCGCCGCGCTCGTCGGGCGGAATGTTGATGAAGAAGAAGTTGGGTGTGTCGGCCGGCAGGCTGCGCCGCCAGTCGTCGAGCAGGTCGTTGCGCACCACCGCGAGCAGCAGCAGCATCATGATGCCGTGCGCGAACGCCGTGAGCTGCACCACGCTCTCCGTGCGTCGCCGGCCGAGATTCGCGATGCCGTAGCGCCACGAGACGCCGACGCCGCCGCGCAGACGGGTGGTTAGTTTGACGAGCGCCCAGCCGGCGGTCGCCACGACGACGACGAACGCCGCGAGCCCCACCACGAAGCCGAGAAACAGGGGCACGTCGCGCACCACCCAGTAGATGAGGAACGCGATGGCGAGGACGGCCGGACCGAACGCGAGGATGACGAGCGGCTGCGGCGGGCCGACATCGCGGCGCAATACCCTGAGGGCCGGCGTGCGCGACAGCTGCAGCAGGGGCGGCAGGGCGAAGCCGGCCAGCACCGCGATCGCGGTGAGGAAGCCGATGACGAGCGGCGCCAGGCCCGGCGGTGGCAGGTCGCCCTTGAGCAGATCCTGCAGGGCGATGACCAGCCAGGCCTGCGCCCCGAACCCCACGATCGAGCCCAGGATCGCCGCGATCAGCCCGACGACCGCGAGCTGCACCAGGCTCACCGAGAGCGTGAATCCGCGCGTGGCCCCGAGCGTTTTCATCAACGCCACCGAATCGAGGTGGCGATGCACGTAGCGCCGCGCGGCCATGGCGACCGCGATCGCGCACAGCAAGACCGCCACCAGGCTCGCAAGGCTCAGGAAGCGCCCGGCGCGATCGATGGCGTTCTTGATCTGCGGCGCCGTCTCTTCCACGTCGATGAGGCGCTCCGAGCTCTTCTTGTTGGTCTCGAGCCATTGCCGGAAGGCCTTGATGTCCGTGCGGTCGCCCGCGAACAGCCGGGAGAAGCGCATGCGGCTGCCGGGCTGGATGAGCTGCGTCGCCTCGAGATCCGCATCATTGATGATGATCGAGGGGGCCAGCTCTACGAACGTCGCACCCTGGTCGGGCCGCGAGATCAGGATCTTCGTGACCCGGAACGTGCTCGCCCCGATGTTGATCTCGCTGCCGATTTCCGCGCCGAGCGCGACCGCGAGGCGCGATTCAGGCCAGGCTTCGCCGGGTCCCGGAATGTCCGTGGCCTGTATCTGGGGTCCGAAAGGCTCGGTCGAGATCATCACCTTGCCGCGCAGTGGATAGCCCGCCGACATCGCCCGCAGCGCCGATAGCTGGCTGGCGTCGCCGTTGAAGACGACGCTGAGCATGCCCGTCTTGCGCGTGAATTGGATGCCGCGCCTCGTGGCCTCGGCGGTCGCCGTGTCGTCCAGCGGCTCAGCGGATTCGAGCACCAGATCCGCCGCGAGCACCTCCCCCGCCTGGTTGTCGACCGCGGCGCCGATGCGGTCCGTGAGGAACCCGACGCCCGTCAGCGCCGCGACCGCCACCGTGATGGCAAGCAGCAGCACACCGAGCTCACCGGATTTCCATTCCCGGAGCAGCGTGCGCAGGGCGATGCCGATTGCGTTCATGCGGGGAGGAATGCGCCGGAGTCCATGTGCATCACACGATCACAACGCGCTGCGAGTGCCCGGTCGTGCGTCACCAGCACGAGCGTCGTCTGCGATTGCGCGTTGAGGTCGAACAGCAGCGCGACGATTCGTTCACCCGTATGCGTATCGAGATTGCCCGTCGGCTCGTCCGCGAACAGGACCGCCGGGCGCGTGACGAATGCGCGCGCGATCGCCACACGCTGCTGCTCACCGCCCGAGAGCTGGCGCGGATAGTGACCCGTCCGGTGCTCGAGGCCCACGCGACCCAGGGTTTCCATGGCCGCTTCGCGGGCATCGCGCCGGCCCGCGAGCTCGAGCGGCAGCATGACGTTCTCCACGGCCGTCAGCGACGGGACGAGATGGAAGGACTGGAACACGAAGCCCACGCGCTCGGCGCGCAGGCGCGCGCGGCCATCCTCGTCGAGAGCCGTCAAGTCGGCGTTCGCGAGGGTTATACGTCCGGAAGTTGGTTCATCCAGGCCGGCGAGCAGCGCGAGCAGCGTCGATTTGCCCGCCCCGGAAGCCCCGACGATGGCAACTGATTCACCGGCGGCGATGTCCAACGACACATCGTTGACGATGGTCAGCACACCTTCGGGGCTGCTAACCTTTTTTGTGAGGTGTTCGGCTTTGAGTACGCTCATCAGGTTTTTTCTATTGGCGTTGTTGCTGGCATTGTCGCTGGCATGGGGGACCACGGCGGGCGCCGCCAGTTCCAGCCCGCGCACCGTTGTCGTGCTGGGCGACAGCCTGAGCGCCGGGTATGGCATCAAGCTTCAGGAGGGCTGGGTAAAACTGCTCGAACAGCGACTCGCTTCCGAAGGGTACGGATACCGGGTGGTCAATGCCAGCATCAGCGGTGAAACGACGCAAGGCGGGCTGGCGCGTCTACCCAGAACCCTGTCGACTCACAAACCCGACATCATCATCGTCGAACTCGGCGGCAACGACGGCCTGCGGGGACTGCCGCTCGCCACCAGCCGCGAGAACCTGCGCAGGATCATCGAGCTCTCCAGGGACGCCAAGGCGCGCGTGGTGCTCGTCGGCATGATGATTCCGCCTAACTACGGACCGCGCTACGGCCAGCAGTTCCGGGACATGTTCGCCGACCTCGCCAGGACATATTCGCTGCCGTTCGTGCCGTTTTTCCTCGACAAGGTCGCGCTCGAGCCCGGCCTCATGCAGGACGACGGCATTCATCCGAACGCCAAGGGCCAGCCACAGATGCTCGAGAACCTGTGGCCCAAGCTCCAGCCGCTGCTAGTTGCTCCCGGCAAACCCAAAGGCTAGCCTCCGATACCGCGCCGCAGAGGGGGTATCGTGGAAAAACATTGGCTCAAGTCGTATCCACCCGGGGTTCGCCCTGAGATCAATGTCAATGAATACCCCTCGCTCAAGGAGCTGATCGAGCGCGGGCTCGCGCTGCACGCCGTGCGGGACGCCTACGTGCAGATGGGCAAGGCTCTCACCTACGGCGAACTCGACATCCTCTCCGCGCAGTTCGGCGCGTTCCTGCAGCACTCGTGCGGCATGCAGAAGGGCGATCGCGTCGCCCTCATGATGCCGAATCTGCTGCAGTATCCCGTCGCCGTGCATGGCGCGCTGCGCGCCGGCATGACTGTGGTCAATACCAATCCGCTCTACACGGCGCGCGAGCTCGAGCATCAGCTCGTGGATTCCGGCGCGACCGTCATCGTCATCCTCGAGAATTTCGCGCACGTGCTCGAGGAAGTGATCAAGCACACCAACATCAAGCACATCGTCGTCACGAGCGTCGGCGAAATGCTCGGATTTCCGAAGGGCGCGATCGTCAACTGGGTGGTGCGCAAGAAGCGCAAACAGGTGAAGCCGTACAACCTGCCCGGCGCGAAGAGCTTCAAGCAGGCGTTGAAGGAAGGCGGCACCGTGCGCATGAAGCCGGTGAGCCTGAATCACGCGGACATCGCCTTCCTGCAGTACACCGGCGGGACCACCGGCGTCGCGAAGGGCGCGATGCTCACGCACGGCAACATGGTCGCCAACGTGCTGCAGGCGCTCGAGTGGATCAATCCGTCGTTTCCGCGCGATCCCGCGACCCTGATCACCGCGCTGCCGCTGTATCACATCTTCGCGCTGACGGCTAACTGCTTGCTGTTCGTGCGGCTCGGGTGGCGGAACATCCTCATCACGAATCCACGGGATTTCCCGTCGTTCGTCAAGGAATTGAGCAAGTACCAGTACGTGTTCATCAGCGGCGTGAACACGCTGTTCAATGCGCTGCTGAATACGCCTGGATTCGACAAGCTGGATTTCAGCGCACTGCAGGTAACGCTCGGCGGCGGCATGGCGGTTCAGGAAGCCGTGGCGAAGCGCTGGAAAGAAGTGACCGGCAAGGTGCTCACGCAGGCATGGGGTCTGACCGAGACCTCCCCCGCCGCCTGCATCAATCTACCAGGTGAGGATTTCAACGGATCGATCGGATTCCCGATCCCGTCGACCGAGATCTCGATTCGCGACGACGACGGCAACGAACTCGGGATCAATCAGGTGGGCGAGATCTGCGTGAAGGGTCCGCAGGTGATGGCCGGTTACTGGAATAGGCCCGATGAAACCGCCAAGGTGATGATCGGCACCGATGTGCTGCGGACCGGCGACATTGGTCGCATCGATGAACGCGGACTCGTGTACATCGAGGATCGCAAGAAAGACATGATTCTCGTGTCCGGTTTCAACGTGTATCCGAACGAGATCGAGAGCGTCGCGGTTACACACCCAGGCGTGCTCGAGGCCGCGGCGATTGCGCAGCAGGATGAGAAGTCAGGTGAAGTCGTTGCGTTGTTCGTGGTGAAGAAGGATCCGAATCTCACCGAACAGGCGATGATTGAACACTGCAAGGCGCAACTCACCGGGTACAAAGTGCCTAAGCACGTGTACTTCAGGACGGATCTGCCGAAGACGAACGTCGGGAAGATTTTGCGGCGGGCGTTGAGGGATGAGTTGCCGAAATAATTCTAGTTATTCTTCTTGCCCTCCGATTCCTCTTGAGTGATTGCCGACGCCGCACTTTGTCGTCGTCGATATAACCGAAGGCGAAAGCTCCAGCAGCACAAGTCTTCCTTTTCGTGTTACCAGCACGGACCGTCCGAGATTCGAGCCAATCATCCACTGCAGTGACGAAAGCCATACCCTGCTTCTGCAGGTATTCGCGAAAACCCTTTGCATGCGTGGTGGGCAACCGAAAGACCTTGCACCCTCTCTCAAAGATGAGGTCTTCCTTGCGTTTGGTTTGCGTGTTTCGCATGACGGTCTCCGCGAGCCTTCCAACCCCTTCCGCCATGTGAGAAAGGAGCTCAGTCGTAGGCTTCGGAACCACCGCTATACGCGCCGCTGGCAGCCAGCTGCGTGCCCCGTGGCGCTTAAGCAAATTGCTAGCAATCAATCTTTTGTAGACGAAAGGAAAATCGTCCTTGGAGAAGTGGATGGCAACGAGTTCTCGCAATCCTCTTGCCTGGAGCGGCCGGGGAGATCCGTCAGGCCTCAGAAAGACTGCCTCTGAGTGCCAACTACGCAGAACTGCTGCAAGACCGTAGAGATCAACTTTCACCACCGGGCCACTAACTTTGTGCTGAGCTATTGCTCGCGACAAGCACCCGTCTAGAAAACTGCGAACATCTTGTACTGAAGAACCACTTTTTAACTTCAGTTCAAACATTCGAATCATCACATTCTTCAGATGCTTATCGGTCTCGTCCTCCGATTGCCTTTTTAGTCCCATGAACTCACCTCTTGCGTCTAAGACGACGCGAACTAGCAGCTGCATCTGCCGGTTTTGCAGCAGCGATTGCCACAGTAACTTCCATCTCAAATTTTCCCTGGGTCACCGGGAATCCGCCAAGCTCTGAAATGGACTCCAGGAGGGCTGTTTGCTTTTCTTCGAGGAGTCGCACAGCAGCAAGCAGCTGTGGAATCGATTCAAAGTGCAGCCGAATATGATTCGTACTTGAAGTTAGCTCGGTTCCTTGAGCCGCGTGGCCGAAAAGCGAAATCTGACTGACCCACGGGGAGATAGCGCGCATTGCAGAAATGGCAGTCTCTGGGATTCGACTCTCCAAACGAACTAATCGAACAACGTCGTTCGGTTCTTGGCGAACTATTCCGAGGCGCGCCATTTCAGTAAGCATCGCTCTAGCAGGTATGTCGCCGCTGTAGGCCTTTACAAGCGCTGTAAAGCTGCGCGACTTCCCTTCGAACGGAAGGGCAAGATTTCGACGATGGCCCTCGGAATACTTCCTATCAGTTAGCCAACCGTGCACGACCTGCGCGATGCGATGCTGTGGTCGTAAATCCAACTGTTTGTCATTGGCGCGCAGGATACGAGAAACTTCAACCCGCGTGAGACCCGTTATTGCTGCAATTCGCGCGATTGATACTTTCTTGGCATTGCCTTCGACATTCCTTGCGGCCTCAACAAACGCGGTCTTTGCCTTCCTCATTGCACGGTGAAATCCGTATCCAGATGCAACGAGCAAGTCCGATAGGCTTGCCAGGACTTCTTCTAAGTTCTTGTCTAGCTCTGCTCGCGATTCACGCTTCCTTGGCCGCTCCCTGTTTGAGTGGGCCAGCCTGTTTGTTGACCGGGTGCTGACCATGGGGGCGGTAGGGATATTCGTCTAGCACGCTTCTCGAAGCAACGGTGCAAGACAGAGGACGGGAATGCATTTCTGGTCAAACGCAGCAGATATTCGACTAGTGCCGCCCTACCACTCTGCGCGATTCTTTGTTGGCCGATAACAGCCGTTCCGCAATGCAGCAGCTCAGGACGCTGAGCACTGCCGACCTAGTAGGCGGTGATACCTGTGCCGATGATTGAATCCGTTTGAACGCCCGTTCCGATGATTGAGGACTTGGATATGCCCGTGCCGATGATCGAGTTCGTGGTAACGCCCGTGCCAATGATCGAGTCGGCTTTGATCCCCGTTCCGATAATCGAATTTGTGGCAACGCCTGTGCCGATGATCGAGTTCGTGGTGATGCCCGTACCGATGATCGAATCGGCTTGAATGCCCGTGCCGATGATCGAGTTCGTGGTGATGCCCGTGCCGATGATCGAATTGGCTTGAATACCCGTGCCGATGATCGAGTTCGTGGTAATGCCCGTACCGATGATCGAATTGGCTTGAACGCCCGTGCCGATGATCGAGTTCGTGGTGACGCCCGTACCGATGATTGAATCGGCTAGAACGCCCGTTCCGATGATTGATGACTTGGATATGCCAGTGCCAATGATCGAGTCGGTATCGAAACTCTTGGATTTGACCGTCGTGGCAATGATGACGCCGCCGACTTGTGGTTGTGTGCCTACGACCTCGATCCGATCGTTCAAACGTGGCGCGGCACTGTCGACAAGAATTGCCGTGCTCCCGAGTACCTTGAAATGCCCCGTCGCCGCCGTTCGTTCGGTAACGTCGCCAGAGATATACACAGTCGAAACGCCAGGAACATACGAAACGCCAAGTGAAGACACGTTGGTCGCTAGCAATTTCCCTTTTCGATCTTTCGCAACTGCAATTGCGGCGTACCGCAAAGAATCGTCCCAAGGCGCCTCGCACAGCGTGGTCAGAACATATTCATCGCTTGCGCGAAGTTGTAGTCCGAGCGCCTGGAACGAGTTGGCAGCGCAGTTGAGCGCCTCGACTTGGGCGACCACCGAACCAACCTTGGCAATGTCGTTAGGACCGGCCGATGCGATACCGATGGCACCAACCAAGCTAAGTGATCCGAGCCACGCGCTCGCGGTCGCTATCAATTCTCGAGACCTGTATTTCACTTATTCCTGCCCCGATGCATGAATGTGAGACTTAGGTCACAGACAGTACACCGTTTTGCCTGTCGCGTAGGATAAGTTAACCCGGTAAGGGAAACCGCGTCAAAACAAGCAGCGGGGTTCAGAGGGCGAACAAAGGCCTAAGTCTTCGAATCCGCTCGAATTACTTGTCGATCCAGATCGATCGTTGCATCACTAGGCGCAACGTACTGAAACACACTCACCCCGGTAGGGACCCGAACTTCCGGGTACTTGATGGGACGTCGCGCCAGGGCGGCGAGCCAATCGTCGATGTCAGAAAGCATCGCGTACGTACGGTCGCGAACATACGCCTCGAACTCCGCCATGCATTCTTGCGGAAGCCCTCCGTCCGGAAAAACGGATCTTTCAATTCTCTTCGGCGACGATTTCGAGTCCATGTTGAACTGAAGTGTCGATGCAAGATTTGTCATTGCAGTGCCGAAGTACTCCAGCATCTCTGCAGATAGCGGCTCAGGCACCACGTATGAACGCGACAACACTTTCACATGTGTATCGCCCGAGCGAGCAATCATGCCCGCATTTAGTAACTGTTCGAATGCGCTCTGAGGTTCAATCGAGATCGGAGACCCAGCAACAAGCTCAAGAAAATTCCTGCTACCCGATCCACCGTAGGGCAATTCAAGAGGAACGCCATATGGACCAAGAAATGCGGAGTCGGTATGCCAACGATGAAGAATGGCTGCCAATGCCTGAGCGTCGGTTTGCTTGGGTATCTTGAGCCACTCATCCGAGCTAACAAGTCGCTCAACATCCTTCTTAGCCACTCCGCTCAGAATTGAGATTCGCGACGTAGTGACCTGTTTCGAGGTTGAAAGGCCCTCTGCAATTACGATCTCGACATATATACCGCGAAGCAACTCGATGAATTCATCGAAGCGGACTCCCGCTCGAAACAGGATGCGTACCAGGGGCTTTAGTACCTTGCGAAGGGTATGCACGAGTTGTGCGCGGTAAGTATCACTCATACATTTTTCCGCCTTATCGTTCTCATACCTGTCAGCTGCGCATACGCGCCCGCTCGACAAATGCAAACCTATCCGTCATCCCCGCCACATAATCCGCAACAACTCGTGCACGCGCGGCAACTCCGCCTTCGGCCTCGGCACGACTAACTAGCACCTGATGGTCGGCCGGCAAGCGATCCGGCTCTGCGAGATACGTCTCGAACAAGGTCTTGAGCGTTGCGCGCGCCTCGTCCATGACGACCTTGACCTTGGGATGATTGTAGAGCTTCGCTCGCAGGAAGCGCTTGAGTTCCTGATGTTCTTCGAGAGCCGTATCGCTCAATGAAACGAGCGGACGGCTTTGCGAGCGTACCGCATCGATGCTGTCGACTTTCGCTTCCGAGATGTTCTTCTTCGCCTGGACGATCAGATCGCTGACCAGGTAGTCGATCATGCGGCGGATGGTCTCGTACAGCTGTCGCCGGGAGGAAACATCGGGGTAACGCTGAATCACTTCGGCGTGGAAGCGATCGAAGACTCGCACTTCCCGCAGATCGTCGACTTCGATCAGACCAGCTCGCACGCCGTCGTCGACATCATGATTGTTGTACGCAATGGCGTCGGCGAGATTCGCGAGCTGGGCCTCGAGACCGGGTTGCGTCCGGTTCAGGAATCGCTCGCCGACGTCTCCGAGCTTTCGGGCGTTCTGCACGGAACAATGTTTGAGCACGCCTTCGCGACATTCGAACGTGAGGTTCAGCCCCGGAAACTCGGCATACCGCTCTTCGAGCTCATCGACGACGCGCAAAGATTGCAGGTTGTGCTCGAAACCCCCGTACTCGCGCATGCATTCGTTGAGCGCATCCTGGCCGGCATGCCCGAACGGCGTATGCCCCAGATCGTGCGCGAGGCAGATGGCCTCGGTCAGTGTTTCGTTGAGGCCGAGCGCGCGCGCGACGGTGCGGCCTATCTGCGCGACCTCGAGTGAATGGGTGATCCGGGTGCGATAGAGGTCGCCTTCGTGATTCACGAACACCTGGGTCTTGTAGACCAGGCGGCGAAACGCGTTCGAATGGATGATGCGGTCGCGGTCCCGCTGGAACTCGCTTCGGAAACGCGGCGGCGGCTCTGGATGTCGTCGGCCGCGGCTTTTCTCATCGACGGCAGCGTAAGACGCGAGCCCCGCGTTCATGTCTCACCCGCAACGGGTGCGCAATGTCTCGCGCAATGCGTCGTCTTCATATTCCCCGGTAACGACGGACTTGCCGATGCCCGTGAGGAGCACGAGCCGGATGCGCCCGGCCGCGACTTTCTTGTCGATCTTCATGTTCTCGGCGAGGGTGGCCGCCGAAAGCGAGCTCACATCGGTGCGCAATGCGAACTTGCCCAGCACGTTTTCGACGCGTGCGACGTCGGCCGGGCTCACCCAGCCGAGACGCTGGGAGACATCGGCCGCCAGCAGCATGCCGGCGCCGACGGCTTCGCCGTGGAGCCATGTGCTGTAGTTGGTCGCGCTCTCGATGGCATGACCGAACGTATGCCCCAGATTGAGCAGGGCGCGGTCGCCGCGCTCGTGCTCATCGCGGGCGACGATATCGGCCTTGATCTGGCAAGAGCGCTTGATGGCGTACGTCAGCGCCGCGGTGTCGCGTGCCAGCAGTTTCGCCGCGTTTTCATCCAGCCAGTCGAAGAATTCGCGATCGACGATGAGGCCGTACTTGATGACCTCGGCAAGGCCCGCGCGCAGCTCGCGGTCGGGCAGCGTCGACAATGCATTCGTGTCCGCGAACACGGCGGCGGGCTGATGGAACGCGCCGATCATGTTCTTTCCGCCGGGATGGTTCACGCCGGTCTTGCCGCCGACGGATGAATCCACCTGCGCCAGCAGGGTGGTCGGCATCTGCACGAATGCGATGCCCCGCTGATAACACGCCGCGGCGAAGCCGGACATGTCGCCGACGACGCCGCCACCCAGCGCAACGACGCAAGCGTCCCGCGCGAAACGATTGGCGATGAGCACATCCATCATGCGCGAGATGTTCGCGAAGGTCTTGTGGACTTCGCCGTCGGGCAAAACGATTTCGAGACAGCGTCGCGGCGCAAGCGCCGCCGTCACCCTGGCCGCATAGAGCGGTCCAACCGTGGTGTTCGTGACGAGCAGGATGTCGCGTGCCGGGATGAACTTGTCGAACTCGGCGGCGAGTTCCAATGCCCCCGCCCCGATGAAGATCGGATAACTGCGCTTTCCCAGTGCTACGTCGATGCGTTCCAAGCGTTCTCCAGTATAAGCGTCCTCAGGCCCCGTCCTGAGGCGGAACCGCCCGAAATGCCGCGTATATGGCGTCGGCGACGGTATGGACCTTGCGGCCGTCGGTGGCGATGGTGAAGTCAGCCAGCGATTCGTAGAGCGGCGCGCGAATCTCCATGAGCTCGGTGAGCTTGGTAAGCGGATCCACGTCGTGCAGCAGCGGGCGGTTGCGCCCCTGTCTCACGCGCTCGGCCTGCTGTTCCAGGGAAGTCTTCAGATATGCGACAAAACCGCGCTCGTGCAGCGCTACGCGGTTTTCGGGGAGGAGAATGGCTCCGCCCCCGGTCGCCAGCACGATCGGGCTCTCACGCGTGATGTCTTCGATAACCTCACGTTCCCGCTGACGGAACCCCGCCTCGCCTTCACGCGAAAAAATATAGGAGATATCCACTCCCGTCCGCGCTTCGATCTCGGCGTCGCTATCCCGAAAAGGCGCGCGCAGCAGCCGCGCGAGGTGCTTTCCGACCGCGGTCTTGCCCGATCCCATCGGGCCAATGAGGAATACATTGTTGTTTCGCGTACTCATCGCGCGCGGAGCATAGCGGAAACGAAGCGGGCCCCCCCCCCAAGAA
>JAEWLQ010000021.1 GCA_023457495.1 Pseudomonadota bacterium
AGTTGCTGCCGCGGCCGAACTGGTATTCCTCGCCCTGGATGCCGCCATCGGCGCCGAATGACAAGGTGGGCCACAGATCCGCCTTCGCCACCTTGGTCTGCGCCTCGCTCGCGCGCGTCAGTGCTTCGAGCTGCTGCAGCTCGGGCCGATTATCGAGTGCCGCCTGGCGCAGGTCCGCCAGAGCCCGCGTGGTCGCGGTCACGTTCGCGCCGACTTCGGCGTCCTCGAGCTCGGCATCGAGCGGGCGATTGAGCAGGAAGTTGAGGTAGCTGCGCGCCTGCGCCGCGCCGTTCTGGGCGTCGCGGGACTGCTGCATCACTTCCAGTAGTTCGGCGCGCGCCCGCAGCACCTGGTCCTGCGTCACCTTGCCGTTGCGGAACAGCGATTCATTGACGCGGAGGTTTTCATTGAGCAGCGTCACCGAGGCGTCGACGATGCCGCGCGTGCGTACCGCCGCCAGATAGGTGAGGTAGCCGACGGTGATGTCGCGCTTGAGTCGGCGCCCGAGCGCCTCGTGCCCATACTCGGTCGCACCGAGCAGCTCGCGCTGGGCGCGCACCGCGGCGGGGATCGCGGGCGCGATCAACGGCATGCGCAGCGTGACGCGCGTGTCCTGCTCGCGCTCGCGCAGGAACGGGATCGACTCGTTACGCACCACGGGAAATTGCGGCTGCTGGCCCTGCGCGACGAGCAGGTCGTTGAGAGTCTGGTACGCGGGATTGAGTGTGTCGCCCAGGGGCAGGTCGATAGTTCGGCCACCTTCGGAGCGTGAATAACGCGCCGCGAGTCCGGCCTCCGGGAAATAGCGCGCACGCGCCGCATCGAGTGCCGCCTCCGCACGCTCGACTTCGAGCGACTGGGCGCGCAGCGCGAGATTCGACTGCAGACCTTCGCGCACATAGTCGTCGATGACTGCGCCGAGCGGCCGGCCGCCGTTTTCCGCGGGCTGCGCGCCGGCGACGAGCGAAAACCCGGCCCAGAGGCACAGCACGATCCACCCTGCAGGTTTCAGTTGTTCAGTTGCTGGACGCATGTCTAATCCGTGACGCCTTTTTCCTCAGGGTATGGAGCGCCGTCTCAGGCCTTCAGATCGCGCGTGACCATGCTGATCGCGTGTTCGACGAGCGCCTGCGCGGTCACACCGTGGTGAGCCAGCGCATTGGCCTTGGTCGTCGTGAGCTGGATGATTCCATGCATGAAACCCCACAACGTGATGCTGGTGAGCAGCGGCGATCCGATATCCGCGCGGATGCTGCCGTCACGAATGCCGGCTTCGATCGACTGGATGAGACGCTCCTGCAGGCGGTCACCGCCGACCGCGCAGGCCTGCTCGGAGGGCGAACCGTCCGTGGGCTCCGGCGACTGCAGCTCGCAGCGCGCCAGTGCGTCGAAAAGCACGGGAAATTCCTGCGAAAACGCGACGTAGGCCCGGCCCATGGCGCTGACCTGCTCGATGCCCGTGCGATTGCGCTCTGCGGCTTCGACGAAACGGATCAGCAACATTCCCATAGCCCGCTCGGCCAGTCCGAACATGAGATCGGACCGATCCTGGAAATACACGTACAGCAGTGCGCGCGACAGACGCGCGCGCCGGGCGACGTCATCCATGGTCAGAGCGTCGAGTCCCATCTCGCGGCCCGTGGCCTCGGCGGCGTCTATGATCTCGGCGCGTCGGCGCTCCTTCTCCTCCAATCGGCGTTCGGCGATGTAGTTCATGGGTCGCGAGCCTAGGCGAGCTACTGACACTGTGTCAATTACTAGAACTGTGTATAAGGATCGGTTCATGCAAATGCGAACTCATCGCATTTACATCCGGGCGGTCCGAACCCCATACTCGCACCCGTGAAAGCCACCGTTTCCCTGTCGGACACATCCGTCTCTCTGACTGAATTGCGCAGGGGAGACAGCGCCTGGGTGTCGGGACTCGACGCTTCGGTTCTGTCCGGTGCGAACGAGCAGGAAACCGAGGCGCTGCTGGCGCGGCTGCGCGATCTCGGGTTCGTCGCGGGCGCGCGCTGCGAGATCGTCGCACGCATGTGGTTCGGCGGCGATCCTCTGGCCGTGCGCATCGGCGGCTCCATGTTCGCCCTGCGCCGCGCGGAAGCCGCCGCGGTGCGGGTGCAGAGGCTCCCGGAGCGGGCGAGCGGAAGCCAGAATCTCGAGCCCGCCGCGACGCAAGCTGCCATGGCTCATCGGGCCTGATCCGGCCGAACGGCCTGGCGGGCAACGCAGGAAACCTTGGACGCCATCGTCACCACTTCCGCGCAACGCATCGCACTGGTCGGTGTGCCCAACTGCGGCAAGACCGCATTGTTCAACCGGCTCACGGGCAGTCACCAGAAGGTTGCTAACTACCCGGGCGTCACGGTCGAGCGGCGCGAGGGCGAGCGCCTCGCGCGCGACGGCCGCGAGCTGCGCATCCTCGATCTGCCGGGCACCTACGGACTCAAACCGACCACGCTCGACGAGGCCATAACCCGCGACGTATTACTCGGACGCGTGGGGCGCGAAGGCGCGCCGGATCTCGTGGTCTGCGTCGTCGACGCCGTGCACCTGCCCATCGGCCTGAGGCTGGCGCTCGAGGTGAAACGCCTCGGCTTGCCGATGATCCTCGCGCTCAATCGCATGGACGTCGCGAAACGGCGTGGCGTGCATATCGACGTCGGCCGGCTCGCGGTCGAGCTCGGCGTGCAGGTGGTGCCGACGGTCGCGGTCCGGCGCGGCGGCGCCGACGCGTTGATCGAGGCCATCGAGCCGTCCCACTGGAGCGGCAACCGGGCGGCGAGCGTGCCGCAATGGCACGAGCCGACGGCCGAGGATGCCGAGCAGACGCAGGCGGACCTGCGCGGCCTGCTCTTTGCGGCGGGCTACACGCCGCCGCGCGACAGCGAGTGGTTGGGTCGCGTCGACCGCGTATTGCTGCATCCCGTCGGCGGCATCGCCGTACTCGCCGTCGTCATGTTTCTCATTTTCCAGGCGGTGTTCAGCTGGGCCGCACCGCTCATGGATGGCATCGACGCGGGCATGGGCGCGCTCGGCGGCTGGGTCTCGGCGCACCTGCCGCCCGGACCGCTCGCGAGCCTGTTATCCGACGGCGTGATCGCCGGCGCGGGCGCGGTGCTGGTGTTCCTGCCGCAGATCGTCATCCTGTTCTTCTTCATTCTCTTCCTCGAGGATTCCGGCTACCTGCCGCGCGCCGCCTATCTACTCGACCGGCTCATGGGCTGGGTGGGACTGTCGGGGCGCGCGTTCATCCCGTTGCTGTCGAGCCACGCCTGCGCCATCCCCGGCATCATGGCGACGCGCACCATCCCGAACTGGCGCGACCGCCTGACCACGATCATGATCGCGCCGCTCATGACCTGCTCCGCGCGCCTGCCGGTGTACGGGCTGCTGATCGCGGCGTTCATCCCGGCGCGCGACGTGGGCATCTTCAACCTGCAGGGGCTGGTGCTGTTCGCCCTGTACGCGGCCGGCATCCTTTCCTCGCTGCTCGTCGCGCTGGTGGTCAAACAGTTCACCGGCGGCTCGCATCATTCGCCGCTGATGCTGGAGCTGCCGGATTTCCAGTGGCCACACGCCGGCAACCTGCTGCACGGACTGTGGGAACGCGTGCGCATCTTCGTGACCCGCGTCGGCGGCATCATCCTCGCGCTGATGATCGTGTTGTGGTTCCTGTCCAGCTACCCGGCGCCGCCGCCGGATGCGACCGGCCTTCCGATCCAGTACAGCTTCGCCGGCCGGCTCGGCGCGATGCTCGAACACGTCTTCGCGCCCATCGGCTTCAACTGGCAGATCTCGATCGCGCTCGTGCCGGGGCTCGCGGCGCGCGAAGTCGCGGTGGGCGCCCTCGGCACGGTGTATGCGATGTCCGCGACGGGCGATGACCTCGCGGGCCAGCTCGAGCCGGTGATCGCCAGCGGCTGGAGCCTCGCCACCGCCTGCTCGCTGCTCGCCTGGTATGTATTCGCGCCGCAGTGCCTCTCGACTCTCGCGATCGTGAAGCGCGAAACCAACTCGTGGCGTTATCCCATCATCATGGCCGCCTACCTGTTCGCGCTGGCCTATCTCGCGTCCTTCATCACCTACCGCGTCGTCGGGTCCTGGGCGTAGAGTTTCGCCATGTGGCAACAGCTGCTCGTCGCCGCCATCGTCTTCTCCGCCTTCCTGGTGAGTGCGTGGAAGCTCATGCCGGCCCGGCGCAGGCTCAGGATCCTGATGTCGCTCGACGCCTGGGCCGCGCATCGTGGGCTCGAGGGATTCCGGGCGCGCGTCCTGACGCCACGCATCCGGCGCGCCGGGGGTGGCTGCGACGGATGCGCCGCGAATCCGGCGCGCGCACCGCAGCGCCGACGGTGACACGCGCGATTCTCGCGATCCTGCTGCTCGCGGCGGGTGCGGCCTCGAGCGCGCCGGCCCGCGCCGACGCCACGCGCACGGTACGCGACGACACCGGCGCACGCGTGACGGTGAGCGCGCGGGAGTGCCGCATCGTGTCGCTCGCGCCCGGAACCACGGCGATGTTGTACGCGGCCGGCGCGGGGCATTGCCTGGTCGGCACCATCGCGCACAGCGTCGAACCGGAAGAGGCGGCACGCATTCCCGTCGTCGGTGACGCGGAAACACTCGATTTCGAACAACTGCTCGCGCTGCGCCCGACGGCGGTCGTGGTGGCGGTCGACGTCGTGCAGCGCGTGCGCATCGACCGCATCCGCTCGCTCGGCGTACCAGTGTACGAGGTGCACGTCACGCGGCTGGCGGGCATGCCGGAATCGATCGAGCGCCTCGGCGCACTCACCGGCACCGCGGAGGCCGCGAATCGCAGTGCCGCCGCGCTGCGCGCCGAGCTCGACGGCATCTCCTCGAACTACCGCGAGCGACGGCCCGTCCGCGTGCTCTACCAGATCTGGGATCAGCCCATCTACACGATCGGCGGCAAACACGTGATCAACGATGCCCTGCGGCTGTGCGGCGCCGTGAATGTGTTCGCCGATCTCGGCACCGCCGCGCCCGCCGTCACGCGCGAGTCGGTGGTGCTGCGCGACCCGGAGCTCATCATCGCCTCCGGACCGCCCGGCGCCGGCGACCCCTGGCTCGCCGAATGGCGCAGATATCCGGCGCTCGCCGCGGTGCGCAACGGGCAGCTGGTCGCCTACAGCGACCTGCGCATCGACCGCATGGGGCCGTCCGTCATCGCCGCCACCGGCAGCCTGTGCGCGGTCATCGACCGCTCGCGCGCGGCCGTCGCCCGCAAGGCCGGCCGCTGATCCAGCGCGGGTTGACTAGCTAGTCGCGGAAATTGTTGAACTGCAGCGGGCGGTCCAGCTCCGCCTTCTTGAGCAATGCGATCGCGGATTGCAGGTCATCGCGCGATTTGCCCGTGACGCGCAGCTTGTCGCCCTGGATCTGCGCCTGCACCTTGAGCTTCGAATCCTTGACCAGCTTCTGCAGCTTCTTACCAGTGTCGGGGTCGATGCCGTGGCGCAGCTGGATGTCCTGGCGCGCCTCGGCGAGATTCGTGACCGCGTCCTTTTTCTCCATGCAGCGCACGTCGATGCCGCGCTTGGCGAGGCGCTGCGTCAGGATGTCGAGCATCTGCTTGAGCTGGAATTCGGCCGGCGCCTTCATGCTCACGATGAATTCCTTTTCCTTGAGCGTATAGGTGGCGCCCGTGTCCTTGAAGTCAAAGCGCTGCGCGAGCTCGCGATTCGCCTGGTCCACGGCATTGGTGAGCTCGTGACCGTCGAGCTCGGAGACGGCGTCGAATGAGGGCATCTGTCTTCCTTCAGCCTCGCAGGATCTTTTCGAGTTTCGAGGCAACTTCGGGTCCTGCCTTGCCGCGCAGGAACTCCATGATCACGGGCGCGAAGCGCTTCGCATCGTCGGCGGAAAGTCCGAGCTTGCCGAAACCCTGCACGATGGTCGCGATGAGGCTCGCGTTGCCGCCCACCGCGCCGGCGATGCCGCCTAACAACCCACCGAGGCCGCCGCCGCCGCTGGCGGGCGCCTTCTTCATGAGGTCGCCGAGGCCTGGCACGCCGCCGAGCAGCTTGCCGAATTCGTCACCGCCCATCTTGTCCTTCGCGGCCTTGAACAGCACCGCAGCGCCGCCCTCGGCCTGCGCCCCGCTCACGCCGAGCTGCTTCGTCAAGGCGTCGATGAGTTCTTTCATGTCGTCTCCTGTTCGAATGCCGGGGCGGGAAACCCGTCCGCGCCCTTCCGCCAAGGTATCCACACCAGCGCCACTTCGCCGATTGCGATGTCCGATTTGCGGGCCGGCACGTCGACGCTCCTGAGCGTGAGCGCCGTCGCATCGAGCGACCCTTCGAGCTTCGCGACTTCGCCTTCGAGCTCGCGCTGCGCATCCGCGAATCGCTGACGCAGGACTTCCAGGCTCTCCTCGGCGCGTGCAACGTCTTGCGATTCGCGGCCGATGCGTGAGGCCGAGCGCGCGGCCGTGCCGACGCGGCCGATGTTGCCGACGGACAGTTTCTTGCGGCCGAACAGCGCGCCCAGTATCGAGCTGCCGATGTTCACTGCGGTCTGCATCTGCTGCTGCGAGAGCTGGCTCTTCTCGCGTTCGCGCCGGTCTTCCGCGCGGCGGATCTGGTCCGATAGCTGCTGTAGTTTGGTCTGCCCGCGCTTGCGCAGGTCGGCGACCGCGGCATCGCGCCTTTCGCGTGCGGCGAGTGCGAGCCGCGAGCGGAAGTCGCCTTCGCTTTCGCCGGGCTTCGATGCGAGCTTGAGCGCGTCGCACACGTAAACGTTCGCCCGCGCTGTCTCGTAGAGCCAGGACTGGAGCTGCTTGCCCCAGCCCGGATAGCTCGCGGCGCGCAACGCGCTCGCCGGCAATTCGCCGTATTCGGCGTCGGGCGCCGGCGCCGTGGACAGGCGCGATCTGAGGCCCGCATCCCGCGTGCCGTCTTCCCAGGATGCATTGCCACCGGCGTCGTCGAAAGGCGCGAGCCAGCCCGCAGTCTGCCACTCGTCGAGCGCGAGCTTCGAATCGACGAAGTGCAGCTTCGCGAAAGCGGCCACCATGGGCTTGTAGAGCACGGGGCCATTGCCGCGCGTCGCCGTGAGGAAATATTCGCCGATGCCTGTGCCCAGCGAGGGGCGGGCAGCGGCCTCAACCGGAGCGGTGGCAGGCGTGGGCGTGAGCGCGGGCGCGGCTGCAGGTGTGCGCGTCGCGGCGGACGCCGCGCCCGGCTTGCGCCCGGCCATCACGCGCGCGATCTCAGGACCCGTCAGCGGCCCGCGTAGATAGGACAACGCCCAACGCGTCTTCATGAGCAGCGGCGCATCGTCGTGCACGTTGCGCACCAGGAACACACGCTGCGTGAGATTCGACATCAGGGCTTCGAGATCGGTCGCCTCGGCGCCGCCGGGCAGCGCGGATTTGAGACCGTCGATGACGCGCAGCTTGTCGCGCTCGGTCTGCAGGCGGCCGATGAACCACGTGCCGCAGTTCGCGAGGCCCTTGTAATCGAGGTCGACGGGATTCTGCGTCGCGAGCACGCAGCCCAGCCCGAACGCACGCGCCTGCTTGAGCAGCGTCAGCATGGGCTGCTTGGACGGCGGATTCGCGCTCGGCGGGAAGTAGCCGAAGATCTCGTCCATGTAGAAGAGCGCGCGCAGGCTCGAGGTGCCCGACTGCGCGCGCATCCACGCGATCACCTCGTTCAGCACGAGCGTGACGATGAACATGCGTTCGGTATCGTCGAGATGCGCGATCGAGATGATCGAGATGCGCGGCTTTCCCTCGGGCGTGAACAGCAGCTTCTGCGCATCGAGCGGCTCGCCGGCCATCCAGGTCGCGAAGCCGGGCGAGGCGATGAGGTTGTTGATCTGCATCGCGAGCTTGAGCCGGTCCTTCGCGGGGAAGAACGTCTCGAGGTCGAACGCGCCGAGCTTGTCGAAGGCCGGTTTCTGCACCGCATGGATGAGGCCGTGCATGTCGAGCGCGAGGCCCTGGCGCCACGCGCCCTCGAGGATGTTCGCGAGCAGGATGTGTTCGCGGCTGCTGATCGGATCCGCATCGATCTTGAGCAGACTCAGCAGGCCGGAGACCACCGATCCGACGCGGTCACGCAGGGCCGCGGAGTCCGCGAGCAGCTCGGGCGAGGGCGCGGAGAATGAACGCAGCACCGAGAGGGGAATGCCGGTTTCGGCGCCCGGCGTGTAGATGGCCACGTCGGCGGCCGCGCGCAGTTTCGCGATGCGCTCGGGTGATTGATTCCACTCGGCGAGCCCGTTTTTCCAGTTCTCCGCGGTTTTCGCGGCGAGATCGGCGACCGAGATCCCCTTGCGCGCGGCATCACCCGCGTCCACCCAGGGCTCGAAGTCCGACGGCGCGAGATCCGGAAACGTCAGCAGCAGGTTGGCGAGGTCACCCTTCGGATCGATGCAGATCGCGGGCACGCCGTCGATGGCGGCTTCCTCGAGCAACGAGATGCACAGGCCCGTCTTTCCCGAGCCCGTCATGCCGACACACACCGCGTGGGTGGTGAGATCGCGCGAATCGTAGAGCACGAGATCGTCGGTCAGCGCGTTCGCGGCGGGGTCGAACTCGCGGCCGAGGTAGAAGGCGCCTAACTTCTCGTAGTCGGTGGTCATCTTTGTCAGCCAGGGTTCAAGAATGGGGTCAGGCACCATTTCCGAAGCGGAAATGGAGCCAGACCCCGGCGTTCATTTCTTGCGTTTCGGCTTGGTCTTGGCTTTCGCCTTTTTCTTCGGGGCCGTGCGCTTCTTGCCGCGCAGGGCGGTCACTTCGATTTCGATCTTCATGCGCGGATCGACGAGGCCGACCACCATCGCGGTGCACGAGGGCCGCACGTCGCCGAAGACTTTGCCCATGGCCGGCCAGCAGAGTTCGAAATCCGCGGCATTGGTCATAAGGTAATGGACGCGCACGACGTCCGAGAAACTGGCGCCGGCCTGTTTCAGCGCCGCCTCGATGTTCTTCAGGGCCTGCTCGCATTGGGCGACGACATCGTCCTGGATGGTCATCGTGGAATAGTCGAACCCGGTCGTGCCGGACACGAAAACCCAGTCGCCATCGACCACGGCGCGCGAATAACCGATGCTCTTTTCGAAGGTGGAACCCGAGGAAATCAGCCGCCGCGTCATCGATCGCTCCCTTTGTGTTGAAGGGCCGGATTCTAACTCCCAAAGCCTTGACGCGGCGTCGAGCCGACGGCGATACTCACCGCCCCATGATTCAGAACGGCATCCGCAAAGTCTGGTGGTGGCGCCTCCCATAAGGAGAGGGCCGCGGGACGTTATTGCTCTACTGATCTGATCAGGGCGAATTCCTAGAACCCATCTCCGGTGATACCAGAGATGGGTTTTTTGTTGTCTGCGCGTTGCGAAGACGTTGGAAAAATAGAGAGGAAACGCGGTGAAACCGCCTTTTGACATCGCCGGCGATCTCGACACCCCCGTGTCGGCCTTCGCCAAGCTCGGCGCCTTCAACCCGCGCTTCCTGCTGGAGAGCGTCGAAGGCGGTGAACGCCTCGCGCGTTATTCATTCATCGGTTTCGGCAAATGCCTCGAGGTGCGGCTCGACGCCGCGGGCCTCGCGGTTGGCGATGCGAAGCTGCCGCGGCCGAAGGACAAGGCCGCGTTGTTGGACGCGCTGCGCCAGGCGCTCGCGGCCGCGCCGAAACCCATGCCCGAGATGGCGGGCGTGCCGCTCGCGGGCGGACTCGTCGGCTATTCGTCGTACGACGTAGTGCGCTACTTCGAGCGCCTGCCGTCGAAGGCGCGCGTCGATCACCCGGTGCCGGACCTGCACTACGTCGCGCCCGAATCGCTGCTGGTGTTCGACCACCTGACGCGCGGCATCGCGTTGCTGCATGCCGGCAGCGAGGCGGAGCGGCAGGCCCTGCGTCGCGACGTCATCCGCGCGTTGCGCGGCGGCATACCTAACTATTCGACGCCCAGCGCCGACCCGCAGACGCGTTATTCGCCCGCCGCGGGTTCGCTTTCGCAGGATGAATTCACCGCGGGAGTGAAGCGCACCCAGGAATACATCGCCGCCGGCGACGTCTACCAGCTCGTGTTGTCCTCGCGCTTCTCGGGCCGTCACTCGATCGATCCGTTCGAAGCCTACCGCGCGTTGCGCCTCATCAATCCTTCTCCCTACATGTATTACTGCCGGCTCGGCGACGTGACCGTCGTCGGCTCCTCGCCTGAGGCGCTGGTGAAGGTCTCCGCGCGCGGCGACGCGCAGCTTCGGCCCATCGCGGGCACGCGGCCGCGCGATGACGATCCGGAAGTCGACCTGCAGCGCGAGAAGGACCTGCTCGCGGACGTGAAGGAAAACGCCGAACACGTGATGCTGGTCGATCTGGCGCGCAACGATCTCGGGCGCGTCGCGCGCGCGGGCACCGTGCACGTCGATCCGTACCGCGTCATCGAGCGCTACAGCCACGTCATGCACATCGTGAGCGGCGTGAAAGGCGTGCTCGCGCCCGGGCGTGATGCGTTCGACCTGTTCGCCGCGACGTTCCCGGCGGGCACGCTGGTGGGTGCGCCGAAGGTGCGCGCGATGGAAATCATCGACGAGCTCGAGCCCGTGCGTCGCGGCCTGTATGGCGGCACGGTCGGATACTTCGGCGCGCGCGGCGACATGGATCAGGCCATCACGATCCGCACACTGGTGTTCCGCGGTGACGAATACAGCTATCAGGCCGGCGCGGGCATCGTCGCCGACAGTGTGCCGATCAAGGAATACGAAGAAGTGCTCGCCAAGAGCGGCGCGATGGCGCGCGCGCTGAAGCTCGCGGCGGAGGGCCTATGACCGAACAAGTGAGCAACGTGCGTCTGCTGTTGATCGACAACTACGATTCGTTCACCTACAACCTGGTGCAGGCCTTCCTGATCCTCGGCGCCGAGGTCGACGTGCGCCGCAACGACGAGATCACGGTGGAGCAGGCGAAGGCCCTCGCGCCCACGCACCTGTGCATCTCGCCGGGCCCGGGCACGCCGTACGACGCGGGTGTGTCTATGGACATGATCCGCGCGTTCGCGGGAACGGTGCCGGTTTTCGGCGTGTGCCTGGGACATCAATCCATCGTCGAGGTGTTCGGCGGCAAGGTCGTCCGGGCGCCGCGTCTCATGCACGGCAAGACCTCGACCGTGGCGCACGACGGGCGCGGCCTGTTCACGGGCCTCTCCGCGAATACGGAAGTGGGTCGATATCACTCGCTGATCGCCAAGGCGGACACGCTGCCCGCGGATCTCGAGGTGACGGCGCGCACGCCCGAAGGCGAGATCATGGGCATCCGTCACAGGACGTTGAAAGTGGAAGGCGTGCAGTTCCATCCCGAGAGCGTGCTCACGCCCGAAGGTCCGCAACTCATCGGCAATTTCCTGAAGATGTCCGGGGGCCGTCAGTGAACCTGCGCGACACGCTCGAGCACCTGCTTTCGGGCAAGAGCCTCGGCGAGGAGGAAGCCTCGGACCTGCTGCGCGCGCTCACCGGCGCGGAGATGCCGCCCGCGCTCGCCGGCGCGTTGCTCGCCGCGCTGCGCTCCAAGGGCGTCACCGCGGACGAGGTGCGCGGTTTCGCGCGCGCCATGCGCGCCCTGGCGCGCCAGCCCGCCATTCCCGCGAACGCAGCCGCGATCGACATCGTCGGTACCGGCGGTGATGCGTCGGGCAGCTTCAACCTATCTACCGGCGCGGCGCTGCTGACGGCGGCCTGCGGCGTCGACGTTATCAAACACGGCAACCGCTCGGTGTCGAGCAAGTCCGGCAGTGCCGACGTGCTCGAGCAGCTCGGCCTGAAGCTTCCGCTGGACGAAGCCGCCGCCGGTGCCTGTCTCGCGGCAACGAAGTTCACGTTCCTGTTCGCGCCTCACTACCACCCGGCGATGAAGGCGGTGGGTCCGGTGCGCCAGGCGATGGGCGTGCGCACGGTGTTCAACATCCTGGGACCGCTCACCAATCCGGCGGCACCGCGTTTCCAGCTCACGGGCGCGTTCAACCTGCCCACCGCGCAGCTGATGGCCGACGCGTTGTCGGGACTGCCGATCGAGCGCGCGTTCGTCGTGCACGGCGCCGAAGGCTGGGACGAGCCCACGCCGCTCGGGCCGTTCACCGTCCTCGACGTACGGCCGGGCAAGGTGCAGGCGGAAATCCGCAGCCCCTCGGACTACGGACTCGATCTGTGCGGCGCGCGCGATCTCGCCGGCGGCGACGCCGCCTCCAACGCGCGCGCGCTGCGCGCCGTGCTCGCCGGTGAGGACCGGGGACCGCACCGCGACGCATTGTTGTTAGGCGCGGCGCTCGCGCTCGAAATCGTCGGCCGCGCGAAGTCGCCGCGCGAGGGTGTCGAGATCGCCCGGGCGGCGATCGACGGCGGCGCGGCCCTGCGCACGCTCGAGGCGCTGACTTCGTTCGGCGCGCGGGGCGCGGCATGAGCGCGGACTTCCTCGGGCAGATGGCGGCATCGAGCCGCGCGCGTTCGGCCGAAGCGCAGGCGCGCCTCCCGGAACGCGAATTGCGCGCGCGCATCGCGGATCTGCCGGCCGCGCCGCGGCTCGCGCTGCGCGGCTTCGATCTCATCGCCGAAGTGAAACTGCGCTCGCCCGCGGTCGGCCTGCTCAAGGCGGCCGCGGAAGAAGACGTCGGCGCGCGCGTCGCGACCTATGCGCGCGCGGGGGCCGCCGCCGTTTCGATCCTCACCGAGCCCAGCCGCTTCGATGGCTCGCTCGAGGATCTCGGCGCGGGCGCTTCCGCGCTCGCGCCGCTCGGCGTGCCCGCGATGCGCAAGGATTTCCTCGTCGACGGCTACCAGGTGCTCGAAGGCCGCGCCGCCGGCGCCGCAGGCGTGCTCGCCATCCTGCGCATGCTGCCGCGCGGCGAGCTCGAGCGCCTGATCGACACCGCGCTCGAGCATTCGATGTTCGTGCTGCTCGAAACCTTCGACGCACCCGACATCGAGCTCGCGCACGCGCTGATCGACGCGCGCGAAGCGCATCGGGACCTGCTGCTGGTCGGCGTCAACTCGCGCGACCTCGTGACGCTCAAGGTGGTGCCCGGCCGTCTCGACAGCCTGGCCGCCTCGCTGCCGTCGAACGTGAAACGCGTCGCCGAAAGCGGCGTCGCCACGGCCGAAGACGCCGCGCGCATGGCGCGCTGCGGTTACGACCTCGCCCTCGTGGGCAGCGCGTTGATGTCCGCGCCGGATCCGGCGGCGCTCGCCCAGGCGATGCTCGCCGGCGCCCGCGCCGCGCAGCACGACCGGAGTGCCGGCAACCGATGACGCGGCCTTTCATCAAGATCTGTGGAATGACCACACCGGAGGCGGTGCGTGCCGCGCTCGCGTGTGAAGTCGACGCGATCGGCTTCGTGTTCGCGAAGTCGGTGCGCCAGGTCAGCGCGGCCGTGGCCTGCGAGCTCGCGGCCCCCGCGCGCCGCAAAGTGGCCTGCGTGGCGGTCACGCGCCATCCGTCGCGCGCGGAAGTCGACGAAATCCTGCGTGATTTCAAGCCCGACATCCTGCAGACGGACATCGAGGACCTCGCGACACTCGCCCTGCCGAAGGAGCTCAGTGTGTTGCCGGTGCTGCGGCCCGGATCCGAGTCCGCCTGCGAGTTGCCACGGCGCGTGTTGTTCGAAGGGCCCGTGAGCGGCAGCGGTCAAACTACCGACTGGGACGCCGCCGCCGGGCTCGCGCGCCGCAACGAGGTCATCCTCGCCGGCGGACTGAATCCGGAAAACGTCGGCGCGGCGCTGCGCCACGTGCGCCCGTTCGGAGTGGACGTGTCGAGCGGCGTGGAGAGCGCGCCCGGCGTCAAGAGCGCGGACAAGATCGAAAGTTTCGTGGCCGCCGCGCGTCGCGCGGCCCTGGAGTACACATGATCCCTCTCGATGCGGCCCAACAGGCCAAACTACTTGCGGACGAGCTCGCCGGGAAATATCCGGATGCGCGCGGCCGCTTTGGTCCATTCGGCGGACGTTACGTGCCCGAGACCCTGGTCGCGGCGTTCGACCGGCTGGAGGCGGGCATCAAAAAGCACCTGCACGCGCCGGACTTCCAGGCGGAGCTCGCCGCGGAACTCGCGAGCTGGGTGGGCCGTCCCACCGCGCTGACACACGCCCCGAAACTTTCGAAGGCCTGGGGCGCGGACGTGTGGTTCAAGCGCGAGGATCTCGCGCACACCGGCGCGCACAAGATCAACAATGCGCTCGGGCAGGCACTGCTCGCCAAGCGGCTCGGCGTCAAACGCATCGTCGCCGAGACGGGCGCGGGCCAGCATGGTGTCGCGAGCGCGGCGGCCTGCGCGCGCGTGGGATTGCCGTGCACGGTCTACATGGGCGCCGTCGACATGGAGCGCCAGGCGCCGAACGTCGGCCGCATGAAGTTGCTGGGCGCGACCGTCGTGCCGGTCACCAGCGGCGACAAGACGCTGCGCGCCGCCATCGACGATGCCTTCCGCGACTGGGTCTCCGATCCGAACGACACGTTCTACATCATCGGTTCGGCGGTCGGTCCGCATCCATATCCGTACCTGGTGCGCGAACTTCAGACCGTCATCGGCAAGGAAGCGCGCGCGCAATTCCTGGAGCGCAACGGGTGCCTGCCGGACGCGGTCGTCTCCTGCGTCGGCGGCGGCTCGAACTCCATCGGCATGTTTCATCCTTTCATCGGCGATGCTTCGGTGGAGATCATCGGCATCGAGGCGGGCGGCACGGGCAAGGAGCTCGGGCACAACGCGGCGACGCTCGCGTACGGCCGTCCCGGTGTGCTGCAAGGCGCGTATTCGTTGCTGCTGCAGGACGATGACGGACAGATCCAGGAGACCGAATCGGTTTCCGCCGGCCTCGATTACCCGGGCGTCGGTCCCGAACATTCGCTGCTGCTGTGGGCCGGACGCGTGCGTTACGAGGCGGCGACCGACGCCGAGTCGCTCGAAGCGCTCACCGAGTGCTGCCGCACGGAAGGTATCCTGCCCGCCATCGAGTCGGCTCATGCGTTCGCCGGCGCGAAGCGCTGGGCGAAGCAGAATCCCGGCAAGAAAGTCCTGATAGGACTCTCGGGCCGCGGCGACAAGGACATGCCCACACTGCAGCGCACCGTGCTCGCGCCTGCGCCAGGCGATACGCAGAAGAAACCGTCATGACATTGAACCAGAAGCCCAGCGAGAAACTCACGGCCGCCATCACGGGCGCGAAGGGCGGCACCGCCATCGTCGCGTTCATTACCGCGGGATATCCGCGGCGCGAGAAGTTCCGAGAGCAACTCACGCAGATCGGTAACGAGGCCGACGTCGTCGAGATCGGCGTGCCCTTCACCGATCCGATGGCCGACGGCATGACCATCCAGCGCTCGAGCCGCGAGGCGCTGCGCCAGGGCGTATCGCTGCGCTGGTTGCTGAGCGAACTCGGCGCGATGCAGCGTCCCAAAGCCCCGCTCGTACTGATGAGTTATCTCAATCCGCTGCTCGCGTTCGGCTTCGAGAATCTGGCCGCCGCGGCCGCGCAGGCCGGAGTGTGCGGCTTCATCGTGCCGGATCTGCCGTTCGACGAGAGCGAGGAATTTCGCGCGGCGCTCGACCCGCACGGCATCGCGCTGATCCAGATGGTGACGCCCGTGACGACGCCCGAACGTCTCGCGAAGTTGTGCGCCGCCGCGCAGGGCTTCGTCTACGCGGTCACCATGACCGGCACCACGGGCAAGACCGCGGCGGTGCCCGGCGAAGTGACGCGCTATCTCGACGCGGTGCGCGCGGCCTCCAAACTACCCGTGTGCGCCGGATTCGGAATCCGCGCGCGCGAACAGGTGCAGCAGCTCGAGGGCCACGTGGCCGGCGTCATCGTCGGCTCCGCGCTCGTGGAGGTTCTCGAAAGCGGACAGGATGCCGCAGCGTTCCTGAGGACGCTGCGCCCTAGTTAGCCGCTTGGAACACAAGCTGCCGCGCTACTGGATCCTCGCCGTCCTGCTCGGCGGGTTGTCCATGGTGAGCCCGTTCTCGATAGATACCTTCTTCCCCGCGTTCCACGCGATGGAAAAGGCGCTCGGGGTCGACGCGCTGCAGCTGCAGCAGGTGATCACGGCCTACATGCTGCCGTTCGCGTTCGCCTCGCTGCTGCACGGCCCGCTGTCGGACGCGGTCGGGCGCCGGCCCGTGATGATCTGGGGCATGTCTCTGTACACGGTCGGCTCGATCGCGTGCACGTTCGCGCCCAACTACGAGTCGCTGATCGCGGCCCGCATCCTCCAGGGCGTGACGGCCGGCGTCGGCATCGTGATCGGCCGCGCGGTGATCCGCGACCTGTACGACGGCGCGCGTGCGCAGCGCCTCATGAGCTTCACCACGATGATCTTCGCGATCGCGCCGGCCATCGCGCCCATCATCGGTGGCTGGGCCCACATCGCCTTCGGCTGGCGCGCGGTGTTCGCGTTCATGGTGCTGTGTGGCCTCGTGTTCACGTTCGCGGCGTGGTGGAAGTTGCCCGAGACACACCCGGTCTCGGCGCGCGTTCCGTTCAACGTACGCAACCTCGCCGCGACCTCGGCGACGGTGCTGCGGCATCCGGAATTCCTGATGCTGGCGCTCGCGGCGGCGACCAACTTCTCGTCCATCGCCTGCTACATCGGCTCCGCTCCCGCGATCGTCGAGAAACATTGGGGCGGAAGCGAGACGTCTTACTACTGGCTGTTCCTGCCGGTGATCAGCGGCATCCTCACCGGCGCGATCCTGTCGACCTTGTTCGCGCGCCGCTTCGATCTCGTCGTCCAGATCCGCATGGGGCTCGCGATCACGTTCGTGGCCGCCGCGCTGCGCGCCGTCCTCCACTCGGTATCGCCCGAGGTGCCGATGCATCTGCAGCAGGCGCTGCTGTTCACGTCGGCGATCGGCGCGCAGTTCGCGTTCCCCGTGCTGACGCTGCTGATGCTCGATCTGTTTCCCGCGGCGCGTGGCACGGCGTCCGCCGGCCAATCGTTCGTCGCGCTGCTCATCACGGCATTCACGCTGGGTCTCGTGGCGCCGCACGTATCAGGAAACCTGAGCGTGCTGGCGTGGACCTCATTCGGCTACACGGTCGCGGCCTGGATCGCCTGGCATTTCGCGCGCCGGTGGCATCGCGGAGTGACGGCGGCCGCAACGGCGGCCAACGGGTCGTGATTCCCGTCAGGAATTGCCGCGCGCCCGCACCAGCTCGGCGAGTGCGGCGCGCAGTTCAACCATCTTGGGCGGCTTGCTGAGCACGCGCGCGACGTGCTCCGGCTTGTCGTCGGTCGCGACCAGTCGGTGTCCCCATCCCGTCAGCATGATGATGGGCACCGCGGCGGAAAGCTGGTGGATGCGGGTCGCGACCTTGCGGCCGTCGACATAGGGCATGCCGAGATCCGTGATGACCACATCCAGATCGCGGCCGGCGGACTGCTCCGCGGCAAACATCTCGATGCCAGCCTCGCCGCCTTCGGCGGTGATCACTTCGTGATCGTCGAGCTCGAGCGCATCGCGCAGGCTGCGCAGCAACAGCGGATCGTCGTCGATGAGCAGGATGCGCAGCGGGCGCTCGGGCGTCACGGGAACCGCCTCGCTCGAGGACATGCCGCGAGGTGCGCAGGGCAGCCGCAGGCGCATGGTCGTGCCCTTGCCGAGCTCGCTGTCGATCTCGAGTTGTCCGCCGTGCCGCTGGACCATGCCGAACACCATCGGTAGCCCAAGGCCCGAACCGCGTTCTCCCTTGGTGGTGTAGAACGGCTCGAGGCATCGGCTGCGGGTGGTTTCACTCATGCCGACGCCGGTGTCCTGCACCTCGATGAGGACTTCGCGATCGCGCGGATCGAGCCGGGTGCGCAGCGTGACCGTGCCGCCGTCGGGCATCGCATCGACCGCGTTCAACAGCAGGTTGGTGACCGCGTCGCGCACTTCGTTCTCGGCGCCGAGGATGCGCGGCAGATCGGAGGCGAGGTCGCTGAGCACCTGCACGACCACGCCGCGCTCCAGCGCCATGTTGCTCCAGCGCGCGCGCGTGAGGTCGATGACCTGCAGCAGGACCTGGTTCACGTCCACCGGCGCGAGCGTCATCTCCTGTCCCTGCGGCATGTAGAAGGCGCGCATCCGCTGCACCGTGCCGGCCACGTCTTCGATCGCGCGCTGGATCACGGCGAGATGTTCGCGCGCGCGCTCGGACAGTCCTTGTTCGTGTGCGAGCATCGACTGGGCGTACAACCCGGCCGGCGACAAAGCATTGTTGATGTCGTGCGCGATACCGCTCGCGATCTGGCCGAGCGCGCGCAACCGCTCGTGTTGCATCACCGTCTGCTGGGTCTGCCGCAGATCCTGGTAGGCCGCCTGTAATGCCTCGTACAGGCGAGCCTGGTGCGCGGCCAGCGCGACGTGGGAGGAAAGCTGGCGCAGGAATTCGCGGGAATCCTCATTGAACGAATCGACGCGGCGGCGCGCGGCGATGAGCACGCCGAAGACCTCGTCTTCGATGACCAGCGGCGCAATCGCCAACGACGCGAGACCGCCGGCGGCGAGCCGCGCGGGCAGCGGCAGGGGACTTCCGCGGATGTCCGGCTCGTACACCATTTCGCCGCGCACGCAGCGCGCCAGCATGGTGTCGTCGACCTCGATGTGCGTCCTTTCGCCGAGGCCGATGCGCATCGCGAGCGGTCCACTGATTGCGCCGAGGCTCGCGACGGTCAGTTGCTCGGGCTCCGCCTGGTAGGTGGCCACGCAGCCGAATTCGACGCCAAGATTCTCCTCGAGGCTCTGCAGCACCACGCCGAATACCTTGTTGAGCTCCTGGTGCGCGCCGATCGCGTGGGTGGTGCGGTCGAGCAGATGCATGTGCTCGAGTTGCAGCTTCAGGCGCTGCTCGGACTCGACGAAGTCTTCGATGTCCGTGTTCGAACCGAACCACTTGAGGATGCGGCCGGCCGGATCGCGCAGCGGCACGGCGCGGGCCTTGAACGACCGGTACACGCCGTCGTGACGGCGAATGCGGAAGGTCTCGTCGTAAACGTCGCCCGTCCCGACGACGCGCGCCCACTCGGTGCGCACCTTCATGCGATCGTCCGGATGCACGTGCTCGAGCCAGCCCGTGCCGAGTTGCTGTTCCTCCGGCGCGCCGGTGTATTCGAGCCATTGCCGCGAGACGTAGTCGCAATACCCGTCACGCAGGCAGGTCCAGACGAGCTGCGGCAGGGACTCGGCCAGCGTCTTGAAGCGGGCACGGCTCTCGCGCAGCTGTTCGACCGTTTCCCGATGCTCGGTGATGTCGACGCAGGTGCCGATGTAGCCGCTGAATTCGCCGTCGGGGCCGATGATCGGCGTGCCGCGCTCGAGCAACCAGCGCCATGAGCCATCGTGGCGCTGCAGCCGGAACTCCACCTCGTATGGCCGGCGTGCGTCGAAAGCAGCGTGATAGGTGTCGAGCACGCGATCGAAGTCGGCCGAATGCAGGTTGTCGCACCAGCCGTCGCCGATTTCCTGCTCCATGCCGCGCCCGACGAAATCCAGCCAGCGCTGGTTGAACCAGGTGCAGCGCTTGTCGGGACCACTCATCCAGATGAGCACGGGCGCGCTGTTGGCCATCGTGCGGAAACGCTGCTCGCTTTCGCGCAGCGCGGCTTCGGCGCGCACCCGCCCGGTGATGTCGCGGATGAAGGCGCTGAAGACCTGATCCGTGCCGAAGCCGATCGGCGTGATCGCGATCTCCACGGGGAACTCCCGATTCTCGCGATGCAGCGCTGGCAGCTCCGTGCGCCGGTTCAACACGCGCGTCACGCCGACGTCGAGGTAGCGTTTGAGTCCGGCGCGATGCGCCTCGCGCAACCGCTCGGGGATGATCACGTCGGCGAGCTCGCGGCCGATGACCTCCGCGCGTGTCCAGCCGAACGTCCGTTCCGCCTGCGGATTCCAGCCCGTGATGATGCCGACGGAGTTCATGGTCACCACGGCGTCGAGTGAGGTCTCGACGATGAGCTGGTTGCGCTCCTCGCTCATGCGCAGGTTGTGCTCCGCGCGGCGGCGCAACCGGTCGGCGCGCTCGCCCCGCGCGGCGTTGATCCACACGATGCTGACGAAGACGACCACGCTGCACAGCGCGAACAGCGAAACCGCTTCTTCTATGGTGAGCCTGCCGCTGCGCGCCGCCTGCGCGGTCAACGTGCCGGCGACCAACGGCACCAGGACGGCCGCCGGCAGCAGCCGCCGCGCGATCCCGCCACCCACGCCCTGGCTCGAGAGCAGCGCGGCAATGCCCGCGTCACTGCGCAGCGTGATGACTCCGGTCGCGAGCAACATGATCACCGTGGCGGCATGGATGGCCATGGTGCTGAACACGGTGCTCGGATTGGCGCCGAAGAAGTAGCGCGAAAAACCGAGCCACCCAACCATCAGCGCGGACAAGGCCAGCACCTGGTGCACGACGGCGAGCCGCCGCTCGAATGAGCACCACAGCGCGCCCCCCAGCAAAATCAGGGCGGCGGCGGTGCCGGGCGCCATACGCACGGGCGGTCCGCCCGGGCCATTGACGGTCGGGGCCAGGGAGAAGTTCTCGAGGTGTGCGGTCCAGCCGGTGGCGTAACGCACCAGGATCAGCACGCCGACGGCGCCGAACAGGACGGCGCCGATGCGCGTGGGCAGACGCCGGCCGTCTGCGGCGAGCCACAGCGTGGCGCCGGCCAGCACGAAACAGGCCGCCGTGAGGCGCGCCATCTCCGGCCAAGTCGAGGAGAGACCGGTGAGCTCGTCGATGCCGAACGACCAGCCGGCGAGGGACAGCACGCCCACCGCGGCGGCCACCAGCGCCGCGAACCGCGCCAGGACGCGGCTCGGTCGGGCGCTGTCCTCGGTCATCATTTGACCAAACTACTCCAAGTTGTCGCGCCGCCGCAATTGTAGTTAGGGAAGGCCGGGACTCAGGCTTTTTCCTAGAGGCATCAGGCAGGTCCTTTCAGGACCCGGAACATTCTCCGCGCATCCGGCCCACATCGGCAATGACCCCCCGCGGAACGCCGCGGGCAGGCCGGTCGTGGAGCGCGGGGGTCGTCACTCGCGCCCAGCCGTTCCGGCGCGGCGCACCGGCGCGGATTTCATCAGCGCCGCAGCTCTACTAACAACCACGCGGCGCCGGCGCCGGTCATGAGCCAGCTGACCCATTGTGGGTCGCGGCCGAGCGCGGTCCACACGATTCCACCCAACAGCAGCACGGCGGCGATGGTGAGCTTGTCGCGCCGGCGGTTGGTGCGCCGGATCTCCGTGCGCAGCGCGTTGATCTCGGGCGCCTCCACCGCGAGCCGCAGGCGTCCGTCCTGCGCGCGCTGCACGGCCGAACGCATCAGCGGCGCGAGCGTCTGCAGGCTGTTGATGATCTCGGGCAACTGCACCCGCGCCTTCTCCATGACCGCGCGCGCGCTCATCTTCTCGCGCACCCATTCGCGCATGATCGGGCCCGCGGTCTTGAAGATGTCGAGGTCGGGGTAGAGATCGCGGCCGAGGCCTTCGATGTTGAGCAGGGTCTTCTGCAACAGGATGAGTTGCGGCTGGATCTCCACGTTGAAACGCCGCGAGATCTCGAACAGCCGCAGCAGCACGGTGCCGAAGGAAATTTCCTTGAGCGGCTTGTTGAAGATGGGTTCGCACACGGTGCGGATCGCCGATTCCATCTCGTCGACGCGCGAGCCTTCGGGAACCCAGCCCGACTCCAGGTGCAACGTCGCGACGCGACGATAGTCGCGATCGAACACCGCGAGGAAATTCTCGGCGAGGTAATACTGGTCGCGCGGATCGAGCGTACCGACGATGCCGAAATCCACCGCGGCGTAACGCGGCCGCGCGGGATTGTCGATCAGCACGAAGATATTGCCGGGGTGCATGTCGGCGTGGAAGAAATTGTGCCGGAACACCTGCGTGAAGAAGATCTCGACGCCGTTCTCCGCGAGCCGCTTGATGTCCGTGCCCGCTTCGCGCAGCCGCGTCATGTTGGAGATCTGCACGCCGCGGATGCGCTCCATCACCATGACGTCGGCGCGGCAGAAGTCCCAGTGCACGGCGGGCACGTAGAGCAGCGCAGAGCCCTCGAAATTGCGGCGCAGCTGCGAGGCGTTGCCCGCTTCGCGCATGAGATCGAGCTCGTCGAGAATGGTCTTCTCGTATTCGCGCACCACTTCGGCGGGTCGCAGGCGACGGCTGCCTTCCCAATGGGTCTGGGCGATGCGCGCCAGCTCGTGCAACACCTCGAGATCGCGCGCGATGACGGCATGCATGCCCGGGCGCAGCACCTTGACCACGACCTCGCGCGTCTGCGCGCCATTGAGCGGCACCTCGGGACGCAGCTCCGCGGCGTGCACCTGCGCGATGGACGCGGCCGCGAGCGGGGTTTCATCGAACTTCGAGAACACCTGCTCGACCGAGCGGCCGTAGGCCCGCTCGACGATCTCACGCGCGATCCGGCCATCGAAGGGCGGCACGCGGTCCTGCAGCTTCGCGAGCTCGTCGGCGATGTCGACCGGCAGGAGGTCGCGCCGCGTCGAGAGAGCCTGGCCGAACTTCACGAAGATCGGGCCGAGCTCCTCGAGCGCGAGACGCAGGCGCTCGCCTCGTGGCGAGTCGCCACGGCGCACGGCCCAGGTCCAGGGCGACAGCAGGAACAGGAATCGCAGCGGCCGGTACAGATGGGTGGCGCGCACGAACTCGTCGAGCCCGTGACGGACCAGGACCCGCTGGATCTCGATGAGCCGGATGATCACTCGCAGCTTCATCGTTCGCCGTCCCGCGCGTCGGAGTTTTCCAGCGCCCGCGTGCGCGCGTCGAGCCGGTCGAGGTCTTCGCGCAGGCGCTCGACGCCACGGTAGAAATCCTCGGCTTCCGCGCGCGGCACGAGATCGCCACGCTCGTGGGCCAGGTACTCGGCGACATTGCGCACCGAGGTCGTCGCCGCGCGCCGTCCGAAGTTGGCCGCCATGCGCGCCAGGCGCAGCGCCTGGTGAGCCGGCGTATCACCGATGATCCGGGAGAGTTCTTCTTCGACGTCGGGCTTGAGCAGCATGGCGAGCTCGCGGTACTTCTGGGCGATCTCCGCGTCGCCGCGAATGGATACGTCGCCGCGCTGGATGACGGCTTCCGGATCGGGACCCGCGAGCGCCGCGAGGTTGAGCAAACTACCGGAGATCTCGGCGTCCGGCGGGTTCGCGTCGGCGCTGCCCTTGGTGAGAGAGATGGAATCGCCCAGCGATTCGGCGATGAGCATCCACCCGAGCCCGCGCGCTTCGATCATCACGCGCCGGCCCTTCAGGGCGCCGCACAGCTCGCGCGCGCGCGGACTGCGCGGCAGGTTCCGGTTGAGGAGGTTCTCGATCGACTGGGTCAGCATGTACTAGTAACGGTAGCCTCGATGCACGGCGACGATGCCACCCGAGAGATTGTGATATCGGCAGTCTTCGAGGCCGGCATCGCGCATCATCCCGAGCAGCGTTTCCTGGTCCGGGTGCATGCGGATGGATTCGGCGAGATAGCGGTAGCTTTCCTCGTCGTTCGCGACCAGCTTGCCGAGCAGCGGCAGCACGCGGAACGAATAAAGGTCGTAGACCGGTTTGAGCAGCGGCACGGTCGGATGCGAGAACTCCAGCACGAGGAGCTGTCCGCCGGGCTTCAGCACGCGCCGCATGTCGGCGAGCGCCGCGGGTTTGTCGGTGACGTTGCGCAGGCCGAAAGCGATGGTGACGCAATCGAACTGCGAATCGGCGAAGGGCAGTTTCTCGGCGTTCGCGAGCACACAGGACACGTTGCCCACGAGGCCGGCGTCCAGCAGCCGATCGCGTCCCTCGCCGAGCATGGCGGCATTGATGTCCGAGAGGATCACGCGCCCGGTCTTGCCGACCTGTTTCGCGAGGCCAATGGTTATGTCACCCGTGCCGCCGGCGACATCGAGCGCACGCTGCCCCGGACGAAGATTCGTCAGCGACAACGTGAACTCCTTCCAGAGACGATGTGCGCCGCCGGACATAAGGTCGTTCATGATGTCGTACTTGCCGGCCACCGAATCGAACACGCCGCGCACGCGGCTCTGCTTTTCGGACCAGGCGACGCGTTCGAAGCCGAAATCGGTCTCGGATGATTTCTTGGGATCGCTCACAATGCGGGCAGTATAGACGGGGCCGTGGTTTGCACCAGAAAGCGCTGGCTTTTCCGGGGCGCTTTCGTTACAAAGCCGAACTATTCGAGCGGGGGTCTTGAGAGGGCTGGTCACCTTTGGCGACCGGCCCTTTTTTACGGCTGGCGCCGGAATCTCCGCGGGTCTTCGACCCGCTCCGTGAAGATTATTGTTGGGCAGCTTGTACTCGGGCCTGGTACTTCGCCCAATACTCTGTGTGCTTGTCGCCGAGTTCGCGGAGGTACTTCCACGAGTAGAGGCCCGAGTCGTGGCCGTCGTCGAACACCAGTTTCACGGCGTATTGGCCGACGGGCTCCACGGCGTTGATACCGACATTCTGCTTGCCGAGCACGAGGACTTCCTGACCGGGGCCGTGGCCCTTGACCTCGGCGGAGGGGGAATGAACGCGCAGGTATTCGAAAGGCAACAGGAAACGCGCTCCGTCCTCGAATGTGACCTCCAGAACGCGCGATCGGGTGCGTAGGCGGATTTCCACCGCCAGGTTTGGGTCTGCCATGACGCGAAGCCTATACTCGGTGGCCTGCCGGAGGGAGAAATCCGGCGTCACCATCGGGGGGATATGCAACCGACGGACACTTCGCAACCCGACTATTTTCACAAGGTCGTGGATTGCCAATGGGCGTGCCCGGCGCACACCGACGTCCCCGAATACATTCGGCTCATCGCGCAAGGGCGCTTCACCGACGCGTACATGGTGAACCGCCAGTCGAATGTGTTTCCCGGAATTCTCGGTCGTGTCTGCGACCGGCCCTGCGAGCCGGCGTGCCGCCGTGGCCGCGTCGAGGAGAAGCCGGTGGCCATCTGCAGGTTGAAGCGCGTGGCCGCCGATCACCGCGAAGAGGACATCAAGGGTCGGCTGCCGAAGATCCCCAAGCTCAAGAACAGCAAGAAGGTCGCGCTCATCGGCGCGGGCTGCGCCTCCCTGACGGTGGCCAACGACCTCATGCCGCTCGGTTATTCGGTCACGATATTCGAGCAATTCGGCGTGCCGGGCGGCCTGATGCGCACGAACATTCCCTCGTTCCGGCTGCCGGCCGAAGTGCTCGACGAGGAGATCGCGACCATCGTAGACATGGGCGTCGAGCTCAAGCTCGGGCATCCGATCAAGTCGATGCGCGAGCTGCTGGACAAGGGCGGCTTCGACGCGGTGTTCGTCGGCGCGGGTGCGCCGAAGGGCAAGGAGCTCAAGCTGCCGGGTCGCGCGGAAGGCGCCGCCAACATCCACATCGGCATCACCTGGCTCGAATCCGTGGCCTTCGGCCACGTGAAGACCATCGGCGAAAAGGTGCTCATCATCGGTGTCGGCAACACGGCGATGGACTGCTGCCGCACGTCGCTGCGCCTCGGCGCGAAGGACGTGAAGGTGATGGCGCGCAAGCCGCGTCAGTTCTTCAAGGCCTCCGAGTGGGAGCTCGAGGATGCCGAAGAAGAGAAGGTGCAGATCGTCATCAACCGCTCGCCGAAGAACTTCGTCGTCGAGAACGGCAAGTTGAAGGGCATGACCTTCGATGTCATGGAATACGACATCGACGAGAAGGGCCGCATCACCGCGGAGCGCCTCACGGGCGAGGAATTCCTCGAGGCCGACGACGTGATCCTCGCGATCGGCCAGGAGAACGCGTTCCCCTGGATCGAGCGCGATCTCGGCATCGAGTTCGACAAGTGGGATGTGCCCAAGGTCGACACGCAGACCTTCCAGTCCTCGCGCGCCGGCGTGTTCTTCGGTGGCGATGCGGCATTCGGCCCCAAGAACATCATCTGGGCCGTCGAGCACGGACACCAGGCCGCGATCTCGATCCACAACCATTGCCAGGGCAAGAGCGTGGCGGAGCGGCTGTCTCCGGGCGTGAACCTGCAGTCGCGCAAGATGGGCATGCACGAATGGGCCTACGCGAACGACTACAACCCGGCCGAGCGGCGCCTCATGCCGCACGTGTCGCTCAAGGAACGCTTCAAGAAGCTGAACATCGAGGTCGAGCTCGGCTTCACCGCGGAGCAGATCGAGAAGGAAGTGCAACGTTGCCTCAACTGCGACGTGCAGACGGTGTTCGAGACGAAGCTGTGCATCGAATGTGATGCGTGCATCGACATCTGCCCGGTGGACTGCCTCACGATCACGCACAACGGCGAGGAATCCGACCTGCGCACCCGCCTCAAGGCGCCCGCGAAAAATGTCACTCAGGCCTTGTACGTATCCGGGGCGTTGAAACACACCGGGCGCGTCATGGTCAAAGACGAGGATCTTTGCGTGCACTGCGGCCTGTGCGCGGAACGCTGCCCCACCGCGGCGTGGGACATGCAGAAGTCCTTCGTGAAATGGCCGCATGCCAAGGACGAAGCTGCCGCCGACGCGGCGAAGATCCCGAAGAGCGCCTAGACGACCATGGACAGAACGAATGACTTCGCGATCAAGATCGCGACGGTGAATGGCACCGGCTCGGCGAGCGCGAACACGCTGCTGATGAAATCGATCTTCCGCAGCGGCATCCCGGTGATGGGCAAGAACTACTTCCCGTCCAACATCCAGGGCCTACCCACCTGGTACGAGATCCGCGTGACGCGCGACGGCTACGTCGCCCGCTCCGGCAAGATCGACATCATGGTGGCGATGAATGCCGAGACCTATGCGCGCGACGTGCGCGAGGTGGCCTCGGGTGGTTATCTGCTCTACGACAGCACCTGGCCGCGCCCGGCGCTGCTCGCGCGCGACGACATCAACGTTCTCGGCGTGCCGCTCGCGAAGATGTGCAACGAGAACTTCAACGGGGTGCGCACGCGCATCCTGATGAAGAACATCTGCTACGCGGGCGTGCTTGCGGCGCTGATGGATCTCGACATCGAGCAGATCCGCAAGCTGCTGGCCGAGACCTATGCGAAGAAGCCGCAACTCGTGGACGCCAACATGAAGGCCATCCAGCTCGGCTACGACTACGCGAAGTCGAATCTGCCGTGCCCGTTGCCCCTGAAGGTGGCCCCTTTGAAGGAAGATGGCGGCAAGACGAAAGGGCACATCATGATCGACGGCAACACCGCGGCCGGCCTCGGCTGCGTGTTCGCCGGCGCGACGGTGGGCGCGTGGTATCCGATCACGCCGTCGACGTCGCTGATGGACGCCTTCAAGTCATTCGCGGACAAGCTGCGTGTGGACCCGGATACCGGCAAGAAGAAATTTGCCTTCATCCAGGCCGAGGACGAGCTCGCCGCGATCGGCATGGTGCTCGGTGCATCCTGGAATGGCGCGCGCGCGTTCACCGCGACGAGCGGCCCGGGCGTGTCGTTGATGAACGAGTTCCTGGGCCTCGCGTATTACGCCGAGGTGCCCGCGGTGCTGTTCGACATCCAGCGTGTCGGCCCCTCCACGGGCATGCCGACCCGCACGCAGCAGTGCGACATTCTCGAAGCGGCCTACGCGTCGCACGGTGACACCAAACACGTGTGCCTGTTCCCGCGCGATCCGGAAGAGTGTTTCTACTTCGCGCGCGATGCCTTCGATCTCGCCGAAAGACTGCAGACGCCGGTGCTGGTGCTCAGCGATCTCGACATCGGCATGAACGACTGGATGTGCCCCGATCTCGAGTGGGATGACAACTACGTCCCGGACCGTGGCAAGGTGCTCGACAAGGAAGCCATCGCCAAGCTCGAGAAATTCCATCGCTACCTCGACGTGGATGGCGACGGGATTCCGTATCGCACGCTGCCGGGCGTGCATCCGAAGGGCGCGTATTTCACGCGCGGCTCGGGTCACACGCAGTACGGCGCGTATACCGAGGATTCGGCCGAATACCAGATCGTGCTCGACCGCCTGTCCCGCAAGTTCCACACGGCGAAGCGTCTCGTGCCCAAGGCGGTCATCGATCACGATCCGAAGATCGACATCGCGCTGGTCGCCTACGGCAGCTCGGATGGCGCCGTGCGCGAGGCGCTCGACATCCTCGCGACGCACGGCCTCAAGGCTAACTACATGCGGTTGCGCTCGTTCCCGTTCGGCGAGGACGTGGAGAAGTTCCTCGAGGCGCACAAGCTGGTGTTCGTGATCGAGCAGAACCGCGATGCGCAGATGCGCTCGCTGCTGACGCTCGAGACCCGCGTCGAGAAGGCACAACTGCGCTCGCTGCTGCACTACAGCGGTTTGCCGATCTCCTCGGAATTCATCGTCAAGGGCGTGCTCGCCGAGGTCGAACCCAAGACCCGCAAGCCCGAGGTCGTCGCCGGAGGTGTCGCATGACTTTTCTGCCGAAACCCAAGGTACGACACCCCTCGCTGCCGAAGAATTCGCTCGGCCTCACGCGCCGCGACTACGAGGGCGGCCTGTCCACGCTGTGCGCGGGCTGCGGACATGATTCGATCACCGCGGCGATCATCGAAGCCTCGTGGGGTCTCGACATCGAGCCGCAGGACATGGTGAAACTCTCCGGCATCGGCTGCTCGTCGAAGACCACCGCGTACTTCGTGAGTGGCGGGCATGGCTTCAACTCCGTGCACGGCCGCATGCCGTCGATCGCGATGGGCGCGAACGCCGCCAATCGCAACCTCACCTACATCGGCGTTTCGGGGGACGGCGACACGTTGTCCATTGGTCTCGGCCAGTTCTGCCACGCGATCCGCCGCAACCTGAACATGGCCTACATCATCGAGAACAACGGGGTGTACGGACTTACCAAGGGCCAGTTCTCGGCTTCGGCCGACGTGGGCACCAAGGCCAAGAAAGGCGAGGTGAATCAGCAGCCGCCGATCGACCCCGTGCTGCTCGCGCTCACGCTCGGCGCCACGTTCGTCGCGCGCAGTTTCTCCGGCGACAAACAACAACTGGTGCCGCTCATCCAGGCTGCGCTGCGGCACAAGGGATTCGCGCTGATCGACGTGCTCTCGCCCTGCGTGACCTTCAATGATCACGAGGGCTCGACCAAGAGCTACGAATACACGCGCGAGCACTACGACGCCGCGGTGCACGCGGACTTCATCCCGTTCCAGCGCGAGATCTCCGCCGACTATGCGGCCGGCGATGTATTGCCGGTGGTGCTGCACGACGGCAGCCGGATACTGCTGCGCAAGCTGGAAGCGAACTACGACCCGACCGATCGCACCACCGCCATGACGGCAATACAGGAACGCTTGAAAAAAGGTGAATTCCTGACCGGGTTGTTATACGTGGATCCCACAGGCAAAGAGTTCCACGAAGTCAATGAGACCCCGGCCATTCCTCTCAATCAAATACCCCACGACCGGCTTTCGCCCGGGTCCGCGGCCCTCGCGAAAGTTCTGGCGCGATATCGTTAGAGGCGCTATGTTTCGGCCCGCGACGATGATTAGGTAGATTCAGGAGTCGACATGACCGAAGAGAAGTCCCAGAAATTCACTTCCAAGGTGCGCCGCGGGCTCACCTGGGTGAGCACGGTGTCGTCCACCGAGCTCGCGCGCGTCAAGCAGGAAGCCGGCGGTGGCCGCATTCCTGGCATGACCGCCGCGCAGCTCTCCGACATCGAAGCCGCGCTGCTGTGGATTGCGCAGAACAAGGAAGAATCGAATGGGTAAGGGTGACCGCCGCACCAAGCGCGGCAAACTCTACGCGGGTTCTTTTGGAAAGACCCGCGCCAAGGATCCTGCGAAGAAAAAAGCACGAACCGCCAAATCGAAAAAGAAAGCCTAAGCCAGACGTCCAAGCACAGGTCTAACGAAGCCCGCGCCTAAAAAACGCGGGCTTCGTCTTTCAGCGGTTCCACGATGGATCGACAGGCCCGATCCCTTCGATGTGAGTGCCGAACCAGGTTTCGCGTACGCGGATCGACATCGGTCCTTGTCGTGGCAGCGCCGCGGCTTCGGCGGGTTTCGCGCAGTAACGCCCGGGAAAACGGCCGTTGAAGAACGCGCCGCGAATCTCGTGTCGGCATTTGCGCGCTCCGTACTTCAATGTGAGAGGCGCCGTGATCTCGCGCTGCTGTCCCGCCAGTCGCGTGTACAAGTCGGGCAACGATCTGCCGACGATGGTCCACGAGAGCAACACCAGGATCGAAAACGCGATCACGAACATCGAAAGATAGGACACCGAGCTCGGGCCGCGACGCAGACTCGCGAGACCGGGTCCTCGCAGCAGCAACCACAGGCCGAGAGCCGTGAATCCCGCGGCGATCCAGCCGCTGACGCGTGACCATGCATCCGACGCCAGGAAGTCCGCCACGATTCCATGAGCGGCGAATACGAAGATCACGGCGATCCAGGACACAGCCTTGATCTGTCGCACACGCTCGCGTTTCGGGAGATCGCGAAAACGGGTCGTCGCCGCGACGGCTTTCTGGAATTGCGCGGCACGCGCAGCGTGGACGCGCGCATCGCCGGCAGACTCGCGCCACAACTCCTGGACGATTTCGTGCAGGAGTTTGGGATCTTCGCGGACGCCATGCAGCCG
This sequence comes from Pseudomonadota bacterium, assembly GCA_023457495.1. Taxonomy (GTDB): domain Bacteria; phylum Pseudomonadota; class Gammaproteobacteria; order Steroidobacterales; family Steroidobacteraceae; genus CADEED01. The sequence goes on from JAEWLQ010000021.1 coordinate 30,554, forward strand.
CACGATCATTTCGCGATCGGACGCGCCGCGCGAGAGAGTGGAATTGATCCGGTCCATCCAGCCGCGCTGTGGAAGCGGTTTCGTGAGCGCGATCGTCAGGAAAGGAACGCGCGAGCGAGGCTCGTAGTCCAGGTCGATGTGTGCCACGTCGGCCCAGGAAATCCGCTCCTCCGGCAAAGTGAGGCCCGCGGAATCCAGAATGGCGACGAGTTGTCCCGACCTGCGCCGGGCGACTGCCCACGCGACGCCGAGAACCGGAAGCGCGAGGGCCGCGACCAGGATCACGAAAGCGGTATCCGCCAGCAGTGCGGCGCCGCCGAACGCCGCGCAGAAGAGCACGGTCAGGGTCGCCGGCAGGAACCAGCGCGTCGCGCGGCGGATCTCGAGCGGAATCGTCGTGTCATGAATCTCTGGCTCGAGCCCCTGGCGCCGCAGATCGCGCGTGATCTGCTCGCCGAGAAGTTTCATCCCGAGTCGATTGATGAAGATAGCGGCGCAAGCCGCGCCGAGGAAGATGGCCATCGGCCAGGGTCGCAGCTCGGCGATGGCGACGATGAGGGCGCCGGCCGCGACCAACAGCGCGAGGATCGTGCCGACATTCGCCAGGCCGACGCGAGGATTTGTTCGCCACGAAAGCCGCGGCGGGCGCATCGGCCGGCGAACGGCAAGCCGCCGCGGCTCGAGCCGCGCGGGGGATTGTCGGGCGTCCTGCGTCATGCGCCCGGATGTTCACCCACTTCTCAGGTGGATTCCGTGACGGTGCGCAAGGCTTTGATCGAACGGTACTTCGCCACCAGTTCGAGCGCGGACTGGTGGTTAGGCGGTAGTTCGGCGTCGCTCGTGGCGAGTGGCTCCACGCGCTGCCCCCACCTGACGACGTGACCCGTGAAGGTCAATCCACCGCCGAAGGAGGGCATCAGCAGCAGGGCACCCGGCTTCACGCGCTTCTCTTCGAGCGCCTCGCACAACGCGACCGGAATCGTCGCTGCGGACATGTTCCCGTAACGCTGCACGTTGACGAAGACCCGGTCCATCGAGACCCCGGCCTTCTTGGCGACCGATTCGATGATGCGCAGGTTCGCCTGGTGCGGGATTACGAGGTCGACGTCGGCGGCGGTTTTCCCGGCTTTCGCAAGCGCTTCGTCGCAGGCCATCGCCATGCCGTGCACGGCTTTCTTGAAGATTTCCTGGCCTTCGAACTGCCATTCGGTCTTGCCGTAAACGCGCTGCTGATGGGCGTAAGCCGCGCCCATGCCGTGCACGCGCAGGATCTCGCGCGATTCGCCGTAGCAACCCAGCCGCTCGGCGAGCAGCCCTTCCTCGCGCTCGGTGGCCTCGAGCACCACGGCCGCGGCGCCGTCGCCGAACAACACGGCCGTGTTGCGGTCGCTCCAGTCGATGAACGGCGAGATGACCTCGGCGCCGATGACGACCGCGTTGCGCACCACGCCGGTGCGGATCAGCGCGGTCGCGGTAGATAGGGAATAGAGGAAACTGGTGCAGGCGGTGTTGACGTCCATCGCCGCGCAGCCCTCGGCGCCGATGCGCCGCTGGATGCCGGAGGCCACGTTCGGCACCTGGTCGTCGAAACTCGTGGTGCCCGCCACGATGAGCTCGACCCGCCGGCCGTCGAGGCCGGCGCAGGCCAGCGCGCGGGCGACCGCGACGTACATGAGCTCGCCCAGCGGCACGTGGGACACGCGCCGCTCGCGGATTCCGGTCCGCGTGGTGATCCACTCGTCGCTGGTATCGAGGAGGGTCGCGATGTCGGCATTTCCGAGCACCGCCGGAGGCAGACACTTGCCCCAGCCGGTGATGGCCGCTCCCCTCGGTGTGACGACTGACATGGGCTGGGAGGATAAGGCGAACTCCATTAGAGTTCACGCCCATGGAAAAACATGACTTTTCGCGGTGGCGTCCGCATCCCTGGCATGGCCTCGATATCGGCGAAGACGCTCCCCGTATCGTCAATGCCTACATCGAGATCACCCCGTTCGACGTCATCAAGTACGAGATCGACAAGGCGTCGGGATACCTGCGCGTCGACCGGCCGCAGCGTTCGTCCTCGCATCCCCCCGCGCTTTATGGATTCATTCCGAAGACCTATTGCGGTGCGCGCATCGCGCAACTCGCGCCCGGATGCGACCGTGGCGACGGTGATCCTCTCGACATCTGCGTGGTCAGCGAGCGCCCCATCGAACGCTCCGAGGTGTTGCTGCGCGCGCGCGTGATCGGCGGATTGCAGCTCATCGACCGCGGCGAGGCCGACGACAAGATCATCGGCGTGCTCGAAGGCGATTACGTGTGGGATCACGTCAAGGACATTTCCCAGCTCGCGCCCGTCCTGGTCGAGCGGCTCGAGCACTATTTCAGCACCTACAAGCTGGTGCCGGGCGAGCCTAACAAGCTGCACATCGCGGGCAAGTACGGCTTCGACCATGCCAAGAAAGTGATCGAGGCCTCGCTCGCGGATTACCAGGAGTCGTTCGGGGACGCGTCGGCGGAGCGGCGCAGGAACTGATTCACGGGCCGCGGCGGCTGCGCGCGCGCATGAGCAGTCCCGACACGAGCGCGGCGCACGGCGCGAGAAACCATGCCATCAGGATGAACTGACGCGGCAGCGGACTCGGGATCAGCAATCCCACGACCAGCGCGGGCAGGCCGGCCACGAGTCCGTGCAGAAATGGATTGTTCGCGCCCAGCACTCCGGCCCACACGCCGGAGATGAACTGCACCAGCGACCAGGTGGCCGCGAGCCGCGCGTCGCTCACCTGGGCGGGCAGCGCCAGCAACGTCGCCAGTGCGCCAACCAGTGACAACGTGCCGCTGACGATGAGCGCCCCGGTGCGCAGCCGGCCGGACGGAGGCGGGCCCGGCTTTGCGGAATCCAGGCGTGAGTTCTCGGGTTCGTTCTGCAACGGCTCAACTTCCGTCCCTATTCAGGACTATAGATAGGCAAGGGCGCGCATTTTCACGGCGAGCCGGCATTCCAGCAAGGCCAGATGAGCGAAAGCCGCGATATCGCGTGTTGAGTTGCGAGGGAATTTTGGTCATGGTTGGGACATGAAACGCCCGTCCTTCCGCGGTCCGTTTGCAGTTCTCCTGTGTGTCGCGTGGGCGGTGTTTCCGCTGGCGGCCGCCGCCGCGCCCAAGCGCATTCCGACCCATGAAGACATCTGGCTCATGCGGCGGGTCGGCGCGCCGCAGGTGAGTCCCGATGGCCGCTGGGTGGTCGTTTCGGTCACTGAACCTTCGTATGACGACAACGCCACGCTCAGTGACCTGTGGCTCATCGATACCAGCGCGAGGCAACCGACGCGCCGCCTGACATCCACGCGGCGGTCGGAATCCGGCGTGGTCTGGAGTCCCGACAGCACCCGCATCGCGTTCAGCTCGCAACGGGACGGCGATGACGTGCCGCAGATCTACACGCTCGACTTCGCGCGCGGCGGCGAGGCGCTACGTCTCACGAACCTGCCCGGCGGTGCGCGCGGACCGGTGTTTTCGCGCGATGGGCGGCAGCTCGCCTTCGTCTCGCTGACCTACCCTGGCGTGCGGGACGAAGAATCGACGGACGACGACTTCCTGGTCCAGCAGCAGCGCAAGGCCAATGCGCGCATTTACGACGGTTTTCCGATCCGCAACTGGGACCGGTGGCTCGACGAGCGCCGGCCGCGCATTTTCGTGATGCCGCTGGACGAGGATGGCGCCGCCGCCGCGGAGCCGCGCGATCTGCTTACCGACACCCGGCTCGCCGCAAGCCCCGGCTTCGCCGGGAGGCTGACGGACACTGGCGAGGAGATCGAAATCGAATTCACGCCGGACAACGCCTCGCTGGTGTTTGCGGCGTCGACGAACCGTCACCTGGCCGCGCTGGCCTTTCCGGATTCGCAGCTCTTCATCGTGGGGCTCGCGGGTGGCGAGCCGCGGCAGATCACCACGGGGACCGATCGCTGGGCGATGCCGCGCTTCACGCCGGACGGAAAGAAATTGATCGCGGTGGTCGAGCGGCAGGACGGCAAGTTCGTCTACAACGCCGCGCGGCTCGCCGCGATGAACTGGCCCGGCGACGCGGCGCCCGAGCTCATTCCCAACGATCTCGATCGTGCGGTCGATGGATACGCGATCTCGCCCGATTCGAGGCGCATCTACTTCATCGCGGAGGACAGCGGATACTCCAAGCTCTACGCGTTGCGCGTGGCGGGCGGCACGCCGCGTCCGCTGTTCGGTGTGGGCGCCGGTTCGTATACCAACATCGCGATACCGTCCGCGGTCGAGAACACGTTCCTGTTCGTGAACTGGGAAAGCGCCAGCAATCCGTCCGAGGTCGCCATCGTGACGCCGCGGGGCGGCAACGCGATCGTCCTGAGCCATTTCAATCAGCGCCGCGCCGCCGCGCTCGACCTGCCGCCGGTCGAGCACTTCTGGTTCAGGTCGCGCCGCGGAACGGCGATTCACAGCCTGCTGGTGCGGCCATCGGGCTTCGACCCCGGCAAGAAGTATCCACTCTTCGTGCTGATCCACGGCGGTCCGCATGGCATGTGGCGCGACCAGTTCTTCATCCGCTGGAACTACCACCTGCTGGCGGCGGGCGGCTACGTGTTGCTGCTGACTAACTACTCTGGATCGACCGGATTCGGCGAGGAGTTCGCGCGCTCGATCCATGGCGATCCGTTCAAAGGCCCGGCGGACGAGATCAATGAAGCCGCCGACGCCGCGATCAAGCAGTTCGGCTTCATCGACGGCACGCGGCAATGCGCGGGCGGCGCGAGTTACGGCGGCCATCTCGCCAACTGGCTGCAGGGCACGACGACGCGCTACAAGTGCCTGGTGAGTCACGCGGGACTCGTCAACCTCGAGTCGCAGTGGGGAACCAGCGATACGATCTTCCAGCGCGAGGTCAACCTCGGTGGTCCGCCGTGGGAGCAGTCGCCGGTGTGGCGCGAGCAGAATCCGATCCGATTCGCCGCGAACTTCCGCACCCCGGTGCTCGTGACCGTCGGCGAAAACGATTTCCGCGTGCCATTGAACAACTCGATCGAATACTGGAGCGCACTGCAGCGCATGCAGGTGCCGAGCCGGCTCATCGTGTTTCCCGACGAGAATCACTGGATCCAGAAAGGGGAGAACAGCCGGCTGTTCTACGCGGAGATCGCCGCGTGGCTGGAGCGATGGCTGAAGAGCGCGCCGCCCTAGGGCGTGCGGGTGAAAACCACGGTGAGATTGTTGGCCGGCATGCGCACGACCTGTTGCCGCTGCAGGCCGTGAGTGGCCGCGATTTGAGTCACCTCGCCGAGCTCACGCAATCCCCATTCCGGGTTGCGGTGCTTCAATGACGCATCGAAATCGAGGTTCGATTGCACCGCGTGCCCGTCTTCGAGATAGGGGCCGTACAGGATCAGCTTGCCGAGCGCCGGCAGATGGCGCTCGGCCCCGCGCAGCAGGGCATCGGTCGCGGACCACGGCGAGATGTGGATCATGTTGATGCACAGGATGGCGTCGTAGCGAGCCGCGACGGGCCAGTGAGGTTCCAGGACGTCGAGCGCGATGGGGTCCGACACATTGCTCAGGCCCGACTCGCGGATGCGCGTCGCGATGGCTTCGCGGTGGGCTGCGTCGGGCTCGGTGGGCTGCCAGCGAATACCGGGCAGCGCCGCGGCGAAAAAACATACGTGTTGACCGGTGCCCGAGGCGATTTCGAGCACGGCACCGGAGGCGGGCAGGACGGATTCGAGAATGGCGAGGATCGGATCCTTGTTGCGCTCCGCGGCCGCGGACGTGAGCAGCTCGTTGCTCATGAAGTGTCGCGTTCGCGCTCCTCTCGGATCTTCCGGACCGTCATCCAGATGAACAGGCTGATGACGCTCAGCAGCAGCCCCATCAGCACCGCGAGAATCGGCCGGAAGCGCCACGCCTCGACGAGCCCCCAGGCCACGCCGATGGGAGTGATGGTGAGCAGCAACGGTTTTGCTATGCGCATGAGCTAGACCGTCACGTTACAGGATGTAGCGGGAGAGATCCTCGTCCTTCGCGAGGCTGCCGAGGTGCTGGTCGACATACGCGGCGTCGATCTCGATCGACGAACCGCCATTTTCGGACGCATCGAACGACACGCTCTCGAGCAGCCGCTCCATCACGGTGTGCAGGCGACGCGCGCCGATGTTCTCGGTCTTCTCGTTCACGCTGGAGGCGATCTCCGCGATGCGCCGCACACCGCTCTCGGCGAACTTCACGTCCACCTTCTCGGTGTTCATGAGCGCCTTGTACTGCGTCGTCAGCGAGGCATCCGGTTCCGTGAGGATGCGCACGAAGTCGTCGACCTTGAGCGACTCGAGCTCCACGCGGATCGGGAAGCGGCCCTGCAGCTCGGGGATCAGATCCGACGGCTTCGACATGTGGAACGCGCCCGAGGCGATGAACAGGATGTGATCCGATTTGATCTGCCCGTACTTCGTCGATACGGTCGACCCTTCGACCAGTGGCAGCAGGTCGCGCTGCACGCCTTCGCGTGACACGTCCGCGCCATAGCTGTCCTGCCGCCGCGCGACCTTGTCGATCTCGTCGATGAACACGATGCCGTTCTGCTCGGCGTTGCGCAGCGCACGCGCGCGCAGCTCTTCCTCGTTGACGAGCTTGCCGGCCTCTTCGTCGACCAGCAGCTTCTGCGCCTCCTTCACCTTCAGCTTGCGCGGCTTGGTGCGCTGGCCGCCGAGGTTCGCGAACATGCTGGAGAGCTGCTCCTGCATCTCCTCCATGCCCGGCGGCGCCATGATCTGCACACCCGGCGGAATCGCGCGCAGGTCGATCTCGATCTCGCGGTCGTCGAGTTGCCCTTCGCGCAGCATCTTGCGGAATTTCTGGCGCGTCTCGTTGTCGCGCGCGGACGGCTCGGGATCCGTGGAGAATCCCATCATCTTCGGCGCGGGCAGCAACGCATCGAGGATGCGCTCCTCGGCGGCATCCTTGGCGCGCTCGCGCACCTTCGCGATCTCCTCGTCACGCGCCATCTTCACGGCGACCTCGGCGAGGTCCTTCACGATGGAATCGACGTCACGGCCAACATAACCCACTTCGGTGAACTTGGTGGCTTCCACTTTCACGAACGGCGCATTCGCGAGCTTCGCGAGCCGGCGCGCGATTTCGGTCTTGCCGCAGCCCGTGGGCCCGATCATGAGGATGTTCTTGGGCGTGATCTCCTGGCGCAGCGGATCTTCGATCTGCATGCGGCGCCAGCGGTTTCGCAGCGCGATGGCCACGGCGCGCTTGGCAGTGCCCTGGCCGACGATGTGCTTGTCGAGTTCGGAGACGATCTGTTTCGGGGTCATGAAAATCCTTAACTCTTCAGTTCCTCGATGACGAGGTTCCGATTGGTGTAGATGCAGATGTCGGCGGCGATGTTCAGCGACTTCTCGACGATCTCGCGCGCGCTGAGTTCCGTGTTCTCGGCGAGCGCACGCGCCGCGCTCTGCGCGAATGGTCCGCCCGATCCGATGGCCACGAGGTCGTGCTCGGGCTCGATCACGTCTCCATTGCCGGAGATCACGAAGATCTTCTGCGTGTCACCGACGAGCAGCAGCGCTTCGAGGCGACGCAGGTAACGGTCACCGCGCCAGTCTTTTGCGAGGTCGATCGCGGCGCGGGTCAGGTTGCCGAACTTTTCGAGTTTGCCCTCGAAGCGCTCGAACAGCGTGAACGCATCGGCCGTGCCGCCGGCGAAACCGCCGAGCACCTTGCCATTGCCCAGGGGCCGCACCTTGCGTGCGTTCCCCTTCATCACGGTGTTACCGAGAGTTACCTGACCGTCACCGCCGATCGCGATGGCGCCGTTGCGCCGCACGGCCACGATGGTCGTACCGTGCGGATTGAAAGTCTCCGACATGTGAACCTTGAACCTTCAAGACCTAGGTCTTGCGTTTCGCCCGAGGGTGGGAGGCGTCGTAGGTGCGGGCCAGGTGGGCGAAATCAAGGTGAGTGTAGATCTGGGTCGTGGAGATGTCGGCATGACCCAGGAGCTCCTGCACGCCGCGCAAATCCTTACTCGATTCAAGCATATGCGTGGCGAAGGAGTGTCGGAAAAGGTGTGGGTGGACATGCGCCGGCAGGCCCTTGCGGCGCGCCCAATACGCGATGCGCAGTTGCACCGCACGATGCTTCAGGCGGGCTCCCGCCTTGCCGGTGAACAGCGCTGCCTCATCGACATCGGCAAGCGCCGCACGCTCCCGCAGCCAGGCGCGGATCGCTTCGATGGCCTTGCGCCCCACCGGCACGATGCGCGTCTTGGAGCCCTTGCCCAGAACCCGCACGGTGCGATCGGCGAGATCGATGCTCGTGAGGTTGAGGCCGACGAGCTCGTCGAGGCGCAGCCCCGACGAATAGAAGAGTTCCATGATCGCGCGGTCGCGCACGGCCAGCGCATCCTCGGGCGGAATGTCGAGCAGATTGTTGATCTGGTCGACGTCGAGCGTGCCCGGCAGGCGCTTCGCGGCCTTCGGCGCGCGCACGTCGACGGCGGGGTTCGCCGGGATCACGCGTTCGCGCACGAGATAGTTGAAGAACCCGCGCACCGCCGAGAGCCGCCGCTGCACGCTGCGCGGATTCAGGCCCGCGGCGTGCGAGCGCGCCGCGAACAAGCGGACGTGCTGGCTGTCCAGCACCTTCCAATCGGAAATGCTGCCGCGTTCGGCGAACCCGACGAGTGCGCGCAGGTCACGCGCGTAGTTGGACGAGGTGTGCGCGGAAAGACGCCGCTCCCTCGAGAGGTGCGCGAGATAGCCGTCGATCAGCGAACGATCGAGCATGGAAGCGCGAGAAGGAATCGGGGGACAGACTTCAAGTCTGTCCCCGCTTCATGAACGGGACAGCGCGTCGCTGATGAGCTCGCTCATGCGCTTCAGGAATTCCGTGCTCATGCCCGGATGAAAGCGTTCGCGCTCGGCGCTGCCGAGGGCCAGCAGACCGAGTGATCCGTTGTCGCCCAGCGGCACCAGCGCCACCGAGCCGATGCTCGCGGCCTCGGGGCCGAACAGGAAGTCGCGCTGCGAGTCGCGCACCTGGCCACAGCGCGGCTTGCCGGTGGCGAGCAGCGCTTCGAAGCTGCGGTAGTTGGTGTCGTCGTGCGCGACGACGCGCAGGAACGGCTCGTAGTTGCCGCGCGCCAGAGAGTCGATCGGCGATGCGAGCAGCAGCACGGAGTGGAACGCGTCGAAATCCTCGCGCAGCGAAGCTTCGAGCGCGGTGAGCGCCGCGACCGGCGAGGGCGCGCGCAGCATGCGCCGCGTGAAGCGGTGGATGCGTTCGGCGAGCGTATCGTTGGCGCGCGCCACCGCGACGAACTCGGCGAGCCTGCGGTCCGCATCGGTCTTCTGCTCGCGCAGCACTTCGACCTGGCGTTCGACCAGCGAGACGGTGGAGCCGCTGCGCATGTGCGGCAGTCGCATCCGCGCGAGCAGCGGCAAGTGACGTTCGAAGAAGTCGGGATTCAGACTCAGGTAACGCTCGATGCGTTCTTCATCCGTCTGTCCTGCTGTCACTCCGCGTGCGGGCTGCGTGCTCATGCGTGTCGTTGACTCCCTGACGTCATTCAGTATTCGACTCGACCCGTGAAAGATACCGCTGTCGGGCCTTTCATCCAAATATGTTCGCCGGGACTCGGATACGTGATCTCGAGTTTTCCGCCGGGCAACTCGACTTCGACGGTGGGATCGAGACGTCCGTGGCGTCGTCCAACCGCGACAGCCGCGCACGCGCCGGTGCCGCAGGCCAGTGTTTCACCGGCGCCGCGCTCGTAGACGCGCAGACGGATGTGACTGCGATCGAGGATTTCCATGAAGCCCACGTTCACTCTGCGTGGGAATCGTGGGTGACTCTCGATCGCGGGCCCCAGACGATCGATTGGCGCGCTCGCGACCGACGCAACCGTGAGAACGGCGTGCGGATTGCCCATCGACACCGCGCCGATCTCGACTTCGGTGCCGGCGACGGACAGCGGATACACATGTGCCTCGGCCGACGCTTCGAACGGCAAGGATTTGGGGTCGAAGTTCGGCGCACCCATGTCGACGGAAACGAGTCCGGCGTCGTGCACGCGCGCGCGAATCTCGCCCGCGGGACTGTCGAGCACCAGTTCGCCGCCATTGCCATTCGTGGGACGGATTCCGCGCATGTGCAGGTACGCGGCGACGCAGCGCGCGCCGTTGCCGCACTGTTCGACCTCGCCCCCATCGGCATTGAAGATGCGGTAGTACGCCTGCGCACCGGCGCGGCGGGGCGGCTCGACGATCATCGCCTGGTCGAAGCCGATGCCCGTGTGTCGGGCGGAAAGCGCGCGCCACTGGTCGGCGCCGGGCAGGGCGCCACTGCGCGGCGCATCGAACACGATGAAGTCGTTGCCGAGGCCGTGCATCTTGGTGAAATCGATCCGCATGCCGCGAAGAATACCCGAACCGTCACCATGGTTTACGATCGAGGCCATGCGCATGACCCCATGGTTAGAGGCGGCGCCGCTGGCCCGATGAGCGCGCCGCCGGACGCGAATGCGACGTTCCTGATCCGGCCCGCGAACGCGCAGGACGCGGTGGCGCTGGCCGAGTTCGGCGCGCGCACGTTCCGCGAAACTTTCTCGGCCGAAAATACCGCCGAAGACATGCGGCTCCATCTCGCCTCCGCCTGGAGCCCGTTGCTGCAGCGCGCGGAGATCGAAGATCGTGGACTCGACACCTTGCTCGCCTTCACCGCCGATGGCGCGCTGGCCGGCTTCGCGCAGCTGCGATCCGACTACGCGCCGGCCGCGGCGCCCACGGAGCGCGCCTTCGAGATCAAACGCTTCTATGTCGACCGCCCATGGCATGGCTCCGGCCTCGCGCGCGAGCTCATGGCGGCGGTGGAGGCGCAGGCCCGCGGACGCGGCGCGCGTGAACTGTGGCTGGGGGTCTGGGAGCGTAATCCCCGCGCGCAGGCGTTCTACCGCAAATGCGGCTTCGAGAAGGTGGGCACGCAGATCTTCGTCGTCGGAACGGATCCGCAGACCGATCACGTGATGTTGCGGCGGCTGTGAGCATTCGGCTCGAACACGTGGCGATGTGGGTGCGCGACATCGATCGCGTTGCGGCGTTCTACCAGCGTTATCTCGGTGCGCGCATCGGACCGCTGTACCGCAACGAGCGCAAAGGATTCGAGTCGCGATTCCTCGAGTTCGAGTCGGGCGCGCGGCTCGAGATCATGCGGCGCGCCGACGTGACCGAAGGCAGCGCGGCGGAGCGTCTCGGCTTCGCGCACATCGCGATCGCGGTCGGCGGCGAGGCCAACGTCGATGCGCTCGCCGCACGCATCGCGGCGGACGGCTTCGACGTCGCGGGCTCACCGCGTCGCACCGGCGACGGTTACTACGAATGCGTGGTGCTCGATCCGGAAGGCAACCGCGTGGAGATCACGGCATGAAGCTCGCGTGGCTCGCGGTCGCGCTGATCGCCACGGGTGCGGGGGCACAGACCCCAGAGTCGCAGGCCTGGCCTCCGATCGCGCAGAGCGCCAGGCCCTGGATCCGCTGGTGGTGGCCGGGCAGCGCCGTGGATTCCGCCGGGTTGCGCGGCCAGCTCGAAAAATTCGCCGCCGCCGGACTCGGTGGCGTCGAGATCACGCCTATCTACGGCGCGCGCGGCGCGGAGAGCCGCAACGTCGATTTCCTGTCGCCCCGCTGGGTCGAACTGCTCGGCGAAACCACGCGCGAAGCCGCACGGCTCGGCCTCGGAGTCGACATGGCGACCGGCACGGGCTGGCCTTTCGGTGGACCTTCGGTGACGGCCGCGGATGGCTCGAGCGCATTCGCGTTCATCGACGGCAAGCTCACGGGAAAACCGACGGACATGAAAGTGAAGCGCGCGGCGCCCGGAGGCGAAGGCCGCGTGCTCGATCCGTATTCGTCCGGCGCGCTCGCGCGATACCTGGAAACCTTCTCCACCGCGCTGAAGCCGCTGCCGCCCGGGTCCCTGCGCGGTCAGTTCCATGATTCGTTCGAGTATTACGACGCGAGCTGGACACCGGCGCTGTCGACGACCTTCCTGCAGATGAATGGTTATGCGCTGGAGCCATTCGTCGCCGCGCTCGCCGGACAGCAGCCGCTCGACGCCGACATCCTCGGCCGCGTGAAGGGTGACTATCGGCGCACGCTCGCGAAGCTGCATCTCGACTATGTGACGACTTGGGCGGCGTGGGCCCACGCACACGGGTTCACGGCACGCAACCAGGCGCATGGAGCGCCCGGCAACCTGCTCGACCTGTATGCCGCGGTGGATGTGCCCGAGACGGAATCGTTCGGCAACACGCCGCTGCCGATCGTCGGCCTGCGCGCCGCGCCCGGCGAAGTGAAGCCGGATCCCGATCCGCCGGAGAATCTCGTCGGGCGCTTCGCATCATCCGCGGCGCACGTCGAAGGGCGCGCGCTCGCCTCGAGCGAAACCTTGACCTGGCTGCGCGAGAACTTCCGTGAGCCCCTGTCCGCCGCCAAACCGCAGATCGATCGGTTGTTCGCCGCGGGCATCAATCACATCTTCTATCACGGCATCACGTATTCGCCGGCCGATGCGCCGTGGCCCGGTTGGTACTTCTACGCGGCGACGCAGTTCGGCCCGCGCAATCCGAACTGGCGGGACTTCGCCGCGATGAACGCCTATGTCGCGCGCGTGCAGTCGGTGCTGCAGGCAGGCAAACCCGACAACGACGTGCTCGTGTATTGGCCGTTCGATGACCTCGCCGACGATCCCGACGGGCTCATGCGCCAATTCGGCGTGCACGACAATGGTTGGCTCGTGAATTCGTCCACGGGCGCGCTGATGCGCAGGCTGATCGCCGAGGGGATCACGTTCGATCTGATTTCCGACGCGCAGCTTCAGCGGCTGAAGGTTTCGAAAGACTCGCTGATCGCGCGGGGCGGCGCCTATCGGGCGATGTTCGTGCCGGCGGCGCGCCGCATGCCGCTGGAAACGCTGCGCAAACTCGCCGAGCTGCGGGACGCGGGCGCGAAAGTGTTCTTCGAGTCTTTTCCGGTCGATGTGCCGGGCAACGGTCGCCTCCCGGAACGTCGCGCGGAACTGCGCGAGTTGCTCGCGCGTCCCGCGTTCGCCAACGCCGCGATAACGGCGGGCGCGCCCTTGTTGCTGCAGCCGCTCGGCATCCGCCAGGAAGGCGCCGCGCGCGCGGGGCTCGCCTTCGTCCGCCGCGCGAGAGAGGATGGCTACGACTATTTCTTCGCGAATCTCGGCGCGGATTCCTTCGACGGCTGGCTCGAGCTCGGAACGCCGGCGGCCGCGGCGTGGATCCTGGATCCGCTGACGGGCGCGGCCGGCGCGGCAGCCGTCGCCGAAGGCGCGGCTGGAAACGCCAGCGTCTATCTACAGCTCGCGTCGGGCGAATCGTTGTTGCTGCGCTCGTTCCGGAAGGCGCCGTACAAGGACCGGCCGCCATCCTGGCGCTACGTCACGCGCGCCGGACCGGGCGTCGAGCTGACCGGCCCGTGGCAGCTGACGTTCGTCGACGGAGGCCCCGCGCTGCCGACGACGGCGCCGCTGCCGCGCACGGGTAGTTGGACCGGGATCGACGATGAACGCGCCCGGCGTTTCTCGGGCACCGCGCGTTATCGCATGGAGTTCGACGCACCTGGCGGGGCCGCCGACGAGTGGTTGCTGGAGCTCGGCGACGTGCGCGAAAGCGCGCGCATCAGCCTGAACGGCGAGCCGCTGGCGACGGCGTGGAGCCTGCCCTTCGTCGTGCGGCTCGGCGCCGGCCTGCGGCCGGGCGGAAACGTGCTCGAAATCGACGTCACCAACCTGCCGGCCAACCGGATCCGCGATCTCGAGTTGCGCGAGGTCGACTGGAAAATCATGCGCGACGCCAATCTCGTGACGCTCGATTACAAGCCCTTCGATGCCGCGCGGTGGGCGGTTGCGCCCTCAGGGTTGCTCGGTCCGGTGCGCCTGGTGCCGCTGCGCGCCCTGCGGCCCCGTCAGGCGCCGAGCGCGGAGCGCAGCTTGTAGATGCAGCGGTCCATGACCGTGAAGATCCCGGCGTCCCGGGCTCGCTGAGCCGCCGCGGCGTCGATCACGCCTTCCTGCAGCCACAGCGCCGGAATTTTCAGGCGGATGCCATCGTCCACGATCGCGGAGACGTGCTCGGGCCGTCGGAAGACGTCGACGATGTCGACCGGGCCTGCGCCCTTCAGGGCGGACTCGAGGTCCGGCCAGGCTTTTTCACCCAGTATTTCCGTCGCGCCGGGATTCACGGGCACGATGCGATAGCCGAATTTCTGCAGCCCACGCGCGACGTTGTGGCTCGGTTTGCCGGGGGTTTCCGAGAGCCCGAGGATCGCGATGGTGCGCGCGCTGCGCAGCAGCGCTTCGATGTCCTGCTTGGCGGGGTTCTCGAACATGGCTGCACCTCGTGTGTTAGCGTCGGCCCAAGAGTTACGAATCCCGCGGTCCGCGGCAAGCTCGCAAGGTCCTGACTGGGGCGAGATGGAGTCCGACGCATTCGAGGTCTTGATCGAGCCCGGCGGCATCGCGCTGCGTGTGCCACGTGATGCGACCGTGCTCGGGGTTGCGCTCGCCGCGGGTCTCCCGCTTCCACACAGTTGCCGCGCGGGCCGCTGCGCCTCGTGCAAATCGCGGCTGTTGTCGGGGCGGATCGAATACCCCGCCGGCATTCCGCCTGGGATCACCGCCGCGGAGATCGCGCGCGGCGAAGTATTGCTGTGCCAGGCGCGGCCACTCAGCGACCTGCGCATCGAAACGCGTCGCGTCCCCTCCGCCGCGGCTGCGATCGAAGTCGAGTACCTGGATCTCGACCGCCTTCCGTTCGGCGCAATCAAGGTGCGACTGGGCCTCGTGCCGGGCACGGCCTCCGTGCGTCCCGGCCAGTTCATCGATCTCGACAATCTCGGCGGTGCGCTGGATCGGGTCACGGTGATCGCGGCGCAGCCCGACATGCTGACCGTCGAGATCGTGGGTTCGACGCTCGTTGATTGGTTCGGCGGCGCCGCAAAGCCGGGCGACCGCTTGCGAATGACCGGCCCCTACGAAGGAACACGCTGAACGATGGTCACGCGCATCCAGAAGTTCATCGCGGGCGGCGCCATCGTGCTGGTCGCCGCGCTCATCGCCTGGCTCGCCGGCGAAGTCTTCGAGCAGGGACATCCACCGGGCGAGCCGGTCAGATCCGAAACCGGTCCTTGAGATCGCCGGCCATGCGCCGGCTGACTTCCAGCGGCTGCGGCGAACCGCGCAGGTGCACGAAATGCTGACCCGAGGCGTCCCGCGTGATGCGCTCGAGGTACCTCGTGTTGACCAGCGCGTTGCGATGGATGCGCACGAACGTCGAGGCGAATTCCTCCTCGAGCGACTTCAGCGAGTCCTCGATCAGGTCCTCGCCCTGCGCGTGTTTCACGGTGGTGTATTTCTGATCCGCCTGGAAGAAGAACACCTCTTCCACCGGAATCAGCTTGAGGCCTTCGCGGCCGCGCGAGCCGATGTGCGAGCGGCGCGCGGTTTCGCGCGCGGCGTTGGCGACCTGCTGCAGCTGCGGGCGGGTCAGGCGCGCCGCCTTGGCGATGGCCGCCTGGAGTTTTTCCGCACGGATGGGCTTGAGTAGATAGGCAACGGCCGCGGAATCGAATGCCTCGAGCGCGTATTCGTCGAACGCCGTGGTGAAGATCACGGCCGGTGGCTCATCCTGCAATGACAGGTGCCGCGCGACTTCCAGTCCGTCGATTCCGGGCATGCGCACGTCGAGCAGGACGATGTCCGGCTCGAGCCGTTCCACGAGCTCGAGCGCCTCGGCGCCGTTGCCGGCCTCACCGGCGATTTCGCAGTCGCCGCTCTCGGCCAGCATGGAGCGCAGGCGCTCGCGTGCCGGCGGCTCGTCGTCGACAATGATCACGCGCAGGCTCATGTCCGTTCCGCGGTCGCGTACGGGAAGCGCAGTGTCACGATGTACTCCTCGTCGAAACGGCCGGCCTTGACCGTCGCCCGCTCGCCGTACATGAGATCGAGACGCTCGCGGATGTTGGCCAGCGCCAGGCGGTTGCCTTCCCGCACGGTGAGGTTCGCCGGCGGCACCGGGTTGCGAACGACGATCGTGATCATGCCCTTGTTCATCTCGCCCGTGACGGTGACCGCGCCACCGTCCTTGCGCGGCTCGATGCCGTGATAGATCGCGTTCTCGAGCAGCGGCTGCAACGTGAGTCCCGGCACGAGCGCGCCGGTGGGCAGCGAGTCGATCTTCCAGTCGACGCGCAACCGGTCGCCGAGACGCAGCTGCTCCATGCGCTGGTAGGTGCGCGCTACCTCTATCTCCTCGGCGATGGTGATCTGCTGGCGCTTCTCCGAGAGATTCGCGCGGAACAGGTCCGCGAGATCCTGCACCGCTTCCTCCGCGCGCGCCGGGTTCGTCCGGGTGAGCGCCGCGATGGTGTTCATGCTGTTGAACAGGAAGTGCGGGCGGATACGCGCCTGCAGCGCGTGCACGCGCGCCTTGGCCTGCAGCTCCACGTTGTGGCGCCATTCGTGGGTGATGTAGAAGTAGCGCAGCGCGAGTCCGGTGACCACGAACGTGATGACCACGTTTCGCACCAGGAACGTCCACTGATCGTCGTGCGCGAGCGTGCCATCCACGAACCAGCTGCGGCTGCCCACGTGGAACGCAATCGTCGAGATGATCGTCACGAGCGCGGCGGTGATCGCGAGCACGATGGCCGAACCCTTCGCGAGCGACAGACGATTCAGGTAGCCGCGCAGCACGCAGAGCGTGCCCGCACCGGCAAGGCCAATCCACAGCAGGAACATCGAGGTGCGCGCCAGGTCGGTCCAGAAGCCGAATGCCGCATCGTTGCGCGCGAGCGCGAGCACGAGCGCGGTCAGCTCACAGATCACGACGATGGCGAGCACCGCGCGCGCCCTGCAGAAATCAGGTAGATAGAGATGGCTCGAACGTTCGGGCTGCGGCGCGGGAGCGCTCATGAACCGTGCTTCGCGGCGTCCTTGAACAGCGCCTGCTTGAGTCGGTGCGCGGCCGAGATGTCCTCGTCGCCGTGCCCTTGCGCCATGAGCTCGGCATATTCGGCGAGCATGGAATCCACCACCGGCAGGTGAACGCCGAATCTCGCGGCCATGTCGCGGCAGATGCCCAGATCCTTGGCGTGCAGCCTCACGCGGAAACCCGCGGGATAACTGCCGCGCGCCATGTTCGGGGCCCGATGCACGAAGTACCAGCTCGAACCCGCGCCCTGTCCGAGCGTCGCGATCACGCGATCGAGTGGCAGGCCATGCGCCTCGGCGAAGGCCATGGCTTCCGCGCACGCACGGATGATTCCGGCGCACATGATCTGGTTGGTCGCCTTGGTCGCCTGACCGGCGCCACACGGTCCGAAGTGTTCGATGGTCTTGCCCATGGCCGACAGGATCGGCCTGGCGCGCTCGAAGGCCGCCGGCGTTCCTCCGGACATGATCGCGAGCGTGGCCTTCTGGGCGCCTTCGACCCCACCACTGACCGGCGCGTCGACGAATTCGACACCCTGCGTGGCCAGAAAACCTTCCGCCCATCGCGCGGTGTCGGCGCTCACGGTGGAACAGTCAACGACCAGGGAGCCTGCGCGCAGGCCCGGTGCGAGACCCTCGATGGTCGAGCGCACGTCCGCATCGGCCGAAACGCAGATCACGACAACGTCCAGAGCGGCGGCGAAGTCGGTCAGATTCGCGGGCGCGGGGCAGCCAAGCTCGGACGCGAGTGATTGGGCTTTCGAGGCCGTGCGGTTCCAGACCGCGGCGAGCAGTCCCGCCTTGTGGAGATTTCTCGCCATGGGGGCACCCATGGCACCGAGTCCGGCAAAGCCAACGCGCTGCATAGGCGCGCGACTTTAGCAAAGCTTCAGATCAGGTCCTTAAGCCCGTTCAGCCCTGGGGGCCGCAGATGGATTCGACCGCCTTGGCGGTGTCGACTCGGGCCTTCACGATTTCATCGTCGGTGAGGTAGTTCCGCTTGCCATCCGCGGATTCGGTGTACAGCCGGCGTGAATTGATCGCGGAATCATAGGCGGCGCGGGCCTTCTTGCAGCGCTCGGCGCGCGTGGCTTCCAGATCCTTGGCCACCTGCGCGGCGATCCGCGTATCACTCTGGGCCTGCGCGATGCGCTCGTTGCTGGCCGTGAGCTGGCGGTCCGTGGCGGCCTGTTGCGCGGCATAGCTGCGTTGGGCTGCCTCCGGCGGACGTTGCGTTCCCGTGGCGACCAGTACGGCGCCGGGGATGGGCTTGTCCGTGTAGAGCGTCTTTCCCGTCTCGTCGACGTATTTATAGATGTCACCTGCCTGCGCGGCGGCGCTGGCCAGGACACCTGCGAGAACGGCAATGATGGTCGAACGCATACGCTTCCTCCGGTACCCCGATTATCGCCCGGAGCCCAATAAGAACCTTTGAAGCCCATCACATACAAGCCGAGAATCCCTGCCAACCACCCAATTTCTTGATTGGCGGGGCCAACGGTGCGCCGCCGAGCACGCGGCGATGCCTCAGGAATCCGCGCCGCGCACGTAAAAAAGCCTCCCGGGACAGTGTCCCGGGAGGCCCGCTTTTCGAGGTCTGGCCCTCGGTTACCCGAGGGCCGAGCCTTGTCTTCAGTCGTAGGCACGCTCGCCGTGTTCGGAGATGTCGAGGCCTTCGCGCTCGATGTCTTCGCTCGGCCGCAGTCCGATCGTGACCTTGATCAGGAAGAAGGCGATCGCAGTCACTACCGACGAGACGACGACGGTGATCGCGACGCCGGTTGCCTGGATGCCCAACTGAGCGCCGATGCTTTCGAACGAACCGACGCCGCCGAGCGAGGGGTGGCCCAGGATGGCGCAGGCGAGGGCGCCCACGATGCCGCCCACCGCGTGGACACCGAACACGTCCAGCGAGTCATCGTAGCCCAGCATCTTCTTGAGTCCCGCGACCGCCCAGAGGCAGATCAGGCCAGCGGCGAGACCGAGGATGATGGAACCCGACGGGCTCAGCACGCCGCACGAGGGCGTGATGGCGACGAGGCCCGCGACCGCGCCCGAGGCCGCGCCGAGCATCGTCGGTTTGCCGCGGAAGATCCACTCACCGAAGGCCCAGGCGACCACGGCCGCCGCGGTGCAGACGAAGGTGTTCAGGAACACCAGGCCCGCATTCGCATTCGCCGCAAGTCCGGAACCGACGTTGAAGCCGAACCAGCCAACCCACAGGAGGGCGGCGCCGATCATCACGAAGGGCACGTTGTGTGGCGGCATCGCTGTCGTGCCGTAACCCGTGCGCTTGCCGACGATCAGTGCGCCCACCAGGCCGGCGATACCGGCGTTGATGTGCACCACCGTGCCACCCGCGTAGTCGATGGCGCCGAGGTTGAACAGGTAACCGGTTCCGTTCCACACCATGCGCGCCATCGGCAGATAGGCGAAGGTGAACCAGATGATCCCGAAGATGATCACCGCGCTGAACTTCGTGCGTTCAGCGAAACCGCCGATCGCCAGCGCCGTGGTGATCGCCGCGAACGTGCACTGGAACGCGACGAAAATGAACTCCGGAATCGTTCCTGAGAGGGAATCGACTGTGATGCCCGCCATGAAGGCCGCGCTGAAGTCGCCGTAGATCGCACCGTCGCCCTTGAACGTCAGGCTGTAGCCGTAGATGACCCACAGCACGGTCAGCAGCGAGAACGTCACGAACACCTGCATGCAGGTGGCGAGCATGTTCTTGGCTCGCACCATGCCGCCGTAGAACAGCGCGAGGCCTGGCGCTGCCATCATGATGACGAGCAGCGTGGCGACGATCATCCAGGCGGTATCGCCTGAATCCAAAACCGGCGCCGCTTCTTCCGCATCCTGCGCGAATGCCAATGCCGGACCCATCATCAGCAGCGCCGCGCCGAGACCGCGCGTGAGAAGGCTGCCACCCTTCGTTCTCTTCTTATCTTCTTGCATGTAATAGCTCCTCAACGACATCTCAGGCTGCCGCCGCGCCGGATTCACGCGTGCGTATCCGCACGGCTTCACCGACAGGCGCCAGGAAAATCTTGCCGTCACCGGTTTTCCCGGTACGACACACATTGCTGATCGCTTCGACGACGGCTTCCGCCGAGTTGTCGTCGAGCACGATTTCGACACGTAGTTTGGGAACGAACTCGACCTGGTACTCGGAGCCCTTGTAGTGCTCCGAATGCCCGCGCTGACGTCCGTAACCGGTGACCTCGGTGACGGTGATGCCCTGCACGCCGAGACGCGCGACCGCGATTTGCAGGTCGTCGAGCTTCCACGGGCGAATGATTGCAGTGATCATTTTCATCGCTTTGGCATCGTTATCCGATGGATCGCGCGCCAGCGCGGCGCGTATGCTCCCTGTTGCTCATCGGCCTGGCATCGTTCGGCCAAGCCGTCCGGCCTGTGATCAAAGTGCAGGTTCCATGCCAGCCTCAAAGGAACGGGGAAGCGGCCCGTTGCAGCGCGAAAACGGGCCGGTTCCACACGAGGCGCCCAAACTTGGGGCGTCGAATTTGATCGCGCGACAAAACAGGGCAGAGTGCTGACAAACAGCCAGGAGAGCCGTCGGTGGAGATTCCAAGGGTCGAAGAACTGCTGCGTAGCCTGATGCAGGGCCTGCCGCCCGGGATCACATCCGGTGCCTCGGGATTGCGCGAGGACCTCGAAAACAACTTCCGCTCCGTGCTGCGCGCCAACCTCGGCAAGCTCGATCTGGCCGGCCGCGACGAATTCGACGCGCAGCGCAAGGTGCTCGAACGCACCCGCGCGCGACTCGAAGAGCTCGAGCGGCGCGTGGCCGACCTCGAATCGAAACTCGGGAATTCCGGCGGCCGCTAGCGGACCGCCCACGCCGGCATGGATGCCGGCGATCGAACAGGGAGGTTGAAATGGGGACCGCACGCGTGGCCAGCCGCGCGCAGATCGGATTGTCCGCGCCGCGCGTGCAGGTGGAAGTGCACCTCGGCAGTGGTCTTCCCGTTTTCTCCATCGTGGGTCTACCGGCGGTCGCGGTGAAGGAAAGCAAGGATCGCGTGCGCGCCGCCATCGTCAATTCGGGCTTCGAATTTCCCGCGGGCCGCATCACCGTCAATCTCTCGCCGGCGGATCTGCCGAAGGAAGGTTGTCGTTACGATCTGCCGATCGCGCTCGGCATCCTGCTCGCGTCTTCGCAGATCCGGTTCGACGAGGCCACGCTCGGGGACACCGAGTTCTATGGGGAGCTCGGACTCGCGGGGGAGCTCAAACCCGTGAAAGGCGTGTTGCTCGCCGCCGCACATGCCCGGCGCGAGACGCGCCGCGTCGTCGTGCCCGCCGCCAATCTCGCCGAAGCGAAAATCGCCGCACCCGTCGCGACGCACGGGCCACGATCTTTGTTAGGGGCCTGCGAAACCATCGACGGTCGCCCGCCCGTCTCGGAAGTGCCGTTGCCGATCGCCGGATCGCTGGGCGATCGCGCCAATACTCCCGACCTCGCCGAGGTCAAAGGGCAGGCGACCGCGAAACGTGCGCTCCTGGTTGCGGCCGCGGGTGGGCACAGCCTCCTGCTGATCGGGCCACCGGGTACGGGCAAGAGCATGCTCGCGCAGCGCCTGCCAGGATTGCTTCCCGCGCTGCGTCCCGACGAGGCACTCGACGTGGCTGCGATCGCATCCGTGACGGGACGAGGATTCGACACGCGGGAATTCGGAATGCGGCCGTTCCGCGCGCCGCATCACAGCGCATCGGCGGGAGCGATCATCGGCGGCGGTCCGCGCGCGTTGCCCGGCGAAGTGAGCCTGGCTCACCGCGGCGTGTTGTTCCTCGACGAGCTGCCGGAGTTCAATCGGTCCGTCCTCGAATCATTGCGCGAGCCGCTCGAGAGTGGCCACGTGGCCATTGCGCGCGCGGCGTTGCGCGTCGAATACCCGGCGCGATTCCAGCTCGTCGCGGCGATGAACCCGTGTCCCTGCGGGTATCTCGGCGACGCTTCCGGCCGCTGCCGGTGCCCGCCAGGCCAGATTGCCCGATATCGCTCGCGCATCTCCGGGCCGCTGCTCGATCGCATCGACCTGCGTGTCGAGGTGCCGGCTTTATCGAGCGAGGAATTGCTGGAAGATGCGACTCCCGCCGATGACCGATGGTCTTCGGCGCGGATTGCTGAGCTCGTGCGGAGGGTCCACGAGCTGCAATTCGCGCGCGCCGGTCAGCTCAACGCCGCCCTGACCGGGCGCGACGCGCAGAAGCTGTGCCGCCTTGATCGTCATGGAAGGAGATTGCTGGGACAGGCACGCGAGAAACTCGGTCTCTCGGCTCGCGGGATGCACCGCGTGCTGCGCGTGGCGCGCACCATTGCCGATCTCGCGCTGGAAAACGAAACGGGCCCGATCGGGCCCGTTCATCTCGCCGAAGCCTTGCAGCTGCGGCGTGCGATCGAATGATTCAGAGACCGATTACTTCTCCAGCTCGACCATGTGGTCGACCGCCTGGCGAATGATGTCGTCCGGCCACGTGGTCCGGCCACCCTTGGCGGGCATCACGCCCGTCTTGCCGTTGAAGCCTTCGATGGCGTGCTTGTACAGCGTGTCCTTGCCTTGCGCGAGGCGCGGCCCCCAGGCCGATTTGTCACCGACTTTCGGCGCGCCGGCGAGGCCCGAGGCGTGGCAGGTGGCGCAGGCAACCGTGTACGCGGCCGTGCCGTCCGCAGGCAGTTCCTCGGCCGGACCGGCAGGACCCACGCTCTCGATCTTCAGCGCCGAATTGTCCTGACCGGCAATGGCCACGCGCGCGACGGGCTGCAGCCGCTCGTCCACGCTCGCCAGGAATCGCGGATCCCGCGTGACCTGTTTGACCTGGTGTTCGGCGCCCACATGGCGCGCAAACGCGAAAAGGCCGAGGGTCACGGCGAACAAAATACCCAGCACGAGGCTGAAATTATTGAAGAAATGCGAGTCCTGCTTGCTCATGGGCGCGAAGTATATCCATGTGAAAACTGGCGCGCCCGACAGGATTCGAACCTGTGACCTACGGCTTCGGAAACCGTCACTCTATCCAGCTGAGCTACGGGCGCGGGGCTGCGGATTCTAGCCGGTCACAGCCATCCTTTCCGCTTGAAGTAGAGGAAAGGGCCAATCGCGGACACCAGCATCAGTCCCAGCGCGGCCCAGAAGCCCCAGCGGTCGTGCAACCAGGGGATTTGATCGAAATTCATGCCGTAAATGGCCCCGATGACCGAGGGCGGCAGCAGGAAAACGGTCACGACCGAGAAAATCTTGAGGATGTTGTTCTGGTCGATGTTGATGAGGCCGAGGGTGGCGTCCAGGATGAAACCCACCTTCGTGCCGAGAAACGAGGCATGGTCGCTCATCGCCATGACGTCGCGCGCGAGCGTGCGCAGCCGGCCCCGGACCTCCTGCGTCATGGGCACGGTCGTGCTCTGCTGAATGAAGGTCAGCAAGCGGCCGAGACTCACGAGGCTTTCGCGGGCCTTGGATATGAGATCGCCGTTCTGGCCGAGCCGCTCCAGGATGTTGCGGAAGTCGCGCATGGCGCCGCGCTTGCGCCGCGACGCGCTGAACACCTCGGCCGAAGCAGCGTCGAGGTCCGTTGCCGCGCGTTCGATGACATCGGCCACCCGATTGACGATGGCTTCCACCAGCCCGGCGAGCAGCGCGGGCGGCGAATTGCACGCGTTGGGATGGCGTTCGGCATACGCGATGAATCGGCGGAATGGCAGCGGATCGACGTATCGATTCGTCACCAGTTGGGCGCTCGAGAGGATGAACGTGATCTGCGTGCTCTCCGGCAGGTCCGAATCGAGCTTGGTGATCACGGTCGCGGTCATGTAGAGAGCGCCGTTTTCCTCGTATAGACGGTTCGAGGATTCGATCTCGCGCATTTCGTCGCGGGTCGGGACATCGATCGCCAGAAAACTTTCCACCTGGCGCTCTTCGGCCGGCGTGGGCTCGAGCAGGTCGAGCCACATGGCATCGGGGGGAATCGCCCCGCCCGCGCGCAATTCGAAGCGCGCAAGTCCCTGCGGCTGCGGAACGAAGGCGCTCAGCATTTACGCGCCGTGTCGATCATACCTTCCGTGAGTCTTGCTCAGCGGCTTCGCTCGCTCGCGGCGAGGTCGTTGATCAGCGAGAGGAGGTTGGCAGGCGTTCCACCGGCCATGGTGACCGTGGTCGTGTATCTGCCATTCACGATGAGCGTCGGCACGCTCGCGATCGAGTACATCTGGGTTATCTCTTCCGCGCGTCTCAGGTTCTTGGTCACGGCTTCCGAGTCGTACGCGGCGTTGAAATCATTCTCCGAAACGCCGTTGTCCTTCAGGAAGGCCATGTGCATGGCGCGCGCCGCGCCTTCGTCGCCGTTGGTCGCGAGCATGTTGCCGTCCCGGTGAATCGCGTCGAACACCTTCGGGTGCAGGTCCGCGCGGCCGAGCGCCTGCAGCGTATAGAAGAGCCTGGCGTGCTGGCGATGCGGGATTCCCCACATCACCGGCGTGCGCCGGAACTCGATGAACTCGGCCTTGGTCTCGCGCCAGTTCTCGAGGGTCGGGTCGAGTGAGTAGCAATGGCCGCAGCCATACCAGAACAGCTCGTTCACCTCGACCTGTCCGGGCGCCGCGTCGGTCGGCTGCGGCGGCCGCACGAGCGTGTAGTTAGTGCCAGCCTGCCACGGTCCGACGGACGCCGCGGCGCGCCGGTCGGCGGCGGACACGACGACCGTTGCGATCAGTCCCAGTGCGAGCAGATGAAACGAACGAGTCATCATCGGCTCCTTGCCGGAGCTGCTTCAGCGCAGCCCTTGCAGATACGACGCCAGGTTGCGAATGTCTTCGGGTGAGAGCCGCTCGGCGATCGTGGACATCATCGCGCTGTTGCGCGTGGCATGGACCTTGGCCGGGTCCGTCGCGTCGCGGTAACGGTTCTGAGTGTGGTAATCCTGCAGCTGCTTCACCGTGTAGACGGAATGTTGCGCGCGCAGCGCCGGGTATCCGGCGGCGGAATTGCCCTGGCCGGCCGGCCCGTGACAGGCGGTGCAGGCGGGAATGTTCCGGGACGCGTCGCCCGACTTGTACAAGGCCTCTCCGGCCTGCCAGTAAGACGGATCCGCTTCGAGGCCGGTGGGGGTCTGCTTCGCGAAATATTCGGCTAGGTCCGCGAAGTCCTGTTCGGTCAGGTTCGCGATCACCGGGTACATGACCTCGTTGATGCGCTTGCGCGACTTGAACATGTCGAGCTGCTCGTGGATATACGCGGCGTTCTGCCCGGCGAGGCTGGGCCACTCCGGGTTCACGCTATTGCCGCCGACACCGTGGCAGGCGGTGCAAACCGCGGCCTTGGCCTCGCCAGCCTCGGCGCTGCCCTTGGGGGCGTCCGCGGCGGCGGCGGGAATGGCCATTCCGAGCAAGGTGCAAACGAGGGCGGCGCCAAAGGGCAGGGAAAATCTTCTCTCAATCATGGTCTTGCGGGACTCCCAGGAAGGCCGCGAATTGTACACTAGCCGCGTTTAAGGGAGCGCGAGCCGAAAGATGAGTCAGTTTCCGAATGTGCGCTTCCTGATCTCGGTGGCCGAGGCGCGGCAATTCCCCCCGGACGAGGGTCGGGAAATCGCGTTCGCCGGACGCTCGAACGCCGGCAAATCGAGCGCGATAAACGTCATCCTCGCGCGCAACGGGTTGGCCCGCACCAGCAAGACGCCCGGCCGCACCAAACTACTCAACTTCTTCGAAGTCGGTGAGGGTCGGCGAATCATCGATTTGCCCGGTTACGGCTTCGCGCGGGCTTCGCCCACGGAGCGGGCCCAGTGGATCAAGGTCATAGAAACCCTGCCGCGACGAAAGTGTCTCGCGGGCCTTTTCCTCATCGTCGATATACGCCGCGGCATGAAGGACGAGGATATTCAGCTGGTCTCCTGGGCCGCCGCCGCGTCCTGGCAGGTGCATGTGCTCCTGACGAAGGCGGACAAGCTCAACCAGCGAGAGCGGGCCGCGGTCCTCAAGGAAACGCAGCAGGCGTTGATGCCCGGCATGACGGCCCAGGTCTTCTCCGCCCCCGACAAGATCGGAGTCGAAGCCGCCCAAAAGCGCCTACTGCATTTCTTTTCTTAACAATGATGGACGGGGCCGCTTCGGCCCCGTTAGAAGTGGCGCTTGCGCCCAAAAAGAAAGCCCCGGTGGCAGAACCACCGGGGCCAGACTAACCCGGCACAGGTCTCGTGAACCGGGCTACCCGCTCAGGGAGGGAAGCGGGGAGCGGTTTTACGCGCTCAGAAGTACAGACACGGGGCCCTCCCGAAAGGTTCCGAAATTTCCGAAAAAATCCTGCCGCAAAATCATGTGGTTGCGGTGCGACCTGTAGTTTTTGCGCTACAGAAAGGTGTACGTGAAACCGAGCGAAAGCGTCTCGATGTCATTGTTGACGTCATCGTCGAAGGCTTCCGTCTCGAATCTTTCGTATTCGAGGCGCACACCGATGCTGCCAAAGTGAACGCCGACTCCCGCGCCGAAGGTCGGTTCGTAACCGTCTTCGGACACGCTTCCGGAGACGCCGACACCGCCGCTATCCAGTCTGAACTTGGAGTCCCATCTCACCAGGCCAGCGCGGGCGTAGAAGTCGACGATGCCGACCTCCGCCAGGAACAGGGCCGACGCGGTCAGGGCCGTCGATTCGATCGACACACCGCTGCCGTCGTTGAAATCCGCCTTGCCCAGGTCGATGTAGTTGGCCTCGAACGCGAGCCAGTCGAGCGGACGGAAACCGGCGATCAACTTGAACGAGTTGTCGTCGAATTTTTCGGAACCGTTGATGCCGTCGACCGTGACCTTGAAATCGGTCTGTGTGACGCCGGCGCCGAGATAAAACCCATTGTCAGCGGCGCGCGCCTGCGGAGCAGCGGCGATCAAGGAAAACGTGCCGAGCACAGCCAGCGCGGCGAACTTCATGTTCATGATGCGAGACCTCACGAGTTGGGAAGCCTGATTAGAGGCGGTGGAGCCTTAACAATTCCTGAATGGCCTGCCGAATTGTGACGCGCCGCTCGTTCGTTTTCACAGACTGTCGCGAAGCGCCGACGCTCCAGCCGGACACCTGTTAGGTGCAAACTAGTGCGCGACGTCCCAGTTCGCTCCGTGCCCGGCGTCGACCTTCAGGGGCACGCGCAGGCTGGCGGCCGCCATCATGTGTTCGCGCACCGCGGCGGTGACCTCGTCCACGCGCGCGGACTCGACTTCGAGGACGAGTTCGTCGTGCACCTGCATGATGAGGCGCGCGCCGCGCGCGCGTTCCTCGCACCAGGCGTCCACCGTGATCATCGCGCGTTTGATGATGTCGGCGGCGCTCCCTTGCATCGGCGCGTTGATGGCGGCGCGTTCCGCGGCTTGCTGGAACTGCTTGTTGCGCGCGTTGATGTCGGGTAGATAGAGCCGGCGGCCGAACACGGTCTCCACGTATCCCTGCGATTTCGCCTGCGCGCGCGTCTCCTCCATGTAGCGTTTCACGCCCGGGTAACGCGCGAAATACAGGTCGATGTATTCCTGCGCCGCGCCGCGCGGGATCGCGAGCTGCTTGGCGAGGCCGAACGCGCTCATGCCGTAGATGAGCCCGAAGTTGATCGCCTTCGCGGAGCGCCTCTGATCCGCGCTGACCGCGTCGAGCGGCACGCCGAACACTTCGGACGCCGTCGCCTGGTGGATGTCCTTGTCGCCCGCGAACGCGCTCAGCAGCCCATCGTCGCCGGACAGGTGGGCCATGATCCGCAATTCGATTTGCGAGTAGTCGGCCGCCAGCAATACGTGGCCGGGCGGCGCGACGAATGCCTGGCGGATTCGACGCCCCTCTGGCGTGCGGATGGGAATGTTCTGCAGGTTCGGCTCCTGCGAGGAGAGGCGGCCGGTTGCCGCGACGGCCTGGTGGTAGCTGGTGTGTACGCGGCCGGTCCTCGCGTTTATCTGCTCGGGTAGTTTGTCGGTGTAGGTCGACTTGAGTTTCGAGAGGCTGCGGTGCTCGAGGATGAGCTTCGGCAGCTTGTAACTCTCGGCCAGTTCTTCCAGCACGTCCTCGGCCGTCGATGGCTGCCCAGTGGGCGTCTTGCGCAATACCGGCAGCTGCATCTTCTCGAACAGGATGTTGCACAGCTGCTTGGGCGAATCGAGGTTGAACGGTGCGCCAGCCTCCTGGTGCGCTTCACCAAGCACTTCCATGAGTCGCTTCGCGAGCTCCCCGCTCTGCGCGCGCAACATCTGCCGGTCGAGGAGCACGCCGCGCTCTTCCATCCGCGTGAGGACGGGCACGAGTGGTTGTTCGATCTCCTCGTAGAGTTTCTGCAGTGCCGGCTGCGTCGTGATCTGGGGCCAGAGCACCTCGTGCAGGCGCAGCGTCACGTCCGCGTCTTCCGAGGAATATTCAGCGGCCTTGTCGACGGGGACCTGGCTGAATGGAATCTGCTTGGCGCCCTTGCCGGCGACGTCCTCGTAGCGAATCGTGCGTATGCCGAGATACCGCTCGGCGGCCGAATCCATGTCGTGTCGCAGGACGCTGTTCCAGACGTACGACTCGAGCATCGAGTCGAAACGCATGCCCCTGAGCACGATGCCGTGATTGGCGAGCACATGGGCGTCGTACTTGAGGTGATGGCCGACCTTCGCGTGATCCGCGGATTCCAGCAGCGGCTTCAACTTCGCGAGACTCGCGTCGCGATCGAGCTGGTCGGGCGCGCCGGCGTAATCGTGTCGCAGCGGTAGATAGGCAGCCTTGCCGGGCGCGAGGGCGAACGACACTCCCACGATCTCCGCCTTCATGTATTCGAGGCTCGTGGTCTCGGTGTCGAACGCGAACAGCTCCGCGGCCGAGAGTTGCGCGACCCAGGCGTCGAGCTGCGCCTCGGTCGTGATCGTCTCGTAAAGCCGCGGCGCGGCGGCAATGATCTGCGCGCCGGAGCTGATGCCGATCGCGGCCGGCGCGCCCTCGACCGCCGGCTTGCCGGTCGCCGCGGGCGCATCCGGCGCCGTGGCCGGCGCGGCCCCGCCGCCATCGAGCTGCTTGAGCAGCGAGCGCAGCTCGAGCTTGGTGTAGAGGGTGCGCAGCGCCGCGGTGTCGGGTTCCCTGCGCTTGAGATCGTCGAGCGCGAGCGGGAGCGTGAGATCCGTACGGATGGTCGCGAGCTTCCGCGAAAGCTCGAGCGTGCCCAGGCCCGCGCGCAGATTTTCGCCCACCTTCCCGCTCACATTCGCGGCGTCCGCCACCAATGCGTCCAGCGTCTGGTATTGGCCGAGCCACTTGGCGGCGGTCTTGGGACCGACCTTGTCAATGCCGGGAATGTTGTCCGAGCTGTCGCCGACCAGCGCGAGGTAGTCGATGATCTGCTCGGGGAACACGTCGAACTTCGCCTTCACCCCGGCGCGATCGAGCACGGTGTTGGACATCGTGTTCACGAGCGTGATCTGCGGCGAGACCAGCTGCGCCATGTCCTTGTCGCCGGTCGAAATGAGCACGCTCAGGTTTTCCTTCGCGGCGCTGCAGGCGAGCGTGCCGATGACATCGTCCGCTTCCACACCGCTCTCGCGCAGGATCGGCAGTCCCATCCCCTTCACGGCTTCGAACAAGGGTTCGATCTGCGAGCGCAGATCGTCCGGCATCGGCGGCCGGTGCGCCTTGTATTCCGCGAAGAGCTCGTCGCGGAACGTCTTGCCCGATGCGTCGAATACGACCGCGATGCGTTGCGGGTCGTAGTCCTTGAGGAACTTCGAAAGCATGTTGAGCACGCCGAACACCGCGCCGGTCGGTTCGCCGCGCGAGTTGGTGAAGGGCGGCAGCGCGTGGAATGCGCGGTACAGGTAGGACGAGCCGTCGACGAGGACGAGATCCGGACGCAAAGTCATGCCATCACCGCCGCGGCTCGCCGTTTTTTCCGTCCTTGCCATCCTCCGGCGGCGTGCCTTCGGGCTTGCTCACTTCGGGCGCGGGGGAGGGCGGCGTGTCGGGCGAGTCGACCGTCTGCGGCGAGTCCGGTGCGCTCGGGGTCAACGGCGGCGCGGGCCGCGTGACGATGTCCCGCGCCTCGTCCGGTAGATAGAGCGGACCCTTCTGCCCGCAGCCGGCGAGCGAACCCGACAGCAAACACGCCACGACCGTCGACGCTGTGATCGATCTCATTTCCATGAATCCTTGTCGCTCGACTTCGGTCGCCAGTCCACCACGGCCATCGTGAGACGCGAAATGCACACGAGTCGCTCGCGAGGATCCCGGATTTCGATGCTCCAAACCTGGCTGCGGGCGCCGATGTGATACGGACGCGCGGTTCCGATCACGAGGCCCTCCGCCACGGGTCGCAGATGGTTTGCATTGATCTCCTGTCCCAGGCAGCGGAATTTCGAGCGGTCGACGACGAAGTTCGCGGCGACGCTGCCCAGCGTTTCGGCCAGCACCAGTGATGCGCCGCCGTGCAGATAACCCATCGGCTGGCGAGTGCGTGCTTCGACAGGCATCGTGCCGCGCAGGAAATCCTCGCCGAACTCGGTGAATTCGATGCCGATGTGCGGCGCGAGCAAGCCCGCCTGGCTCGCACGCGCATCATCGACGGTCGGTGTACCGAACCAGATCCCCATTCAGAACTCCTCTGCAACGCCTTGGCCCGCGGCGTGCGGAGCCCTGCTTCACTTGCGATATTTCTCGCCGATGCGGCGGTAAGCCTCGCGAAAGGGGATGCCTTCGCGGACCACGAGCGCGTTGGCTTCCTCGGCGGCGTGAATCGCAGGGTCGAGTTTGATCCGGTCGGCGCGGAAACGCACGCCATCGATTCCTACGGACATGATGGCCGCGGTGCTGAACGCGACGTCGATGCCGCGGAACAGCGGCGGCTTGATGAGCTGCAGGTCACGCTGATACCCCGAGGGCAGCTTCGCGAAGATCCCCAGCACCTCGTCGAGGCACGACTGCGCGACGGCGGTGCGGCCGCGGACCAGCTCGAACACGTCCGGGTTGCGCTTCTGCGGCATGATCGACGAGCCCGTCGTGAACGATGCCGGCAGCTCCACGAATGCGAATTCCTGCGTGTAGAAGAGCAACAGGTCCGCCGCGATCCGTCCGAGATCCTGCATGAGCAGCGCGCAGGCGAACAGCAGCTCGGCTTCGGCCTTGCCGCGCGAGAGCTGCACGGCGGTGACCGGCTCCTGCACGCTGGTGAATCCGAGCTTTCGCGCCGTGAGCTCACGATCGAGCGGCAGGCCCGGGGAGCCGTAACCGGCCGCGGAGCCGAGCGGGCTGCGCCCGGCGCGGCGCGCACAAGACAGGAAGCCTGCGGCGTCGTCACGCAACTCGGATGCGAATCCGCCGGCCCACAGTCCCACGGAACTCGGCATCGCCTGCTGCATGTGCGTGTAACCGGGCAGCGGCGTTGCGCCTTCGCGCGCGGCGAGCCGGTCCAGCGACGCGGCGCAGGACTCGGCGGCGGCGGCGAGCTCCTTGCCCGCGTCGAGTAGATAGAGCCGCAGCGCGGTGAGGACCTGGTCGTTGCGCGAGCGGCCGAGGTGCACCCGGCCGCCGGCCGCGCCGCTGCGCGCGGTGCGGCGCGTCTCGAGCGCGGTCGGCCCATCCACGTCGGCGAGTTCGAGGCGCCCCTGTCCCGCGG
>JAEWLQ010000022.1 GCA_023457495.1 Pseudomonadota bacterium
CGGCTATAGCGAGCGGGAACCACCCGATCCCATTTCGAACTCGGAAGTGAAAACGCTCCGCGCCGATGATAGTGTGGCAGCTGCCATGCGAGAGTAGGTCACTGCCAGGGTCCTAACATGAAGCCCCCGTCGCGAAAGCGACGGGGGTTTTTCATTTGCGCGTCTTTCAGACCTCGCCCCGGGACGAGCGCTGCATCCAGCCGCGGCGCGCCAGGATCTGCAGGTGGCCGATCGAGGACAGCATCGCGTACATCGGGAGCAGGTAGTTGCGCGAGTTGAGGTCGGCAAGGGTCGCCGCGTCGAGCTCGCGCAGTTTGCCCTCGTCGATCGTGTGCAGGCCGGTGATCTTGCGCGGCTGCATTCCATCGGCCTTGAGCTCGAGCTGGAACGGGCGGATGAGTCCCAGCGTGGAAACACGTTCGGTGAATTCGCGGCACCTGCGCTCATCCTGGATCAGCTCGGCAAGCATCGTCAGCTTGCGTTTCAGGTATGGAGTCTCCGCCCCGAGCTCGTCGAACAGGGCCTCGCCGCGCTCCGTCTGGACCGCGGGATTCTCGAAGTCGATGCAGCTCACGAGCCCCTTCTGTCCCTCGCCCGCCGCCGGGTTGTCCGCCACGGCTACATTGAACGGCTGGCGCCCGATGTTCAGCGGCACCAGGAAGCTCTTCCAGCTTCCGTCCTGCCAGAAGAGGTTCTCCGTGGGTTCGCATCCGAAAAGTGCGACGCAGACGTACTGGTCGCTCGCCTCGTTTTTGGTAAATACGATCGGGTACTCGACGACCAGGCGCGGGATCTCGTTGAGTCCTACCGCACACATGCTCATGCCCTTACACGGGGCAAAGGCCTGCTCGTCATCGACGCGAATGTTCTTGTGGACCGTGCGGTCCAGGGGTTCCAAGCGTGGCATCCGCGAATGATACAGATTCCGGGCGCCTGGCCACCCTCCTGCCAACAAACATGCTGCGCCAGCCCCTGTCGCGGCGCGCTTCCGCCTCACTACGTTAGCGCTAGCAGAAACTGTTGCTTTTTTGTGCTTCGTTATCCGACCCGGCCTCGGGACGATTGCGGCGTATTGTCCACTGGCGTTAGCTAACTAACTGATCGGCAAACAAAAGTAGATGGCTTATGTCCACAACGATGTCTCCGCAGTAGGAAGACATGAGCGTGGACTTTTGTACACAGGCTGATTTATCCTCGGCGCACGACGAGGGGGGCGCACATTGCGCATTGCTGCTGCATTCAGCTTTTCTGGCGTAGGTCTGTCACGCCGTTCGAGTCTGAGATCCATGCAGCACTCTCTCCCTGTCGTAGTCGTCCACCTGGTCGACCTGTCACCGGTTTCGTTTTGCAGTTGATCCCGGTTTTCTAGAACTACCCAGAAAGATGTACGAGTGCGGAGGAGACATCCGAATATGAAATTCAATCCCAAGTTAACTTCCAAGGCGCTGTTCACCATCGTTGGTGGCGCAGTGCTCATCAATCCTGTATTCGCTCAAGAGCAGGGCGGTGAGGAGCTCGAGGAAGTCGTCGTCACCGGTTTGCGCGGATCCTTGATCCAGTCAATGGAAATCAAGCGCGACGCCATTGGTGTCGTCGACGCGATTACTGCCGAGGACATCGGCAAGTTCCCCGACTCGAACCTCGCCGAATCGCTGCAGCGTATTCCCGGCGTGTCCATCGACCGTCAGAACGGCGAAGGCGCGCAGGTCACGGTTCGCGGCTTCGGCCCGGGCTACAACCTCGTCACGTTGAACGGCCGTACCGTTCCGACCGCGGAAGTGAATCTCACGGGCAACCGTGACAACTTCTCGGGCGGCCAGGGCCGCAGCTTCGACTTCTCGAACATCGCCGCCGAAGCGGTGTCGGGTCTCGAGGTGTACAAGACCGGCCAGGCGCTTCTGCCGTCGGGCGGCATTGGCGCGACGATCAACGTCAAGACCCGCCGTCCTCTCGACACTCCCGGGCTCCAGGCCTCGGTGTCGGCGAATGGCGTGATGGACACCAGCAACGAAGAAGGCAGCGACATCACTCCGGAAGCCAGCGGTCTGTTCAGCTGGACCAATGATTCCGAGTCGTTCGGCGTGGGCCTCTTCGCTGGCTACTCGAAGCGTGATTCGGGTGCGGCCATCGGCCAGACGAACGACTGGGTCGTTCGTTCGACGAACAACTTCATGGGCGAGACGAGCATCGTTCGCGCCGGCGGCAACCCTGCCAACTACGTGAACGCGCCGGCCCCTGGCCAGCTGTTCGCGATCCCGCAGGACAGCCGTTACGACGTATCGGACCTGAGCCGCGAGCGCATCAATGCGCAGGCGGTCGTGCAGTTCCGTCCGATGGACGCCCTGACCCTGACCCTCGACTACACGTACTTCAACACCCAGAGCGAAGAACAGCGTGCCGAGCAGACCAACTGGTTTGCCACGCCGTTCGACCAGATCGTGTTCGACAACGCGGGTGCCGTGTCCGCCGCGACGTTCATGCAAGAGAACAACGACGGCCAGAAGGACATGGGCTTCGAGCAGACGTATCGCGCGCAGGAAGACGAGTTCAACTCGCTCGGCTTCAATGCCGAGTGGGCGCTCACCGACACCGGCACGCTGCGCCTCGACTACCACACGGACAACGCCAAGTCGTCTCCGAACAACCCGCTGGGTCATTCGGCGACGTTCGTGACGTTTGCCGCGCCGGTCATCTCGCAGCACTCGGTCAGCTGGGATGGTTCGGACGCGTTCCCGGTCCAGGCCTACACCTTCAGCGATGCGGTGAAAGGCAACAACGACGGCGTCCTGAACGTGGCCGACCTCGGCACGCAGGTTTCGCGCAGCTCCTCGCAGTGGCAGGAGATGGACGTCGATGAAGCCGATCTGCGCTACACCATCAACTTCGAGAACAGCAACCTGACCTTCGGTAGCAACTACCGCAAGACGGAAGTCTATGTGCGTGGCCGCACCACCCAGCAGGATCTCGGCACGTGGGGTGTTTCCAACCCGCGTGACGTCGAGTTGTACGCCCCGGGCGTGGTCGAAGCGTTCTGTATGTCGTGCCGCTTCGATGACTTCGGTGTGGGCCAGGCGAACATCGCCTTCCGCGCCGATGCCACCGAGTTGTACTCCATCCTGACGCCGATCTACGCGGCCGCTCCGCACAACAAGACGGTCCAGGTGAACGACAACGAGAACTGGGTGAACGAGGACATCCTCGCGTTCTACGCCCAGTTCGGCCTCGAGTCGGAGTTCCTCGGCCGCCCTGTCCAGGTTACCGGCGGTCTGCGCTGGGAAGAGACGGAAGTCGATTCCACCGCGTTGCAGTCGGTGCCGACGGGCATCCTGTGGACGGCGGACAACGACTTCCTGATCACGTTCAGCGGTCTGACGAACGTCGAAGGTAGCGGCAAGTACAAGCACCTGTTGCCGAACCTCGACGTCAAGGTCGACCTCACGGACAAGCTGGTCTCGCGCTTCTCGTACAGCAAGACGATCGGTCGCGTGCCGTACGGCAACCTGTTCGCCTCGGTCAACGCGGGCGCGCCGAACAACCCGACGGTCCTCGGAGGACAGACGGGCGGCAACCGTCAGGATCCGAACCTGCTGCCGCTCGAGTCCGAGAACTTCGACGCTTCGTTGGAGTACTACTACAAGGACGACAGCTACGTGTCCGTGGGCTTCTTCGACAAGACCGTGAAGAACTTCCTCGGCTCGGCCGTGTTCAACCAGCCGCTGTACGGCCTGCTCGACCCGACGTCGGGTGCGCCGGGCACGCGTTCGGCCTCGGCCCTCGGCGTGATCGATGCGCTCGAAGTCGACCGTTCGCCCGCTCACCTGTTCACCATGGTCGCGTTGATCGACGCGAACAATGGCGACGTGGATGCGGCCCGTGCGACGTTCGCCGCCAACCTGGCGCCGAACCCGACGACGGGCGTCATCCAGCTGCCGCAGACCTACGTCGACCAGATCCTGGGTCTGTATGACGTGGTCGGCCAGCCGGGTGTCGATCCGGAAATGCAGTTCCGCGTGACCACGCCGATCAACGATCGCGAAGGCAACGTCTTCGGATGGGAATTCGCGGCGCAGCACTTCTTCGGAAGCAGCGGCTTCGGTCTCGCGGCCAGCTACACGGTCGTGAACGGTGACGTGAATGCCGATCCGGGTCAGGATCCGAACGAAAACCAGTTCGCGCTGGTGGGTCTGTCGGATACCGCGAACTTCACGGCGATGTACGAGAAGTACGGCCTCTCGGCGCGTATCGCGTACAACTGGCGTGACAAGTTCCTGAACGGCACGAACCAGGGCGGCAGCCGCAGCCCGCAGTTCACGGACTCGTTCGGTCAGATCGACCTCAGCGTGTCGTATGACATCAATGACAACCTCCAGGTGTTCTTTGATGGCATCAACATCACGGGCGAAGACCATCGCGAGTACCGCCGCAAGTCCAACATGACGATCTGGGCTTACGAGCTCTCGCCGCGCTACGCCCTCGGTGCGCGTTACAAGTTCTGATCTCTGGCGGGGTGCCGAAGGCCTTCCTTCGGCGCCCCCGTCGGATCCGGGATCTCGGTTCCGGAAGTCAGAAGGTGTATCTGGAAAGCCCCTCTTCGGAGGGGCTTTTCCTTTCAAATCGCAACGAAGCGGAAGACTCACACGATGAAACGCACCGTGTTGCTCGACAACATCGCGCACAAGGATCTCAGGGTCAAAACCGGCTACTCGGCCGCGTTCGGGGACAGCGTCAATCACGTCCTCGTGTTTCCCACCGAGTTCGTCCACGTTCAGCGCGAGTACCCGATCCTCTTTCGCAAGGACGCCAACGGAAACCTGCAGTCAGTCGCGCTGCTGGGCTTCGACAAGGACGAAAACCTGTTTCTCTCCGACAGCGGCTGGAACGCCCGCTACGTCCCGGCCGTGATTCAGCGCGGGCCCTTCCTCATCGGGTTCCGCAAGAGCGACAGGGACGGCGAGCTCGTCAATGAACCCGTGGTCCACGTCGATCTCGATGATCCGCGGATCAGCACCACGGAAGGCGAGGCCGTGTTCCTCAAACATGGCGGCAACTCGCCCTACCTGGATCGTGCCAACCGACTGCTGCAGCTCATCTACAAGGGCACCGCGGCCGTGGGGCCCATGTTCGCCGCGTTCGAGGAGGCGGGCCTGATCGAGCCGATGGAGATCGAGGTGCAGCTCGACGAGCGCACCCAGTACAAACTCCCGGGGTTCTTCTCCATCAGCGAGGAGCGCTTCGCCAAACTCGACAGTTCCCAGCTCGAGCGCCTGAACAAGCCCGGTTTCCTGCACTTCGCGCTGTTCGCACTGGCCTCGCTCGGCAACATCCACTGGCTGATCGAGCTCAAGAACCGCAAACGTGTCGCCGCGGTGCACACCCAGGGCGCGGCGGCCACCGACAAGGGCTAAAATTCCCAGGTGCAGCCGATCTTGAGAAAAGTCCGGGAGATCGAAGGCGTCGCGCCCGATGCCGTTCCGTACGACGACCTCATCGCGAAGCAGGAGCCCGTGATCCTGCGAGGTCTCGCGCGCCACTGGCCGCTGGTGGGCAAGTCCTCGCCGCAAGAAGCGGCCGCCTATCTCAAGTCGTTCTACAAGGGACGAAAGGTGGTCGCGTTCATCGCGCGTCCCGAGCTCGCCGGTCGCTTCGGCTACACGCCCGACGTCACGGGCCTCGATTTCCAATCCGACCGCGTGCCGCTCGACGAATACCTGGACCGCATCCTCGCGCATCTCGACGATCCCGCCGCGCCGTCCATCTACATCGGCTCGACGGACGTGGACACCTATCTTCCGGGTTTCCGCGGCGAGAACGATCTCGTGCTCAATCACCCGATGTTCGAGGCGAATCCGCCGCTGGTCGCCGCGTGGATCGGCAATCGCACCACGGCGCTCGCGCACCACGACATCTCGCACAACATCGCGGTCTGCATGGTCGGCCGGCGCCGTTTCACCGTGTTCCCGCCCGAGCAGGTCGCGAACCTGTATCCGGGGCCGTTGGAGCCGACGCCCGGCGGACAGGTCGTCACGATGGCCGACATCCACGCCCCAGACTACGAGCGCTTCCCGCGGCTGGGCGAGGCGCTGGCCGCCGCGCAGGTGGCCGAGCTCGAGCCCGGCGATGCGTTCTTCTATCCCTCGATGTGGTGGCACCAGGTCAACGCGCTCGAGCGCTTCAACGTGATGGTCAATTACTGGTGGAACACGACGCCCCAGTACATGGACACGCCGCAGAACACGCTGCTGCACGCGCTGCTCAGCATTCGCGATCGGCCCGAGGCCGAAAAGCGCGCGTGGCGCGCGATGTTCGACTACTACGTGTTCGGCCCCGCCGATCAGGCCGGGGCACATCTGCCCGAAGCGGCTCGCGGCAATCTCGCTCCGATGGACGAGATGAAGGCGCGTCGCCTGCGGGCCCTGTTGCTTCAGCGCCTGAATCGCTGACGGAGTTCCGAGTGCAGAATCAGCCGGTCAAACGCGTCGTGATCGCGGGCGGTGGAACCGCGGGTTGGACCGTGGCCGCGGCGCTCGCTCAGCAGTTAGGTCCGATCATCGACATCACGCTCGTCGAGTCGGAGGAGATCGGTACGGTGGGCGTGGGCGAGGCGACCATTCCCACGATCCGTACGTTCCATGCGCTGCTCGGTCTCGATGAGCGCGAATTCATGCGCGCAACGCAGGCGACGTTCAAGCTCGGCATCGGGTTCGATGATTGGGCGGGCATCGGCGACCGCTACATCCACGCGTTCGGCGACATCGGCAAGACCACCTGGATGGGTGGCTTCCACAACATGTGGCTCATGGCCAGGTCCCTGGGCTTCGGCGATGCGCTCGGCGACTACTGCCTCGAGCACCAGGCCTCGGAGGCCGGCAAGTTCGCCCTGTCCGAGAACGCGCCGATGAACTATGCGTTCCACCTGGATGCGGGTCTTTACGCGCGATTCCTGCGCGCGAAGTTCGAGCCGAAGGGTGTGAAGCGCATCGAAGGAAAGATCAGAAACGTCGAGCAGGATGGCGACAGCGGCTACGTCCGAGCGCTGGTGATGGAGAGCGGCGCGCGCGTGGAAGGCGAGCTGTTCATCGATTGCACGGGCTTTCGCGGCCTGCTCATCGAACAGGCGCTCGAAGCCGGATACGAAGACTGGCGCCAGTGGCTGCCCACCGACAGCGCCCTAGCGGTGCAGACTCCTTCCACCGATCGCATCCTGCCCTACACGCGCTCGATGGCGCGCAGCGCGGGCTGGCAGTGGCGCATCCCGCTGCAGCATCGCGTCGGCAACGGACTCGTCTTCTGCAGCGCGCACATCACCGAAGAGGCCGCGCGCGCCGAGCTGCTCGCGAACCTGCGCGGCGAGCCCTTGTTCGAGCCGCGCCTCATCCGCTACGTAACCGGGCGGCGCCGCAAGATCTGGGACAAGAACGTGGTCGCGATGGGCCTGTCCAGCGGATTCCTCGAACCACTCGAGAGCACCAGCATCCACCTCATCCAGGCGGGCGTTACGCGGCTCATCAAGATGTTCCCGTTCGGCGGCAACTTCGAGGCGCTGGCGAAACGCTACAACGCGCAGTCGAACTTCGAGCTCGAGCGCATCCGCGATTTCATCATCCTGCACTACAAGCTGACCGAGCGGGACGACACGCCGTTCTGGCGCGGCTGCCGCGACATGTCCATTCCCGATTCGCTCGCTGAACGCATCGAGCTGTTCCGCGAGAGCGGCTTCGCCTACCAGGGCGCGGACGACCTGTTCAGCGTCACCTCCTGGGTGTTCGTCATGGTGGGCCAGCGCCTCATGCCGAAGCATTACCATCACATGGGCGCGATGCTCGGCGAGCAGCGGCTGCGGCGCGCGCTCGAATCCCTCAAGACCAACATTGCCCGCGGCGTTTCCGGAATGCCGCTTCACAAGGATTTCGTGCGGCGTTACTGCCCCGCGGAAACGGAAACAGTGGAGTAGAGAATGTCATCACGAGCGGTCAGGAAAGTCGTCATCGCGGGCGGCGGAACATCAGGTTGGTGCGTGGCGGCGGCGCTGTCCCAGCAGCTCGGACCTGCATTCGACATCATGCTGATCGAATCCGAGGAGATCGGCACGGTCGGCGTCGGCGAAGCCACGTTTCCCACCATCCGCACCTTCCACAAGATCCTCGACCTCGACGAGCGCGAGTTCCTGCGCATAACGCGTGGCTCCATCAAGCTCGGTATCTCGTTCGAGAACTGGGCGCGGCTCGGCGACCGTTACATCCATTCCTTCGGTGTCGTCGGCAAGGGCAGCTGGCTCGGCAATTTCCACCATTACTGGGTGGCCGCGCAGGCCGCGGGCTTCGGCGACGAGCTCGGCGACTACTGCTTCGAACACAAGGCGGCGCGCGAGCACAAGTTCCACACCTCCGAGAATTCGCCGATCAACTACGCCTATCACTTCGATGCGTCGCTGTACGCGCGTTTCCTGCGGGCGCGCAGCGAAGCCCGCGGGGTGAAGCGGGTCGAGGGAAAGATCGGCCAGGTGATCCAGAACCCCGAGTCCGGTTACATCGAAGCGCTCGTGATGGAGTCGGGTCAGCGCATCGACGGCGACCTGTTCATCGATTGCACCGGTTTTCGCGGCCTGCTCATCGAGCAGACGCTCAAGGCCGGGTACGAAGACTGGACCCAATGGCTGCGCAACGACAGCGCGCTCGCGCTGCAGACCGACTATCCACTCGACAACATCCCGCCGTACACGCGCGCGATCGCGCACCAGTCGGGCTGGCAGTGGAAGATTCCGCTGCAGCATCGGCAGGGCACGGGCCACGTGTACTCCACCGCGTACACGAACGACGAGGAAGCGCGCAAGGTCCTCATGGGCAACCTCGAAGGCGACATCCGCGTCGAGTTGCGCCTCCTGAAATTCAAGACGGGCCGGCGCAAGAGCGCCTGGGTCAAGAACTGCGTGGCGATCGGCCTCGCGGGCGGTTTCGTCGAGCCGCTGGAATCCACCAGCATCCATCTCATCCAGAGCGGCATCACGCGCCTGCTCAAGCTGTTTCCGGCGGCGGGATTCAGCGAGTCGCTGCTGCGCCAGTACAACGAGGAATCGCGGCTCGAGTACGAACGCATCCGAGACTTCATCGTGTTGCACTACAAGGCGACCGAGCGCGACGACACGCCCTACTGGCGCGACTGCCGCGACATGGTCGTTCCGGATTCACTGGCGCATCGCCTCGAGCTGTTCCGCGAAACGGGCCTGCTGTTTCCGGACGCCGCGGACGTGTTCCGGGTCGATTCGTGGGTGCAGGTGCTCGTGGGGCAGCGGATCATGCCCCGCGCGCATCACTACATGGCCGATGCGCTGGGCGATGAACGATCGCGCGCGATGCTCGCGACGCTCAGGAACACCATCGCGTCCACCGTGGCCAAGTTGCCCTCACACAAGCAGTTCCTCGACGTCTACTGCGGCGCGAGTGATGCGGCGGTGAAGCAGGCGGCCGCGGCGAAGGAGTGAGGTCTCAGACGGCGATGGTGTCGTAGACCACGACCTTGTCCCACAGATGCGAGCAGTCGGCGACGAACTGCTGGTGGATCGGGTGGTCCTGGTAGGTCTTCTGTCCCGCCGTGTCGTCGAAGAACAGGATCTCCGAGGCACTGTAGCTGTTGTCGACCACCTCGCGTTTCTCGGTGCTGGCCGGCACTCCGAAGTGCGCGCCGCGCACCGTCTCGATCTTCGCGAGCGTGCGCAGGCCCGCGAGCAGCTTCTGGAGGTCTTCCTTCGACTCCGGATTCTTGAGCCAGAAGAACACGTGGTGGACCAGCTTCGGATAGGCGTTCACGGTGGTGGCGGCTCCGGCATTGACCGCAGCCACGGTGGCGGCGGCGGCGATGAAGGTTCGGCGCGAGGTGCTCATCAGGACAGCTCCGGTGTGATGGCGGCTTGCGGCAACGCG
This sequence comes from Pseudomonadota bacterium, assembly GCA_023457495.1. Taxonomy (GTDB): domain Bacteria; phylum Pseudomonadota; class Gammaproteobacteria; order Steroidobacterales; family Steroidobacteraceae; genus CADEED01. The sequence goes on from JAEWLQ010000022.1 coordinate 9,918, forward strand.
AGCCGGTCGTAGGCGGATTCGAGCTCGCGGCGGAATTTCTCGTCCGCGAAGATGGCCGGCGGCAGCACTGCCTCGCAGACCGCGAAGCGCGCGACATCGGCCCGCGCATCGCCGGTGCATTCCCTGCCGATCTGCGCGAGGCGCGCGGCGTCCGGATCGACGATCGCGACGCCGGCCTTCGCCTGGCGCACGATGAAGCGCATCCACGCGGCGAGCGGCATCACGAGCCGGTGGATGGGCCGTCCGGCCCCGAGCGCATCGACGATCACCGGCGTGATGCGCACCGGCAGTTTCTTCGAGCCGTCCCAGGCGATCTGGCTCAGCAGATGCTTGATGCCGGGATTGCGGAAGCGCGCGAGCACCGCGGAGATGTAGTGCGCGACGTCGAAACCGGCCGCGGCGCCCAGGCTGGGGGCGAGGTCGTCGGTCATCAGCAACTCGACGAAGCGCGCCAACTGCTCGTCTCGCATCGCATCGGCGACGGATTCGTGCCCGCGTAGCAGGCCGAGATAGGTGAGGGTGGAGTGCGGGCCATTGACCAGGCGCAGCTTCGCGCGGTCGTAGACGCCGACGTCCTTCGCGAGCGTGACCCCCACCGAGGGCCAGTCCGCGTCACGCATCGCCGGCACGTCTTCGATGACCCACTGCGTGAACGGCTCGCGCTGGATGGGCCACTCATCGATGAGGCCGGTGAGCGCCTTCGTGCGATCGCGCAGCGCATCGTCCGTCGCGGGCGTGATGCTGTCGACCATGGTGCGCGGGCATACGACGTCCGCTTCGATCCACTTCGCGAGATCCGCGTCGGTTTCCCGCGCGAATGCCACCAGTGCTCGATGCAGGACCGCGCCGTTGTCGGGCAGGTTGTCGCAGCTCAACACGGTGAACGCGCCGACATTCTGCGCGCGCCGGCGCCGCAGCGCCTCGACGATCCAGCCGATGGTGCTGCGCGGCGCGACGTCTTTCGAAGAGGGCGGGTTGGCGAGGTCGTGGGCGATGTCCGGATTCGCAAGATCGAGCGCATTGCGCGCGTCCAGGCAGTAGCCTTTTTCCGTGACGGTGAGCGACACGATGCGGGTGTCGCGCGCGGTCAGGCGCGCGAACGCACGCTCCGCGTCGGTCGGGCCGACCAGCAACTCGCGGATCGCGCCGATCACGCGTGCGCGCGGCGCGGCGCCGAGTTCGATCAACGTGTAGAGACCTTGTTGCGGAGTGAGCGCATCGCGTAACCCGGTGCTCTTCAAGGACAGCGCGGAAATGGCCCAGCGTTTGTCGGCATGCAGCAGCGTGTCGGCGTAATACGCCTGGTGGGCGCGATGAAACGCGCCGGGACCGATATGCACGATGCCGAAGCGCGTCGCCGCGCGGTCATAGGTCGGCAGGATCGTGCCCGAGCGAGCGGAATGTACGCTCGCCTCGTTGAGGCGCGTCGGACTCATCAGTACCTCTTGCTGCGAATCAATGATTGTGGCGCGGCGTTTTCTTCGCGACACCGCGATATTTGACCGCCATCTCCATGACGGCGCCGGTCTCGAGCTGACCGACCGTCGAACGATACAGCTCCTGCCACGGCGTCGCGCTCTCGGGCACTTGCGGTAATCCATCCTTCTTGCGGCGCGCGATTTCCTCGTCGGACACCAGCGCGTCGCAGGTGCCTTTCTCGAGATCGATACGGATCCGGTCGCCGGTCCGCAGCCAGGCGAGGCCGCCACCGGCGGCGCTCTCCGGAGAGCAATTGAGGATCGACGGGCTGTCGGAGGTTCCGGACTGACGGCCGTCGCCGAGCGTCGGCAGGCTCGTGATGCCGCGCTTCAGCAGCGCGTCCGGCGGTTGCATGTTCACGACTTCGGCCGAGCCCGGCCAGCCGAGGGGACCTGAGCCGCGGATCACGAGGATCGTGTTCTCGTCGATGCCGAGCGCGGGATCGTTGATGCGTTCGTGATAGTCGGTGGAGCCGTCGAACACGACGGCACGGCACTCGAAGCTGTCGCCGTTGCCGAGATAACGCTTGCGGAATTCGGGCGAGATCACGCTGGTCTTCATGATCGCGAAGTCGAACAGGTTGCCCTTCAGGACGAGGAAACCCGCCTTTTCCTGTACCGGCTGGTCGTAGCTCGTGATGACGTCCGCATCGAGCGAGGCGCGGCCCTTGACGTTTTCCGCCAGCGTCTTGCCGGTCACGGTGAGCGCGTTGCCGTCGAGCTTGCCCTTGCGCAGCAGCTCGGTGACGACCGCGGGCACGCCGCCCGCGCGATGGAATTTCTCGCCGAGGTATTTGCCCGCCGGCTGCATGTTCACGATGAGCGGGATGTCGCGGCCGTATTTCATCCAGTCCGCGGGCGTGATCTCGATGCCGGCGTGCCGCGCCATCGCCACCAGGTGCGGCTGCGCGTTGGTCGAACCGCCGATGGCCGCGATCGCGGCGATCGCGTTGAGGAAGGACTCGCGCTTGAGGATCTGCGACGGGCGCAGGTCTTCGTACGCCATGTCCACGATGCGCCGGCCGGTTTCATAGGAAATCTGTCCGCGCTCGCGATACGGCGCCGGAATCGCCGAGCAACCCGGCAGCGACATGCCGAGCACTTCCGCCACCGCGTTCATGGTGGAGGCCGTGCCCATCGTGTTGCAGTGGCCGAGCGAAGGCGCGGACGCGGCCGCCGCCTCGAGGAACTGCTGCTCGTTGATCTTGCCGGCCGCGAGCTTGCGGCGGGAGCGCCAGATGACGGTGCCCGAGCCGACGAGATCGCCTTCGTGCCAGCCGTCGAGCATCGGGCCGCCCGAGAGCACGATCGCGGGGATGTCGACCGTCGAGGCCGCCATGATCTGCGCGGGCGTGGTCTTGTCGCAGCCGGTCGTCAGCACCACGGCGTCGATGGGATAGCCGTGCAGGATTTCCACGAGTCCGAGATACGCGAGGTTGCGATCGAGCGCGGCGGTCGGACGGCGGCAGTTCTCGAAGATGGGGTGCAGCGGGAATTCCATGGGCACGCCGCCCGCGTCGCGGATGCCTTCACGCACGCGCTTCACGGTGTCCAGGTGCACGCGGTTGCAGGGCGTGAGATCGCCGCCGGTCTGCGCGATGCCGATGATGGGTTTGCCCGAGAGCAACTCGTCGGCGGTCAGGCCATAGTTCATGAAGCGCTCGAGATACAGCGCCACCATGTCGAGATGTTTCGGATCGTCGAACCAGTCGCGCGAGCGGAAACGCCGGCTGGGCCGGCCTTTGTGGGCGTCAGATGCCATGGGTTACGACTCCTTGGGGAAGTCCCGGGACGTCGACACGCGCGCGAAACAGGCCGCCCGCGAGCGGTTGTTTCTGACGTTGTTCGGTGTCGAGGCCCACGCGGGCGCTGGTGATGTACAGGGTACGCAGGTCGGGGCCGCCGAAGGCCGCCTTGGTCACGTTGGCGACCGGCAGCTCGAGCTTGCCGAGCAATTCTCCCTGCGGCGAATAGCGATGCAGGCCCCAGCCGCCGAACAGGCCGGTCCAGATGCAGCCTTCCACGTCGACGCAGGGCCCGTCCGGATATCCCGAACCCGGCGGCAGGCGCGCGAACACGCGCTTGTTGGTCAGCGTGCCGCTGCGCGCGCGATCGAATGCGTAGATGACGCCGGCCAGCGTGTCCGTGTGATACAGGACGCGGCCGCGTGGACACTCCGCCGGACCGTTGGTGACCACGTAGCCGGGATCGCGCGTGACGCAGCCCGTCGCGGTGAGCTGGTACAGGGCGCCGCTCGGCTCCTCTTCGTTGTCGTCCATCGAGCCGAACCAGAGGAAACCTTCGGAATCGACGAAGCCGTCGTTGAGACGGTTATTGGGAGCATGCGGCTCGACGACGTGGAGCAGCGAGAAATTGCCGGTTTCCGGGTTGAAGCGATGCAGGCCGGTTTTCAGGCCGGCGATCAGCCAGCCATCACGCGTGGGCAGCAGGAAGCCGATGCGCGCGGGCGCGGGCCAGGAGCGTTTTTCACCGCTTTCCGGATGGAAGCGGTGAATCGCGAGACCTTTTATATCGACAAACCAGACGGCCTGCTCGGAGGCCGACCAGAGTGGACCTTCACCAAGCTCCGCGGCTATTGGCCATACGCACTCGACTTGCGACATTGAGCCTCATCAACAGTAGCCGGCATCCACCCAGTAGCTGTGCGACGTGCACATGCTTGCATCATCGGATGCCAGGAACAGGACCATCGCGGTCACGTGGACAGGGTCGACACGCGCCTTGATGCATTGCTGGGCAAGGATCTTGGCTTCTTCTTCCGGCGTATGCCAGAGCTTCATCTGCCGGGGCGTGCGGATCGCGCCAGGCACCACCGTGTTGACGCGGATATTCGCCTCGCCGAGATCGCGCGCCAGCGAGCGCGAGAGGCCTTCGATGCCGGCCTTCGCGGTTTCATAGATCGGCAGCGCGGGCAGGGCGAGGTGCCAGGACACCGAGCCGAGATTGATGATGGATCCGCCGCCATTGCGCTTCATGCCCGCCGCCGCGGCCTGCGCCGCGAAGAAGATGTGCTTGAGGTTCACCGCGATGCGCTGGTCCCAGTACTCGCACGTGACGTCCTCGAACTTGTGCCGGTCGTCGTTCGCCGCGTTGTTGACGAGGACATCGATCGGTCCCGCGGAGGCCTCGATCTGCGCGAACGCTGCCTTCAGCGCCTTCGTGTCGGTCAGATCGCACTTCACGAATTGCGGCACGCCGCCGAGGCGGTCGACCACGGACTTCGAGTCCGCTTCCGCGACATCGAGAAAGTACACGCGCGACTTCTGGCGCACGAAGCCCTCGACGATGGCTTCACCGATGCCGGAACCGCCACCTGTAACGACGACGGTCTTGCCGGCAAGGGAAGGATAAACAGCGTGGGACATTTTTCTTCGAGACCTCAGGCCCAGGTATAACTGGTCTTGACTTGCGTGTAGAACTCGACGGCCGCGAAGCCCTGCTCGCGCGGGCCGAAGCTCGACTTGCGCGTGCCGCCGAACGGCACGTGATAGTCGACGCCGGCGGTCGGCAGGTTGGTCATGACCATGCCGGCGCGCACGTTGCGCACGAAGTGGCGCGCGTACTTGAGCGAGGAGGTCATGATGCCGGCCGACAGGCCGAACTCGCCCGCGTTGGCCGCGGCGAGCGCCTCGTCGTAATCCTTGACGCGCAGGGTGGAGGCAACCGGTCCGAAGACCTCCTCGCAGTTGATGCGCATGTCGAGTTTCGTGTCCGCGATCAGTGCGGGCGCGACGTAGTAGCCCGGCGTCGCGAGCTTGAGCGGCTCGCCGCCGACGACCTTGCGGCCGCCTTCCTTCGTCGCGATGTCGATGTACGAAAGCGTGGTCTCGAGCTGCGCTTCGCTCGCGAGCGGGCCCATCTGCGTATCGGTCGCGAGCGCGTCGCCGACCTTCAGCGCCTTCACGCGCGCCGCGAGCGCCTCGATGAACTTGTCGTGGATGCCCTGCGTCACGATGATGCGGCTCGACGCCGTGCAACGCTGCCCGGTGGCGAAGAAGCCGCCATCGAGCGCGCACTGCACCGCGCGATCGAGATCGCAGTCATCGAGCACGACCAGCGGGTTCTTGCCGCCCATCTCGAGCTGCACGCGCGCGTTGTGCGACATCGCGGCCTTCGCGACGCCGGCGCCCGTGCTCTGGCCACCCGTGAACGACACGCCGACGACGTCGGGATGTTCGACCAGCGCGCCACCCATGGCGCCGCCGCCGAGGATGAGGTTGAACACACCCTTCGGGAAGCCGGCTTCGTGAATGATCTCCGTCATCGCATGCGCCGTGGCCGGCGTGAGCGAGGCGGGCTTGATGACCACGGTGTTGCCGAAGGCCAGCGCCGGCGCGCTCTTCCACGCCGGAATCGCGATCGGGAAGTTCCACGGCGTGATCATCGCGAACACGCCGAGCGGCTCGCGGAAGGTTTCGACCGCGACGCCCGGACGCGTGGAATCGACCGTCACGCCGTGGCGGCGCAGCGCCTCGCCGGCGAAGAACTTGAAGATGCGCGCGGCGCGCATGACTTCGCCCTTGCCTTCGGGGAAGGTCTTGCCTTCCTCGCGCGATAGCAGGCGGCCGAGATCGTCGGCGCGGGCCATGATCAGCGAGCCCACCTTGTCGAGCAGGTCCGAGCGCACTTCGGGGCTCGCATTCGCCCACGCGGGGAACGCGGCCTTCGCGGCGGCGACGGCGTCGTTCACCGTCTTCTTGTCGCCACCCGGAACGTTGGCGACGATATCGTTCGTATTGGATGGGTTGAGGCTGTCACTAGCCGATGTTCCCGAGACCCATTGCCCGTCGATGTAATGCGTCAGCTGCTTGGTGTTGCTCATATTCGTATTTCCATTCAGGAATTGAGGAGGCCGCGCCTGACGAGGTTCTTCATCAGGTCGGTGATGCCGAAGGTCCACACGGGCGCCTTGCAGCAGGTCGTAACTTTGTTCTCGAGTACGCCGAGTTTTTCGGACGAGACACGCACCACGTCGCCGATCTTGTGCGTGAAGCCCTGGCCGGCGACCTCGCGATCCACGATGGGCGCGAACATGGTGCCGAGGAACAGCGCGAAGCCGTCCGGATACGCGTGGTGTTTGCTGATGGTCTGGGCGACGAGTTCGGTCGGGTCGCGGCTGATCTGCGACATCGAGCTCTGCCCGTCGAGCTTGAAGCCGTCGTCGCCGACGATCTCGAGCTTCACCACCGCCTTGCGCACGTCGTCGAGCGTGAACTGCCCGTCGAACATGCGGATGAACGGCCCGATGGCGCAGCTCGCGTTGTTGTCCTTGGCCTTGCCGAGCAGCAGGGCGCTGCGGCCCTCGATGTCGCGCAGGTTGACGTCATTGCCGAGCGTCGCGCCGAGGATGCGCCCGCCACTATCTACCGCGAGCACGATCTCCGGCTCGGGATTGTTCCAGGCCGAATCGGCGCGCACGCCGATCCAGTCGCCCCAGCCCACCGACGAGAGCGTCGGCGCCTTGGTGAAGATTTCCGCGTCCGGACCGATCGCGACCTCGAGGTACTGCGACCACAGGCCGTCGGCGATGAGGACCGCCTTGAGCTTTTTCGCCTGTTCCGAGCCCGGCTTCACCGAGCGGATGTCCGCGCCGATGCGGTCCCGCAACGAAGCACGCAGGCTGTCAGCCTTGCTGGCATCGCCGCGGCAGCGCTCTTCGATGACGCGCTCGATCGCGGAGATCGCGAACGTGACGCCGCTCGCCTTGATGCATTGCAGGTCGAACGGCGAGAGCAGGCGCGTTTCCTTCGAGCCCGCAAATTCGCCCGTGAAACCGAAGGATTCGAGTGGTCCCAGGTCGGTGCCGGGTGGAACCGTGCCATTCCAGCCGTTCAGAAGTTGCGAAACCGTAGGGGCGTGACGCGATACATCGCGCACGCGGCCATCGACGATGACGACCGGAGTCGGGCCTTCGCGGGTCAGGATTCGGCCGACGAGGACGGCCTGCCGCCAATCGGATGGGAGATGTTCGATCATAGTTTTCCGAAGAAAGTCCCGCGGTCCCCAAGCAAGGGACCGTGGGACTCATTCACAGGTTCAGGCAGTCGTCGTGGCGGCCGCCGGCGGGGCCTTCTTCCAGAGCTTCTGCATGTCCTCGAGCGACACGCCCTTGCTCTCCGGCACCATCTTCCAGACGAACAGTGCGGCCAGCACGCTGAAGCCGCCGTACAGCCAGTACGCGAAGCCGTGGTTGAACGCTTCGTTGAGCCGCGTGCTGCCGTCCATGATGTTGAAGGTCACGGTGACCACCCAGTTCATGAACCACTGCGCGGCGACGGCAATGGCCATCGCCTTGTCGCGGATCGAGTTCGGGAAGATCTCGGCGAGCATCACCCACACGACCGGACCCCAGGACAGCGAGAAGCCCGCGATGTAGATGCACACCACGATGAGCGCGCCGAGGCCGACCGAGCCCGCGTTGAACATGAAGCCCAGCGCGATCATGGACACCGCCATGATGATGGCGCCGAGGATCAGCAGCGGCTTGCGGCCCCACTTGTCGACGGTCACGGTGGCGACGACGGTGAACACCGTCATCACGATGCCCATGATCACGGTCTGCGCGAACGAGGCGTCACCCTTGAAGCCCATGTTCTCGAACATCTGCGGGCCGTAGTAGAGCACCGCATTGATGCCGACGAGCTGCTGGAAGGCCGAGAGAAGCACGCCGACCACGAGCACCATGCCGCCATAGGAGAACAGTTTTCCGGCCGTTTCCTTGAGCGAGGTGTCGATTTCCGCGAGGACGACTTTCGCTTCGTGCTCGTTGGCGAGCTTGGTGAGGACTTCGCGCGCCTTCTGCTCCTTGCCTTTGAGCATGAGACCGCGCGGAGTTTCCGGCACGAACACCATCAACACCGCGAAGATGCCGGCCGGGATCGCGCAGCACGCGAGCATCCAGCGCCAGCCCGTGTCATGCACCCAGGTCGGGTCGCCGGCGCCGCCAAACTTCTTGATGAAGTAATTGACGAAGTACGACACCGTGATGCCGGAGACGATCGCGATCTGCTGGAAAGTGACCAGCGAGCCGCGCTTCGACGGCGGCGCGATTTCCGCGATGTACATCGGCGCGAGCATCGAGGCGAGGCCGATGCCCATGCCGCCGAACAGGCGATGGCCGATGAAGTTCGTGATCGGTTCACCGAAGGCTAGATAGGGCGCGTCCTCGAAGAACAGGTTCAGGAACCACAGCAGCGCGTTGATCAGCGGAGTCAGCACCGAGCCGATCGTGCCGATCGCCGACTCGGGCCACGCCGAACCGATCGAGGAGATGAAGAAAAGAATGCCGGCGACGATGAGACCACCGCGACGACCTAGATAGTGCGCCATGACGCCGCCGATCGCGCCGCCGATGAGACAGCCCCACAGCGCGCCCGCGATCGTGAACCCTTCGAGACTCAGCCGCGCTTCTTCGGCGAGATTCATCGGCGCGACGAAGTTCTGTTTGATCGACTCGACCGCGCCGGAGATGACCGCGGAGTCGTAACCAAAGAGGAATCCACCGAGCGCCGCGATACAAGTGAGCGTGATGAGCAGGCCGGTGTGGGTGCTTTCACCCGGGGCCGAAGTCGAAGATTGAGACACGCGCTATCTCCTTGATGAAATTATGATTTTCGGACCCGCTGGCGTGCGCTGTTTACGCCCCCCGACCAGTGGTCGCGAAAGCCTAGTGATAGCGTTATCAATAAGCAAGCTTGGTCACGAGGACTGCTTTTCAGCGCCCGCAGTCATATTTCCAGCAGTTTTTTTCGACTACGCGTTGCGCGGTGGGGCGACGGAATCGCGCTTCACGAGAACGTACGGAACCAGGTGATCCACCGGCTGCGTGAGGTGGCGATCCTTCGGGCGACGAATCTTGTGGAGCAAGAGATTGATGGCCGCTTCTGCCATCGCCGCGATCGGCTGACGCACCGTGGTGAGCTCGGGCCACACGGTGGTGGCGATCGGTGTGTCGTCGAAACCGACCACCGAAAGATCGCCGGGCACTTCGAGGCCGCGACGGTGCGCCACGGAAATGGCGGCCGCCGCCATGTCGTCGTTGCTCGCGAAGATCGCGGTGGGGATGCGTTTACGCGCGAGCAGTTTCTCGGCGGCTTCGAGCCCCGACTTATAAGAGAAGAAACCCTGGATGACGAGCGTCGGGTCGACCTCGATGCCGGCCTCGTCCATCGCCGCCTGGAATCCTTCGAGACGTTGTCCGCTCGCGGTCTGCGTCGGCTGTCCCTTGATGAAGGCGATACGCGAATGTCCCGCGGCGATCAGGTGCTGCGTCATCTCGCGCGCGGCTTTGAAATCGTCGATGCGGACGCACGCGACATCTTCGCGCGCGCGGCCCGTCGCGAGCGCGACGACCGGAACGCCTTCGGCGGCGAACGCCGCGGCGAGCGCCTTCGATTCGCACAGCGGCGGCGGCAGGATGACTCCGGCGATGCCCTCGGCGAGTTTCTGCGCCGCGGCTTTTTCCGCCGCGGGCTTGAGGTCGTCCCAGCGGTCGAGCACCAGCTGCGCCGCCGTGCGGCGCGAGCCATCTAGCGCACCGACGAGCATTTCGGAAAGATAAGACGCGCTGGGGTTCGAATAGATGAGCGCGATGCGCGTGTCACGCGCGCCCGCGAGCACGCGCGCCGCGGGATTCGGCCGGTAGTTGAGCGCCCGCACGGCTTCCATGACGAGCTCGCGCGTCGTGTCGCGCACGTTGCTCTCGCCATTGATGACGCGCGAAACGGTCATCGGAGAAACGTTGGCGTGTCGTGCGACTTCGTGAATCGTCACCGCACTGCTCTTGCGACGCCCGGATTTTTCTCCGATTCGCGATCGGCCGTCGTTATTGCGATCGCCTGGCTCGCTCAATCGATCACCCGAATACTGGCGCAAGTGATGCGTTAGCGTTAACAATAGATTCATTACCCAGAGAAAGTCCAATTACGATGCATTCAAAATCTGCTGTTTCGCTGCTTGCCCGCGTTTTCGTCGCCGCACTGGCTTTTGCCGGTACCGCGCTGCCCGTCATGGCCGAGGATGGTTATGACCTGTGGTTGCGGTATCACGATTCCGATCCGCACGTCCGTGCCCAGATCGATTCGAATGTTCGCGAGATCGTCGGAGGTTCGACATCTCCAACGCTTGCGGCCGCTGAAAAAGAGCTGCGCCGCGGCCTGAGCGGCCTTACGGGCCGTGAGGTCGGGGTGGTGGACCACGCGGGCAAAGGCGCGCTGGTGTACGGCACGCCCAGCAGCTCATCCGCCGTGGCAGGGCTGAAACTGGGCCTCGAGCGCGTCGGCTCCGAGGGTTACGTCATTCGCAGCGTGACTCTGAACGGCCAGCCCGCGACGGTGATCGCGGCGAACAGCGACATCGGTGTGTTGTACGGCGCGTTCCATTTCCTGCGGCTCGCGCAGACTGGCCAGGCACTGTCGTCACTCGACGTGGTCTCCCATCCGCGCACCCAACTCCGCCTGCTCAATCACTGGGACAATCTCGACCGTCATACCGAGCGCGGATATGCCGGGCAGTCGATCTGGGATTGGCATCGCTTGCCGGGTTACCTCGATCCTCGTTACACGGATTACGCACGCGCCTGCGCCTCGCTCGGCATCAACGGCACCGTGCTCACCAACGTGAATTCGAACGCGACGGCATTGTCGGCGCCGTACCTCGCGAAGAGCGCGGCGCTCGCGAACGTATTCCGTCCTTATGGCGTGCGCGTCTATCTCACCGCGCGCTTCAGCGCGCCGATCGAGCTCGGGGGCCTCAAGACCGCCGATCCGCTCGATCCGGAAGTGCGTGCGTGGTGGAAGGCGAAGACGGATGAGATCTATCGCGTGATCCCGGACTTCGGCGGCTTCCTCGTCAAGGCGAACTCCGAGGGACAGCCCGGCCCGCAGGACTACAAGCGCACGCACGTCGACGGCGCGAACATGCTCGCCGAGGCGGTGGCGCCACACGGCGGTATCGTCATGTGGCGCGCCTTCGTGTACTCGAACGAAGTGCCGAGGGATCGCGCCATGCAGGCGTACGACGAATTCGTGCCGCTCGACGGCAAGTTCGCGGACAACGTGCTGGTGCAGGTCAAGAATGGCGCCATCGACTTCCAGCCGCGCGAGCCGTTCCATCCGCTGTTCGGCGCGATGCCGAAGACGCCGCTCATGATGGAATTCCAGATCACCAAGGAATATCTCGGCTTTGCCACGCACCTGGTGTTCCTGGCGCCGATGTACGAGGAGGCGCTCGTCGCCGACACGTACGTGAAGGGCAAGGGCTCGACGGTCGCGAAGGTCATCGACGGCGAGCTGCACGGCTACAAGATCACCGGCATGGCCGGCGTCGCCAACATCGGCGTGGACCGCAACTGGTCGGGCTCGATCTTCGACCAGGCGAACTGGTTCGCCTACGGACGTTTCGCATGGGACCCGAACGCGAAGTCACGCGACATCGCGCTGGAATGGGCGCGCATGACGTTCGGCAACGATCCGGCGTTCCTCGAGCCGGTCGTCGCGATGATGATGGGGTCGCACGAGACGGCGGTCGATTACATGACGCCGCTGGGACTCACGCACCTGATGGGCACGAGCCATCACTACGGTCCCGCGCCGTGGGTGGACGATCTCGAACGCGAAGACTGGAATCCGACTTACTTCCATCGCGCGGCCAAGGACGGCATCGGCTTCGACCGCACCCCGAAGGGCAGCGGCGCAACGTCGCAGTACAGCCCGAAAGTCGCGGCGCAGTTCGCCAACGTAAAGAAGACGCCCGAGGAATTCCTGCTGTGGTTCCACCACCTGCCGTGGGATTACAAGGTCTCGTCGGGTCGCACGTTGTGGCACGAGATCGTGTACCGCTACACGCGAGGCGTCGAAGCCGTCGGTGAGATGCGTCGCACCTGGGCGGGACTCGAGCGCTTCGTGGATCCCGAGCGATTCGCGCAGGTCTCCGCTTTCCTCGCGATCCAGGAGGAAGAGGCCCAGTGGTGGCGCGACGCGAACATCGCGTATTTCCAGAGCATCAACGGATTGCCGCTGCCCGAAGGCTTCGCGCCGCCGAAGCATCCGCTCGAGTACTACAAGTCGCTGGAATTCCCGTACGCGCCCGGGCGCACGTAAGGGACCACAAGAAGAGGGCGTCATGCGCGGGACCGGAATTCTTCGGATCGCATGCGCCCTGTTCGCGGTGGCGGGCCTGGCCGTTGCGGCCGGGCTCGAGCCGCCACTGGAGCTGACCGCCGAGCAGGATCACCGGCTCATGATGGAGCGGCTCGGCATCCAGTCCATCCGCCAGGGTGCGAACGGACGCGACCCGAACGCGCCGAACGCGGCTAACTACGACGAGGCGAAGGCGAACCCGTATCCCGACTTGCCGGATCCGCTGACCCTGGCCAACGGCAAACGCGTGAAGACCGCGCAGGATTGGTGGAAGAAGCGCCGTCCGGAGCTCATCGAGATCTACGATCGGGAGATCTACGGACGTGTGCCGGAACACGTGCCGTCGGTGACCTGGTCGGTGAAGGAAACGCGCGAGGACGTGGTCGGCGGCAAACCCGTCGTGTTCCGCCGGCTCGCGGGCCGTGTCGACAACTCGGCCTATCCACTCGTCGACGTCGAAATCGAGGCCGAGCTCACGACGCCGAAAGGCGCCGGAGCCGCGGGCAGAGGTGTGCCGGTCGTCGTCGAATTCTTCCCGTTCGACTTTCGCGGTCGTTTTCCGGCGCCACCGTCGCCGACGTGGCAGGAGCAGGTCATCGCGCGCGGATGGGCGTTCGCCATCCTGTCGACGAGTTCGATCCAGGCCGACAACGGCGCGGGCCTGACCCGCGGCATCATCGGGCTCGTGAACAAGGGGCAGACGCGCAAGCCCGACGACTGGGGCGCGCTGCGTGCCTGGGCCTGGGGCGCGTCGCGCCTGCTCGATCATCTCGAGACTCTTCCGGAAGTGGACGCGCGGCGCGCCGTCATCGAAGGCGTGTCGCGCTTCGGCAAGGCCGCGCTCGTCACGATGGCGTACGAACCGCGTTACGCCATCGGCTTCATCGGTTCATCGGGCGCGGGCGGCGCGGCGCTGGCGCGCCGCAACTGGGGCGAGAAGCTGGAGAACGTCGCGGCCAGCGGCGAGTACCACTGGATGGCCGGTAACTACATCAAGTACGCGGCGGATCCGCTCACCGTCGAGGATCTGCCCGTGGATGCGCACCAGCTCATCGCGCTTGCCGCGCCGCGTCCGCTGTTCATCGGCGCCGGCACGCTCGAGCAGGGCGACGGGTGGGTGGATCCCAAGGGCATGTTCATGGCGACCGTCGCCGCCGGCCCGGTCTACCGGTTGTTAGGCAAGCGAGCGCTCGACACGCGGGAGTTCCCGCCCGTCGAGACGCCGCTGGTCTCCGGAGAGCTCGCTTACCGCCAACACGCGGGCGGGCACACGTCCGGCCCCAACTGGCCGACGTTCCTCGACTTCGCCGCCCGCTACTTCGAGTAGTTAGCTCGTCACCAGTCCCACATCGTGCCGTCTTCCAGGCGCGCGATGGGCAGCTGTTTGGGGTTGTACGGATACTTGGCCGCGAGTTTCTCGTCGATCGTCACGCCGTGGCCGGCCGATTCGCCGCAGTGCAGGCGGCCATTCCGGAACGTGTAGTCGTGCGGAAACACTTCGTCGGTTTCCGGCGCGTGCATCATGTATTCCTGGATGCCGAAGTTCGGCACCCACGTGTCGAAATGCAGCGCCGCGCCCATGCAGACGGGCGACAGGTCCGTCGCGCCATGGAAGCCGGTGCGCACGCTGTGCATGGCCGCGAAGTCGGCGATGCGGCGCACGTGCGTGATGCCGCCGCCGTGAACGATGGTCGTGCGGATGTAGTCGATCAGCTGGTTTTCGATGAGGTGTTTGCAGTCCCAGATGGAATTGAACACTTCGCCGACCGCGAGCGGCGTCACGGTGTGCTGCCGCACGATCTCGAACGACTTCTGGTTCTCGGCGGGCGTGCAGTCTTCCATCCAGAACAGCCGGAACGGTTCGAGACTCTTGCCGAGACGCGCCGCTTCCATCGGAGTGAGGCGATGGTGCACGTCGTGCAGTAGTTCGATGTCCGGGCCGTGATCCTTGCGCAGCCGCTCGAACAGCTTCGGCACGATGTCCAGGTACTTGGGCGTGGCCCAGACCGTTTCGGCCGGCAGCTCGCTCTCCGCGGGCTCGTACGCATTCTTGAGATTGGAGATGCCGTAGGCCTTCTTGATGCCAGGCACGCCGCACTGCGCGCGCACCGCCTTGTAACCCTTAGCGACGTACTTGCCGACTTCGGCGCTGCACTCGTCGATGTCCTTGCCGTTCGCGTGTCCGTACACCAGCGCGCCTTCGCGCGAGCGGCCGCCGAGCAACTGGTACAGCGGCTGATTCGACATCTTGCCGAGGATGTCCCACAACGCGACGTCGACCGCGGCGATCGCGGTCATCGTCACCGGTCCGCGCCGCCAATACGCGCCGCGATAGAAAAACTGCCAGATGTCCTCGATGCGGCCCGCGTCGCGACCGATGAGGTTCGGCACCAGGTGATCTTTCAGATACGACGCGACCGCGAGTTCTCGTCCGTTGAGCGTCGCGTCGCCGATGCCGGTAACTCCCGAGCGCGTGACGATTTTCAGCGTGACGAAATTGCGCGCAGGGCATGTGACGATGACCTCGGCGGACACGATTTCGCGATCTCGCGCCGAACCCGTCTGTGAATTAATCGACTCCGCAGTGCTCACGCCCATTGCCCCCTCGGGAATTAAGAATTAACTTCGCCCGCCCGGGCACGATTACGCCGACGACCAGACGGGCACGCATACTACCAACATGGACACACTCAATCCTGATCGGCTTTTTCCCGCCGACCCAACGACGCGATCCATCGCGCGCAATCTCTACGCCCTGGTCAAGGATCTGCCGATCATCAGCCCGCACGGACACACGGACCCGAAATGGTTCGCGGACAACGTGCCCTTCGCCGACCCGGCCAGCCTGCTGCTTACTCCTGACCATTATGTTTTCCGCATGCTCTACAGCCAGGGCATCAAGCTCGAGCAGTTCGGTGTCGCGCGCGTCGATGGCGGCAACACGGAACGCGATTCGCGCAAGATCTGGCGCCTGTTCGCGCAGCACTATTACCTTTTCCGCGGGACGCCTTCCCGCATGTGGTTCGACTGGGTGCTGTCGAGTGTCTTCGACGCGCCCATACCCTTGACGCCCGACAACGCGGATTCCACGTACGACCGTATCGCGGAAAAGCTCCAGAAGCCCGAATTCCGGCCGCGCGCATTGTTCGAGCGATTCAACATCGAGGCGCTCGCCACGACGGAATCGCCGCTCGACGACCTGCTGCACCACGTCACGATCCGCAAGAGTGGCTGGCATGGGCGCGTGATCACCGCGTACCGGCCTGACAACGTCGTCGATCCCGATTCGATCGGATTCCTCGACAATCTCAGGAAATTCAGCGAGCTGACGGGTGAAGACGCGCTTTCGTGGCGCGGTTATCTTGCCGCGCATCGCAAACGCCGTGCGTTCTTCGCGGTCATGGGCGCGACCTCCACGGATCACGGACATCCCACTGCCCGCACCGCGGATCTTTCGCCGGCCGACGCCGAAGCGCTGTTCTATCGCATCGTGCGCAACGCCGCGCAGCCCGGCGACGCAGAATTGTTCCGCGGCCAGATGCTCACCGAGATGGCGCGGATGAGCCTCGACGACAACTTGGTGCTGCAGATCCATCCGGGCTCCTGGCGCAACCACAATGCGCCGCTGTTCGACAAGTTCGGGCCGAACGTCGGCGCGGACATTCCCACGCCCACGGACTACGTCGGCGCGTTGCGTCCGCTGCTGAACCGCTTCGGCAACGATCCGGCGCTCAGCATCATCGTGTTCACGCTCGACGAAACCACGTACGCCCGCGAGCTCGCACCGCTCGCCGGCCACTATCCCGCGCTCAAGCTGGGGCCCGCCTGGTGGTTCCATGACAGCCCGGAGGGAATGATGCGTTTCCGCGAGCAAACTACCGAGACCGCCGGGTTCTACAACACGGTCGGTTTCAATGACGATACGCGTGCATTCCCTTCGATTCCCTCGCGTCACGACGTGGCGCGGCGGATCGATTGTTCGTTCCTGGCGCGCCTCGTGGCGGAGCATCGCCTGCCCGAGGACGAAGCGGCCATTCTCGCGCCGCAGCTCGCCTACGATTTTCCGAAGAAAGCCTACAAGCTTTGATCGCCGATCCGCGTCGCATGACTCTGGGGGGACTGTCGAATGAGCTCTATCAACGTTTCAGATGACACCGGTGGCACCAAGGCAGGTGTCGCGGCCAAGGTCGGCAATTACCGCTGGTACATCTGCGCGCTGCTGTTTTTCTGCACGACCATCAACTACATCGACCGCAATTCGCTGTCGGTGCTCAAGACCACGCTGCAGGGAGCGCTGGGTTGGGACGATGTCGATTACGGAACGATCACCACCGCGTTCACCTTCGCGTACGCGATGTTTCCGTCGGTCATCGGCATCTTCATCGACAAGTTCGGCGTGAAGAAGGCGCTGGCCTGGGCGCTGATCATCTGGTCGGCCGCGGCCGCCGCGCATGGCCTCGTGGCGACGGTCCTTGGCTTCGTCATCGTGCGCTTCATCCTCGGTCTCGCCGAGGCGGCCAACTTCCCCGCGTCGATCAAGGCGGTGGCGATGTGGTTCCCGCAGAAGGAACGGGCGCTCGCCACGGGCATCTTCAATTCCGGCACCAGCATCGGTGTGATGGTTTCCTTCGTCGTCGTGTGGATCGCGAGTGTCTGGAGCTGGCAGGCCGCCTTCGTCTTCATCGGCGTCATCGGTCTCATCTGGCTGTATTTCTGGCAACGATTCTTCAGCGCGCCGGAAGATCAGCCGCGCGTTGGCGCGGCCGAGGTCGCGTACATCCGTTCCGATCAGCCGGTGCCGACGCAGACGCTGAAACTTCCGTGGACGACGCTGATGCGTTATCGCGAGATCTGGCCGTTCCTGCTCGGCAAGCTCATCACGGATCCGGTGTGGTGGTTCTACCTGTTCTGGCTGCCGTCCTACCTCGAGCGCGAGCGCGGCCAGAATCCGCTGAACGCGGGCCTCTGGGTCGCGGTCATCTACACCGGTTCCACGGTTGGTTCGATCCTCGGTGGCTGGCTGTCCAGCGCGCTCATCAAGCGTGGCTGGACCGTCGGCAAGTCGCGCATGACCGCGATGGCGCTCGCCGCGGTATTCATGCCGGGATCCATCCTCGCGTACTACACGGACAGCTTCGGACTGTGCGTGGCGTTCATCACGCTCGCGACCGCGTGCCACCAGGCCTGGTCGGCGAACCTGTTCACGAACGCGACCGACCTGTTTCCGCAGAAAGTCTCTGGATCCGTGGTTGGCCTCGGCGCGACGGCCGGCGGCATCGGCGGCATGTTCATGACGCTGCTCGCGGGTCTCGCCGTGCAGTGGACGGGGCAACAGCAGATCGTGTTCGTATGGGCCGGCGTGATGCACCTGATCGCACTCGCGCTGTTCTGGATCTGGTTCCGCGGCCGCATCGTCCAGGTGGACATGGATACGCCGCTCGACGTGAGCCGCACGCACTCGGGTCTCGCGATTTCGGGTGTCATCGTGGCCGTGGCGGGCGCGGTGCTGGCCGCCGTCGTGCTCGGCAACTGGGAATACCTGAAGGGCGCAGTGAAGATCACCGGCGCCGTACAAAGCATCGTGGTTGCCGCTGCCGTGTTCTTCATCGGCGTGGCGTTGTTCTACGCCAGCCGGCCGAAGTCGGCTCCGACGGCCCGATAAGCCGCCAGACCAGCCTGGCCTCCCCCGACGGGGTGGCCAGGCTGGTTGTTGCCTTTGGCCTGACCAGTTGGTACCTTCCGGTACGCGCTGGGACATCCTCGGATTTCTCATGCGCGCCGAGGTTCTCGGAAGGATTTTCGCCGCGCGCCCATTCGGGCGGAGGCGGCTGGGCGATCTCGTGTCCATGACACGCGCCACTCCTTCCGGAAGTAGTTAGTCGGTCTCGGGCAGCGTGGTCAATTCGCGTTGCTTTGTGGCCACAAATTGCTTTTTTTCCGCAGGAATAACGGAAATTCCCTGTGGTGCGGAAATCTCCTCGTTGCTAGCATCTATTTGACTTCGTGCCGATCGTGCCGAGAGCGCGTGAACGAAAAATGATTTCAGGCACGACGAGCGCGTCGGGAGAAGGTCTCCCGGCAAACAGTTTTTGATCTAGAGGGGTTACAAAATGATCAAGGATCCATCGGTCTTCCGGGTATCCATTCTCGCCGCCGCGATTTCCGCGGCGCTCGGGTCGGCGAATGCGTTCGCGCAAACCGCAGATGCGGCGAACGACGACAACGAGCCAGTCGAAGAGGTGCTCGTCACCGGCTTCCGCGCCTCGCTGCAGAGCGCGACCAACGCCAAGCGCGAATCCATCGGCTTCCAGGATTCGGTGTTCGCCGAAGACATCGGCAAATTCCCGGATCTCAACATCGCCGAATCGCTGAACCGCATTCCCGGCGTGCAGCTCGCGCGCGAGGTGAACGGTGAAGGTCTGAACGTCGCGATCCGCGGCCTCAACACCAACTTCACGAAGACCACGATCAACGGCGCCGCGGTCGGCGTCGCGTCGACCGGTCGCGTCGATGGCCAGGGCCAGAACCGCGAGGTCGACCTCGACCTGTTCCCCACCGAGCTGTTCACGCGCCTCGACGTCAGCAAGTCCCCGAAGGCGAGCGAGCTCGAAGGTGGCGCCGCGGGTACGGTGAACATGCGCACCGCGCGCCCGTTCGACAACCCGGGCACGCAGGTCAACTACCAGCTGCAGGCTAACTACGGCGAAGAGAGCGGCACGGTGAATCCGCGCGGCGCCATCACGGCCAGCTGGACGAACGACAAGTTCGGCGTCCTGGCCGGCTTCGCGGGCGTGTCCAACGACTCGACCACCCACGGCTTCGAGACCATCGGTTACACGAACCCCAACCTGAGCTACTTGCAGTGCGGACTCGCGCCCCCGGCGGGAGCCACTCCGAATTCAGGCGCGGGCGCCAATGGCGGTTGTAACGTCGGCGGCGGCAACGGCTGGGTCATCCCCGGCACGGTTCCGGTGAACGCGGGCGCGGGACTCGTGGCGGGCACGCCGATCGACGGCGCCTACCTGCAACAGATCAACCCCGGCCTGACGCTGCGCCAGATCGACCAGGCGCTCATTCCGCGCCTCGGTCGTCCGGCCTACCTGGACGGCTCGCGTGAACGTTATTCGGGCCTCGTGTCGTTCGAATACCGTCCGAGCGATTCGCTGCACATGTACATGGACACGCTGTACTCCGAGGCGGAGCGCGACTTCAATCGTCTCGACGTCAACCTCATCGGCCGCAACGGCACGCTGATTCCCACCGACATGCAAGTCGATGAGAACAACGTCGTCACGCGCGCCACGTTCGCGAACGCGCAGTTCTTCCTCGAAGCGCGTCCGTACAACGAGCAGGTCGACTATTGGGGCTTCAACCCCGGCCTGCGTTGGGAACTGAACGAAGAAATGCGTTTCGACCTGGCGCTCAACAAGAGCCGCAGCTGGTTCTTCCGCGAGGCGCCGACGATTCTCGTCAACACCCCGCTCAACCAGGGCATCGTCGCGGAGTTCGACAACACCGGCGGCGACTTCGTCAGCATCACGCCGAACGTCGACCTGAACGATCCGAACCTCGGTTGGGTCTGGTCGGGCGGCGGCCGCGTGAACATCCAGAACGAAAAGCGTCTCGTGAAGAACGAAGGCGCGCGTTTCGACTTCACCTGGGGCGATGAGTCGGCGAATCTCAAGACCGGCATTGCTTACGACCAGATGTACCGGACCATTTCGGGCCGGGACA
Source organism: Pseudomonadota bacterium (assembly GCA_023457495.1). GTDB lineage: Bacteria > Pseudomonadota > Gammaproteobacteria > Steroidobacterales > Steroidobacteraceae > CADEED01. The sequence continues at coordinate 30,289 of JAEWLQ010000022.1, forward strand.
ACAGCCGCGAATGGCAGCAGCTGGTTTGCGGCGGTGGCGGCACGTTCATCCCCGCGCCGGCGGCGGCGCCGGGCTGCAACGGCCAGGCAGGATCCGCGGTGACGCAGGCGAACCTGGCGCAGTACCTGATCCCGGGTCCGGCCGGCTTCATCAGCGTCGACTACGACGCGTTCTTCGATGCGACCAACTACCACGCACTGTCGGCCAGCGCTCCGGTGGGAACCGGCGCGGCGACCGGCGCCGCGAACGGCAAGATCCGTGAGCGGACGATGGGCTACTACATCGAGTTCAACGGTGAGAGCGAGTTCTACGATCGCACGCTGCGTTACAACCTCGGTGGCCGCTTCGTCGATACCGAACAGTGGGTGGCCGGTCCGGTCACGCTGAACAACGGTACTTCCGTGAGCATCGTCGAGGCGAGCACGGACAGCCGTTATTCGGAGTTCCTGCCCTCGTTCAGCGCCGCGTTGAACGTGACCGACAGCGTGGTGCTGCGCTTCGCCGGTTCGGAGACCATCACGCGGGCCAACCCGCGCGACATGTTGCCGAACGCGACCTTCAGCGATCCTTCCGCGCAGGCGGTGGGCCTCGGCAACCCCGAACTCGAGCCCTTCCTGTCGACCAACATCGACCTGGGCGGCGAGTGGTACACGGGTGACGAAGGTTACGTGGGCCTCACGCTGTTCCAGAAGCAGATCACCGGCTTCACGGTGGGCCAGGTGTCGGTGCTGCCGTTCGCCAGTCTCGCTGGGCTCGGCATCACGTACGACACGTTGTCGCCGACGCAGCAGACCGCGATCGACTCGCGCGGTGGTCCGGCCAATGCGACGGTGAATGCCACGCAGCAGGTCAATGCCTCGGGCAAGCTGCGCATCCGTGGTTACGAAGCGACCTGGGTTCAGCCGCTGAACTTCATCACGGACGGCTTCGGCTTCCAGGCCAACTACACCAAGGTGACGCAGAGTCCCGAAGGCGGCACGGGCGGTCAGCCCGCGGTCGCGGTGGGCATCTCGCCGGTCACGTACAACGGCACGTTGTACTACGACCATGGTCCGGCGTCGGTTCGCCTGTCGTACGTCTATAACGACAAGCAGATCGCCTCTGGCACCAACCAGGAAGGCATCACGGGCGCCCGCTTCTGGACGGACGAGTACGACCAGCTCGATCTTTCGGCGAGCTGGAAGTTCGAGAGCCTGCCGACGCAGCCGCAGCTCACGCTGAACGTGATCAACATCACGGGCTCGACGCAGCGTCAGACCTGGGGCAACGACAGCATCCAGTTCTCGAACGCGGCCCGCACGTTCTACGATCCGGGCTACGCTGTGCTGCTGGGTATCCGCGGAACGTTCTGATCGCAAAGGCCACACGGCCATCCAACGGGGGAGGCAACGCAAGTTGCCTCCCTTTTTTTTTTGATGATGGAAAGTTGGAAGGGGCGCGGGCGGCAGCGAACGGGTCGCAACCGGCTATCGACGGACTATCGACGGACTATCGACGAACTATCGGGTCGAGGCGGCCTTGCGCTGACGCGTCGTGGAGTAACGGCGTCGCTTCTCGGCGGCAACCGCGCGGGCGCGCTCGATCTCCTCGACCTCGGTGACCTCGAGCATGTCTTCGATGACACGCGAGATGTGCTCGCGCATCGCGGCGCGGGCCGCGTCCGGATCGCGGCGCTTGAGGGCGCGCACGATCGCGGTATGTTCGTCGATGGGCGGCGTCAAACCGCGCTCGCGACCCTTCGCATCCATCGAGTGACTCTGCGGCGAGCGCGCGCGCGCATCCCACAGCATCTGCACCGCGGCGATGATGCCGCTGTTCTGGGTCGAGGTGGCGATCAGCTCGTGGAAGCGGCGATCCGCTTCCTCGCTCTTTTCGATTTCGTGGTGCACGTTGTCGTCGCGCATCTCGGCGATGAGATCGGTCAGTTCCTTGAGCTGCGCGTCGTCGATGCGCATGGCCGCGAGCGCGCAGGCCTCGCCCTCGATCGAGCGCCGCGCCTCGAGTAGTTCGAACGGGCCGATGTCCTTGACGCCTTCCGTGCCTTCGGGCGGCTGGCTATTCTTCACGTAGACGCCGGAGCCGAGCCGCACGTCCACCAGACCGTCGAGCTCCAACGCGATGATGGCCTCCCGGACCGTGGGCCGCGAGACCTCGAAGGTCTGCGCGAGCTCGCGCTCGGAGGGCAGGCGCTGACCGATTTCGTATTCGCCGGAGGCAATGGATTGCGCCAGGCTTCGGGCTATTTGTTCGTATAAGCGGCGCGGCTCGACCATCAGCAAAGTATCCGTATTCCCACGGCCCTGACAAGATATCAGCAGTTAGATTTATTGTTGCGGTCAGACTACTTGTTGCTTTTGGTCTGACCAATTTGCTAGGGTCTCAGTAACGCCTGGGGAACGCAAACCGTCCATCGCAACCAGGCCACGAGTGGCACTTCGGCGCCTCCAGCCTCGGCGTGGTGCGGTTGAACCGCCCGGTCGCATCGGCATGGGCTACGCAACCACGGCACCAGAAGCAAAAAAGGGAGGCAACGCAAGTTGCCTCCCTCTTTGACTCAAACAGCGGAACCGCCGGAACCGCAAAGCGAGTTCAGCGGATGACGCGCGCCCCCTTGCCCTTCATCACCGCTTCGACTTCCTTCACGTTGACCATGGACGTATCGCCGGGCGTGGTCATTGCCAGCGCGCCGTGCGCCGCCCCGTACTCCACGGCCGCCTGGGGTCCCTTGCCCTCGAGAAAGCCGTACGCGAGTCCGGAGGCGAAACCATCACCGCCGCCCACGCGGTCGTAGATCTCCAGGTCCTCGCGCATCATCGACTGGTAGAAGTTGCCGCCCGCGTAAAGGATCGCGGACCAGTCGTTGAACGAGGCCGTCTTCGCGTTGCGCAGCGTCGTCGCGGCCACCTTGAAGTTCGGGAACTGCTTCACCGCGGTCTGGATCATCTTCTTGAAGTTCGCCGGGTCGATGGCCGAGATGTGTTCGTCCATACCCTCGACCTCGAAGCCGAGGCAGGCCGTGAAGTCTTCCTCGTTGCCGATCATCACATCGACGTACTTCGCGATGTTGCGATTGATCTTCTGGGCGCCTTCCTTGCCACCCTGGCTCTTCCACAGCGAGGGGCGGTAGTTGAGGTCGTACGAGACGATCGTGCCGTGCTTGCGGGCGATCTCCACCGCCTCGATCACGGCCTCCGAGGTATTCGGGGCCAGCGCCGCGAAGATGCCGCCGGTGTGGAACCAACGGACGCCTTCTTCGCCGAACAGCTTCTCCCAGTTCACCTCGCCGGGCCGGATCTGCGACGCGGCCGAGTGCCCGCGGTCCGAACAACCAAGCGCGGCGCGGATGCCGAAGCCTTTCTCCGTGAAATTGAGCCCGACGCGCGTGTTGCGGCCGAGGCCGTCGAACTCGCGCCAGATGATCTTCGACGTGTCGACGCCGCCCTGCATCATCAGGTCTTCGACCAGCCAGCCGAGATCGTTGACCGGCAGCGCGGTGACCGCGGTGGCGCGTTTCCCCCAGCATTTACGCATGGCGCGCGCGACGTTGTATTCGCCGCCGCCTTCCCACACCTGGAAGCTGCGCGCATTGCGCACGCGGCCGAATCCCGGATCGAATCGCAACATGACCTCGCCGAACGAGGCACAGTCCCAGCGCGTTTCCGCGGCCGTCTTGATCTTCAACACGTTGTCCGTCATGACTCTGCTTACTTCCCCCGAATGGTCTTGATGAGCCTGACAGTATCGCGCACCCGGGCCTCGATTCCGTCGTAATCCTGCTTGTCGAGCAGTGCTTTGGTGATGAGATTGCTGCCGATGCCGCAGGCGACGATGCCCGCGCCGTACCATTTGCGCAGCGATTCTTCCGTCGGCTCGACGCCGCCGGTGGGCATGATGCGCGTCCAGGGCATCGGCCCCATCACGTTCTTGACGAACTCCGGACCGCCGACCGAGCTGCCCGGGAACACCTTGACGATTTCGCAGCCGAGCTCGTGCGCGTAGGAGATCTCACTCGCCGAACCGCAGCCGGGCGAATAGGGGATGCAGCGCCGGTTGCAGACCTTGGCGACGTCGGCATTGAGGATGGGACCGACGACGAATTTCGCGCCATTGGCGATATAGATGCCCGCGGTGGGGGCGTCGACGATCGAGCCGACACCCATGATCACGGAAGGATCGGCCTTGTCGAAATGCCGCGTGACTTCGTAGAAGACATGCGAGGCGAAATCGCCGCGGTTGGTGAATTCGATGCACTTCGCACCGCCGTTCGCGCAGGCCTGGATGACCTTCCTGCAGACCTCCACGTCGGGATGATAGAAAACAGGAATCACTCCCTGCTCCATCATGGCGGCCAGCACGCTCATCCGATCCTTGTTCATCGATGATCTCCGGTGTCTAACGAGGCGGCATTTTCGCGGACCGGCAACCGGCGCGGCAAATGATTGCGACGCCGGGGCGGGGGGCCGGACTGTCCGGAAGGGTGCGCGCTGGAAACCGGTGTCATTCTGCGGCCTGCACCGGCCAATCGCAACGGCTGCCCGGCGGGGAATCGAGGCCGTTCCGGGCGCCGCAATGTCACGAAATCGTCTGCGGTTCACGCCGTCTTTCCGCCGGTCCCGGCACACTGCTTTCTTGTCCGGAATGGCCACGTGACCCAGTTCACGTTATGACCCGCGTAAGCGAACCGAAAACGAAAACACGAGGATCTCCATTGCCCGTCATCGGGGCGGTGGTCGCCATCATTCTCATCGTCTTCTATGGCTGGTCGCAGCGCGCCTGGCTCATGAACGTGAGCGACATCGAGTCGCGTGACGTTTACATGCAGAGCCATCAGCTCGAGCGCGGCTTCGCCGCCGAGCTGGACGACTTGTACGCCGCCGTCGGCGACTACTCGTTCTGGGGAGAAACCGCGCAGTTCGCGCTCGGCAATCGCCCTAACTACTTTCAGGACTCGGTGGGGCCCGCGGCGCTCGTGCGCTTCGAGGTCGACACCCTGCTCATCCTCGATCGCAACCTCGAGACTCGCCTGTCGCTCGCGATCGATGCCGGCGCCATGCAGGAGTACGAGATACCGCCGGATCCGGATCTGCTCGCGGCGATCAAGCAGGGCGTCACGTCGGGCCAGCTCGGCAGCCACTCCGACAATCTGCGCGGCATCGTGCAGCGGGCGCGCGGGCCCGGCCTGTTCGTCGTACGCCCCGTCATCTCACGCGCCGGTGGCGTGCAGACCGTCGGCTGGATCGCCTTTGCGCGCGCCTTCTCGCCTGCGGTCATCGATCGAATCGGCCGCTATTCGCCCTGGCCGGTGTCGGGATATCCCGTCTCGAATCTCGAGCGGTCCGGAGTGCCCGACGATGTACGCGACTGGGTACGCAGCTCGCCCCTCACCGCGAATCTGCAAACGCGTGTTGCGGGGCGCGGGCACCTCAACGGTTACCTGATCCTGCGCGACCAGGTCGGCACGCCGGTGTGGCTCATCCAGCTCGAAATTCCGCGCACCGCATACGCGCAGGCCACACGCACCACGCTTTATCAGACCATCCTGCTCGGCCTGCTGATCGGCGGCTTCACGATCGTCGCGCTGCTGCTCGTGGCGCGCTCGCGCCGCCTCGACGCGGACCGGCTATCGCTCGAATCGCGTTACCGCGCCATCATCGAGCAGGCGCAGGACGGCCTGCTGGTCGCCGACGCGCGCACCGGCGAGATCGTCGATGCGAACCCGGCGGTGCAAGAGCAACTCGGTTTCACGCTCGACGAGCTGCGTGGGCGATCGATCCTGTCCGTGCTGCGCGGCCCGAATGATTCGCAGGATCCCGTCATCGCGACCCTGGCGCGCGTCGAGCCCTCACGCGGCATCGAGCTCGTGCAGTGGCTCAAGGACGGGCGCCAGATGGACGTCGAAGTGAGCTGCGTGCCCATCGAGTCGAGCGACCGTCGCCTCGTCTCCTATCTCATGCGCGACCTGTCCGAGCGAAAGAAGGCGCAGACCCAGTTGCTCGCCAACCAGCAGCGTCTCGACAAGCTCGCCAATCACGATCACCTGACCGGCCTGCCGAACCGCCTGTTCCTGCAGGCCCATCTGCCGGAGGCGCTGGCGCGCTGCCGCGAATCCGGACAGATGCTGGCGGTGCTGTTCCTCGACCTCGACCGCTTCAAACACATCAACGACTCGCGCGGCCACGAAGTCGGCGACAAGTTGCTGCAGGAGATCGCCAAGCGCGTGCGCGCGGCCGTGCGTCCCTCCGACATCGTCGTGCGCATGGGGGGCGATGAGTTCGTGGTCGTGCTGCATCGCGTGGGATCGCCGGACGAGATCGCCATCGCCGCCACGCGCATCAACGAGGTCCTCTCCGCGCCGGTGATGATCGACGGCCGCGCGCTGGTCGCGACGGTGAGCATCGGCGTGAGCATGTTCCCGCGCGACGGCGCGACCATGGTCGAACTGCTCAAACACTCCGACACGGCCATGTACCAGGCCAAGGACATGGGCCGGAACAACTTCCAGGTCTTCAGCCCGCAGATGGACCGCATCCTGAAGGAACGCGTGACCATCGAGACCTCGCTGCGCACCGCACTCAAGCTCAACCAGTTCGACGTGCACTACCAGCCGATCATCGACATCCACACGCGGCGGGTCGCCGGGCTCGAGGCCCTGCTGCGCTGGAAACATCCTTCGCAGGGCTACGTCTCTCCCGAAAGATTCATCGAAGTCGCCGAAGAGACCGGACTCATCATTCCCATTGGCCAGTTCGTGCTCGATCGCCTCGTCAATGACATTGCCGCGTGGCGCGAAAAGGATGCGCACCTGGTGCCGGTGAGCATGAACGTGTCCGCCGTTCAGCTGGAGCGCACCAAGCTGCGCGAGCTGATCCAGCAGGCCATGGGCCAGCACCGCATCGGGCCGCAGCTCATCGCGCTCGAGCTCACCGAAGGTTCGCTGTTCGAGAACCGCTCGGGCGAGTTCCGCGAAGATGCGCTGGCGGCGCTGCGCGACCTGGGCGTCAAGATCGCCATCGACGACTTCGGCACCGGCTATTCCTCGCTGTCCTACCTCAAGCGCTGGCGCGTCGACTCGCTCAAGATCGACCGCAGCTTCGTGCGCGACATCGCCACGGATCCTTCGGATCATGCGATCGTAAGCGCGATCATCGCCATGGCGCGCAGCCTGAACATCCAGGTCGTCGCCGAGGGAATCGAGACCTGGCAGCAGCTCGAGATCCTGCGGACGATGGGCTGCAATCTCGCGCAGGGCTTCCTGTTCGCACGGCCCTGTACCGCCGGCGAAGCGCTGCGCTATCTACGCGTGGACAGCATCGATCTGCTGGAAAACGACTGGCAGAACGGCAATACCTTCGCCGAAACCGGCTGACGCCTTCGAACGCCGCCCGAAGTCTGGAATACTCCGCGCGGGATCAGCGGAGGATTCATGGCGCGAGTCTGGTTGTTCGTACTGGGTTGCTGCATCGTCTTGCCGGCGCGGGCCGAAGACTGGACTGGCCGCGAAACACTGAACGCCACGTTGTGGATGCAGCGCGCCCCGGAATACCGCGCCATCACCGAGCAGGTCTACCGCCAGGCGGCTGAAAGGATCGCGGCGCCCGCGCCGGGCAGCGCGGCGCTCGAGCAGTCCGAAGTGCTGGCGGACGTTCTCGCGCGATTGCCCACCGCGGTCGTGCTGGACCTCGACGAAACGGTGCTCGACAACTCCGTCTACCAGGCCCGGTTGCTGCGTGATCGCTCCAATTTCAACCCGCTGACCTGGGGCGAATGGGTGAAAGCGGGGGAAGCCGAAGCGATTCCGGGCGCGCGCGATTTCATCGCGCTCGCGCGCCGGCTCGGGCACACCGTGTTCTACATCTCCAACCGGGACTGCGCGACGCCTCCGCCGACGGCCGACGACGCATGCCCGGCGAAGACCGCCACGATGCGCAATCTCGTGACGCTCGGGATCGACCCCGCGCCCGATCCGGAGCGCCTGTTGTTGCGCGCCGAACGGCCCGAGTGGGTCTCGGGCAAAACGGCGCGCCGCGCGTTCATCGCGGCCAACTACCGCATCGTCGCGATGGTCGGCGACGACCTCGGCGATTTCGTCGATCCGCGCGCCTTTGTCGCGGACCGCGCACGGCTCGCGCCGCGGTTCGGTTCGACCTGGTTCCTGCTGCCGAATCCCATCTACGGCTCGTGGACCGCGCCCTTCGGCTCGCTCGAGGAGAAATACGCCGGGCTGCGCACGGCGAGTCCGACGCTCGCATTGCCGGGCGACATTCCATGGTCGGGCGATCCGGATCGCGTGCGCATCGCGACCTGGAACATCGAATACCTGATGACGCCCGAAACGCACGTCGCGTTGCGCAAGGACTGCGCGCAGAACGGCGGCATGGTCGGCGGCGACGATCGCACGCTGCCCTGCGCGATCACGAAGCGCGAGCCGCGCAACGGCGACGACTACGAAGCGCTGCGCAAGACGGCCACCGAGCTGCGCGCCGACATCGTCGCGCTGCAGGAAGTAGATGGGCCCGCGGCCGCCGCGCAGGTGTTTCCCGGATACGACTTCTGTTTCTCGACGCGCGCGCATGCGCAGAAGAACGGCTTCGCCATCCGTCGTGGACTGCCGTTCCGCTGCGAGGCGGAATACGAGCCCCTGTCGCTCGACAATGCCGTGCGGCGCGGCGTCGTCGCGACGTTCTTTCCCGGAACCCGCAATGAATTCACGCTGATGTCGGTGCACCTGAAGTCCGGGTGCCCCGCGGGTCCCTTGAGCGCGACCGGCCGCAACTGCGATCTGCTTTCGAAGCAAGTACCTCCGCTCGAGGCCTGGATCGACGCCCAGGCGAACGCGGGCCGGCGGTTCGGATTGCTGGGCGACTTCAATCGCCGCTTCTCTCTCGAGAAGGGTCCGGCGCGCGACCGCGAAGGGCGCCAGCTCAATGTCTACGCGGAAATCTCCGATGGAGAGCCGGCCGCGGCGCGCCTCACGGACGTGACGGCCCGCAGGAAGTTCGTTCCGTGCACCACGGACAGCGAATGGCGCGAGTACATCGACACGATCCTGCTCGGGCGCGATCTCGCGAAGGATGCCGTGAAGAGCTCCTTCGTGCGCGTCGTCTTCAACGACGAGACGGCGAAGAACCGCTGGCTGTCGGATCACTGCCCGGTGGGCATCGAGCTGCGCCTGCGGTGATGTCCATCCACACCAGCCGGTGATCCGAGCTCGGCGGCGGGCTGCCCCAGACGAGTTCCGCATGAGCGTCGTCAGGCTTCGGCCAGAACACGCCGTGACCGCAGACAGTGAGATCGACGGACGGCAGTAGATAGTCGACGCGCAGATTGCCGGCGGTGCGGTCGTTGAAGTCGGCGGTATCGCTGTCCGTGCCGCGATGGCTCTGGTTCACGCCGCCCTGCAGGATGGACGCCTGCGCCGCCCCCGCGCTGCGCGGAACATGGGTCCCGGCGACGCGCGGATGAGCGATGAGTGCGCGGATCGATTCGTGCCGGCTGTCGCCGTCCGCCGGATCCGAATTGAGATCCCCCATGATCACGAACGACTTGCCGCCCAAGCCGCCGCGCCGGCCGGCGTCGTCGCGGATATATCGCGCATCGCGGCCCGATAGATAGTCCTTCCAGAAGCGGATCTCGTCGTGGTTGCGCAGGCCGTTGCGGTCCTCGGCTCCGTCGAAGGCCGGCGGCGTCGGGTGACTCGCGAGCAGGTGCAGGGTTCTGGCGCCGATGCGCACCGGGATGTCCCAGTGGCTCTTGGAGCTCAGCGGCAGGACCGCGAGTTCCTCGGCGGAGTACCAGTCGCCGGGCTCCGGAGTTTCCGGCCGGTCGGGCAACAGCGCGCCGGGCATGTCGCGCCACAGGAACTTGCGGAAGGTGCGCACGTGCTCGCGGTCGATCGGGAATCTCGACAACACGACCATGCCGTATTGCCCCGGGAACGCGCCGAACCCGAGCGCATCGCCGCCACCGCCGATCCTGCCGTCGTTGTCGAGATCGAAATCCGAGGGCATGCCGGTGTTCGATTCGGCGAAGAACGAGTACCGGTATTCGATGGGCGCCGGGCCCGTGCCGGGCCGCGACAGGTAGTTTGCCTGGAAGTCGCGCAGCGCGACGCCGTCGGCGTCGTAATCGAATTCCTGCAGCAGCAGGATGTCGGGGCGCACGATCCGGATGATCGTCGCGACGGCGCGGACCCGCGGGTCGTCGGGAGTCGAAACGGCCTTGCGCAATCCGCCTTCGGTGTCGCGATTCAGGCTGGCGTTGAACGTCGCGACGCGGATCGTCGCGGGCGAGGGCGATTCAGCGGGGGGGGGGGGGGCGGGCCCCCCCCCCCCCCCCACCCA